>NZRO01000024.1 GCA_002696275.1 Flavobacteriales bacterium
TCAAATGCAATAATACTTGTGACAGCACTTGTTGGGATTATAAGTTTAAGTATAATGCCAAGATCTTTTTTTCCTGAATTGTCTCCAAATAAAATCTATATAAATGTAGCGTATCCAGGAGCTTCGCCGGAAGAAATAGAGCAGGGAATAACTACTAGAGTCGAAGAATCATTAAATGGAATAGAGGGAATAGAAGAAATTACCTCAAGTAGTTCTGAAAATATTTCTCAGATTACAGTTAAAACATATGCAGGATTTAATATTGATGAAATTCTACAAGAAATTAAAAATTCAGTAGATGCTATATATTCCTTCCCAGAGGGTGCTGAAAAACCAACAATACAAAAACAAAAATCCAGAGGAATGGGTGGAATGGGAAATACTGTTGGATTTTATGCATTAAATGGACCAGACGACCTATGGAAATTAAAAGAAAAATCTGATCAGATTGAAAAAGATTTATTGAGTGATGATAATATTAGTCAATTAGAAGTCATTGGATATTCTCCAATTATTATTTCCGTTGAATTAGATGAAAATGAACTTTTAAGACATAATCTAAATTTTGATATAGTTTCTAATAAAATAAAAATGTCAAATATTGATATTTCTGGAGGAAGTATAAAAACTAAAAAAGATGAAATTATTATTAGATCTAACAATAGAAAAAACACTGCTGGAGAAATAAAAAAAATAGTTATACAGTCAAATATCAACGGAGGTATTGTTAGATTAGAAGAC
This sequence comes from Flavobacteriales bacterium, assembly GCA_002696275.1. Taxonomy (GTDB): domain Bacteria; phylum Bacteroidota; class Bacteroidia; order Flavobacteriales; family BACL11. Next base: position 742 of record NZRO01000024.1, read on the forward strand.
ATTGCGTCTGTAGAAATGAAATTCTCCGAAATACCAATTAAATCTTATGTTAATGGACAAAGATCTATTAGTTTTATTATTAAGAAAACGCCAGATGAAGATTTAAAAAAAATCGCTAATGCTTTAGAAAGCTATATTGACAAATTTAATTCTGAAAATAAAGATTTTGAAATATTAACTTTATTTCAATTCTCTGATATGTTAGATCAAAGAATTGAAACTTTAAGTGATAACTTAATTTTAGGATTAATTTTAGTTTTAATTGTTTTAGGATTTTTCTTAAGTTTTAGATTATCAGCCTGGGTAGCCTTCGGAATTCCATTTTCTTTTGTTGGAATGATATCTATTGGAATTCTTTATGGAATGACAATAAATATGATTTCCTTATTTGGAATGATTTTAGTTGTCGGAATTTTAGTAGATGATGGTATTGTTATTGCAGAAAATATTTATAGTCATTTTGAAAGAGGGAAACCTCCAATGAAAGCTGCCTTAGACGGTACGATGGAAGTAGTTACACCTGTATTAACTTCAGTTCTAACTACAGTGTTTGCATTTTCAACACTGTTATTTGTTGGTGGTGAAATGGAAATGATGGAAGAAATGGCTTTTAGTGTAATTGCTGCATTATTATTTTCTTTGATTGAAGCATTCCTTATATTACCTTCTCATCTATCTAATAAAAAAGTATTTACAAAGGAAAAAAATACAATTTTCTCTAAAATTAAAAAAAATGTAGAAAATTTTATTATTAAACTTAGAGATAAATATAATAATCTGAACAAAAAATTTATTAATAATTACAGATATCATGTATGGACACCTATTATATTTATTTCTTTAGTATTAGTATTGTTGATTAATGGTACTATCAGGTGGACTTTCTTCCCCTCTGTTCCTTTTAATGAAGTTAAAATTGAATTTGCCTATAAGCCTGGCGAACGCGAATTTAGAACAGAAAATTTCTTGAAATATTGTGACTCAATTATACAAGATTATAATAAAGAATTAATAGAAAAATTTAATGACTCAATTATTACTAATGTGTCCTATTCAATAGGTTTCACTGAAAACTTAGGTGTTTCAGGAGCAAATGTTGGTTCCATAAGAATTTCATCTAAAGAAAATGATTTAATTTCTACGATACAAATGACGAATGACCTACAAAGCAGAATTAGTAAAGATTCAATAGCACAAATGGATAAAATAACCTTTGGTGGAGCTCAACAATTTGGAAAAGAAGTTTCAATATCATTACAGTCTGAAAATGATGTGGAATTAAAAGAATCCGTAGAATGGTTAAAAGAAAAAATATCAACTATTAACATAGTCAAAGAAGTATTAGATAATGGTGGTGTTGGTAACAGAGAATTACATTTAAAACTAAAAGAAAAAGCATACTCTTTAGGTTTTACAGAAATTGATATATATAAACAAATAAGACAGGGATTCTTTGGAGAAGAGGCCCAAAGATTAATAATTGGTAGAGATGAAGTAAAAATTTGGGTACAATACCCAGAAAAAGATAGAAATAGTATACAAGATCTAGAAAAAATAAAAATAAAAACAAAGTTTGGACAACTAATTAATTTAAGTGAGCTAGCAGAATATGAATACAAAAGAGGTCGTGTAAAAATTAATCATATAGATGGAACTAAAGAAATTAGAGTTGATGCATCTTTATTTGACGCTGAATATTCGGGCGTAGTTAATGATCAAATTGAAAAAGATTATCTGCAAAATCTATCTCTATTTTTCCCTAATGTTAAATATAAAATTATGGGACAAGCAGAAAGAGCTGCTGATAGTGGAAAAAGATTAGGAATTGCCTTTTTAATCAGTATCATTTTAATAGTTATTACAATTTCTCTAAATTTTAAATCTTTCTACCAATCAAGATTAATTTTAATGGTTATACCAGTTGGTGTTTTCAGTGCTATTCTAGGACACGGAATAATGGGGAAACCATTTTCAACATTAAGTGTATGGGGGGTAATCGCACTTATTGGAATTTTAGTAAATGACGCTGTTGTTATGTTAGATCGATTTAATAGAAATCTTGAGGAAGGAATGGATATTAAAAAAGCTGTTCTAGCAGCTGGAAATAGTAGATTTAGGCCTATAATATTAACTACAATAACAACTTTTGTAGGACTTTTTCCTTTAATTTTAGAAACAAGTTTTCAATCACAATTTTTAATACCAATGGCTATTTCTGTTGCATTTGGAGTTTTATTTGGCACCTTATTGTTATTATTTTATTTTCCTTCGTTAATATTATATTTTAATGATATTAGAAGAGCAAGATGGTGGCTGTGGAGAGGAGGAAAAACACCTCCAAAAAGAATGGATGTAGAGCCTTTTACTAAGTTACAAAAAAGACAAATAGAACTTGAAAAATAATGAAATTAATTTTAAAATATATTCTTATAATAATTCCTTTAATATGTATATCTCAAGAGAATTTATCTTTAGAAAATGCATTGAAAATTGGATTGAAAAAAAACTTTGAAATTCAATTAAGTAAAAAGAATTTAGAAATAAACAAATTAAATAACAATTTATCTAATGCTGGCGCCCTACCAACAATTAATATTTTAGCGAGGCAAGAAAAGGCTGTTTCAGATCAATCTAACAATCCCACTTCTTTTATTCAGGAAATATTAAAATCAGAGTCCATCAATGCTTCTGCTAATCTAAGCTGGACAATATTAAATGGGTATGGAATTAAAGCTAATAAAGAAAGATTAAATCAATTAGAGTATTTAAGTAATGGGAATCTAACTCTTACAATTGAAAATACAACTCAAGCAATAATACTATCTTATTATAATTGTATTCTACAAAAACAAAGACTAGACCTAATACAAAAGGTAGTTAATCTTTCTAGAGAAAGAGTAATCTATCAAAAAACAAAATATGATATTGGACTTAGTAGTAAGATGGAACTTTTGCAGTTTAAAAATACATTATTAACCGATAGTTCTAATCTTTTAATCCAGAAACAGAACTTTAATAATTCTATAAAGAATCTTAATCTTGTTTTGGGGGTGGATCTAAATACAGAATGGGTTTTTACAGACAAAATGAAAGCAGAGATACAAATATTTAACTTCAATAACTTAAAAGAAAAAACATTAGAAAATAATACTAACATCATCAATCAGAGTATTAATAATGAAATAATTAAACAAGAAATCACATTAGCAAAATCTGTATATTACCCTCATATTTCATTTAATTCTGGAGCCTCTTACAACGAAAGTACTTATGATGTGGGAAACTCTGGATTTACTGGCGACAATACAGGTCAAAATCTAAATTATTACGCTAATCTTTCTATTAACTTCAGATTATATGATGGAGGAAAATACAGAACTCTTTTACAAGAATCTGAAATAAGAAAAGATATTAGTAATTTAAATTTAGAAAAACAAAAGAGAAATGTGATTAACCAACTTTCAATTAATTATGAAAAATACAAGAACTCTATTGTAATTTATAGCTTAAATAAAAATGCTTTTGAAATCGCTGAACTTAATTATCAATTAGCAAATGATAAGAATAATAGAGGTATTATTAATTCTTTTAACTTAAGAGATATTGAAATATCTTATCTAAATTCAGGCATTAGTTATCTACAATCTTTATACAATCTAAATGAATCATATCTTGAACTAGTAAAAATCACAGGAGGAATATTGAGTGTTATGGATTAGTTAATATATTATATTTAAAATCAATTAAAATTATTTGAATATTATCATTTTCTGCAAATTTTCTTATTCTTTTCTTATCCTCTTCAGAAACCATTTCGTTAGCCCAACAAAAAAAGTTATATTTAGGGAATTTTTTTATATAAAAATGTAATGAGTTTATATCACATGAAATTGCGGTAGGCCTATATTCTATTAGGTTTTTTTGTACTTGAAATGAAGAAATTATTGATCCAAAAAAATGATAATTTGGAACCCAATAACTAATTAAAAATCCATTTTCTTGAAATAAATTTAAATATTTAATATTTTTAGATTCTATAAAAATTCGTTGTTTAAGATTATTATTTTTACAGATATCATTTAGTTTTTTATAACTCTCATTTAAATTATTTTCATTTAAATTTTTAAAATCAATCCAAAAAAATTTATCTTTTTCAAAAAAATTAAAATACTCAGTTAAATTTAAATTAGATTTTTTTCCATGATGCTTTACCTCAAAAATATTTTTTTTGTGATTATAAAAAACATCAACTTCAAATCCATTAAAATTATTCATTAAATTATAATTTGAAATTGGATCTAAAAATCTGTGCTTCCATACTTTATTATTATTAAAATTTGATTTTTCTACACTAATTAATGATAATGGAGAAAAATAAAATACAGAGTAAATGATTGTAAAAATTAAAATAAAATTTAATATTTTCTTCATAATTAAATTGAATTTATAACATCTTTAATGGTACCATATGTATTTCTTAAACAGATAGAAACTCTCTTATTGTCACACCATTCTACTCTTGTAATACCTTCATTAAGTTGTGGTTTTGGAGATTTTAAAGTACTAGTTATCATCTTAAACCAAAAGGTTTTCTTAAGGATATTAAACCCATTTAGATTATAAATATGGTAGGTATTTATTAATTTATAATCTATTTGTAGATTATCAATTCCACACTCCTCTTCTACCTCACGAATTGCAGCATCCTCAGTTGATTCTCCTAACTCAATCTTTCCCTTAGGTAAATCCCATTTACCATTTCTAAAAATCATTAGTATTTGATTTTTGTCATTAAAAACCAATCCTCCAGCTGCTTCAATGATTTTGTAATTAGAACAAAAATCACTCAAATTTTCTGTAACGATATTTGTTTCATTATTAATATAAACTTTATACATTTGCTTCATGATATACGATATTGATATTGCTAAACAAGTGGCTAAATCTTTATTGCAAATTAACGCAATTATTTTACAACCAAATACCCCATTTAAATGGGCTGCAGGATGGTATTCTCCTATATATTGTGATAACAGAAAAACTCTATCTTTCCCAGAAATAAGAACATTTATCAGATCTTCATTATCTTCTACAATCAACAATCATTACAAAGGATCAAATGTAATTGCAGGTGTTGCAACAGCAGGAATTCCACATGGAGTATTAGTAGCTGAAGAATTAGGTCTTCCCTTTATCTATGTTAGATCTAAAGCAAAAGAACACGGAAAACAAAATCAAATTGAAGGACATTTTGAAAAAGGCCAATCTGTAGTTCTCATAGAAGATTTAGTTAGTAGCGGAAAGAGTAGTTTAGAAGCCGTATCATCGCTTAGAGAAGCGGGAATGAATGTAAAGGGAATAATCTCTATTTTCAACTATGGTTTTGAAAAAGCTAAACAAAACTTTGAAAATGCTAACTGTGAATATATTTCACTTTGTGATTATGAAAACTTATTACCACAAGCTTTAAAAACAAATTATATTACAGAGGCGGAACTTCCTCTATTACAAGAATGGAGAAAAGACCCTTCAGTATGGAATAAATAAAATTATGGCAACATTTAGTGGTCCAGAAGTATTGGTTGAAAATTTAACAGCAGAACAGTTATTTAACAAACTAAGTAATTTAACAAATTTAAAGGAAATAATACCCTCTAGTATAGAAAGTTTTGAAGCTAGTGAAGACTCATGTTCTTTTAAAATGAAAGGAATGCCTAAGTTAGATTTATTTATTTCTGAAAAAAATCCTTTTTCAAAGATATCATTGTCTGCTAATGGAAGTCCTGTAAGTTTTTCTTTGGATTGTTTTATTAGAGATTGTGGTGAAAAATGCCAGGCAAGATTAGAAGTATACGCAGAATTAAATATGATGATGAAAATGATGGTTGAAAAACCAATCAATAATTTTCTGAATGTCCTTTCCGAAAAACTTAGAACTATTTAAACTAGAAAGGAAATTTCCTTCATTCTAAAAGATTTTATTCCATTATCTGTCTCTAGAAATAACAAACCTTTTTTATTTACATATTTTATAATACCTACTTTTTTTTCTCCATTTATTTCAAAAGTAGAAACCTTGTCTTTTAAATATAATGAATTATTATAATCAAAATAATTTTGATTCATGCTTTTTGAAATTCTACACTTTAGATTTTTTAAGAAATTGTCTCGAATAACTTTCAAATCATATAATTGGGACTTCTCTAATTTTAATGAAGTGGCTTGTCTATGAAAATCGCTAAACTCTTCTTGATTCACATTTAACCCTAATCCAATAATTGATTGATAAATTTCATTTCCTTTAATTTTATTCTGAATAAGAACACCAGCAATCTTTTTCTTATTTATTAATATATCATTTGGCCATTTTACTTTAGAGTTTTCTAAATCTAAATCCTGTAAGAGATCAACAACCGCAAGAGATGAAATAATACTAAAATCATACTGATCAAAGACATTTTTTTTAAAAGAAAACACTACACTAATAAGTAAATTTTTCCCTTCATCTGACTCCCAAATATTATTTCCCTGTCCTTTTCCAGATTTCTGAAAATCAGCCGTAATTACAAACGAATCTAGTTTGTCATTTTTATCAATATATTCATTTGCAAAATCATTTGTTGATTCTACTACTTTTAAATGAATAATTTTCTGATCAAATTCTAGGTTCATATTTGAGTGTTAAATTCCATGTAAATTTATTATTTTTGCATTCGCAAATTAAAAAATAAATATGAACAAAAGTAAACTAGATGAGTCTGATATTCTATTAGATACAATAATTGAAGGAGTAAAAGATGTAAAAGGTAAAGATATCTCGATTCTAGATTTAAGAAATATTGAAACAGCAATTTGTAAATATTTTGTAATTTGTAGCGGTACATCTAACATACATGTCTCTTCCATTTCAGATAATGTAAGAAAATTTGTTTCAAAAGAGTTAAATGAAAAACCATGGAATACAGAAGGAAAAAACAGTGCGGAGTGGATTTTAATGGATTATTCTGATATTGTTTTACATGTTTTTCAACAACAAACAAGAGACTTTTATTCATTAGAAGATTTGTGGGGAGACGCTAATATAAAAATTATAGACAATTTATAACATGCAAACGAAAAAAAATCCAAAGAAAAAGATTCCACAAAATAATTCCCCACTAGGAATGGGTAAAATCTATTGGATATATGGAATTATAGCTATAATATTTTTAGGGATACAATTCAACTCAGCAAACCCCTCACAAAGTATTACAGAAACTGAATTCTTAAATAAAGTAGAGAATAATGAAGTAAAATCTGTAACTTTTGTCACTAATGCCGGATATGCTGAAGTAGAATTAAATAACAGTACAAATTCCTCAAAATTGCAATTCAGATATTCAGACATAAGGTATATTAGAGAACAAATAGATTTAAAAAATCCTGATAATTACAAAATAGAAATTAAAAATAAAGAAGAAAATAGGATTTTTGGAGAAATATTAGGTTGGATTTTACCACTAGTATTCTTTGTGGGAATTTGGATATTAATTATGAGAAGAATGGGAGGAGGTGCAGCTGGTGGAGGTGGACAAATCTTCAATATTGGAAAATCAAAAGCAAAATTAATTAACAAAGAAGATGTTTCTGTAACATTTAATGATGTAGCGGGATTGGAGGGTGCAAAAGAAGAAATAACAGAAATAGTTGATTTTTTAAAGGCTCCACAGAAATACACAAAGTTAGGAGGAAAAATTCCAAAAGGAGCTTTACTTATCGGTCCCCCAGGAACAGGTAAAACACTTTTAGCTAAAGCAGTTGCTGGAGAGGCCAAAGTACCCTTCTTTTCACTCTCAGGTTCTGACTTTGTAGAAATGTTCGTTGGCGTAGGAGCAAGTAGAGTAAGAGATTTGTTCAAACAAGCAAAAGAAAAAGCTCCCTCTATTATTTTTATTGATGAAATTGATGCTATTGGAAGAGCTAGAGGAAAAAACTCTTTGACAGGAGGAAATGATGAAAGAGAAAATACTCTTAATCAACTATTAACAGAAATGGATGGCTTTGGAACAAATACAGGTGTCATTGTAATGGCTGCCACAAACAGGGCTGATGTACTAGACAAGGCACTAATTAGACCAGGGAGGTTTGATAGACAAATTTATGTTGATCTACCTGATTTAGTAGAAAGAAAAGAAATTTTTGAGGTTCATTTAAAACCATTAAAATTAAGTAAAGATATTGACAGAAATTTTTTAGCCAGACAAACTCCCGGATTTTCAGGTGCAGATATTGCTAATGTTTGTAATGAAGCCGCGTTAATAGCAGCAAGAAACTCTAAGAAGAATATAGAAAAACAAGACTTCTTAGACGCAATGGATAGAATTATTGGAGGAATGGAGAAAAAATCAAAAATCATCTCTCCAATTGAAAAGAAAACAATTGCATATCATGAGGCAGGACATGCAACAGTAAGCTGGATGCTACAATATGCATCACCACTTGTAAAAGTTACAATTGTTCCTAGAGGAAAATCATTAGGAGCAGCCTGGTACCTTCCTGAAGAGAGACAATTAACTACAACACAACAATTAGAAGATGAAATGTGTGCGGCNTTAGGGGGTAGAGCTGCTGAAGAAATNTTTTTTGGAAAAATTTCTACTGGAGCTTTATCTGATTTAGAAAAAGTTACCAAGCAGGCTTACGCTATGATTTCAATTTATGGTATGAGTAATAAAATAGGTAATATTAGTTATTATGATTCATCAGGTCAAAGTAATGGATTTACAAAACCTTACTCTGAGGAAAGAGCTAAAATAATAGATGATGAAGTAACTAAACTTGTAGAAGATCAATATGAAAGAGCCAAAAAGGTTCTTTTAAAAAACAAAGAAAAATTAGAAAAATTAGCGAATTCTCTTTTAGAAAATGAAGTTATTTTCAAATCAGACTTAGAAGAAATATTTGGAGAAAGAAAATGGAAAAGCTATGAGGAAGAAAAGTTAAATGAGATGGATTCTAATAGTAAAAAATTAAAAGATGGAAAATAATTGGACTAAAGTATATAGTTCAAATAATCCAATAAATGCAGAAATCATTAAACAAATGTTAGAGGAACACGATATTNATGCGGTAGAAATGAATCAACAAGACTCTTCTTATAATATGTTTGGAAACATACATATATATGTACAGCAAGAGTTCTCTAAAGAAGCTATAAAATTGATAGAAAAAAACAATAATGAACGAAACTCTTAAAAGAGCTCTTTCTGGNACAGTTTATGTTTTTGTTATGTGGTTCGGAAGCTCTTCAAAATTATCCACAATCATTTTATTTTCTATCATTACATTAATATCTACTTATGAAATGTGGAAACTTCGAAAAGGGAAAACCATGTTATTTCATTTCTTTTATGTTTGGATGTTAATGTTGTCGATTGATTTAGATTCAAAAACACTTCGTTTTATCTATATTTTAACCTGGACTTTTGATACGTTTGCTTATTTATTTGGAATAAGATTCGGAAAGCACAAAATCATGCCCTCTGTTTCTCCCAAAAAATCATGGGAAGGGTTTATTGGAGGTTTAGTTTCAACAATTGTAGCAAGTTTAATATTATTCCAACTTAATTTATTTGAAAAGGAACAAGTAAGTTTATTCCTATTAATAGGTATTGGAATAATATTACCATTTACAGCAAGTATAGGTGATTTTTTAGAATCTTACTTTAAAAGACAGGCTGGAGTAAAAGACTCTGGAAGCCTTATACCTGGACATGGGGGGATTTTAGATAGAATGGATGCCTTTATGATTACAATACCTATTATTTATATTTTAACAAACTTATTCAAATGACACTACACAAAGAAGGATTGAAAATCCTAAGAAATGAATTTGTAATTTTTATAATTTTAAACTATTTAGCATATGAATATNTAAATGTTTATTTAGCCTATTTTATTACTACATTTACATCTTTTCTATTTATAATGTCTATTTATTTTTTCAGGATACCAAAACGNAAACTGGAAAGATTGGAAGGAACAGTATACTCTCCTTGTGATGGTAAAGTGGTGATCATAGAAGAAGTTGATGAACCAGAGTTTTATAAAGATAGAAGAATACAAGTAAGTATTTTTATGTCTCCTTTAAATGTGCATAATCAACTCTATCCAATTTCTGGAAAAGTAGAATATACTAAGTACCATCCAGGAAAATATCTTGTTGCTTGGCATCCAAAATCATCAACATTAAATGAGAGAAGTACTGTAGTAGTTAAAAACGAAAAAATATCTATTCTATTCCGACAGATTGCAGGAGCTTTAGCTAGAAGAATTATGACATATTGCAANGAAGGAGATATAGCAACATCATCTGATGAATATGGATTTATTAAATTTGGATCAAGAGTAGATGTGTTTTTACCATTAGGAACAAATATAGATGTAAAATTAAATGAGGTAGTAAAAGCAGGTAAGAGTGTGATCGCTACTTATTAAATAAATTTATTATATTTGTAATCAATTAAAAACAAAGAAAATGAAAAAAATATCAATTTTAGCGTTATCCTTTCTGTTTATCGGAATAACTAGTATATCTGCTCAAAATTCTACTGAAAAAGTAAAAAAAGAAAATACAAAATATCCAAAAGTAGAAAAAGAAGCTTGTGATAAGAAAAATTCTCAAACTGAAAATCAATACTCTAAGAAAGAATCTTCTTGTTGTAAATCTAAAGAAAAAAAATCTAACAATAAATCAGCAAAAAAAACAAATTGTTCAAAAGCACAAAAAGAAACTTGTGATAAGAAAAGTTCTAATACNGATAAAGAGTACACTAAGAAAGAATCTACTTGTTCTAAATCTAAAGAAAAGAGTTCATGTTCAAAATCTAAAGAAAAAAGTTCTTGCTGTAAATCTACAAAGTCATCTTCTTGTAGTAAAGGAAACTAAATTTAAACATCTAGAAATAATTTAAAGCCACAGAAATGTGGCTTTTTTTACATAAAATATTATGGAATTTTTACCACAAAAAATTGAAAAGTACTCTTTAGAGAACACAAGTAAAGAATCTGATTTATTATCTGAATTAAATAGAGAAACATGGGCTAAAGTAATGACCCCCAGGATGCTATCAGGNCACTTACAAGGAAGATTATTAAGTATGATATCCAATATGCTTAAACCTAAAACAATTATTGAGATAGGTACATACACAGGTTATTCCGCATTATGCTTGGCNGAAGGACTTTCAGAAAACGGAACTCTTCATACAATTGATATAAATGAAGAATATACTTCATATGCTCATAAATATTTCCAAAAATCTGACTATACGGATAAAATCACTCAACACATTGGTTATGCAGTAGATATAATCCCTTCTATCTCAGNGAATGTACAATTAGTATTTATTGACGCTGATAAAGAAAATTATANTAATTATTANAATCTTATTTTTGATAAGTTAGAGATTGGTGGGTATATTATTGCAGACAATGTACTTTGGAGCGGAAAAGTAGTAGGAGATAAAATGGATGAAGAAACCAAAGCTNTAGACAAATACAATAAAATGATCCAGAATGATCAGAGAGTTGAAAATGTTTTACTTCCTGTTAGAGATGGGCTTATGATTTGCAAAAAAATATCTGGCTAAACTATATCTTTGCAAAATGAAAGAGAAATATATATAAATGGATTTTAATAACTTAAAAGTAGCATTCTCTGACAAGTCAAACTCAGACTTAAATAGAGCCTATCTCTTATTTAAAAGTATAAGTAATCCTACTATTTCTCGTATATTAACAAGTCTTCTGAAGATATTTTTATGGTTAAAAATTCCAATTTCNACTATTATTAANGCAACTGTTTTTAAACATTTTTGTGGAGGGACTACTATTCAAGATAGTCAAAAAACAATAGAATTTTTATGGAAATCAAAGATAGGAACTATTTTAGACTATTCTGCGGAAGGAAAAAAATCAGAAAAAGATTTTAATCATGTAATGGAAGAAACTATACAAACTATATATAAAGCAAAATCAGAAACATCCATTCCTTTCTCTGTATTTAAATTTACAGGATTAACACATATTTCATTATTAGAAAAATTAAGTTTAGAATTACCATTATCAAAAATGGAAGAAAATGAAAAAAAGAACTTTGTAAATAGAGTGGAAAATATTTGTAAAACAGCAGCTGAAAACAAAGTCCCAATTTTTATAGATGCAGAAGAAAGTTGGATTCAAGAAGCAATTGATCATTTANCACTTGAAATGATGAGAAAATTCAATAAAAAAGGATGTTGGATATATAATACCATACAAATGTATAGAAAAGATCGACTTAATTACCTTGATAAAATTATTCAAATATCGANAAAAGAAAAATTCTTCTTGGGATTAAAAATTGTCAGAGGAGCATATCATCAAAAAGAAATAGAAAGATCAAAAGAAAAAGAATATCCTACTCCTGTTCATTTAAATAAAGCTGANACAGATAGAGATTACAATGAGGCATTAAAAATTTGCATAAAAAACTCTAAAAGTATTTCTATTTGCGCAGGTACTCATAATGAAAAAAGCTCATTACTATTGTCAAAATTAATTAAGAAAAATGGTTTTAATAAAAATGATGAAAGATTTTACTTTTCTCAGTTACTAGGTATGAGTGATCACATTAGTTATAATTTATCTAAAAATGGATATAATGTAGCTAAATATGTTCCTTATGGTCCAGTAAAAGAAGTTATTCCTTATCTAATTAGAAGAGCAGAAGAAAATACATCAATTTCTGGACAAATGGGTAGAGAACTATCTAATCTTTTATCAGAAAAAAAGAGAAGAAAATATCAAAATTAATTTTTGTATAGTTTTTTGTGTTTTTTTTTATACATTTTTGTATTTTTGTATAATATTTTAATAATAATCTTATACAAAAAATAAAAATATGAAAAGTATTATAACTTGCGATTTAGAGGGAAAAATTCTAACGATGAATGATGGAGCGGAAAAATTATTCGGCTATTCAAAAGAAGAATTAATTAACAAAAAAAGAGTATCCATATTCTCTCCTGGTGAAATTGTTTTACAAAATGTAGCTAATTGGTTAGAAACCGCTGTAACTGATGGAGAATATATTGGAAAAACTTTATTTATTAATAAAAACAAAGAAAAAATAAATGCTAAAATAAAGATAACACCAACTTATAAAAAAGGTAAAAAAGGAGAACATATTGGATATTGTGGTGTTACAGAAAAAATTGACACTGATGTAAATGTTAAAATAAATTTTACTACTAAAATAATTAAATGGTTAGCAATTACAAGACTTCCATTCACATCAGCTTCTTTATTACCAATTTTTGTTATCGCTTCTTATTTTTCATACATTGGAGATAACCTTGTTAATATACCATCATTGATATTTTGTTCATTAGGGATTCTATTTGCTCATATTGGAACTAACATGTACAATGATTATTTTGATAATTTAGATGGTACGGATGAAAAAAACAATGAGTACTTTCAACAACTTTCTGGAGGAAGTAGAGCGATAGAATTAGGACTTATAACTTTAGAGAAAACAAAAACTTATGCTAAAATATTCATAATAATCTCATTATTAATGGGTCTATTAATTTTATTTAACACAACAATGTCTAATATGATTAATATTCTGATAATTTCTTCGGTGGGATTATTTCTAGGATATTTTTATACATCTCCTCCTCTGAGACTAGTGTCAAGAAAAGGATTAGGAGAATTATCGATTTTTTTAGCTTTCGGGCCATTATTAACACTCGGTACAGGATTTGCAATTTTTAATGGAGAATTACCTAATGAACATTTATTTAATTGTATACTATTAGGTATCCCTATTGGACTTCTTACAACAAATATTCTACTAATAAATCAATTCCCTGACATGATAAGTGATGCTAAAACAAACAAAAATCATTTAGTAGTTGTATTTGGAAAGAAAAAAAGTAGACTCATTTATTTGAGTATATTGATCATGACTATTTTAACTTCATTTTTAATATCTAATTTATTAGATCAATTTATACTAATCCCAACATTTTTTCTATTAATTTTTGGAATATTTATTACTAAATATATCTACAAAAACTATAATAAAAGAGAACTTATCAAAGCAAATTGGAATACAATCATTTTACACGCACTTTATTGTATTCTGTTAATATTAACATTATTAATAATTTAAATATGGATATAACAAAAAAATGCATTCCATGTCAAGGAGGAATACCTAAACTTAGTGCAGAAGAAATCATTAGTTTTTTAAGAAAAATTGACAAAGAATGGAAAGTTGAAGATGATAAACTTATTAAATATTTCAATTTTTCAGAATACGAAAAGTCATTACATTTTGCAAATAAAGTTGCAAAAATTGCAATTGAAGAAGATCATCATCCATTCATTCATATTAACTTTAAAACTGTAAAAATTATAATCTTTACACACAAAATTAGTGGATTACATGAGAATGATTTCCTAATTGCAGCGAAAATAGATAAAATTTAAAATTATGAAAAATATATTATTAGTAGGAGCAAACAGTTCTTCAAGTAAGAATCTGATTGAAAATTATGGAAATAAATATAATTTCATAAAAATGAGTAGAAATTCAGAATTTAGTGATGTAGAAAATTTTGATTTGCTAGATGAAAAAACATATTTTAATTCAGATATTGAACTAAACGGAATAGTTTACTTTCCAGGCACAATAAATTTAAAACAATTCGAGAGATTAAAAATAGAAGATTTTGAAAAAGATTTAAATATTAACGTAATTGGTCTAATTAAAATTTTAAAATATTATAAAAAACAATTACAAAAACAATCTTCAATAGTTCTTTTTAGTACAGTAGCTGCAAAGTTAGGCATGCCATATCATTGTTCCACATCTATGGTGAAGTCAGCAATAAATGGTATTACTTTATCACTTGCTGCGGAATGGGCTCCGAATATTAGAGTTAACTGTATATCACCATCATTATTTAAAAGTCATATGTCTTCAAAGTTATTTGCATCTGAAAAATCAATAGAAAGAATTTCAAATAATCATCCACTCAAAAGAACTGGTTATACAAAAGATATATCGACATTGATAAATTTCCTGTTGAGTGAAGATTCATCTTGGATTACAGGTCAAAATATCAGCATTGATGGTGGATTATCTACACTCAAAATATGATAAAATTTTTATGGAAATATAAATATTTTAATTTTACAATAATAATTATAATATTTACTCTTTTATTATTTAATATCTCTAAAGTAAATGTTTTTTTTGATAGTGAACGAATAATTGAATTATCAAATGTAGATAAAAACGTAATTAAGAAATCACTCGACGACAGCAATCTTTTATTAGTTGGATTAAAATTAAACGAAAAAATCAATTTTAATAGAATAAATTTCATCAAAGATAAAATTGATGTTTTATCTCAACACGAAAAAATTGTAAATATTAAATCGATTTTTAACGAAAAAAAAATTAATGAAAACATACCGGTTACATTTCCAATAAAAATTTTAAACTTAAATTCTGAGTTAGATTACAAAAAATCTATAAATAAAATTTCTAAGTTATCAAGTAACTTTATTAGTTCAGATTTAAAAAACCTTTTATTTATAATAAAATGTGAAAATTTAAGTACTGATGATGAAAAAGAGAAATTTATATTCTTTTTAGAAAATAAATTTAATGAAATTAATGAATCAAGTACTTTCATCACTGGTCAGATAAAATCTGAAATTTATATGCAAAAAAAAGTAATACAAGAGTTATTAATATTTACATTGTTTACGTTGTTTTTATGCATATTACTTTTATGGTATTTCACAAAAAATATTTATGTCGTATTCTTAAATCTTATTTCAATATTAATTTCGATATTTTTTACATTTTCACTGTCTAATATTTTATACGATGGTATTGAATTAGTAATGATAATTATTCCTGCTGTAATTTTTATTATCACAATCTCAGATTTTATGCATTTGCAAAACATTTCTAGAGATGTAAATAATAAATATAAATTTTTCAAATTACAAATTCAAAAAATTGGAAAACCTGTTTTTTTAACATCAGCAACTACAGCCGTTGGTTTTCTTAGTTTTTCTTTCACAGACTTTGAACCAATCAAAAGATTTGGTATAATAACTACTCTTTCAATTTTTTTATCATTATTTATTATTGTGACACTGTATAGTATTTTCATAGATCTTAAATGGAATCGAAAAAAATCTGAAAATAGATCTGTAAATATTATAATATCATATATATTAAATTTAAATTCATACAAAAAATATCTTGCATTAATTTTTATAACATTGACTATTATTGGAGCATCTTCCATTAAAATTGATAATTACCTAACCGATGAAATTAATACTAAATCAAAATTATATGCAGACATCAACTATTTTGATAATAATTTTGGAGGCATAAAACCAATAACAATTGGTTCTAATAGTAATATTGATTTTAATAATCAAAAAAATATTTTAAAAAATTTAAATGAACTTAATTTTAAATCTGATTTTGTTTATAACAGAAATGATTCCTTTTTAATTAGTGCTAGGATGAATGACATTGGTAGTTATAAATCAAATATAGCTTATAATAAAATTAAAGAAATAAATAATGGTAAAGAAAATTTAAATATCAGTGGCATTGGTTATCTATTCGATAACATTAGCAATAAACTAACATTAAACATTTTACTTGGGTTAATTATAGCCATAATAATTATTGGATTAACTTTTGTAGTTATTAATGATTTTAATTATAAATATTTTTTTGTAGCATTATTACCTAATGTAGTTCCCGTTTTTACTTGCCTGGGAATCTTATTTTTTAATGGTTTCTACTTTAGTTTATCTAACGCATTTATTCTTGCAATTGTATTTGGATTAATTGTTGATGATTCTATACATATCATATCTGCTTATAGCATTAATCGTAAAGAAAAGAAAACAATTAATGAATCACTAGAATACTGTAGAAAGTATACATTTAAAGCAGTTTGTAAGACTACTATTGTTATAATAGTATCACTAACTCCTTTATTATTCTCTGAATTTAAGTCAATAAGTCAACTGGCTTTTATAACTATAATTTCTGCTACAATTGCTGTAATTTTTGACTTATTATTTTTACCATCAATATTAAAAAAATACATTAAATAAATATTTTGATTATTAAAAAAAAACATTTGAATAATAAGACAATTCCAAAAAACATTTTGGGTATCTATTATTTTATTGATTCTAATGACAAAATTATTTATATTGGTAAAAGCAATAATATTAAAAAGCGTATAGAACAACATTTACGTAATGGTAAAAAAAGAATGTTATCTAAATTTGATAAATTAAAAATACTGAAGCTCAATACAGAAATAGAAGCTCTCTTGTATGAATCTCAAGAAATAAAACGTCACAAACCACTTTTCAATAGAAGATTAAGAAAAGAAAAAAATATCTATTCTATTTTACAGAAAAAAAATAAAGAGCTATATCCCATTTATGAGATAAGCAAACCATCTAATAAATCATTAATCAATTTTATGACTAAAAGACAAGCTCAAGGATTTATTGAAAGAATTTCTAAAAGATTTAACCTTTGTGACAAACTTAATGGACTAGAAAATACTAATAAATGCTGTTTCAAATATCACTTAAAAATATGTAATGGTGCATGTATTTCAAATGAAAAATTAAGTGAATATGAAAAACGTTTTAATGAGAGCTTATCATATATTTTTAAATTTCCTAATAACTGCAAAATAACTTTTAAAGACAATAATTTTAAAACTGAAGTTACTATTTTAAATAATCAAGTTACTAATTTTGGAATAAGGAACAAAAGAAAACACAAAATTGAATTTAGTTCATATGATGAATTGAAAATTATTAGAGGATATCAAAGAAAATATCCAGAAAAGTTATTAGAAATTAAAGAATTAAATTAATATTATTTAATGTAATAATTCTATGAAAACAACTATACATTGGTTTAGAAGAGATTTACGAATTGAAGATAATACAGCTCTTTTTCATGCCCTTTCACAAAATAATAATGTACAATGTATTTTTATTTTTGACGAAAACATAATTAATGAATTACCTAAAAATGATCATAGAATATCATTTATTTATGATACTTTATTTAATATAAACTATAAGTTAAATAAATATGGAACTTCAATAAAAATATTTAAGGGAGATCCAGTAGATATATTCAAAAAAATTATATTAAATAATAAAATTAATAGTGTTTATTTTAATAAAGATTATGAACCTTATACAATTGATAGAGATAATACTATAGAAAAACTTCTAAGTAAAGAAAACATCGAAGTAAAGAGATACAAAGATCACGTAATTTTTGAAGAAAAAGAGATTGTCAAAGATGATAACAAACCATATACAATTTACACTCCTTATTCTAAAAAATGGTTAACAAAAATTCATGAGACTAAAATTACTGAATATAATATCATACCCTTTCTTAATAATTTTAAAAAAAATAAAAATTTAAACATTAAATCTCGAGAAGAGTTAGATTTTATAAAAAGCGATACTTTAGTTTATGATTTTAATTCAACTGATGAAATTATACTGAACTACGAAAAGACAAGAAATTATCCATTTATAGGAGGCACATCAAAAGTTGGTCCATATTTACGTTTTGGATTGATAAGTATTAGATCCTTAGTATTGAAATCAATATATAAAGACATAACTTACTTAAAAGAACTGATATGGAGAGATTTTTTCTCTCAAATACTTTTTAATTTTCCAAATGTGATAAATAGATCATTTAAACATAAGTACGACAATATAAAATGGGAAAATAATGAATATTTTCTAAATAAGTGGAAAAATGGAGAAACAGGCTATCCAATTGTAGATGCGGGCATGAGAGAATTAAATAATACTGGCTTCATGCATAATCGAGTAAGAATGATTACTGCTAGTTTTTTATGCAAACATTTGTTAATTGATTGGAGATTTGGAGAAGCTTATTTTGCTGAAAAATTATTTGATTATGAACTATCTTCAAATAATGGTAATTGGCAATGGGCAGCAGGATGTGGATGTGATGCTGCTCCATATTTTAGAGTTTTTAATCCATATACTCAACAAGAAAAATTTGATAAGGAATATAATTATATCAAAAAATGGGTGCCCGAATACAACTCAAATAAATATGTTAATCCATTAGTTATTCATAAAGAGGCTAGAATTAAAGCGATTGAGCATTACAAAAAATATTTATAAGAAATTTTAAATGAACACTATAAATTTAATTTTCCCAAATCAACTTTTTGAAGAATCTGAACTCTTAAATACTGATTATACTCATTACTTAATAGAAGAGTATTTATTTTTTAATCAATATAATTTTCACAAACAAAAAATTCATTTTCATAGATGTTCTATGAAAAATTATTATGATTATTTAATTAATAAAAATCTTGATGTCAAATATGTAAATTCTTATGAAAAAAATTCAGATGTAAGAAATTTTATAAAAAATATTGATTCTAAAAAAATTAAAAAAATAGTATGCATAAATCCAGAAGACAATTATTTAGAAAAAAGAATTATTAAAGAATGTAAAAAAAAAGGATTAGATGTAATTTTTCATAATAATCCCTCTTTTATTAACAATAGAGAAGATTTAAAAACTTTTTTTAGAAAAGATAAAAAAAAATTATTTCAAACATCATTCTATAAATCAGAAAGGTTAAGACTAAACATTCTCTTAGACAAAGAAAAAAAACCTATAGGTGGTAAATGGACATATGATGAAATGAATAGAGAAAAATATCCAAAAAATAAAAATACTCCTACAATATCATTCTCATATAAAACAAAGAACCACAAAGAAGCAATTGAATATGTTAAAAAATATTTTAATGAAAATAATGGTGAACTAAACAACAAGTTTTTATATCCAACTGATTTTAAAAGTTCTAAATCTTGGTTAAATCAATTCTTAAAAAATAGATTCGAAGAGTTTGGTCCATATGAAGATGCAGTATTGAAAGAAGAATCAATTATAAATCATAGTTTACTTTCACCCCTTATAAATTCAGGTCTAATTAATCCAATATATGCTATACAAAAAATATTAGATTATTATAAAAAAAATAACATTAGATTAAATTCATGTGAAGGTTTAATTAGACAAATCATTGGATGGAGAGAATTTATTAGAGGAGTCTATATCTCGAAAGGTGGAGAAGAGAGAACTAAAAACTTTTGGAATTTTCAAAGATCTATTCCAAAATCATTTTATAATGGAACTACAGGAATTATTCCAGTAGATGATACAATAAAAAAAATAAACACAACTGGATATGCTAATCACATTGAAAGATTGATGATTATCGGAAATTTTATGTTATTATGTGAATTTGATCCAAACGAAGTGTATCAATGGTTTATGGAGTTATTTATAGACTCATATGACTGGGTTATGGTACCAAATGTATATGGGATGAGTCAATTTGCTGATGGTGGATTAATGTCGACTAAACCATATATCAGTAGTAGTAATTATATATTAAAAATGAGTAACTACAAAAAAGATAAATGGTGTGAAATTTGGGATGCTCTATTCTGGAACTTTATGGATAAACACAGAGATTTTTTCTCAAAAAACCCAAGAATGAGAATGTTGATTAGTAGCTTTGACAAAATGAGTGATTCAAAAAGAGAAAATCATTTATTAAAAGCCCAAAAATTTCTTGATAAATTATAAAATATAGTTAATAAAAACTACATTTTTTCTGGTACAATTATACCTAAAAGATTCATAGAACTCCTTATAATTGAGCCTGTTTTTTTTGACAATGCTACTCTAAACTTCGAAATATCCGGTTCATCTACTAAAATAGTATTGTTTTGATAATATGAATTATAATTTTTAACTAATTCAAAAACATAATTAGCAATGTGGGATGGATTGTAATTTGAAGCAGATTCTTGAATTATTTTAGGAAATTCTAAAATATTTTTAATAATATTTCGTTCTTCTCTAGTAATATTAATATTAATAAAATCTGATATTTCGTTTCCATATTTATTAATAAGAGAATTAATTCGAGCATAAGTATATTGTATGAAAGGACCAGTATTACCATTAAAATCAATTGATTCTTCAGGGTTAAAAATCATGCGCTTTTGAGGATCTATTTTCAACATGAAATACTTAAGAGCTCCTAGGCCAACAATTTCGTAAAGATCATCTGCTTCTTTATCCGATAATCCATCTAATTTACCTAAATCCTTAGCTATAGATTTTGAGGTTTTCACCATTTCTTCCATCAATTCATCTGCATCAACAACTGTCCCTTCTCTAGATTTCATTTTCCCAGATGGCAAATCCACCATTCCATAAGAAAGATGATAACAGCTTTTAGCCCAATCGTAACCTAATTTATCTAGTATTAAAAATAAAACCTTAAAATGATAATCTTGTTCATTACCTACAGTATAAATCATGTTAGAAAAATGAAAATCTTCATGTCTTTGTATAGCTGTTCCTATATCCTGAGTCATGTAAACTGCAGTTCCATCCGAACGTAATATAATCTTCTCATCAAGTCCTTCATTAGACAAATCAATCCATACTGAACCATCTTCTTTTTTATAAAAAACTCCTTTTTCTAATCCTATTTCAACTACTTTTTTTCCTAATAAATAAGTATCACTTTCATAATAGTTTTTATCAAAATCTACTCCTAATCTTTTATGAGTCGCTTCAAATCCATCATAAACCCACTGATTCATCATCCTCCAAAGAGAAATTGTTTCTTGATCCCTTGATTCCCACTTTCTTAACATTTCCTGAGCCTTTATAAAAATTGGAGATTCTTTCTCTGCTTGATTTATATCCATGCCTGAAGAAATTAATTCTGAAACCTCTTTTTTATACTGCTTGTCAAATTCAACATAATACTTTCCAACCAAATGATCACCTTTAACTCCAGAGTTCTCTGGAGTTTCACCATTTCCAAATTCCTTCCAAGCAATCATAGATTTACATATATGTATACCCCTATCGTTAATTATCTGAACTTTGCAAACATTTTTTCCCGAAGCTTTCAAAATTTCAGTAACAGCATATCCTAAAAGATTATTTCTAATATGACCTAAATGAAGAGGTTTGTTTGTATTAGGAGAGCAATATTCTACTAAATAGGTTGGAGCGTCTTTATTTATTTTTTGGATTCCAAAATTGTCTGTGTTATATGCAATCTTAAATTGAGAAAACCAAAATTCCGATGATATACTTAAATTCAAAAAACCTTTTACAATATTAAAATCATCAACTTCTTTTAAATTTTTTTTCAAAAACAATCCAATTTCTTCTGCTGTTTGTTCGGGACCTTTTTTAGAAACTCTTAAAAGTGAAAAAACAACTAAAGTTATATCTCCTTCAAATTCTTTTCTAGTTTTCTGAAACTGAATATTTTGATTTTCAGAAGAGTATAATTCGAATAAACACTTCTCAATTGCTGTATGTAAAATTTGTTCTATCATTATATTTCTTTTGGTAAAAATACCTCAGCTATCATACACCTTGCACTTCCTCCACCACAAGCTTCTATTGTATCTAACGAACTTGAAATAATAGAGTTATACTTTTCGATTTTTTTTATCTGATCTTCCATTAAACTTTTGTGAGCAGAATCAGACATTACTAAATATTCTTTATCACCCATTAATTGCAGCATATTTCCTGCAAATCTATGCTTTTGTTCTTTAGATATTTCTATCACCTCCTTTCCACTTCTCTCCAATGAACTTCTCAACCAAATTCTTTCTTCTTTATCATCTACAGTATCCAAACATACAATAGCATATTTATTTGCTATACACATCATTACATTAGTATGATAAATTTCCATTCTCTCCCCATGTACCTCCTGATTTGCTGTAAAACAAACTGGAGTATATTCAAAGACATCACACC
This sequence comes from Flavobacteriales bacterium, assembly GCA_002696275.1. GTDB lineage: Bacteria > Bacteroidota > Bacteroidia > Flavobacteriales > BACL11. The sequence continues at coordinate 23,738 of NZRO01000024.1, forward strand.
ATTGTAATACAGCTTGTTCATCTGTTCTTATAGAAATAGCAGCGTAACAGATTTTATTTTCTCTATCTAAGACCATACTTCCTGTTCCCTCTAAAAACCTATCATGATCTTCAAACTCTGTAAAATCTTTAATATAATTTACTTTATAATTATAATCATCAACTAAAATATCTAAAATATCCTCTCTCCTTTCATTCCTTCTATTTTTTGCAAACATAGGGTACAAAGCAACATTTCCACTTTCATGAAAAGAGATCCAATTATTTGGGAAAATAGAATCAGGTGTGTCTGGACTTAAGTTATCCTTTACAACAATAACATTAACACCTTTTTCTCTTAACAAATCTACAAAATCATTAAACTCAGACAAAGCTTTCTTCTGAGTTTGATCTGGAGGCAAACCATCTAAAATCTGCTGATAATAATTATTTAAAGCTGTTTGCTCGTTATAACGAAACGCAACTGGTTCAATCATTAATATGGTATTTGTAATTTGTTTCATTTTCTTATTAGTGGCATAGTGGAACATCTCAACAACCCTTCCATTTTTGCAATTTCAGAATATTTTATTTCTTCTACAATAAAACCTTTTTTCTTGATTCCTTATTCAATCTTGTAAATCCTTTTTCAGATACTATAACTTTTTCAGAGATTGAAAACACATTGGAATTCATATCATACATCTCTTCTTTTGTAATAAACAACATGTTCTCTTCTCCAAACAAATGTATTAAAAAATCTACATCATTCTGATGTTTCGTTATGAATATTTAGTTTTAACATAATTGTTTGCAAACTTAAGTATTAGTATTGTTTCAGAATACTTTATTATTCTTATTTTTAATTTAAATCAAAGATACTTTATTAACAAAAAAGAGCTAATATGTATAGGTAGAATAAAGAATATATAAAAATAGTATTTGTATTTTTGATGAGATTATGACAAAGAAAAAAACAAGTAATACAAAATCAAGAAAATCTGAGACATTGAAAAATTTTCTAGATTTTTTTAAAAATGAAAGCAACCAAAAGGTTATTGGCTTTATACTGATCTTATTATCCTTATATTTTTTTATTTCATTTACCTCCTTCTTTTTTCAATGGAAGGAAGATTATTCTGTAGTGGCAAATAATAAATGGTTTAGTGTATTAACCGACTCTGAAATTGTTGTAAATAATGCATTGGGTAAATTTGGTGCATTATTCTCCCATCTTTTTGTCTATGTTTTTTTTGGTATATCAGCTTATTTCATGCCTATATTTTTATTGTTTTCAGGAATTCATCTTCTAGGTTACCATCTATTATCTATTAAAAAATATATAAGACAAAGCATCTGGGGGTTAATATGGATACCTGTTTTTATTTATCACTTCTTTGGATCTGACTTACAAAGTACAAACTTGGTCGATGTACTTGCAGGAGGAATAGGAATTAGTAGTACTGAATTTGTATGGTTATTAGTAGGGAAAATAGGTACTACACTATTGCTAATTACGACTTTTTTAATATTTATTACTTTAAAGTATAATATCACTCTAGAAAAAATATTTCTATTTATTAAGAATTTAACAGCAAAAAAAGAAGAAAGAGAATTAAAAGACACAGAACTAATTGACACTGATAAAACATTAGATGTACAAGAAACGGGATCAAATAAAAATGAAAGTTTAAAAGTTAAAGAAGTTGTTCTTCCTGATGAAGAAAATCAAAATAATGATGACCAATCTATTATTACAGTTGATGATGATTTAAGTATCCAGATTATAGAAACTAATGAAGAAGAAGAAAAACAACAAACTGAAGATCAAAATAAAGTTGAAAAACTTGTGGATTACGACCCAACATTAGATTTGTCATCCTACAAATTTCCTGTTTTCAATTTACTAAATGATTATGGAAGTGGAGAAATAAATATAGATAAAAATGAATTAGAAGAAAATAAACAGAAAATTGTAGACACATTAGGGAATTATAAAATTGGTATAGCTAAAATTTCTGCAACAATAGGTCCTACAATTACTCTTTACGAAATAGTACCAGAAGCAGGTGTGAAAATTTCGAAAATAAAAAACCTAGAAGATGATATAGCTCTTAGTTTAGCCGCAGTTGGTATAAGAATTATTGCACCAATACCAGGTAGAGGAACTATCGGTATCGAGGTTCCAAATGCAAAATCTACAACAGTCAGTATGAGTACTGTTCTAAAATCGGAAAAATTTCAAAATAGCGATATGGATCTTCCCATAGCTTTTGGAAAAACTATTTCAAATGAAACTTATGTGGTAGATTTAGCGAAAATGCCTCATCTTCTAATGGCTGGAGCTACAGGACAAGGAAAATCTGTTGGATTGAATGCAATTCTAGCATCATTGCTTTATAAAAAACACCCTAGTCAAGTGAAATTTGTTTTAGTAGATCCAAAGAAAGTAGAACTTACTCTTTTCAACAAGATAGAAAGACACTTTTTGGCAAAACTACCAGAAACTGAAGAAGCTATAATTACTGATACAAAAAAAGTAGTAAATACAGTCAATTCTTTATGTATTGAGATGGATCAAAGATACGAACTACTAAAAAATGCGATGTGCAGAAATCTTAAAGAATATAATGATAAGTTTATCGCTAGGAAACTAAACCCTAATGAAGGACATAGATATTTACCTTACATAGTTTTAGTGATAGATGAGTTTGCAGATCTTATTATGACTGCAGGAAAAGAAATAGAAACCCCAATCGCTAGATTAGCTCAACTCGCAAGAGCAATTGGTATTCATTTAATTGTTGCTACACAAAGACCCTCGGTAAATGTAATTACAGGACTTATTAAAGCAAATTTCCCGGCAAGAGTTGCTTTTAAAGTTACCTCAGCCACAGATTCAAGAACTATAATGGATAGTAAAGGAGCTGAACAATTAATTGGAAAAGGAGATATGCTAATATCAACTGGTCCAGATTTAATACGTTTACAATGTGCTTTTATCGACACTCCAGAAGTAGAAAATATCTGTGATTTTATTGGAAGTCAGAGAGGATATCCTGAGGCTTATTTGTTACCAGAATATGTTGGAGATACAGAAGGAATAGGGAATGATGCAGATTTAGACAATAGAGATGCACTATTTGATGATGCCGCTCGTTTAGTAGTCAGTCATCAAACAGGTAGCACCTCAAATATCCAAAGAAGAATGAAAATTGGATACAATAGAGCGGGAAGAATAATTGATGAATTAGAAGCTGCGGGTATCGTAGGTCCGTTTGAAGGAAGTAAGGCTCGACAAGTACTAATAAAAAATGAAATCGAACTAGAAGAACTTTTAAATAAGTTAAACAATAATGAATAAAATATATATATTATTTTTATCTATTATTTTCTCAATAAACATCGCTTTCTCTCAAGATGAAATTGCGAAAAAAATACTTGATCAATTATCCGAAAAAGGAAAGTCCTACGAAGATATTACAGCAGAATTCTCTTTTAATTTTTCCAATAAAAATCAAGGAATTGATGAATATTCAGAGGGGAAAATTTGGATTAAAGACGATATGTACAAATTAGACATGGCATCTGATTTATCTATTATAAATAATGGAGAAACACTCTGGTATTTTATGAAAGATGTGCCTGAAGTTCAGATTATGGAAAGTGATTCTGAAGATGAAATGAATCCTTCTAAGATTTTTACCATATACGAAAGAGGATATAAATACCAATATGCTGGAGAGAGCACTATAAATGGAAAAAAGATAGAAAATATTAATCTATATCCAAAAAAAAGTGGAGCTATTAGTAAAATAGTTTTATTAGTAGATATTGAAAAATTAGAATTATTTAAAATAAAAATTATAGATAAAGATGGTGGTACTAGTAATTATACTATCAAAAGTTTTATTACTAACAATCAAGTTCCAGCATCCACATTTAACTTTCGAAAAAATAATCACCCAGGTGTTGAGGTAATTGATTTAAGATAACTTACTTTATTAACATTACTTCACCTACCTTTTTACGCAATTCACCTAACTCGTCTGTAATAATAATCACCCAAGTATATTTTCCTGATATTACATTTTCTCCATTCCATCCTTCTGAAATCTTATTAGTTCTAAAAATTTCCTCTCCCCATCTATCGAATATTGTAAACTCATAACTCTGATACTTTTCCATTCTTAAACCCTTTGGTAAAAATAAATCATTATTACCATCTATATTAGGAGTAAAACTATTAGGGACATATAATATAAAATCATAATATACCGTAATATTATGAGAAACAGAGTCAAAACAATTATTAGTGTCAGATACATACAATTTTACTTCATAATTTCCAGGTTCTGAAAAAACATGAATTGGATTTTCTATAGTTGTATCTCTACCATCACCAAAATTCCATAGTATTGGCAAAGCATTCTCTGACATATTAAAAAAACTAATTTCTGGAGATAATGTAGAAGCAGAAAAAGGATAAAACTCAAACTCAGCCTTTGGAACATGAAAAATCTGTAGATTTTTACTAAGAGAATCTTCACAACCAGCGTCTGTCTTAACAAATAAACTAATATTAAATAAATCTGTATGCTGATATAAATGAGAAACTGAAGGACCTGTATCATAATTCCCGTCTCCAAAATCCCATAACCAACTTGCTATACTTCCACTTGAGACAGTAGAAAAATCTGTGAAAATACTTTTATTTTCAAAACAAACTCCATCAATGAAGAAATCTGCATTAGGTTTAGGGTTAAAATATACATCTATACTATTTGATATGTTAGAACAACCATTAGTATCAGTGACAGTTAAATAATAACTATCGCTTTCATAAACTTTAATACTATCAGAGTTTAAACCATTACTCCACAATAAAGTATTATACACAGAGTCAGAGAATAAGGTCATGGAATCTTCCTGACAAAGAGTATTATTTCCTATTGAATATATAAATGGATTTGGTTTTGGAAATACTTCTATTAAAATACTATCTTTTGAACTGCATAAATTACTATCAGTTTCCTGAACATGAAGCCAGAATACACCTGAGGTGTTAAGGTCAAGTAAGATGTGTTCGCTTCCATTACCAGAAACAATTGTAGCAATACTTTGAGTTCCTAAAGTCCAGTTATAAGTGGATCCTAAAGTTGGATTTACGGCAAAATTCTGAGCAGTATCTCCTTCACAAACTCTAATTACATTTTGTGCAGAAACAAAAGTTTGCAGAAGGGAAAATAATAATATATATTTTAATTTTTTCAAGTTTCTTACCAGTGATTAATAGGCCCTGTATTTGGTAGAGCGTAAATTTCTAAAGTAACTGTAGTAGATGGACTCTGACATCCATTCTGTGTTTCTGTAACATAATAAGTATACACTCCTACTGCAGTTTGCCCAGTTGCAAATGGAGAATTTACTCCAACTACATTAGTAAGAGCCGCATCTGAATACCAAGTAAATGAAGTTCCTACACCAACAGCTGTTAAGTCAGGTATTGGAGATCCAAAACAAGTATTGACATTTGAAGCAATTGGCAATGTATTAAATGAATTAATTGTTAAAGTTACANTTGTAGCAGCACTCTCACANCCATTAGCATTAGTTTCTGTNACNTAGTANGTNTATANACCCGCAGCAGTTTGCCCTGTAGAAAAATTTGTNCCANTAGCAACTACATTNGTNANNGNTGCNTCTGAATACCAAGTTGNATTTANTCCTGANGAAACTAAATCTGGNATAACTCCTCCNACACACGCAACTTCATTATTAGCTGTTGGAGAGTTTGGTAANGAATANATCTCTAATGTAGCNGNAGTAGATANACTTTCACATCCATTTATATCTGTNGANGTNACATAGTAAGTATAAACACCNACAGAAGTTTGNCCTGTNGATAGATTAGNNCCTGTTCCTACTANTGNNGTTAAAGAAANATCAGAATACCATGAAATATTNGATCCTGTTGCNGTTAAATCNGGAATTACTGTNCCAAAACATNCTGNCTCATTACTTGACNANNGGAGNAGANGGTNGACTATANANTTCTAAANTAACANTAGAAGCNNCACTTTCACATCCATTAGCATCAGTATTAGTCNCATAATAAGTATAAANACCTGGNGCAGTTTGACCAGTNGTTAGATTATTTCCTGTTNCTACTTGNGTAGTTAAAGCANTNTCAGANTACCATGTNATATNCGATCCNGTTGCAGTTAAATCNGGAATNACTGTTCCAAAACATGCTGTTTCATTACTTACNNNTGGNGCAGATGGNAAACTATATATNTCTAATGTTACTGGAATAGATGGTCCTTCACAACCATTTAGNGTTTCTGTAACATAATANGTGTATANTCCTACAGAAGTTTGNCCTGTAGAAAAGGTATTCCCTACCGCNANAGANTTTGTTAAAGNNATATCAGAATACCAAGTTACATTTGCACCAATTGCTGTTAAATCTGGNATANTACTTCCAAGACATGCTGTCTGACTAGTTGCGATCGTAGCTGTAGGAAGTGGATTTACAGTTACATCTACGGTAACAGGCAATCCTATACAACCGTTTATATCTGTTTCTATAACAGAAATGGTATATGTACCTGGAGTCACTCCCCAATCTACAGTAATATTATCGGAAGTTGATCCAGGATTTAATATCCCACCCCCACTTAAAGTCCATTGATAGGTAGAACCTGGAGTAGGTGGATTAATTAAGTAAGGTTCTGCCATAGAACCAGCACATACTGTTTGTGTTGGAGATGTGTTTGTTTGTGCAAACATCAAAGAAGATGTAAGTAGAAATATCCATAAGAATATTCGTTTTAATAATTTGTTTTTTGTTTTCATGACCTTAACATTTTATTGATTTAATATTTATTTAATTATGATTTATTGGTTGAGTAGCCACTATCGATATAGGAACACTTATTATAGGTGACCATGGACCAGCCCCACAACCATTATCTTCACGAACTCTAACCCTAAATTGTGTATTAGTGTTTATATTATTATAANCCTGAGGATTTAATGTAGACATTCCTGGATTTGTCATATTTACCCACCCACCACCATTATTATATTGAAATCTATATCTATTCACCGGAATCGAAGTAATTGTTGTTAACAATATATCTTCACCTAAACAAGCTGGATTAGGAACTGCAGATAAACTTGCAGTAGGAAGAGGATTTACAGTAATAGTAACACTATCTGTTGCTATACAACCAGAAAGATCTGTAAAAGTGACAGTAAAAGTAGTAGTAGTATTTAATGAAGAAATAAAAATAGGATTCTGAATATTAGCATCTGCAAAATAAGATGCAGGAGACCAACTATAAGTACCTGTGCTATTACCAACTGCAGCGAGTGAATTTGGAAGACCTCCATTACAAATAATTTGATTAGAACTTGCACTAACGCTTACATTATTAGTTCCAGATACAATAGCCGTATCTATGGCCGTACAACCATTAGCATCTGTAATAGAAACAGTATATGTTCCAGCAGAAAGATTTGTTGCTGTTGAATTGGTCTGACCATTTGACCAAAGATAATTTACAGGATTTGCTACAGAACCAGAGACAATAATAGTATAATCTTCGGTTTCCCCAAACCAAGCTGTATTATTATCACAAGGATTAGCTAGATTATTAGGTTGATATTGAGAATTTTGAGACACTATTCTCATTCTGCTAAATCCAGGTATCGCGTTACTAGGCACACTAAAATTTATAGTATGAACTGATGGGCTTTGTGTAGGAGTAACCTGTCCAACTAATTCATTTAAATCATCAAAATCNCCATCAATATTCCAATCAATATAAATTTTAGCGAAATCAATAAAAGCAAAGCCTAATGGATGACATGTTCCTAAATTAATTGATAAATCATAGCTATTTAATGGAGNAACATTTGTTGAAATTGAAGTGAAATCAGAATATGAATTACATTGATTTTGTGTATTATTATTTATTGTTAAACTATCCCCAACTAAATATACATTCTCAATTAAAGAATAATCCACATACTGAGGTTCAGAGATACAATAATTGTTTAAAGCTGAAGCACCAACTCCTGTAATATTTACAATGGCACTACCACCTTGTGAACAAGTTGCATTTGTAACATTAGTTGATAAGTTTAAAGGAGCAAATTGAGAAATTCCAAAATTCTCAACACCACAAGTTTGACCATTTGCATAAATTTCAAAAGTATGAGTACCACCACATAGGTTATTAAAAATTTGATTTGCTGTAATAATTTGAGATGAATTAACTGAATATGAGTAATTTACAGAGTCAATTGGATTATTAAGTATTAAACTTACATCAACGTTACATTCATTTGGACATGCTTGAGTTGGATTAGATTGAATTGTTGCGGTAGGCATCCTTATTTCAAATGTATCTGAGTAAATTGTATCTGGACACGAAGAAGAGTAAGGAGAAGAAGCAGTAATTACATACATTCCTGCATCTAAGTCGGACCTTGATGTTCCCCCTATTCCTCCTCCTCCATTATAAAGTTGACCATTACTAACATTTTGCCAAGAATAATTTAAATAGGTAGCTTGAATTATTTGAGCAGCCCCAACTGCTCCTCCATTAGGACAAACAATATGTGAAATATTTGATGTATCAACTACAACACTACATTGAGAATACAACTTGTTTGTACTTAAAAAGAAAAATACTAATACTATTTTCAGACAGTACTTCAAAGTAACTAGTTTTATACAAAAGTAATATAACTTAATTATATACAGGTATTAGTTGATAATCCTTATACACACACATTCTTATATTTGTATTTATATATCCTCCTTTTTTAGAAAATCTTTTAAAAGTAAATTGTTTGTTTTTGGAGCAAAAATGTAACATTGATTGAAATGACAATAAAGAATATTTGTCCATCTGATGATGAAATTTTTTCTCAAAATCATCCAGCAATTTCTTATTATCCACATATTGCCTGTCAAAATAATTAGAAACAGGAATATGAACATTTAACTTCATTAATGTTTCAATATTTAATTCGTCTATTTGCTTCAAGGGATCTAATGTATAAACCCTAATTAAAGAATCTGAAGCCCCACAAAATGTAACTACTTTCTTAAGAAATGCCTTATCTTCAGATAAAATCACCACTGTATTCTCCGTGTTACTTAGGAAAGTAAATGATCCTTTATTTACACTCAAAGAGTTTTTAAATTCTTTTAAAACAATTGATGGAAAAACTGAGGAAAGTCTATTTTTAAAAAGAAAATACCTAGTTTTCATATTCTCTGAATTATTTAAAATAAAACTAAGATTTCTACTCTTTTCTTTTTTTATCAAACACTTTACTAATGTATCTTCCTGACTCTTATTATAAGTAGTTAAAAAATAAATATTGGATGTTTCCCTTAAAAAATTATAATTCTTAGACAATGGATTTATTATAATCTTATTACTATCTTTTCTATAGAAGTTCCTAGTGAGATTAAAGTTTTTAGAAAAGATAGGTCCAAATAAAATATTAGATGATCTAACTCTCTCATCCGAAACAATCTTCTTTACTGTATCTAAATTATTTTCTGAATCAAAAACATGAATAATAACCGGAATACCTAATCGTTCTAACGAGTCCTTAGCTATTAATATTCCTTCTAAGAAACTAAGAGCAAGTCTTGACTTATTGTAAATCTGATTAGTATCTTTTTCGTTTTCTTTTAGATATTTTTCTAATGTATCATTTTTTTGCAAATAAAAAGGAAGTATTACAGAAATCATTAACGTATCGTAAACTGATGTAAAAATTGAGTCAGACTTATTTATTGAATTATAAATCTGTACAACATCTTTTGAATATATTGTTTTCGTATTAAGAAACTTTTGTTCTTTTTTATTTTTCTTTATTTTCTCAACATCTAGAATGTTGATCTTTCCCGTGGGAGAGTGATAACCAAATTTTATTTTTTCTTGCGCAAAAGTAAAATTAACTAGGATCAAAAAAATGAAACAAAATATTTGGTTTTTGTGTGAATTCATATTATTCCCATTCAATAGTTGCTGGTGGTTTTGAGGAAATATCATAAACTACCCTATTTATTCCCTTAACCTTATTAATTATTTCGTTCGAAACATTTGATAAAAATTCATACGGTAAATGTACCCAATCTGCAGTCATACCATCTGTAGATTCCACAGCTCTTAAAGCTACAGCATTTTCATAAGTTCTTTCATCTCCCATAACACCAACTGATTGAACAGGCAAGAAAATAGCTCCCGCTTGCCAGACTGAATTATACAAACCATTCTTTTTCAAAGAAGTTATAAAAATGTGATCTACTTCTTGTAAAATTCTAACTTTTTCTACAGTTATATCACCAAGTATTCTTATAGCCAATCCTGGACCAGGAAAGGGATGCCTTGCTAATAATTCAGAGTCAATTCCCATTGATTTTCCAATTCTTCGAACCTCATCTTTAAATAAAGTTTTTAAGGGCTCTACAATTTTTAGTTTCATAAAATCAGGTAATCCTCCAACATTATGATGAGATTTTATTGTTGCAGAAGGGCCACCATTTGTAGAAACAGACTCAATTACATCTGGATATATTGTACCTTGCGCTAACCATACAACATCCTTTATCTGATTTGCTTCATCATCAAATACATCTATAAATTTATTTCCAATTGCTTTTCTTTTCTCTTCAGGATCAGAAATTCCTGAAAGGGCTTTATAGAATCTATTTTTTGAATCTACTCCTTTAACATTCAAACCCATACCATGATACTGTTTTAACACAGAGTCAAACTCATTCTTTCTCAACAGCCCGTTATCTACAAAAATACAATATAAATTTTCTCCGATAGCTTTATGTAATAAGACTGCTGCAACAGTAGAATCAACACCTCCAGACAATCCTAACACTACCTTTTCAGTTCCTATTTTTTTCTTTAATTCCTCAACAGTATCCTTGACAAAAGAGGAAGAAGTCCAATCTTGTTCGCAGCCTGCTATATCTACTAAAAAGTTTTGCAAAATTTGTTTACCATCTGTTGAATGATATACTTCTGGATGAAATTGTAAAGCATATGTGGTTTCGTCTTGAATTTTATAAGCTGCTACTTTTACATCTTTTGTGCTAGCAATAATATCAAAGCCCTCAGGAAGATATGAGATCGTATCACCATGACTCATCCAAACTTGGGAATTTTTTGATACTCCATAAAATAGTGGGCTTGTATCATCGACATAAGAAAGATTCGCTCTTCCATACTCTCTAATCTTTGAAGGCAAAACCTCTCCTCCATTAATTTTAGCTAGAAATTGAGCTCCATAACACACAGCTAAAATAGGGATCTTCCCTTTTATATCTTCTAAATTCGGAAGTGGACAATTTTCATCTCTGACAGAAAATGGGCTACCAGACAGAATCACTGATTTTACATCTTCATTTAAACTTGGAATCTTGTTAAATGGATGTATTTCACAATAAATATTAAGTTCTCTTACTCTACGAGCAATAAGTTGTGTGTATTGTGATCCAAAATCTAGAATGATGATTTTTTCGTGTGTCATTTTTTATTTTTTAATGGCGATAAAATTAAGAAATTAGAATCGAGTGGGTCTAATTCTTCTTTTAATGTTTCAATAAATTTTTCACCATATGTAATGTAATAGGTAATTATATTATCAATACGCTCTTGAAGTTGTTTGTTTGGAAACAATTTACTCTTTATTTTATGAATCTGACTTAAAGAATTTTCATATTTCTTTTTTTCAAAACGAATTAGCTTTTTTTCAATTTTTTCTAAAGATTTAAGGTTTTTTACAAGATCCGATTTAATGGAAGACTTTAAACCATGATCATGTGTTCTTTCAGAAATACTAATATAAAGATTTTCTAGAGATGATTTTTCCTCAAACAAACTAATCTCGGATTGCTTTTGTACATACATTTTTTCTAAGGCTGATGTACTTAGAAATATATTTTCTAAATTAAATCCAAGATTTTTCCACTTTTCATAATCCTTTTCTTCCATCCACATCACAGAATTTCTTAATGTTAAAATAGGAAATACAATATCTTGTTGATTAAATAATGACTTCAACTGCATCCAGTAAGATATTTCAGCTCCTCCACCAATATAGCTAAGATTAGGTAAAATAAGTTCCTGATACAGTGGTCTCATCAAAACATTTGGACTAAATTTTTCAGGATTATTCTCTATTTCATTTTCAGAAACAGATTCAATCACTCTTTCTCTTTTTGATTCGGATATTTGAAAGAAATTTATATTCCTTACAAAAGCCTGAGTTTTATATGTTAAAGAATTATTATCTGTATTTTTCTTAATGATTGGAGATAAAGATTGATAAACAATATCTTCCTTCATTATTGGTATCAACTTTTTTTTAAAATCTATATCATTTGAATCTAAAATAACTAATCCATATTTGCCAAATAATTCATTTATCAGGCTACGAGTTGCTTCAGAAAGAGTGTTTTTAGAATAGCATTTTTTCAACAAATTTATTAAATATTTTTTATCATTATTTCTTCCTAAAAAAGAATCTATTTCTTCAATAATTTCTAAAATTCCTTCAGTTTTAAAATCTCCAACAATTCCTTTTTGATCACATTCCCAAACAAACTTCTCTCCATAAAGTGAAACATGATTTATTTCTTTAAAATCATGATCTTCAGTAGCCATCCAAAAAATTGGCACAAAATTATATTGAGAAAACTCTTTTCTTAATCTTTCTGTAAGATTTAGGGTAGAAATAATCTTATAGATAAAGTACAAAGGACCAGTAAATAAACACAATTGATGACCTGTTGTAATAGTATAGGTATTATTATCTAACAAACTATCAATATTTCCTAAACTTTCGTCTGAAAGATTAATAGTACTATTTTGTTTTGTTAAAACCGAAACTAATAAATCTCTATCAATATATTGTTTAGATTTTTCTTTTATTTGATCTGAAAAATCTGAAAGACATGGATATCTATTATACATGCTTGGATCAACAGATATTTCTGTATAATTTTCAACAAGTTTAGAAAAAGAATATGTATCCTTATATTTAATTTTATGCACATTCACAAAGCAAAAGTACAAATTGTATTTCTATTAAAATTATAGTTTAAATTTCTTTATTCAAACTTTATTATTTCTTACTTTTGTTTGATGCAATTATAAGTTAAGATTATGTTTAAAACACATAAAAATAAGACCTTTAATTTTTATTCAAGATATTACAATGAAAGAAAAGAACGCCTAGAGAAATTAAAAAATGGGGAATCTGTAGGAATAAAGTTTAAAAGTAATAAAAAGTCAAACTTAACAAAGGGCAGATCTATTCGTTTATTAATGGTTACATTAGCATTGTTTTGTATTGTATACCTATTATTATTTAAATAAAATTAAAATTGGATATAATAAAGTTATTACCTGATCACATTGCGAACCAAATTGCTGCGGGAGAGGTTATTCAGAGGCCAGCATCCGCAGTAAAAGAGATGCTTGAAAATTCAATTGATGCTGGAGCTACTAATATAGAACTCATTATTAAAGACGCGGGGAAAACTTTGATACAGGTTGTAGATAATGGTTGTGGAATGAGTGATAAAGACGCAAAGATGAGTTTTGAAAGACACGCCACATCAAAGATAAGAAAATCTCAAGATTTATTTAGTATTAAAACAATGGGGTTTAGGGGTGAGGCCATGGCCTCAATGGCTGCAATTTCACATGTTGAATTAAGCACTAAATTAACCAAGAAAGATCTAGGATATAAGATAATTATTGAGGGAGGTGAGATTAAAAATCAAGATAGTTGTATCTGTTCCAATGGAACTTCTATAAAAATAAAAAATTTATTTTTTAATGTTCCAGCTAGAAGAAACTTTTTAAAATCTGACAAAGTAGAGAAAAAACACATTATAGAACAGTTTAGTAGAATTGCGCTTGCAAATCCAGAAATATATTTTAGTTTAGAAATAGATAACAATAAGATATTTCGATTAGAACCATCTAAATTCAGACAAAGAATTATTAACATAATTGGATCCAAAACAAATGAAAAACTGGTTCCTATTGAAGAAGAAACTAATCTAGTAAAAATTAACGGTTTTGTTGGAAAACCAGAATTTGCAAAAAGAACAAGAGGAGAACAATATTTCTTTGTAAATGGAAGGTTTATAAAGAATCATTATCTAAATCACGCTATAAATAAAGCTTATTCAGATTTAATTGCAGAAAATTATCATCCATCTTATTTCTTAAACCTATCCATTGATCCAAAAAAAATTGATATAAATATTCATCCAACCAAAACAGAAATAAAATTTGAAGATGAAAAATCAATTTATGCTATTTTAAGAGCTACAGTTAAGCGTTCTCTAGGAAAATATAACATTGCTCCTACACTAGACTTTAATACTGAACCCTCTTTTGATATTCCTATTAATTCTGTCAAAACTATAACCGAGCCAAAAATAAGAGTAAATAAGAGTTATAATCCATTTGAAAATGAACAAAAAGAAGTTTTGAAAACTCATAATTTTTATAATTCTATTACTAAAGATGATACTCAGATAGAGGTTAAACTAAATGAATCTAAATATTATAACTTTTTCCAAATAAATAATCAATATGTGGTTTGTAATGGTGAAGAAGGATTAATTATTGTACACCAACAAAGAGCTCATTACAGAATATTATATGAATATTTCAAACAAAATTCCTTCAAAAGATTACCTTCTCAGAAGTTAATCTTTCCAAAATTAGTATTTGTTTCTAAACAGGAAATTATGGAAATCACAGAGATAAAGAAAGAACTAGAATATATAGGATTTCAATTTGAAATAACTAATGACTCATTAGAAGTAAATGCAATTCCTCCTCAATGTACTGAAGAAAATCTACAAAGTTTATTTGAAGATATCCTAAAAAGCAAAAATACTGACAATGAAGATCTTAATGAAAAGATTGGAAACAAGATAAGTAAAAGTATTTCTTATACATTATCAATAAAAACTGGACATAAATTAAGTACTAAAGAAATGGAAGTCCTAATTACTGATCTAATGAATTGTGAAATACCTTCTGTAAGTCCAAATGGATTAAACACCTTTTTAAATGTTACAACAAATGAAATACAAAAAAAATTCAACAAATGATAGGACAGAGATTTAGTCATTTACCTGATGTAGTAAAAAATTTAATGATTATTAATGGATTATTTTTTCTAGCTGATTGGTCGCTACAAAGCAGAGGAATTGATCTGTCTTCATGGTTAGCTTTACATCAATTTCAATCACCAAATTTTATGCCTCATCAGTTGATAACACATATGTTTATGCATGCCAATTTTACTCATTTATTTTTTAATATGTTTACTTTATGGATGTTTGGTAAAACTTTAGAAAATGTATGGGGGGGGAAAAGATTCATAACATTTTATATTATTACTGGTTTAGGAGCTGCTCTGATATACATAGCGTATCTTCAATTCCAAATAAGTAATATTAGTTCTAATCTAGATTCAGAACTATATAAAATAGTTTTAACTGATGGACACAAAGTTCTTCAAAATTTTCAAAATTACACTAACTTAAATATGCGAGAATTAAATTTATTAATAAATACTCGTATGGTCGGAGCCTCAGGTGCAGTATATGGTTTGTTACTCGCTTTCGGAATGTTATATCCGAATACACTGCTATATCTTTATATGGCTATTCCTGTTAAAGCAAAATATTTTGTTGGAGGTTTAGGAGCTCTTGCTCTTATTAGCGGAATTTCAAATAATTCAGGAGACAATGTAGCTCATTTCGCTCATTTAGGAGGAATGATATTTGGAATAATTTTACTAAAATATTGGAAAAAAAAAGGTGATATTTACTATTAATGAAATCAATTTGGAAAGACATACAGAAGAATTATACAAGTGGAACAAATTTTATAAAATTACTATACATAAATGTAGGAGTGTTTTTAATTTATAGTGTTTTATTGTCTGTTTCATTGTTGTTTTCAAAAGATATAAATCAAATGGTAAATTTTTTAGAGTTTCCAGCTAGTATCATTAAATTCATAAAGAAACCCTGGACAATATTAAGCTATATGTTTTTTCATGTACAGTTTTTTCACCTATTGTTTAATATGATTGGATTGCATTTTGGATCTAAATTATTTTTACAATATTTTAATGGAAAACAACTATTAAGTGTATATATTCTTGGGGGGATCTCAGGAGGGATTTTCTATATGTTATGTTTCAACAATTTACCCGCTTTTACAAATAATATAGATGATTCAGTTTTACTTGGAGCTTCTGCTTCTGTATATTCTATTATAATTGCGATTTGCTGCTATATACCTAATTATAGAGTTCCACTATTAATTGGCAACATACAATTAAAATACATTGCAATATTACTAATAATTATAGCTTTAGTTAATATTGGATTCGATGCAGGAAATCTTTCTCATTTAGGTGGTGCTATTTTTGGATTTTTATATGTATATTTATTAAGAAAAGGGATGGATATTTCTGTAAATTTCTATAATTTGATTGGGTGTTTCTCTATTTCTAAAAGAAATAAACTTAGAAAAACACACAAAAGAAGCCAAAAAAGCAATAAGGATATTTTTCTATCTAAGAAAGCTGATAAACAAAAGAAAATTAATATTATACTAGAGAAAATATCAAAATCTGGATATGAAAGCTTAAGTAAAGAAGAGAAAGAAATGCTATTTAAAGAAAGTAAAAAATGAAAAAGTTTTTACATCATATTATTTTCTTTATTAACTCTTTTATTATTTTAAGTTTATTTAGTTCTTTAATTTCTCCATTTATCAACCCTAATTTGTTTTGGCCAATTTCATTTTTTGGATTATTCTTTCCAATAATTATTAGTTTATCTATAATCTTAACAGTTTTTTGGTATTTCTATAATCGTAAATATATTTGGATAAATATCATTTTTTTATTCGTTTCTATTCCGTTTCTAAGTAGATATATTGCTTATAACAATGACAATTTTTTTGAAAAAAATGGTATTAAGGTAATGTCATACAATGTGAGGCTATTTAATAAATGGGGATGGATTGAAGAAGATAATATCAAACAAGAGTCAATTAATTTTATCAACAATCAAGATCTAGATATTATTTGTATTCAGGAGTACTACAATCCTAATAATGATTTAGAATTAAATTTTAAATATTCTCATATTGGCATTCAAAAAAGAAAGGAGGATTGGCACATGGCAATTTATAGTAAGTATCCTCAAATTAATAAGAAAACAGTTAATATTGATGGGGCTAGAATGAATAATAGTTGTATCTATTCTGATATTGTTGTAAATGATGACACAATAAGAGTATATAATATTCACTTAGCATCAAACTTCTTTCAGAAGAAAGATTTAGATTATATAATTTCTGCTGAAAAAGAAAAAGTGAAAAGTGGAGTGTTAGGTATTGGAAAAAAACTAAAATACTCTTTTGAAAGGAGAGGAAGGGAAGTAAGTCAGATAAAAGATCACATTAAGAACTCACCATACCCTATAATTATTTGCGGAGATTTTAACGATACCCCTGTATCCTATGCCTACCAACAATTAGGATATAACATGAAAGATGCATTTATAGAATCCGGAAAAGGAATTGGAGCAAGCTTTATTAAAATACCAACTTTACGAATTGATTATATATTTCTAGATAAGAAATTTAGATCTTATAATTTCACTACTCACGGACAGAAATTTTCTGACCACAGAGCAATTAGCTGTTCAATTATACTAGATTAGCTTAATTTTTGAGACACTGTATTCATGGATATTGCTGATTTCTCAACTTTCATTTTTACTCCATAATTTTCAATAATTACAGAATGGTCTTTAACTTCTATTACTTTACCATGTATACCTCCAATAGTAATTATAGAGTCTCCTTTTTTTAATTCGCTTCTAAATTTATTTTCTTTCTTTTGCCTTTTAACTTGTGGACGAATCATAAAAAAATACATTACCACAAAAATAAGTCCAAAAAACAATAATTGTGCAGAACCTTGACCTTCAGCTTGTAACAAAATGATATTCATAGTTTTTAATTTTGAAAAGGAAGTACCGTTCCTTTTATAGTTAGTATTTTTAAGTTAGGAGTTGCATTACTCACTATCGTAATTTTCTTTGTTTGTTTTCCTAATCTTCCTTTGCTGTCAAATGTAACATTCAATACATCAACACCTCCTTCTTTTATTATATCTTTCGGATATTGTAATTGAGTACAACCACAACTTGCAGAAGCCTTAGATATTATTAAATCTCCTTTACCTGTATTTTTGAGTTTAAACTCAACATCCACCTTTTCACCTTCAGTAACTTCACCAAAATCTATAATTTCATTTCCTATTACAGTAATAGAAGCCCCACTTTCTATTAATGAATTAGTTATTCCTTTATCTGATTTTTGACAACTAATAAGGGAAATTAAAGTTAATATGAATAATATATTTCGCATGAATTAAATAAGTCCCCTACCAATTTTTTGAATTTTACCCTCTCTTTTAAATTGAGAAACTATTTTGTCTAAAATACCATTAATAAATATTTTTGAATTTTGAGTACTATAGTACTTAGATATCTCTATATATTCATTAAATGACACCTTTACTGGAATCTCCTTAAAAGAAATAACTTCAGTAAGAGCCATTTTTATCAATATCAAATCCATGTTTGCTATTCTTTCCATTTCCCAGTTTTTTACTTTACTTTCAATAAGAGAATTAAATTCTGATGCATTATAAATTGTTTTTCTAAATAAATCAACTGCAAATTTTTTGTCTTCATTATTTTTAAAAACATCCACAATAATTGAAGCAGATTTTTCTTCTTTTAAATTATTAATCTGTCCCTTTAGGAAAAGTGCAATAAAGGGTAAATCATCTAACCAATATATACTTCTCTCTTGTAGAATATGATGAAAAATATCATTATCTAAAATAAATTCATTTAATAATAACTGAATAAACTTCTTATCTTCTGTCAAACTATCTTTATTACTATCAAGATAATCTTTGTAATGATTACTTTTAATAACTTGTACAAATACTTTCCTAATAATATCTAAATCTCCTTTTCTCCAAATTACAGAAACTTTAGATAATTTCTTTGTAATTATTTCATCTTTTAATAAGATTGAAAAAATTCTATTATTAATAAACTTTGTATTAGGATTTAAATCTTCGTCAGTCGGTATAAATTTGGATTTATTCCCTTCTAAGAAACCCTTCGCATACTTATGAAGTTCAAATAAAAACGAAATAATAATAATCTGTAGTTCAGAAATACTAGTAAAATGTTTAATCATTTGTTTCTCTGATGAAGTCATTTCATTTTGAGGGTGTGAAAAGTAAGTGTATAGGGACAGCATTACCCTTAACCTAATATGTCTTCTACTAATCATTAAATTCTATTATTATGAATTCTTTGTTTTGCAATAACTAAAGCAGCTTTATGAGAAGTAATATCCTCATTTTCTGCTTTTAAAAGAATTTCTAATGTCGTATCGTAAATCTTCTTAGTTTTATTTAATGATTCTTGTCTATCGTAACCATTTAATTCAGAATAAACATTAATCAAGCCTCCTGCATTTATTAAGAAATCAGGAGCATAAACAATTCCTTTTTCTTTAATCATTTCTCCATGTTTTATTTCATCTTCTAACTGATTATTTGCAGCGCCAGCAACAATCTCGCATTTTAATCTATAAATAGTATCAGTATTTAGAGTAGCACCTAACGCACAGGGCGCATATATATCCATATCCTTATCATATATTTCATCTCCAGCTATAATTTTAGCTCCATATTTCGCAGATACTTCCACAAGTTTTTCTTTATTTATATCTGTAATAAAAACTTTAGATCCTTCTTCAGTTATATGTTTTACCAAGTTCTCACCCACATGTCCAACGCCTTGAACTAAAATAGTCTTTCCTTCTAAAGAATCTGATCCCCACTTAAATTTTGCTGAAGCTTTCATGCCCCAATATACTCCATAAGCTGTAAAAGGAGATGGGTCTCCACTTCCTCCCATAGATTCTGGAATACCTGTAACATGTTTTGTCATTTCTCTAACATACTCCATATCTTTTGTACTCATGCCTACATCTTCTGCAGTAATATATGTACCACCTAATTTATCAACATATTCCCCAAATTTTTTCATTAGAGCTTCTGTTTTTTCTGTGTTAGCGTCACCAATAATTACAGCTTTTCCACCACCTAAATTTAACCCTGATATTGATGCTTTAAAGGTCATTCCTCTTGACAGTCTTAATACATCATTTAAAGCATCAGTTTCATTTGAGTAATTCCACATTCTTGTACCTCCAAGGGCTGGACCTAATGTTGTGTCATGAATCGCTATTATTGCTTTTAAACCTGTTTCAGAATCGTTACAGAAAACAACTTGCTCATGCCCCATTGTTTGCATATTATCAATTACAGGCACCAAATCTTTATTCTTTACTTCCATCATTATATCAAATATTAAATTGTGATATTTAAAATTTTAACTTCTTTTACTGAAGTTGTCATGTTTTTTTATCGGTTTGCAAAATTAGTTATTATTTTTGTCCTACCAAAATCAAAATAATTAATAGAATTGAAAAACCTATTACATCTTAATAAATACCTTCTAAAGTATAAAACACTTTTAATTATAGGAGCAATTTTTATTCTAATTTCTAATATTTTTGCTTTATATCCCGCTGAATTTGTTAGACATGCTTTTGATAATATACAACAAGCTTTATCCCAAAATATCAATGAAACATCTATACACTACACACTCTTAAAATTTGGCAGCTTGATTCTTTTATTCGCAATAATGAAAGGTCTCTTCATGTTTTTTATGAGACAAACTATAATTGTAATGAGTAGAAAGATTGAATTTGACTTAAAAAATGAGATTTACAAGAAATATCAAAACCTTAGTATTTCTTTTTATAAGAAAAATAATACTGGTGATTTGATGAATAGAATTACTGAAGATGTTAACAGAGTTAGAATGTATCTAGGTCCAGCAATAATGTATACTATAAACATGTTCTTTCTTTTTACTTTAGTAATATCTAAGATGTTAAGTATTAATGTAAGTTTAACATTATATGTACTTATTCCATTACCAATTTTAGCTCTTGCTGTTTATTTTGTTAGTACACAAATAAATAAAAAAAGTGAACAATCTCAAGCTCAGTTATCTACTCTAACATCTATAAGTCAAGAGACTTTTAGCGCAATAAATATCATTAAAATTTTTAGTAATGAAGACAACGCGTTTAATCGATTTTATGAAGAATGTAAAAATTACAAGAAAAGACAATTAAGACTAGTATCTGTAGAAGCATGGTTTTTTCCTCTTATTATACTTTTAATTGGTATAAGTACAATTACAACAGTTTATATAGGAGGACTTGAAAGTTTTAAAGGAACTATTACTGCGGGTAACATTGCTGAATTTATTATTTATGTAAACATGCTCACTTGGCCTGTTGCTTCTGTTGGATGGGTAACATCATTAATACAAAGAGCAGAAGCTTCTATGCAGAGAGTAAAAGAATTTTTAGATACACAGACAACAATATTTAACCATACATCTAAAGACACCAAAATCAAAGGAAATATAGAGTTTAGTAAAGTTAGTTTTACGTATCCTGATACAGGAATACAAGCATTAAGGAGTGTTAGTTTTAAAATTAAAGAGAATGAGACATTAGGGGTTTTTGGAAAAACCGGAAGCGGAAAATCTACTATTGCCAATCTAATTGCAAGAATATATGATCGAGATGAAGGGAAAATATCCATTGGTAAAATAGATATTAAGAATTTAAATCTTTATCAACTTAGAAGAAATATAGGATATGTTCCTCAAGATGGTTTTCTATTTTCTGGAACTATTAGAGAAAATATAAGTTTTGGTAAAAGTGAATTTACAGAAACTGAAATAATTCATGCAGCTAAAACTGCCGGGATTACAGAAGAGATAAATCAATTTCCTAATAAATATGACACCTTAGTTGGAGAAAGAGGTGTTCAACTTTCTGGTGGTCAGAGACAAAGATTGTCTATTGCAAGAGCTCTTTTTATAAACCCTTCTATTTATATTTTCGATGATTGCTTATCTGCTATTGATGCAAATAAAGAAAAGTTAATTTTAGAAAATCTAAAAGCAAAAATTAAAAATAACACCAATATAATTATTAGCCATAGAACTGCTTCTATGAAGTATGCTAATCATATAATAGTTTTAGAAGATGGAAAAGTTATTGAGGAAGGTAATCATGAGTATTTAGTAAAACTAAATGGATTTTATGCAGAAATGCATCTGAAACAAACCAATGAAAATATTAAAGATAGAGTATAATTAGTTTATATTTGCTTTACAATGAAAAAAATTCTATGAAAACTCTAATAAGTCTTGCAACACGATTAATTCCCAGACATTATCTACAACATGTAAGTCATTTCTTTTTAAGAATTTTTTCTTTATTCATAAGGGGAAATAAATTTGAGGACCCTATAAACGGAAAAACTTACAGAAGATTATTACCATATGGAAGGCTTAAACCTAGAGAAAATGCAATTGCTCCTGATAGTATGAGTTTAGAAAGACATCGACTTATGTGGCTTTTTTTGAAGGATAAAACTAATTTCTTTACTGATAACCTAAGGTTTTTACATATTGCTCCTGAATATTGTTTTATTAAGATATTTAAAGGAATGAAAAACTTAGACTACACAACAGGTGATTTAATATCTCCTTGGGCGGATGTAAAATTTGATGTACACAACATTCCTTTTAATGAAAACTCTTTTGATGTAGTAATTTGCAATCATGTTCTTGAGCATGTTCAAGATTCACACAAAGTAATGACAGAATTTTACAGAGTAATGAAACCAGGGGGATGGGGAATTTTTCAAGTTCCTATTGATACGAATAATCCAAATACTGAGGAGGACCCTAATGTAAGCGATCCTAAAGAAAGAGAAAGGTTATATTGGCAAGATGATCATGTAAGGTTATTTGGTTTAGATTATGGAAAAAGATTAGAAAAAGCAGGATTTAAGGTTACTGAAAGCGATTTTATTAATGAACTTGATCCTAAACTTATACAAAGATACGCTTTACCAAAAGGAGAAATAATATATTTCTGTGAAAAAAAATAGAATAAATCTATCTAGAATTACTAGCTCGGGAAACTTTATTCCGGAAATAGATGGATTAAGATTTGTTGCTATTGTATCCGTTGTTTTATTTCATTTGTACGGATTTATTGAGAATAAGGACGGTTCTGTATATAACACTATATATAATTTCGATTTTATCGCAAATTTTCTGAAAAATGGAAATTTTGGTGTGGAGTTATTTTTTGTTTTGAGTGGATTTATTTTAGGCCTTCCATTTGCAAAGCATTACTTAAAGGACTCTAATAAGGTATCTCTAAAATCTTATTTTTTAAGAAGAATAAGCAGGTTAGAACCTCCTTATATTATTGTTATGTTTTTACTCTTAATGGGAAGTGTTTTTGTAAGTAAAAACCTAAGTACTACAGAAGGATTTCAAAGTTTTTTAGCATCTATTGCTTACATGCATAATTTTATTTATGAGGAACCCTCTTTCATCAATACGGTTGCTTGGAGTTTGGAAATTGAAATTCAGTTTTATATTTTAGCTCCAATATTATCTTTATTTTTCAGTATTAATAACAATCTCACTAGGAGGTTTCTATTAATATTCACCATAATAGTTTTTTCAGTATTTAGTTTATTAGTTATACTTCCATTTCTATCTATATTAAATTATTTACATTACTTTTTAGTAGGATTTTTACTTGTGGATTTTTATCTGATGGAGGGGGTAACTAATAAAACATCTATTTTAAGAAACAGACTAACCATCATTGAGTTACTTGGCTTTGCTGCAGTAACAGTTTCACTAGTATTCGCAGGTATGAAATTAGATTTAGGACTAGGATTTACAATAATGTTTGGAGTACTAACATTATTCACACTATCATTATTATTATTTGTAAATTCTTATCTCTTGGAGAGCGTATCAAACAAAACATCTATTTTAAGAAAAAGCTTTACCATCCTTGCTTTACTTCTAATTTTTAGTTGCAATGAAAAATATTTTGACTTTACATTTCAGAAAATTATATGGGAAATTAATGTGTTAATATTAATTTTCTGTTCGTATTATAATATTATTTTACGAAAATCAATACCATTCTTTTCTTTAAAGACTATTACAAATATTGGTGGGATGTGTTATACCATTTATTTGCTACATTTTGCAATAATTAGCTTTGTCGGCAATCCTCTTTTATCTTTTCAATTTTCGGATAATCCAATACTAAATATCGGATTATATTCCATTTTTATAATATCTAGTATCTTATTAATTTCTGTTGTATTTTTTGTTTTGATAGAAAGACCATGCATGAACAAAAATTGGCCTAATAAACTTAAAAATTATGTCAGAAGATTTATTACAGCAAATTAGTGGTGGATTTGATTTGGAGGAAGTTCTTTCTAAGACAAACAAAGATCGGAAATATTTAGATTCTAAACACATCATGTTATAGAAAATTCTTAGAGAGAAGCCTCGTACTATATTTAGATATATAATAATACAAAGCAAGGTGAACTAGTAACTAATGTAAACAATCTTTTTTGTTTTAAAAAAGTCTTCTTCAAAAAAATCAGAAATATCATAAATGTCTACATTTTTTATTCCTTGTAATTCATCGGTTAAATCCCCGCCTTTGAGGTAGATTATTCCGTTTAACAGGATGTTTTTCTGTTTAGTAGAAATCATTTTTCTTACCCACTGCTGAAATACTTGCATTCTAGTAACGGCCCTACTCACTACAAAATCAAACTTTCCTACAATTTGCTCTGCTCTTTTATGTAAGGCTTGTAGGTTTAACAGTCCAATATTGTCTGCTATTTCATTTACTACTTTTATCTTTTTGCCAATACTATCTACTAATAAAAATTCTACATTAGGAAACAAAATAGCTAAAGGTAAGCCAGGAAAACCTCCACCAGTACCAACATCTATTATTTTTGTTCCATCTGCAAAATCTATAACTTTAGCAATTGCTAAAGAGTGTAATACATGCTTCAAATATAAGTTATCAATATCCTTTCTAGAGAGCACATTTATCTTGGAATTCCACTCGTGATAAAGTTCTTGTAATTTTGAAAATTGCGCTTTTTGCTTTTCTGATATATTAGGAAAATACTTTAAAATAACTTCCATTAAATACTATCTTTTGCACCGGACATTATTTTAAAGAGTTGTTCTCTGCTTCTATGTAATTGTGCTTTTACTGTGCCTAAAGGAAGTCCCAATTCTTCTGCTATTTCATCATAAGTATATTCCTTAAAATACCTGAGCTTTACTAAATCTCTATATTTTGGCTTCAACTGATCAACTATCCTTCGTAGTATCTTTACCCTTTGGTTTTTAATCAACAATTGTTCGGGGTTTAGATCTTTCGATTCTAAATCAAATGTTGACTTTTTCCCCTCATCATCTGCAATCATTTTATCGATAGAAAAAGTAGGAAGTTTATTTTTTCTTAAGTAATCAATACAATGATTTCTTGCTACAGTAAAAAGCCAAGTACTAAATGTATATTCCGGTTTGTAAAGATGTAATTTTTTAAAGGCCTTTCCTAAAGATTCAATAGTCAAATCCTTCGACATGTCCTGATCTCCTATCTTTTCATAAATCATAAAATACAAAGGATCTCTATACAATTTCAAAAGTTCAGCATAGGCTTGAGGGTCTCCAGTTTCTATAGCTAAATTTATGAGTCTTAAATCTCTTTCTCCTTTATCGGTTAGTTTTTTTCTCATTTCCAACTAATTTTTTTATAACGTGAGCTCAATAATACAAAAAATAGTTGAACAAAAAGACTTAAAAATTCCATGATAGGATATATAAAGAACAGATCAAACTGTCTTAATTTTTTCATAATAGGAAAATACAAGTAATAATACAAAAGTATCCTAAAAGCAAATAATGAGGAGATAATAATTAAATCCGGGTGAAAGACAAACAATAAAATAGAACTGAACCAAAATAAAAACTGAGAAAAAGGAAAAAGAAATAATAGTCCCATATGCATTTTCTTGTAATACTTAGAGGTAGAGATATGTCTCCTTCTTTGGTAAAACCATTCTGAAAAAGTTATTTTTGGATGAGAAAAAATATCTGCTTCTTTATGTATCTGGATTGCTACATTATCAGTTGTTGCTACTTCCTTGATAAATAAATCATCATCTCCAGATGGAATGTGTATATGAGATGCAAATCCTCTTACACTAAAAAATAAAGATTTTTTATAAGCCAAATTTCTACCTACACCCATGTAAGGAATTTTTGCAAGGGCAAAAGAAAGATACTGTAACATCACTATAAATTCATCAAAACGGATAAATTTATTTAAAACTCCTTTACTTTTTATATAAGGACTTATTCCAAGAACAATTTCCTTATTTTCAAAAGAGGATGTCATTTTAGATATCCAATTTTTAGAATAAGTCTTACAATCTGCGTCTGAAAGAAGTACATAATCGTATTTCGCAGTTTTTATTCCAATACTAAGAGCAAACTTCTTTCCAACTCTACTAATTACATGAGGATCAATTGTTACTACTTTCAGATTAAAATACTTTTTCTCAAGATCTTTTAAAATGTATTTCGTTTCATCTTCGGATTGGTCATCTACTACAATTACTTCATATTCTGGATAGTCTTGCTCTAAAAATGAAGTCAGATTTTCAGAAAGCATTTCTGCTTCATTTTTAGCGCATATAATTACAGAAATGCCCTTACTAAATGAGTTTGATTTTTCTTTATAAAAAGACAATCGAATAAAGAAAAATAAAGCGTAAATTAGTTGAATAAATATTGCAAATAAAAAAATTACAAAAATTATATCTACAAATAAACTCACTTTAGATTATGAAAGGAAATCTAAGATGTTTTTTTCAAGTCTTTCTGAAACATTAGAAATATCTGCTTTTACAAATTCCTCTCCTAAAATATGCTCGTAAAGCTCAATATACCTATCCGAAACTGAGTTTACATACTCTTCGCTCATATGAGGAATCTCTTGACCATCCTTTCCTTGAAATCCATTTTCAATCAACCACTGACGAACAAATTCTTTTGATAATTGTTTCGGAGATTCTCCACTTGCAACTTTATCTTCGTATCCTTCAATGTAAAAATATCTAGAAGAATCTGGGGTATGTATCTCATCAATCAATGTAATTTTTCCTTCGGAATCTTTTCCAAACTCATATTTAGTATCAACTAAAATCAACCCTCTTTTCTTTGCGATTTCTGTCCCTCTTGCAAATAGTTCTCGAGTATATTTTTCTAACTGAACATAATCTTCTTCTGAAACTAAACCTTGAGATAAAATCTCATCTCTAGAGATATCTTCATCATGCCCTATATCTGCCTTCGTTGTTGGTGTAATAATCGGATTTTCAAATTTCTGATTCTCTACCATTCCATCTGACATTGGCACACCACACAATATCCTTTTTCCAGCCCTATATTCTCTCCAAGCATGACCTGTTAAATATCCTCTAATAACCATTTCTACTTTAAAAGGGTCACACATTTTACCAACAGTGACATTTGGATCTGGAGTAGCTTCCTTCCAGTTTGGGACAATATCAGATGTTGCGTCTAAAAACTTAGAAGCTATCTGACTTAAAACTTGCCCTTTGTAAGGTATTCCTTCTGGTAGTACTATATCAAAGGCAGAGATTCTATCCGAGACCACCATAACTAGTTGGTCTGAACCGATAGTGTATACATCTCTTACTTTTCCTTTATAAAATTTAGTCTGTTTTGGTAAGTTAAAATTGGTTTCTTTAATTGTATTACTCATAGTTTTAATTTTTATAGGCTTTAATTATTTGTTTTACTAATTTATGTCTTATAACATCTTTTTCATCTAGATATATGAAACTAATTGCTTCAAGTTTCTCTAGTTTTTTTCTTGCTTCTATTAATCCAGATTTTTGTTTTAGTGGCAAATCTATCTGAGACTCATCCCCTGTAATAATAAACTTTGCGGAAATTCCCATTCTAGTTAAAAACATCTTCATCTGAGAAGAAGTAGCATTTTGCGCTTCATCTAAAATCACAAATGCCTTATCTAAAGTTCTTCCTCTCATAAATGCTAATGGAGCTATTTGTATAGTTCCATTTTCTAAATAATCTTTTAGCTTTTCTGATGGTAACATATCTATCAAAGCGTCATATAATGGCTGCATATATGGGTCTAATTTTTCTTTTAGATCTCCTGGCAAAAACCCTAAATTTTCTCCTGATTCTACCGCTGGTCTCGTTAATATAATTTTTTTTACCTGTTTTGACTTTAATGCTTTAACAGCTAATGCAACTGCAGTATATGTTTTTCCTGTTCCAGCAGGGCCTGTAGCGAACATCATATCCTTTTTGTAAATGTCGCTAACCATTTTTCTCTGATTAACGGTTCTAGCTTTTATCAATTTTCCATCTAATCCATGTAAAATAATATCGTTTTTATTCTCCATCACCAGACATCCGTCCTCCATTATCAATCTTTCTATTTGACTTAATGTAAGTCTATTGTAATGATTTATATGATCAATAAAAGATTGAAATTTCTTCTCAAAAAATAAAATTTGGTCTTCATTTCCTAATACTTTTAAAGTATTTCCTCTAGCAATCAGTTTTAAATCTGGAAAAAACTCTCTAATCTTATATAATTTTCTGTTATTTGAGCCAAATAGTACAACTAAATCTATTTTTTCTAAATCAATAATTTTTTCATTCATTAAAAGCAGTTTTTTGCTGTTTTTCTTTTTATTTTTGGTGGTGCAAAATAACAATAAAAAATACAAATTTACTACCCTTTTATAAGCTATATATGTCAATTATTACTCTAACAACAGATTTAGGCACAAAAGACCATTATGTAGCAATAATTAAAGGAGAAATTTATAATCAAATCAAGGATATTAACATTGTTGATATCAGCAATGATATTTCAAAATTTGATATTCATGAAGCTGCATTTGTATTTAAAAACTGTTACAAAAAATTTCCAGATGGCACAGTACATATCATTGGCGTTAATGAAGAATTATCAAATGAAAATCAGCATTTAGCAATTCAAATTGATAATCAATTTATTATAGGCCCTGATAACGGAATTTTTTCCTTAATCTTTGACGAAATCATTCCAGACAAAATAGTAGAATTAAATATTCCTTTAGAAAGTGACATTATGACATTTGCAATAAAAGATGTTTTTATAAAAGCAGCCTGTCATTTTATCAGAGGAGGTACTATTGAAATGATTGGCCACCCTTTAACAGATTTTCAAAATAAAGTGACTAGTCTTAAAGCTGTAATTTCACCAAATTTTATAAAAGGCAGTATTATACACATTGATAGTTATGGAAACGCTACAACAAATATAAATAAAGAATTATTCAACAACATCGCAAAGGGAAGAGAATTTGAAATATTATATGGGAAAGAAACGGAAAAAATCACAAAAATAGTTAGTAAATATAAAGATGTTACCGAAGGAGAAAGACTCGCAATTTTCGACACAAATGGAAACTTAGAAATATCCATGAATCAGGGGAATGCTAATAAACTTTTAGGTTTAGAAATTTATGATATTATAAGAATAGAATTTAAATAATGAAAAAAATACTATTATTTTTAATTATTTGTTCAATTATTTCATGCTTTACTTCAAAAGATAATTCAGAAAAATTACTTTATGGAGAAAGTAAGAAAATCTTAAACACTTTACAAGATAAGGTCTACATAAATATTTACATGCAAGGAGATCTTTCTCCAAATTTTAAAGTTTTACAATCCAAAACAAAAGAAATATTAACAAAATTTAAAAAATTTAGTAATAAAGAATTAGATTTCGAGTTTGTTTCAATATCTGAAAAAACAAACGATAAAGCAAATAGAATATACAATCCATTATCTAGTCAAGGTATTCATCCTATTTGGGTTGAAAACAATAAAAATTATCATAAAACATATCCTTACGCAGTAGTAAATTTCAGAGAACAATCTCTACCTATTTTACTTCATAATAGTTTGTTTTACGATACAATTTCTGAATTAACAGAAGAAGAACTTAATAAATCTATAAATCATTTAGAATATAATTTTATGGAATCTTTTTACCTTGTACAACAAAAAGAAAAAAAGAAGATTGCGTTTTTAACAGGAAACGGACAACTAGATACTATAAATACATGTGACATACGAAATACCTTATCTAAATTTTATGATATCGATTTCTTTGATTTACGATCATTTGAATTAGATACAAAAACTAATAAACCAGACATATGGAAACAAATAGAACGAATGAAAAAATACGAATGTATTGTTATTGCAAAACCTAGCAGAACATTCTTTGAAATGGATAAATTTTTGATAGATCAATATATTATGAATGGAGGAAAAACATTCTGGCTAGTAGATGGAACAACAGCAAATATGAACCAGTTTAATGGAAATCTAGAATTTGAAATCTTCGAGAATAATTTAGAAATTGATGATTACCTATCTAATTATGGAGCAAAAATAAATAAAGATCTTATCCTTGATCAAAAATGTGTAAAAAGTCCTGTTTATATTAAAGAAGAAATCGCATATCTTAATTGGCAATATAGACCTATATTATCTACAAATACTAGTCATATAATAGGAAAACTAGAAGATACTCTGTTAACGGATTTTGTAAGCTCAATTACTATAACACAGTCTGATAAATCTACTATTTTATTAAGTTCATCAGAAAAATCAAACAATAAAAATTGCGGAGAAAAAGTTAGTTTTGATATTGTAAAACAAACTCAATCTTCATTTACAGGAAAAAAAATATCAGCAGTATTATTAGAAGGTGAATTTAATTCAAATTATTCTGAAATTAAACATGAAAAAATAAAAGTTAACATAAAAAGTAATAAAATGATTCTTGTTTCTGATGGTGATATTATTGCGAACCTAGACAATCCTCCTAACTTTTATTTCCCTCTAGGGTATTATCATTTCGGTAGAAATGTTTTTGATGGAAACACCAACTTCATTTTAAATTCTATACAATATATGTGTGATGATGAAATACTTATAAAACTTCTAAATAAAACAAAATTAAATGAAAAAAGATAATTTTATCTCTCTTTTATTATTCACATCTTTAATTTTTCTTTATGGATGCAAAAATGAAAATTTTAAGCAAAAAGATTTTGCAATTTCTGATAGAAATAATGTATCAAAAATTATTATGAAGGACAAATCTGGTAATAGTATCTTATTAAAAAAAAATAATAATTCTTGGACTATAAACAACAAGTATAAAGTATGGCAAAGACAAATTGATTACACTTTGAAGGTAATGGAGGATATTAGAATAAAAAGTTCTGTATCAGAAAAAAAGATAGATTATGTAATAAAAAACATTGCTACAACTGGTGTTAAAATTGAGATATTTCAAGATAACGAAAGAATAAGATCGTATTATATTGGAGGAAATACTAAAGATTATCAAGGAACATATATGATGGTGGAAGGCTCCGAAACTGCTTACATCATGCATATACCAGATAGAAATCCAGGTATTTTAAATCCTAAATTTGGAATTGAAGGAACACAAGTCAATGAAAATATCTGGAGAGCTCCAGCTGTTATTGATTACAGTAAAAATGATATAAAAAAAATAGTTTGTGAAGACATCATAATGCCTGAACAATCCTTTACTGTTGACTTAGAGAACAAAAGTCTTTATAATTTTAAAGGACAAAAAGTTGTAATTGACAAAACATCATTTTCTTATTGGAATCTAGCTTTTGAAGATTTAAAATGCGGAGTATACAAGCCAAATCTTGAAAAGAGTGATTTTGCTCTGGTAAAAAAAATACACATTACAACAAAGTTTACAACTGACTCTCTTTTCATCTATAACAAAACTAAGATTCAATCTACTAAAAAAGAATTCAATTCTTCTGTGGAATATAAATATTCGAGTTTCAATAATTCTGATTTATTCATCATACAAAATAATATTTTTAACAAAGTGTTAATTACTCTTGAAGAATTCTTAATTTTAAATGGTGAAAAACCACAATCATTATAATATATTTGAGCAGATTAAAAAAAAAAAAAAAAATGAAATTTATAGTTAATAGTTCAGAGTTATTAAAAGAATTACAAAAATTGAGTGGAGTATTAAGTTCTGGAAACACATTACCAATACTAGATAATTTTCTATTTGAATTTGAGGAAGGAATGATGAACATTGTTGCTTCAGATTTAGAAACAACAATGTGTACTAAATTAAATGTTGACACAACAGACAATGGAAAGATAGCCATACCTGCAAAACTTCTAATAGACACTTTAAAGACATTTTCGAGCCAGCCCCTCACATTTTTAATCAACGAGAGTAATTTTGGAATAGAAATAAACTCTGAAAA
Source organism: Flavobacteriales bacterium (assembly GCA_002696275.1). Classification (GTDB taxonomy): domain Bacteria; phylum Bacteroidota; class Bacteroidia; order Flavobacteriales; family BACL11. Next base: position 56,335 of record NZRO01000024.1, read on the forward strand.
TGGACTCTATAAATTATCGGGACAAAACGCAGCTGAATTTCCAAAAACTCCTATTATGAGTGCATCTACCAAAGCTAATTTAAACTCAATAAAATTTGTGAATGCAATAAACAAAACATTGTTTGCGTGCGGGAATGATGAATTAAGACCTGTTATGTCGGGGATGTTTTGTGAACTTTCGCCCGAAAAAATTACATTTGTTGCAACCGACGCCCATAAATTAGTTAAGCACATTCGAAATGATTTTAAGTCTGAATTTACTAAATCTTTTATACTTCCCAAGAAACCTTTAACTCTACTAAAGAACACTCTAAATGAGGATGTTGATTTACAAATTGAGTACAATGAAACTAACGCGATGTTTAGTTTTAACTCTACAACAGTGATTTGTAGATTAATTGATGGAAAGTACCCAAATTATGAAGCTGTAATTCCAAAAGAGAATCCAAACAAACTTACAATTTCTACAGCAGATTTATTGAATTCTATCAAAAGGGTATCTATTTATGCCAACAAAACGACTCATCAGATAAGATTATCTATTAAGGGATGTGAGTTACAAATATCATCTGAAGATCTAGATTTTGCTAATCAAGCAGAAGAAAGATTGAGTTGTCAATATCAAGGAGAAGATATGGAAATAGGTTTTAACTCTAAATTTATGATTGAGATGTTGAATAATATTGGTTCAGATGAGATTAATCTTGAAATGAGTGCTCCAAACAGAGCGGGAATTCTACTACCACTTGATGGTCAAGAAGAAGATGAAGAAACACTAATGCTTGTGATGCCTGTTATGTTGAACTCTTAATACTTTATTTTATCTATATTTGTAAAAAAATATAATAATGAAAAATCTTTTTATTTTACTTTTTGTTGGCTGTATTTTCCTAACAACGAAAGCTCAAAATCTTAGCGTTCCATATTATGGAATTAAAGTAGGTTATAATCATTCTAGTTTTAACTTTACTCAGTATAACTACCTTTTCTTTGGACTTGAAACACCAACTGAAGGATATGCAAAACCAAGTCAAATTGCAAATTCTGGTATTAAGGCAGGTCTATTTATTGATGTAAAAATATCTAAACGATGGCATATTAGCCCAACAGTTTCATTCTCTCAGTTTGGAGCGGAAAATACCTTAAACCAACAATGGGACAATACATATGATGGAGACACAATTAGAACAAATGGTTTTAAAAGAGAAACTTTCTCAATGGATTATATCACACTTGACCCTCTGTTTGAGTACAGACCTACTGATAGAATTACTCTAAATGTTGGTCCATCTGTTTCTTATTTAATTTCTAATAATTTAGTGAGATATGTTGAAGAAGAGGGTTCAGAAAGAACTGTAGACGCTCTTAATAGCGAAATCCCAGGAGTAAATAATATTGATGTAGGATTAAATATAGGAACCTCATTTTTTATCACAGAACATTTAGATATAGATATAAATGCTTACATAGGAATGATGGAATTTGAAAATGTTGATGACGGATACCAAAGAACTCTAAAAGCTTTTAGTATTTCTTGTGGTTACATATTTAACTAATGAAAATTTTTCCTAGTTTGTATTTTTCAAAGATATAGTTCTCTTACATTTCAATTAATCTATCTCCCTTTAGTACAGGAATAATATCTGATTTTTCAGGTGGAGAAAGACAGTATCTAGTATCTTCTTCCATATTTAAATTTTTTAACCTTCTTCTGTGTGATGATTTAGATAAATATTCAAATAAATTACCACCTGCATTTTTCATTAATTCTATAGAAGCAAATAACGAATCACACTCGGAGTTAAACTTATTAGAATCTAATAGTAGATTAGTTAAACTTCCCGCAAAAATAGAATCCTCTAAATTAAAAACTCCTTTCCAACCAGAACATAATATTATGACATTGTTATTGTCTTCTATTAAATATTGAGCGACTGCATCTATATTTAAATAGGAAGATGTAATAACTTTATGATCTTTCGCATTATTAATTGCTTTAGTACCATTTGTTGTAGTAAGTACTAAAATTTTTCCATTCACGTTTGTATTAATATAATGAAAAGGAGAATTTCCATAATCAAATCCATCAATTCTCTTTGCATTTCTTTCAGCTGCAACTATGAAATCTTTTTTACCTTTATAAAATAATGCTTCTTCTAAAGATTGAACGGGTATTATTTCTTTAACACCATGCATAAAAGCTGTTGATATTACTGAAGTTGCTCTTAATATATCTACGACGACTACAGTAGATTTTCCATCTGAAAATTTATCAAACTGATCTGCAGTAAAACAAACTGATATATTCCTTTTTTTATCCATTACTTTATAAAAGGTAAAGAAACAATCTTAGCTTTAATCAACTTTTTTCTTACTTGAATATACACTTCTGTACCTAATTTAGTATACTCCGAAGAAACATATCCCATTGCAATAGCTTTATTAAGTGTAGGAGACATTGTTCCTGAAGTAATCACTCCTATTTCTAGATTATTTTCATCTACAATAATATAATCTTTTCTAGCGACTCCTTTATCAATAAGTTCTATACCAACTAACTTTCGTTTAGTCCCCTCTTCTTTCTGTTTCTTCAAATTTTCTGAATTAATAAAAGTCTTTGTAAATTTTGTAATCCAAGCTAAACCTGCTTCAATTGGAGAAGTAAAATCATCTATATCATTACCATACAAACAAAAACCTTTTTCTAATCTTAATGTATCTCTAGCAGCTAATCCGATTGGTTCTAGATGAATTGAAGTAAAAAATAAGGATTCCCATAATTTTTCAATATCTTCATTTTTAACATATAATTCAAAACCTAACTCCCCTGTATATCCTGTTCTTGATATGATAACATAATCAATCCCAGCAATCTCCCCTATCCTGAAATTATAGTATTTTATTTCAGATAAATTTATGTTAGTAATCTGTTGTAATAAGTCAATTGATTTAGGACCCTGAACAGCTAGAAGCGAGTAGTTGTCTGATTGATTATCTATCATACATCCAAATGAATTTTGATCTTTTAACCATGATAAATCTTTTGCTATATTCGATGCATTTACCACTAGCAAGTATCTATTTTCTTCTAACATATACAGAAGAAAATCATCAACTATTCCCCCTAAATCATTTGGAAAACAAGTATATTGAACCTTTCCCGGTGTCAGCTTACTTACATCATTAGATGTAATGCTCTGTAAAAATTCCAAAGAATTCTCACCGCTTACAAAAACTTCTCCCATATGAGATACATCAAATACACCTACTTTCTCTCTAACTATTCTATGTTCTTCCTTTACTCCCAAAGAATATTGTACAGGCATATAATAACCTGCAAAATCTACCATTTTTCCACCTAATTTCTCATGAATTTCTGAAAGTATCAACTTTTTCATTATATAAAATTTAATGCAAAACTAACAATTCAAAAGTTTACAAATGAGAACATTATATAAAAATTTATTATTAAATTGCATAAAAATTAAATTTTGAAAAAACTTAAAAGAAAACTTGGACTTTCCTCCGTGATTGCAATTAGTATTGCAGGAATGTTAGGAGGAATTTTTGTTTTACCAGGAATAGCTGCCGCAAAAACAGGTTCTTCTATTTGGCTTGCTTTTTTACTTGCTGCTATATGCATTTTACCTGCAGTCTTATCAAAATCTGAACTTGCTACTGCAATGCCAAAATCTGGAGGTACTTATGTATATATAGAGAGAGCCTTCGGCCCTCTATTTGGAACCATCTCTGGACTTGGACTTTGGCTTTCACTATTGTTAAAGAGTGCATTTTGCTTAGTTGGTTTTGGAGCTTACCTTTTAGTTCTTCACGAACCACCTTTTCAAGAGATTTGTGTTTCTCTAGGACCTCTAATACCAATAAAAGCTTTCTGTATTTCATACTTAAAATTATTATCAATAACCTTTGTATTCTTAATTATGATTCTGAATATTTTTGGAGTAAAGAAAGTAGGAAAGGTTCAATTATTTGTTGTAATAGTTAGTCTTTTAGGTTTAATTTCATTATTGTTTTTAGGAATACCTCAAGTTAAAAAAGAATACATAAATCCTTTTATAAAGTATGGAAAAGAAGGACTAATAGCATCAATTGCGTTTGTATATGTTGCGTATGCAGGAGTTACTAAAGTTGCTGCTATAGCAGGTGAAGTAAAAAATCCTAGCAGAAACTTACCTCTTGCTATGATTTTTTCACTATTTTTGATTACAATTGTATACACCACTATTTCTTATGTTCTTGTAGGAAATGTTGAATTAAATATTTTAGAAAAAGACCTCAGGCCTATATATACTCTTGCAAAAAATTTATCTGGTGAATGGATATCAATTTCCATAGCTATTATTGGAGTACTTACACTTATATCTATGGCAAATTCTGGGGTTTTAGCTTCCTCGAGATTCCCTTTTGCAATGGCTAACGACAAACTGCTACCTAGTATTTTTACAAAAGTTCATAATAAATATTTAACACCGATAAATACAATTTTCTTTACATGTATTATTATGGCACTTGTAATTCTTTTTCTTGACATAGAAAGAATCGCAAAACTAGCAAGCGCTTTTAAGGTTGCGATGTTTATTACTGTTAATTTATGTGTTATAATATTAAGAGAAACATCTGTACAATGGTACAATCCTTCTTATAAATCACCACTGTATCCTTATATTCAGTTATTTGGAATTATTAGCGGATTAATTTTATTATTTTATTTAGGACTAATGCCCATACTAGTTCTATTTTCTATTGGAATATTAGGATGGTTTTTATTTTTACTTTATGGAAAAAAATCATCTAGATCAGGAGTATTGGTTAATTATGGACACTTACCAGCTCTTTCACTTCTTTTTAAAAAGAGATCACAAACTACTGAATTAAAACCTATAAGTACAGAAGCAAATGATATTGATTCAGAATATCATTCTGATAATTCTTCTGTAATTGTTACATTATTAGGAAATGAATACTCACCAGAAAACCTTACTGAATTAGGAATGTCACTAAGTATTGATAAAAAAATTAAGGTTGTAAATATTACTGAAGCCCCAGATCAGACTGCGTTAGATGTTTTTACCACAAAAACTGCTAAAATAAAGTCTATTGAAAGGCAAATTAATAATGTTGGAAAACTTCAAAATGCGAATTTAAAGTTTGAACCCTTAATTACACATAATATCTCACACTCAATTCAAACTATGAGTACCTCAAAGTCTTTAGAGTGGTTAGTTTTAGAATGGAATGGTAGAGCATATAATGGACTTCTACTCAACAATCCTCTTGGTTGGATCCTAAGTAATGTAAATTCAAATTTCGCTCTATTTAAAGATAATGGAATTCGATATTTCTCAGAAATTGTACTAGCTATAAGACCTAATAGTAAAGATCTAAAACAATTAATAAAGACTACTGCTCAAATAGCGAATTTCTACAAAGCAAGATTTACATTATTACATATTGTATCTGAAAACAATACAGAATCTGATCTTTTAAAATTAAAGAAAAGTTCTGAAAAACACATATCTGAATATTCAAATTTTGCCAAGGTACGTATTGAATGTTCTAATAATCCATTTGAATGCGTAGAGGAATTATCCTCTGAATACGATTTATTAGTTTTAGGAACGCCAAGAAAAGACACTTGGAGAAGTGTATTATTTGGTACAGGTAAAGATTTATTTGCAACTCAAGCGAATTGTTCTGTATTAAGATTGACTATAAAATCAACTAATTAAGTTATTTTTATATATTTGTATTAGTTTTAAAATTAAAAAAAAAAATATGACAGACAAAAGAGATGAGATTTATTCAAAATCATTAAGAGCGGGAAGAAGAACTTATTTTTTTGATGTGAGATCAACAAGAGCAGATGACTATTATTTAACAATTACTGAAAGTAAGAGAGATTTTAATGAAGATGGAACTCCGTATTACAAAAAACATAAAATTTACTTATATAAGGAGGATTTTCAAAATTTTAAAGACCATTTAAACGAAATGGTTGAATATATAATTAATGAGAAAGGAGAAGAAGTTATATCTTTTAATAAAGATGAAAATTCTTCAGAATCAAAAAAAGAAGAAAATAAAGAAGATTCCTCTTCTGATTTCACAGAAGTAAATTTTGAAGATTTAGGAAAAGAAGAATAATAATCCAATTGTTAGAACAATTAATAAAAACCCATTTTTAAATGGGTTTTTTTATTAAAAACTTTCTGATTTTTGTTAATAAGTGAATCTCAACTAAAATAACTTTTCTTCTATAATAGTTGTATTTTTGAAATACACAAAAAATAAGAATATAATGGGTAAAATTATTGCAATTGCAAACCAAAAAGGAGGAGTAGGTAAAACAACTACAGCAATGAATCTTGCTGCGGGTTTAGGAGTTTTAGAAAAAAAAGTTCTATTAGTAGATGTAGATCCTCAAGCAAACTCTACTTCTGGAGTTGGTTTTGACCCTAGAGAAATTGAAAATGGGGTTTATGAATGTCTAATTGGAAAAGTAAAAGCGAAAGACATAATTTTAGAAACTAAAAGTCCTAATTTATACTTACTTCCCGCACATATTGACTTAGTAGGTGCTGAACTTGAATTTGTAAATGAAGAGGATAGAGAACAAATGATGAAAAATGCTCTATTAGAAATTGTTAATGATTTTGACTATATAATTATAGATTGTGCTCCTTCTTTAGGAATTTTAACATTAAATTCATTAACTGCTGCAAACTCCCTAATTATCCCTATTCAATGTGAGTACTTTGCCTTAGAAGGATTGGGAAAATTACTAAATACAATAAAAATAGTTCAAAAAAGATTAAATACAGAATTAACCATAGAGGGTCTACTTCTTACAATGTATGATACTCGTTTAAGACTATCTAATCAAGTAGTAGAAGAGGTGAAAACACATTTTCAGGATTTAGTATTTAAAACAATTATTCATAGAAATGTAACTTTAGGAGAATCTCCCTCCTATGGAGAAACAATTATAATACATGATGCTACAAGTAAAGGAGCGATTAATTATTTAAATCTTGCCTCTGAAATTCTAGAAAATGAACAGAAAAAATTGGAAGAGGAAAACTTAGTAAGTAATGAATAGAAAAAAAAGTGTTTTAGGAAGAGGTTTAAGATCTATTTTAAGAAATCCTGATACGGATATTACTACTAAATCAGAAGAAAAAAATAATGTTGTTGGAAATATTAGTACTATTAAAATTTCAGAAATTAGTACTAACCCTTTTCAGCCAAGAACAGAATTTGATCAGGAAAAACTAGAGGAATTAGCACATTCTATAGAGACTTTAGGAATCATTCAACCTATTACAGTTCGTAAATTAGGAAATGACAAATATCAATTAATATCTGGGGAAAGGAGATTTAGAGCTTCTAAAATGGCTGGAGAATCAGAGATACCTGCTTTTATTCGAATAGCAAATGACCAACAAATGCTCGAAATGGCACTAGTTGAAAACATTCAAAGATCGAATCTAAATCCTATTGAAGTTGCCTTATCTTACCATAGACTAATGACAGAATGTAAGCTAACGCAAGAACAATGTTCAGAAAGAGTAGGTAAAAAAAGAAGTACGGTAGCAAACTTTTTAAGGTTATTAAAACTTCCTGAAGAAATCCAATCCGCATTAAAAGAGGAAAAAATATCAATGGGACATGCTAGAGCATTAATAAATGTAAAAGATATACAAAGTCAGATTAGCTTATGTAATGACACTATCTCCAATGCTCATTCAGTTCGTATTTTAGAGCAAATGGTACGTACTTTTGCAAAAACTGGATACAAACAAACATCTAAAACTCCAAAAAACAATAATAAAATCCCAACTACTTTACCGTTCTCATCCCAACAAGCAATTCATACTTTAAGCAGAAATTTAGATAAAGAAATAACAGTGAAACGAAACAATAAAGGAAAAGGTAAAATAGTTATATCTTTTAATTCGGACGAGGATTTTAAAAACTTAATGGACAAGCTAAATAAATCTTGATACAAAAAATATACATAATTATCATTTTCACTTTACTATCTACCACTGTTTTTCCTCAGAAAATAATGAAAGATAAATCTCCCAAAAAAGCTGCCCTATATTCAGCAATAATACCAGGAATGGGACAAATTTACACTGAAAAATACTGGAAAGCTCCTATCGTATATGCGGGAATTATTACATCTGTTTATTTTATTGACGAAAACAACAAACAATACAAAAACTATAAAGAAGCTGCTCTAATGAGCTACGAAACGGGAGACGATCAATTAGGATATTCGTACTCTGAACTTAAAACTCTAAAAGATCATTACAGAAGAAATAGAGATATATCTTATTTCACTTTAATAGGAATTTATTTCCTGAATATTTTAGACGCCTCTGTAAATGCACACCTTTATAGTTTTGATGTTTCTGACGATATTAGTATGAATCTTAAACCGTATTTAAGTTTATATAATTCAGGAGTAACTTTATCTTTAAATTTATAATTTTGCAAAAATGATTATTTAAGATAATGATAAGAGATTTAAAAAACTTAGACAATTGGAGCTTATCTAAAAAGCGTAAATTCTTCTGGATTTTCACAATTATTTGGGTACTCTTTATTTATTTAATTGATGGAGAGTGGTTGTACTTTATTCCATTTATTATGGGAGATATAATTTTCTGGAAAACCATCAATTATACATTCTGGAAAAAAAGAAAGAAGAAAGTAGAAAAAACAAAGTCTTGGATTAAAAGTTGGGGTGATGCTATTTTATTTGCTGTAATTGCGGCGACTATTTTACGAACTTTCTTTATTGAAGCTTATACTATCCCTACTCCGTCGATGGAAAAATCATTAATGGTTGGAGATTATTTATTTGTAAGTAAAACTTCCTATGGACCTAGGGTACCGATTACCCCTTTATCGTTTCCACTAGTACATCATACACTTCCAATTACTGGAGGCCAATCCTATCTAGAGTGGATAAAAATACCATACCACAGAATGTCTGGTTGGAAAGGAGCAAATGCTCAATCTCCAATTGGCGTGGATAGAAACGACTGTGTAGTTTTTAACTGGCCAGCGGAAAGAGAAGGTAGACCAATCGACAAGAAAGAAAATTATGTAAAAAGATGTGTAGCATTGCCTGGTGACGAGATAAAAATTGAAGATGGAATTCTATTTATTAATGGGGAAAAGGAAACAAAACACAACTGGATGAAAAAACAGAGAAGGTATTTTGTAAAAACACAATCAGGATTAAATACAGAAAAGTTATACCAGGATTACGATATTTACCCAACAGATGTACAGAAGCTCAGATTCGGAAATATATATGCAATAAATACTACTGAAAGAGCTATTAAAGATTTAAAGAAAAAATCCTATGTTGATAGTATTTGGACAACTGGTCCTCAAGGAGATATTTTCAATAATAAAGTTATGAATCCAGATTATTTCTTAGTTCACAATCCTTATGATTGGAACGAGGAGAATTACGGACCTCTTACGATTCCAAAGAAAGGAGTTACCGTAACAATTACTAAGGATAATATCGCTCTATACAAACAGATTATTAACAGGTATGAAGGAGAAGAAATGGAAAAACTGGATAATTTCTTAAGTATAAAAGCTGAAATAGAAGAAAAGGGATCTGCAAACTACACCTTTAAACAGAATTATTATTGGTTAATGGGAGATAATAGACAAAATTCTGCTGATAGCAGATTCTGGGGATTTGTTCCAGAAAATCACATTGTCGGAAAAGCGTTATTTATATGGATGAGTTATGACAAATATGGTAAAGGTATCAGGTGGAATAGATTGTTCAATTCGGTAAAATAAATTGAAAGTTTTACTTCCCATTTCATATTTAGGTCCAGCCTCATACTTTAGCGTTTTTATACAATCCTCCGAAGTTTTTATTGAGTCTAATGAACATTTTGTAAAGCAATCAATACGAAATAGATGTAGTATTTTATCTTCTAATGGAACTCAGTTACTGAGTATCCCTAAAGAAAGAAAATCTGCGGATAAAACACTTATTACTGATATAAATATATCCAAGTCACAAAATTGGCAAAAGTTACATTGGCAAGCTCTAATCTCATCTTACAACTCTTCTCCTTTTTTCGAATATTACAAAGATCAGTTAGGAGAATTTTATCATACTAATCCATTAAATTTGTTCAACTTTAATTTAAGATTGACAGAGCTAATCTTGTCTTTTTTACAAACCGAAAAAAAGATACATTTCACCTCAGAATATAATAGAAAATTTGATGGGATAGATTTCAGAAATCATAAATTCAAAAATCTTGAAATGGATAGATATGAACAAGTTTTTTCTGAGAAAATAGAGTTTCAATCTGATTTATCAGTACTAGATGTACTATTTAATTTAGGGCCGGAAACTACTTCTTATTTAGAAAGACAAAGTATTTAATTTCTTATTTTTGTAAAAAATTTACAAGATGGTCGATTTAGAATTCAACAAGAATGATGACAAGATGAGACTTCTAATCTCTGAGATGAAAAGAAGGCATGCAGAAATAGCTCTTGGTGGTGGTAAAAAGAAGATAGAGAAGCAACATGATAAAGGAAAACTTACTGCTCGAGAAAGGATAGATTACCTTAAGGATAAAGATGCTGAATTTTTAGAAATTGCTGCTTTTGCTGGTTACGATATGTATATGGAATATGGAGGATGTCCCTCAGGTGGTGTAGTTGCAGGAATCACTTACATTAAGGAAAAACAATGTATTATAGTAGCGAATGATGCTACTGTAAAAGCGGGTGCTTGGTTCCCAATAACTGGAAAGAAGAATTTAAGATTGCAAGAAATTGCAATGGAAAACAGATTACCCATCATTTATTTAGTGGATTCTGCTGGGGTATTCTTACCAATGCAAGATGAAATTTTTCCAGACAAAGAACATTTCGGAAGGATTTTTAGAAATAATGCTAAAATGAGTTCCATGGGAATTACTCAGATTTCTGCCATTATGGGTTCATGTGTTGCTGGGGGTGCCTACCTCCCTATCATGTCGGATGAAGCTCTTATTGTGGATAAAACGGCTTCTATATTTTTGGCAGGAAGTTACTTGGTAAAAGCTGCTATTGGAGAAGATATTGATAACGAAACTTTAGGCGGTGCTACTACCCATTGTGAAATTTCTGGTGTAACAGATTATAAAGCCAAAGACGATAAAGATGCTTTAGATAAAATCAGAAAAATAATGGATAAAATTGGAGATTTTGAAAAAGCAGGATTCAATAGAAAGGAATCTCATCCACCTAAGGAAGAAGAAAGAGAAATTTACGGAATCATCCCTAGAGATAGAGCGAAACCTTACCAAATGAGAGAAATCATCAAAAGGTTGGTCGATAAATCNGAATTTGANGAATATAAAGAAGGATACGGACAATCCATTGTATGTGGATATGCAAGAGTGGATGGATGGGCAGTAGGTATTGTTGCTAATCAAAGAGAGATGATTAAATCTAAAAAAGGTGAGTTGCAGTTCGGTGGAGTTATTTATTCGGACTCTGCAGATAAGTCTGCACGTTTTATTGCTAATTGTAACCAAAAGAAAATACCATTGGTCTTTTTACAAGATGTAACTGGNTTTATGGTGGGTTCTAGGTCTGAACATGGGGGTATTATTAAGGATGGTGCTAAAATGGTAAATGCCATGTCTAATTCTGTAGTTCCTAAGTTTACTATTATTATTGGTAATTCCTATGGAGCAGGTAATTATGCTATGTGTGGAAAGGCCTACGACCCAAGATTAATTGTTGCTTGGCCAACTGCTCAGTTAGCAGTTATGGGTGGTGAACAAGCTGCTAAAGTATTACTTCAGATTGAAAAAGCTTCTCTTAAATCAAAGGGAGAGGAAATTGATTTAGAAAAGGAAAAAGAGTTATTGAAAACAATTACTGATAAGTATGATAAACAAACTTCTCCTTATTATGCAGCTTCTCGAATATGGACAGATGCAATTATTGATCCATTAGATACTCGTAAAGTAATTTCTATGGGAATTGAAGCAGCAAATAACNTACCTATTAAAGAAGTTTATAACCCTGGTGTTATTCAGAGTTGAAAATAAAAAATTATTTCTCTTTTTTATTTTTTCTCCATCCAAAAAAAGCGAAAACCAACATAATAACTAATCCTATTGGCCAAACTCTTCCGTTGATTAAGTGTCCAAAGTTTGAAATTGCAAATACTATAGTTATTATTTTAAATATTATTCTCAAATATAATCGATTATAAATTTCTTACTATTGTTTTATTTTATTCATTAGGATTAAAATATGCTTGAACGACAAATCCTAAAGAAAAAACACAAATCAACATACATATACTACCAAGCCATGCTAGGTCTGTATCTAAACAACTTATTCCAATCACTAATACTAATAAAAATAAAATCCCTGGAAAACAACTCCCTTTAATTTTTTTTTTCTTTAAACTTCATAAAGCTCTTTTTGGATTCTAATTTCNAGTTCTTTCAACTTTTCTAACTCTAATTTATGTTTTCCTAATAATGAAGTGATCTCATTTGCAGATTTAATTTTATTTTTATCATTCGGAAATAAATCCGGATGGCTTCTTCTAATTAATTTTTTATATAAATCATCACATAATGGTTGATCCCTAAGTTTATTAAATAAAGTGTCTAATGAATCATCTTCTTTATTATCCGGTTCAATTTGATGACTTGTAATATTATATTTTATTGTTAACTTATTATATAAAACAAAACACAAATAAATAAAAACGAAAAATAAAAGTATAAGTAATATTTTATTTTCTGATAAAAAAGAATTATTGGTTTGGTCAACTAATTCATTGATAATATCAAGAGAATCATTTTTGATTAATAAATCATTACTGTCTTTCATATTCGTTAATATTATTCAAGTAATAAATTTTGTAAACCTGTTTCAAATCCTGTATATGAATTCTCATCAAATATCTCTAAAGTATCAAAACCCAATCTCATCAATTTTCTGACTAAATGCTGATCTGACATTATAATACTTCCTATGATCTTACATTTTTCTTCTGAAAAAGTCCCACCGGTAGTCGCTTTAATTCTAAAGCCACTAAAGAAATCTGAAAAAGAGTGTTTGTTCTTTCTATTNCCTAATACAATTTTAGCTTTTAATAAGGTAGGCGCATGACCATTATCCCAGGCCTCAGCAGCTCTTCTATTAAATTCATTTACTAATTTATTCTTTTCATATTTATCTCCAAACCAACTAATAATATTATTCCACATAATTTAACTTAATTAATTTTATTCAAATATTCCATAAAAAAAAGACATAACTAAACCTATACCAAAAAATGTTCCTCCAATATAATTTTCAAATAAACACATAATTATTCCTATTAGAAAAAATAAAACAGTTAAAAAAGTATAAAATACCCTNAACCCTTCTTTAAACTTATCTCTTGTTCGTTTTGTTTTATTAAATTTCATTTTATGCTATAAATAAAGACACAATCAAATAGATAAAAGACAAAATCAATATAGGAGCTTAGCTCCTAAAATAACCCCTACAACTCCTCNGATGATAATAACAAATAGAGAAAAAACAAAAGAAAAAAATTTGTGAATTAATATTATTATCAGATGATCCTTTTTTTCAAATTTTNACATTTGACACAAAAATATTAAAAAAAACAAGAATATAACCTAAAAAATACATTTGATAAATCTACTTATTATATTTGCAAATATAAAAACGATAAAAATGATTAAGATTACCCTTCCTGATGGAAGTATAAAAAAGGTAGAAAGCGGAAGCTCAGCNCTAGATATTGCTATGGGTATTTCTGAAGGTTTAGCACGAAATGTGTTATCTGCTAATGTCAACGGAGAAGTTTGGGATGCTAATCGTCCTATCACCACCGATTCTACACTTATCTTATATACTTTTAAGGACAATGAAGGAAAATCTACTTTTTGGCATTCTTCTGCACACATTATGGCAGAAGCNNTAGAGGATTTATATCCTGGNGTAAAANTNGGTATTGGTCCNGCTNTTGATAANGGTTTTTANTANGATATTGATTTAGGAGATCNTGTNNTNTCTANAGAAGATNTNCCTAANATTGAAAANAAAATGAANGANTTAGCNNNTCNAAAANTNTCTTTTGANAGANAAGATATNTCTAAATCNGANGCNATTNAATANTTCACCGANAAGGGAGANGAATATAANTTNGANNTNNTNNAAGATTTAGAAGATGGGAANATCACTTTTTATACNCAAGGTAACTTTACAGATTTATGTAGAGGNCCNCANATTCCTNCNNCAGGNAAAATNAANGCAATTAAATTACTAAATATTGCNGGTGCTTATTGGAGNGGTGACGAAAATCGTAANCAACTTACGCGTATATATGGNATATCNTTNCCAAAACAAAANGAACTNACNNNNTACNTNGAAATGTTNGANGAAGCAAAAAAANGNGANCACNGAAAANTAGGTAAGGAAATGGAACTTTTTACATTCTCACAAAAAGTAGGACAAGGGTTACCATTATGGTTGCCTAAAGGAGCACAACTCAGAGATAAGTTGGAAAGTTTCCTTAAAAAAGCACAAACTCAAGCAGGTTACTTACCGGTAGTTACTCCACATATTGGCAACAAAGATTTGTATGTATGTTCAGGTCATTATGATAAATATGGAGAAGACTCTTTCCAACCTATCAAAACTCCTAATGAGGGAGAGGAATTTTTCCTAAAACCTATGAACTGCCCGCACCATTGTGAAATTTACAAATCCAAACAATATTCTTATCGTGATTTACCAGTTCGTTTTGCAGAGTTTGGTACGGTATACAGATACGAGCAATCTGGAGAATTACATGGTCTTACTCGTGTAAGAGGATTTACTCAAGATGACGCGCACCTTTTCGTACGTCCTGACCAGGTGAAACAGGAATTCATAAATGTTATTGACTTGGTATTGTATGTATTCAAAGCACTTGGATTTGAAGATTTTAAAGCTCAGATTTCTTTAAGAGATCCAGAAAATAAAGCAAAATACATTGGTTCTGATGAAAATTGGAACAAAGCAGAATCTGCAATTATAGAAGCTGCAAATGCAAAAGGATTAGACACAGTCTTAGAATATGGTGAAGCGGCCTTCTATGGACCTAAACTAGATTTTATGGTTAAAGATGCTCTATCTAGAGAATGGCAGTTAGGAACTATACAAGTAGATTATAACTTACCAGAGCGTTTTGAACTAGAGTACACTGGCGCAGACAATCTAAAACACAGACCAGTAATGATACACAGAGCACCATTCGGTTCTATGGAAAGATTTGTTGCAGTTTTGATTGAACATTGTGGTGGTAAATTTCCACTTTGGCTTACTCCAGAACAAGTAGTAATCCTTCCTATTTCTGAAAAATATCACGATTATGCAAATAAAGTATTGCAATTACTAAAAAATTACGATATTTGCGGTCGCATTGATGAAAGGTCAGAAAAAACTGGAAGAAAGATTAGAGATGCAGAGGTATCAAAAATACCATACATGATTATAGTCGGAGAAAAAGAACAAGAAGGAGAAACTATATCAGTAAGAAAACATGGTGGAGAAGACTTAGGAAAAATGAAAGTTGCGACATTAATTGATACAATAAATAAAGAAATTGACAAGGTAACAAAATTTAATAACTAAAAACAAATAGGTATCGCAAGAAAACAATTCAGAAAAAGAGAAGAAGGTAAAGATCTTCATAAGATAAACGAAAATATTAGAGCTCCATTCGTTAGAATTGTCGGAGAAAATATAGAATCTAAAATAATATCATTAAAAGAAGCTTTACATAAAGCAAATCAAATGGATTTAGATTTAGTAGAAATTTCTCCAAAAGCAGAACCACCGGTTTGTAAGTTAATAGATTATAAAAAGTTCATATACGACCAAAAAAAGAAACAAAAAGCCATTAAGGCAAAAACGGTAAAGGTTGTAGTTAAAGAATTAAGGTTCGGACCTAATACTGGTGAACATGATTTTAATTTTAAATTAAAACATGCCATTAGTTTTTTAGAAGACGGATTTAAAGTAAAAGCATTTGTGTTCTTCAAAGGTAGAACTATTATCTTTAAAGAACAAGGTGAAATTTTACTTTTAAAATTAGCTCAGGCATTAGAAAAGTATGGAGTTATTGAAAACATGCCTAAGTTAGAAGGAAAAAAGATGATTATGATGGTTGCACCAAAAAAGAGAAATAAATAAAATTAACATAAAATGCCAAAAATGAAAACAAAAGCGGGAGCTAAAAAAAGGTTCAAGCTTACAGGGTCGGGGAAACTTAAAAGAAAACATGCTTTTAAAAGTCACATCCTAACTAAAAAAGGTACGAAACAAAAAAGAAACCTAACAAAAACTGGATTAGTTCACGAAGCAGATATGAATAACATCAAACATCAGTTAGGAATTTAATATAAATAACTAGGTCATTAACCAGGTAATTAGTTTTAAGCGCTAAATTTCTAAGCCACTAATTACCAAAAAAAAGGAAAAAAATGCCAAGATCGGTAAACTCAGTAGCAGCAAAAGCTAAAAGAAAAAAAATAATTAAAGCTGCCAAAGGATACTTTGGAAGAAGAAAAAATGTTCATACAGTAGCTAAAAATGCTGTAGAAAAAGGAATGCAATATGCATACCGTGACAGAAAAAACAAAAAGAGAACATTCAGAGCACTATGGATTCAAAGAATTAACGCTGGTGCTAGATTACACGGAATGTCTTATTCTCAATTAATGGGTAAAATTCACGCAAACGGAATTGAATTAAATAGAAAAGTTCTCGCTGATTTAGCTATGAATCACCCGGAAGCTTTTAAAGAAATTATTGATAAAGTAAAGTAAGATACAATATTATTAATTAAAGAAAAATAAAAATGAAATTTGACATAATCACTCAACAGGGATATTCGCAAAAACCCAATATATTTGGAAATGTTGTTCCTTTATTTATTTTAGGAGAAATTGATGGCTTTAATCCTGAGAAATTAGAAAAGATGAGAAGAAAATGTCATAAAACAATATATAGGGGTGAATTTGGAGATAATTGGGATGATAAAAATAATAATTTTCGAATTTTAGATGAAGAAAAATCAGATTATTATCATGAAATGAAAGAGATCGAAACTAGATCTTATGAAGACAAGTTACGATTTCGTACTTTTATTAATTATGAGCCAGATAGTGGTAAGTTAAAGAAAAAGATAAGACAAAATACCATTTATTTGAATGATGATGAAGATTTAACCACTGATCTTGTTTACAATGGAGGATTCTTTAGATGTGATATAAACATGAAAGATATAGACACAAAATTTTCAAAAGAAGAGACTAATCTGATTGAATTACATCTACATAATGAAGCTGACAATATTTTAAAATCTATACTTGAGAATAAGGAAGAGTTAAATAGCCAAATTATGAAAAATATAATCTTAATTAAATAAGAGAGATATTAGAATAATAACCCACAGTAGTACAAAACATTAAGATTACTATTAACTACTATTTATTCCTTTATTGTTCTATTTAATATTAATTAAGACAATTCCTCTAGAACTAATTGTGAAATTAACTTTCCATCTGCTTTTCCATTTAGACTTGTAGTAAGAACTCCCATACATTTCCCCATATCTGCCGGTGTAGTTGCTCCTAATTTTTCTATAACCTCTTTTACAACTTTTCTTAATTCATCTTCACTCATTTGTTCAGGTAAATAAACTTCCAAGTATTCCATCTGAGAAATTTCATCCTTTGCTAAATCTTCTCTTCCTTGCTCTGTAAAAATTGAAGCAGATTCTTTCCTTTGTTTAACCAATTTCATAATAATTTTTTCAGCGACATCATCATCTACTGAATCAGAACCATCCTTAGCCATTTCTACGATAAATGCAGATTTTACAGCCCTTAATGCTGCTAATTTTTCTTTCTCTTTAGCAAACATTGCTTTTTTAATATGTTCGTTTATTGTATTTTGTAAACTCATTTATTTATATTTTTCATTATCTGAAAGTAATTTTTCTAATCTAGTTGTAGCTTCCTCAAAATCTGGGGAAACTTGCAAAGTTTTTCTATAATATTCTTCCGCATTTCTTACATCTCCTAAAGATTGATAACAAATTCCCATGTTAAACAAAGCTAAATCATGATTCGGATTTACTCGTAATATCTCAATCAAATAATTATTCAAAGCATTCTTATAATCCTTTAAATCCTGCATAAACATCTGAGCAAGATTATAATTCGCATTTATATAAGACTGATCTTTAATTCCAAATTCTATAATCTTATGATAAGCATCTTGAGATTTAGAAAGTTCTCCATTCATATGATAAGAAAGACCTAAATTATACCAAGCTAATCTATTTTCCGAATTTATATTTAATACTTCCTTATAAAACTTGATAGAAGAAGAATCTTGCATGGACAAATACAAATTTCCTAATTGCAAATATGCTTCCTCATTATTTGGATTCAGTTCTATGGATTTATTAAAACAATTTATAGCTTCCTTTAGTCTATCTTTTTCAGAATAAGCGTATCCAAGCAAAATAAATGTATGTGAATTTGTTGCGTCTACTCTAATTGACTCTTCTAATAATTGAACAGATGTATTTAATAAATCAATATTTGTTTTGTCTACCATTCCTCTGTGCATAAATATTTCACCTGCATTTTTATACGACAACGCAAGATTATATCCATATTTAACAGAAGTATAGAAATGTTTTGAAGCCCTTTTTAAAGACTCTTCACTTCCATCACCTCTTTTTGCAAGTTCTAACAACACATTTCCTAGTAAGAAATGTGTTTCTCCCTTAGTTGTGTCCAAAGAATGAGCAAAATTTAAGTCTTTTAGAGCTTCTTTATATCTGTTTTTTTCTAAATTAATTTTTGCCCTTTTTACATACAGAGCGTCATTTGTAATATCATTATCAATCTGACTAGAAATTATAATCATAGGATCTTCAATCTGAATTGATTTCTCAGAATCCTTATTTTCTACAGATACACACGAAAACAGAAAAAATAACGACAAAAAAGGATAGAATCTCATTATTCAGGATTAGATGCTTCTTTAATCCTTAATTCTAATTCAGACATTAACTCTGGATTATCCTCTAACATAGTTTTAACAGCATCTCTTCCTTGGCCCAATTTAGTTTCTCCATAGGAAAACCATGAGCCACTCTTTTTAACTAGTCCAGATTCAACGGCCATATCTAACACCTCACCACTTCTAGAAATACCATTTCCAAACATTATATCAAATTCAACCTTTTTAAATGGAGGAGCCACTTTATTCTTCACGACCTTTACTCTAGTTCTGTTCCCAATAACTTCATCACCATTTTTTATAGCTCCTATCCTTCTAATATCAAGACGCACAGAAGAATAAAATTTAAGAGCGTTGCCTCCGGTTGTAGTTTCGGGAGATCCAAACATTACACCAATCTTCATTCTTAATTGATTAATAAATATTAGAGTACATCCTGTTTTATTTATGGTAGCAGTTAACTTTCTAAGAGCTTGAGACATTAATCTAGCGTGAAGCCCCATTTTACTGTCTCCCATTTCTCCTTCAATCTCAGACTTAGGAGTTAAAGCTGCAACAGAATCTACAATAACTAAATCTACTGCTCCTGAACTGATTAAATGATCTGCGATTTCTAGTGCTTGTTCACCATTATCAGGTTGAGAAATAAGTAAATCATCTATATTTACATCTAAACTTGCCGCATATCCAGCATCAAAAGCATGTTCAGCATCTATAAAAGCGGCAATTCCTCCTTGTTTTTGAACTTCTGCAATTGCATGTATAGTCAAAGTTGTCTTTCCAGAAGATTCTGGACCATAAATCTCAATCACTCTACCTCTGGGATACCCTCCTACTCCTAAAATTGAATCAAGACCTACTGATCCTGTTGGAATAGATTCTATATCTTCTACGACTTTATCTCCTAACTTCATAACTACACCCTTTCCATATGATTTTTCTAACTTTCCTAAAGTTAGCTCCAAAGCCTTCAATTTAGCTGTCTTTTCTTTTTCACTCATAATAATTTAATTTAATGCAAAAAAGAGAAAATATCTATCAAAATAAAAGAAAAGCAGCTTCTATTTATTAACAGAATTTTATTTCTTCAATTTCTGTTTTTTAAAGGATTTACAGAAGTTTGTTATACCACATTTTTCGCATTCTGCTCTTCTAGCCTTACACACATATCTTCCATGTAAAATTAACCAATGATGCGCAATATTTAGTTTTTCCTTAGGAAATAATTTAAGTAATTGCATCTCTGATTGCAATGGATTTTTTGCATTAGAAGTTAAACCTATCCTATTCGCAACTCTAAACACATGAGTATCTACTGGCATTGCTGGTATATCAAAATAAACAGAACCAACTACATTTGCTGTTTTTCTACCAACTCCAGGTAGTTTTTGCAACTCATCTATACTTGATGGTATCTTAGAATTATAGTCTTTAACCAACATTTTTGCCAAACCAGAAAGATGTTTTGCTTTGTTTCTGGGATAGCTACAACTCTTAATCAATTGAAATATAAAATCTACTGATACCTCTGACATTATTTCGGGAGTAGGTAATTTCTCAAACAATCTTGGAGTAATCATATTGATTCTTTTATCTGTACATTGAGCAGAAAGAACTACAGCTACTGTTAGTTCAAATGCATTTGTGTAGTTTAATTCTGTTTTTGCCTCAGGCAGATGATTAGAAAAATAATCAATAAACAAATTTACTCTTTCTTGTTTTTTCATTTTACAAAAATAAAAAAAGGCCGAACAAAATAAATTGTTCGACCTATAAATAAAAAACCAAAACCACTTAGTTATTTATCATTAAAACATCACCAACTGCGCGAGTTTTAATACATTGTACAGAATTGGAATAAGAGAGAATTGTTTTAATTGTACACTCTTTAACCTTAAATCTGTTTTTTGTTTTTACTTGGGAATTCTTTTCCAACAAGTAAGAAAGAGTAGAGACTTGTTTCATATAGTATATTTATGTTAATATACTTAGATAACGAATCTTTACAAACTATATTGTTTAATATTTAATCTATTTGCAATTGTATACTATGCTTATCTACTAACTTTCTTAAATTAAGAATTGCATATCTCATTCTTCCTAATGCTGTATTGATACTTACATCAGTAATTTCAGATATCTCTTTAAAACTAAGATCTTTATAATACCGCATTTTTAATACTGCTCTTTGGTCATCCGGAAGTTCTTCAATAAGCATCCTTATATCAGAGTTGATTTGACTTTTAATCATTTCATCTTCCGCATTATTTTCCTTATCAGAGATAATATCAAAAATATCAAAATTATCTGTAGGAGCGATACTTCTCGTTTTCTTTTGCCTTCTAAAATAATCAATTACTAGGTTATGAGCAATTCTCATTACCCAAGGAACAAACTTTCCCTCTTCATTATATTTTCCCATTTTTAAAGAATTAATAACTTTAATAAATGTATCTTGAAATACATCATGAGCAATATTATAATTTTTAATCTTGGAAAGAATAAAAGCGAAAACCTTATCTTTATGTTTTCTAATTAACAGTTCAAATGCAGATTCATCTCCATTTAAGTATGATCTTACAAGAATTTGATCAGATTGATTAACAGACATCATTTTACTTAATTTTAATTAATAAATATTTTAAAGTAAAATTTCGTCTATAAAGTTAATTTTTATTTAATACTGTTGTTAATACGATACAAATATAGTTAATGTTTCTATTTTATACAAATCTTATTGATTAAATTTGCAAAATTCAGATATAAGGAATGGATAAAAAGAGTGGAAAATCAGGTGAAAGTATAGAAATTATTGGAGCAAAACTTCATAATCTAAAGAATATCTCTTTAAATATTCCTAAAGATAATTTAGTTGTAATTTCAGGTGTTTCTGGATCTGGTAAATCATCTCTTGCGTTTGACACTCTATATGCAGAAGGACAAAGAAGATATATCGAAAGTTTGTCTTCTTATGCACGACAATTCTTGGGAAAATTACAAAAACCAGATGTTGAAGCTATTAACGGAATAGCACCTGCAATCGCTATAGAACAAAAAGTAATCTCCAAAAACCCAAGATCTACAGTAGGCACAGTTACTGAAATATATGATTACTTAAAACTTCTATACGCAAGGATAGGAAAAACATACTCTCCTATATCAGGAAAGGAAGTAAAAAGACATCAAATATCAGATGTTGTTGATTTTATTTTAAATCAAGAACAAGAAACTGTTTGTTTACTTACAACTAAACTAGAGAATTGTGAATTTAAAAAACTAAACATCTTACTGCAACAAGGCTATTCTAGAATATTAATTAACAATAAAGTAGAAAGAATAAATACTATTTTAGAAGATTCTTCTAAAAATTTGAAGGATATATATCTTGTGATAGATAGAATTATTGTCGATATAAATAAAGAAGAAAACAAAAGAAGGATAGGTGACTCTGTTGAAACTTCATTTTTTGAAGGAAAAGGAGAATGTATTGTCTGGATTAATGATAAAGATTATCATTTTTCTAATAAATTTGAACTTGATGGAATGATGTTTGAAAAGAACTCTGTTCCATTATTTGCTTTTAATAATCCCTATGGAGCCTGTAAGAAATGTGAGGGATTTGGCATTACTCTTGGTTTAGATAAGAATAAAATAATAAAGAATAAAGAATTATCTCTTTACGGGGGAGTAGTAAGTTGTTGGTCAGGATTAAAACTTTCAAAATGGAAAGAAAGATTTATAGAAAATTCCTTAGAATTTAATTTTCCTATTCACAAACCATATATAGAACTTTCAGAAAAGGAACTAGATATTTTATGGAATGGAAAAGGAAAATGCAAAGGAATCTATCAATTCTTTGCAAAATTAGATTCTGAAAAACACAAGATACAAAACAGAGTAATCTCTGCAAGATACAGAGGCAGAACAGAATGCGATGAATGCAAAGGATCCAGATTAAGAAAAGATGCTTTGTATGTAAAAATCAAATTAAAATCTATTGATGAAATTACAAAAATGAATATTAATGAATCCTTAGATTTTTTCAGAAAATTAAATTTATCTGAATCCGAAAATAAAATTGCAGGAAGAATCCTCACAGAGATTAAGAGCAGGTTAACTTTTCTAAAAGAAGTAGGACTTTCCTATTTAACATTGTCTAGGAATTCCTCAACCCTATCAGGAGGAGAAAGTCAAAGAATTAATCTTGCTACTTCACTAGGAAGTAGTTTAGTTGGATCAATGTATATATTAGACGAACCTTCAATAGGACTTCATTCAAGAGATACAGAAAATCTAATCCGGGTTTTAAAAAACCTACGTGATATTGGTAACACTGTAATAATTGTAGAACATGATGAAGAAATAATGGAACAGGCAGATCATATTATAGATTTAGGTCCTGAAGCAGGTACTCATGGTGGAGAATTAATATTTCAAGGCAAATTATCAGAAATACACAAAGAAAAAAGAAGCTTGACGACTCAATATTTATCAGGAATTAAAAAGATAAAAACACCGCTAAAAAGAAGACAATGGAAACATTATATACATCTGGAAGGAATAAATATTAACAACATTAAACAGATGGAAATAAAGATTCCACTAGAATGCTTCACTTTAATAACTGGTGTGAGTGGATCAGGTAAATCCTCCTTAATTAAGCAAGCTTTAAAACCAGCTTTGGAACAGATATTTAATGGACAAAGTTCAACAAAAAGAAATTATCAAGAGGCTTATTTAAATACTCAAAAATATTCAAGACTAGAGTTTATTGACCAAAATCCAATTGGAAAGTCATCAAGATCTAATCCTGTTACCTATATAAAAGCATTTGATGATATAAGAAGTTTATTCTCTAAACAGAAACTTTCTTTATCAAGAAATTATAAAAGTGGATTTTTCTCATTTAATGTAGATGGAGGAAGATGTGATAATTGTAAAGGAGAAGGAGAAACTACTGTCGAAATGCAATTTATGGCAGATGTACATTTAGTATGTGAAGAATGTAAAGGAAATAGGTTTAAGCAAGAAATACTCGATATTAAATTTGCAAACAAAAACATCTCTCAAATATTAGACCTTACTGTTTCAGAAGCTATATTATTTTTCCAAAAAAACAATGAAGAAAAAATATCAAAAAAGATTCAATCATTACAAGATGTGGGTTTAGGATATATAAAGTTAGGTCAATCTTCTTCAACTTTAAGTGGTGGAGAAGCTCAGAGAATAAAACTTGCTTCTTTTCTAGGTAAAGGAGAAAATTCTGAAAAAATTGTATTTATCTTTGATGAACCTACGACAGGGCTACATTTTCATGACATAAATAAATTGTTACATTCGTTTAATGAACTTATAGAAAAAGGCCATTCTGTAATTTGTATTGAACATAACTTAGATGTTATAAAGTGTGCTGACTGGATTATTGATCTTGGTCCTGAAGGAGGTGATAAAGGAGGAAAGATAGTTTTTGAAGGAACTCCAGAAAATCTAATAAAAGATAAAAATTCTATTACAGGAAGATATTTAAAAAAGAAATTATAAAAAAACCCATCAATAGATGGGTTTTTTATATAATTAAATAAAGAAACTAATCCTTAATAAATTTCTTAATTATTACATCTTGTCCAATCACAGCTTCAACAATATAAATACCTTCTGATAAATTAGCAACATCAAAAGTTAAACTATGTGAACCATACATTCTTCCATAATTTCCTTTTGCTATTATTTTCCCATCGATACTCATAATAGAAACTGAAACTTCTTTTTCAGAGGATAAATTTAGAAATAAAGTAGTAGTAGAATTTGTTGGATTTGGATAAATATTAAAATCTATATCAGAAATAATATTTTTATCCGTAGTAGCAATAGAAACTGGTAATGAAACAGCATTATCTATCTGTCCGTTATTAATTAACATTCCAACTACATGCATTTGACTTATATCCCATGAAGGATCAACTGTAAACTGAAAGTTTTGAGTAAATACATCTCCAACACTATAAGAAGATTGAGGCAGTGTTCCACCATTGAAAGAAGGCTGAATTCCTCTAGCAACATGTCGATAAATCATCTGAACATCTGGAACCCAATTTGGTAATGTAGACCAATCCGTTCCATCAACATCAATTAATGAACCAACAGCTCCTCCAGCGTAAGAATTAGATTGATACCACGTTCCTCCAGTACCTGTAACACTATCCTCTACTAATGCACATGCAAATGTCCAGTTACCATTAATAACAGATGTAGCTGTTGCAGATATTTCAACATCAATTATATTTCCTGTTGCGACTGCTAAACCACTAAATGTCGCTGATATCGGTGAAGTTATCTTTTGCATGAATTCTAATTCAAAATCAGATGGATCTACTTCCATACCTCTATTTACATATCCTGAAGGATATCCTCCAACTGCCATTCCTGCATCATAATCAGTATCTGTCATTGGATCTCCATTATGAACAGCTATTCCTTGAAAATATCCATAATAATCCTTTTCTAACCAGTTTAGTGCAACCGCTCCTCTAGGACACCATCCACACCAAGTCCCTGTCGCTTCCTCTCCAACGACTAATTTATTAGGAGTTGGTTCAACTGCAGATATCTGAGTTGAAGAAGCATCATTTGAAGGTACATTGTCAGGTCCTAATCCGTTAACATTAGAAATGGTAGCAGTTGCTGTATTTGAACCTCCTACTAGTACTATAGGACTGGTGAATGCTACAGAATATGATGATAACATAGGAATATTTACTCCTGTGACATTTTCAGAAATTAAGTTTCCATTATAATCAAAATCAATATCGAATGATGTAATTGTAGTTAAACCGAGGTTAATTACATCAACCAATACATCTCTATTCTGACTAGCTAGACCACTAATTGAGTTAATGTTAGATAATGCTAAATCTAGATTTGGTAAAATAATTTGAGTTGTATCATAATTATAGCAAACATCATCAATATAATATGCAGAGTTTGCATTTGGATATAAATCTAAGGAAGCAATTCTATTAATTGGGTTTGAAAAAACACCTTGTGATACACCATCAATCAATACCTCCCAAACATTATTTGTTAAATCAATATGAAATTTGATTTCAAACCAAACTCCAGTTCCTGGATAAGAACAATTAAATGAAGCTCCTCCAGTGTTACTCATAGTTATTCCACCATTTGCATCTAAATTAACTTCTAGAGCCCATTCAATTCCTGGCACATTCTCGGCCTGAAAATTAAAATACCCTGTTTTACCTACAGGTATAAACATCATATGAGAATACTCAAATGTTCCTGTAGTATATGGTGTTGAAGGGAGAGCTCCCCAGTTTCCAGCAAATGAACCAGGCATAGAATCATATGATTGAATAGTATTAAAAGCGGTATTATTTTTCCATCCAAGTGAATAAACTGACAAGGTATCAAACAATAAAACAATATCAGGGATAGGAGTTGACATCTCATCAATGAATAAGGAATTTGACCCACTATAGGATTGATTATTTGTCATAAAAGCATCATCTAATGATGGATTAGCACCCGTCATTAATTCTCCCCAAGTATTCCAATTTACTGAGCTTTCAGCAATAGGGATATTAAGGTTTGTATAACTGTCAAAATTGTCACAGTAGTTAGTTTGTGAAGAAGCACTAAATATAAACAAACTAAAAAATAATAAAGTGTAAAGTTTTTTCATATTAATTATGTTTTTTATTAAGACTACAATATTACTAAAAAATATGAATAAATAAAACTATTTATAGGAAAGGTAATCCTGTAGTATTATAGTAGCGCTAACCTCATCAATCAAAGATTTATCTTTTCTTTTTTCTTTTTTTACTCCAGAATCGATTATAGATTGAAATGCAATCTTTGATGTAAATCTTTCATCTATCATACAGATTTGTTTATTAGGATATTTAATTTTTAACTTAGTTGTAAATTTCTCTATTTCTAAACTAATATCTGTGTTAGTACCATCCAAATTTCTCGCATTACCTATAACTATTGTATCTATATCTTGTTTATTAAACAATTCACTTAGAAATTGAAATATATTTTTATTTACAACTGTGGTAAGTCCGGATGCTATTAACTGAGAAGAGTCGGAAATAGAAATTCCAACTCTTTTCGTTCCATAATCTATGCCTATAGCTTTTGACACTAATTTTTAATTATTTGATATGTTATTCCTTCAGGATAAACCTTAACTGTATATGTTCCTGAAGTTTTATCTGAAATATCAAAACTTATATCTCCTGAATTACTTTTGGTAAAAACTAACTTCCCATTTATATCATAAATATTAGCCGTTCGAGATTTATTATCAGAAAATGACAACTTAAAACTTCCCATATTTGGGTTAGGGTACAAATTGAAATTAATAAAATTTTCATCTAGAGGTACCGCACCTAAATCTATTGGAGGAAAAACAATATAATCTATATAAGCACAATCTTGCCCCTCTGACCATCCTCCATCTTTATCATATTTCCATTTGAATTCATTAATTCCAGCGTTTACAGGAAAACTTACTAAATCCCAATCTTGATTACCTGACCATTCACCTTCTTTATTATTATTTATGTAAAATTTAAGATAATCATAGTGTTGTTCAGATGATATTTTTCTATAAAATGAAATTTCACCATCAGCTATGACATTTAAATTAATATAAATTTCAGATTCTTGATTATCGGGTAAATTATCTGCTGACCTAGAACAACTTGTCCCTTCAGCTGGATTGTTATTTGTTATAAACCATGGATAATTTCCTTGAACCCATGAATATTGACTAAAATCTCCTGACTCATAATCCTCATCAACTATACCAATTGTTTTATAAAAAATGGTGTTGTGAGAATAAACACCATCTGTAATATCAAAAGGAAACTCCGCCAATGTCCCTATTGGAGTAGAAGCACTAATAGTAATATTAAATATAACACTTTGTTGCTGAGATGGAGATAAATTAGGTATAGTTATTCCTGTAGAATTATTAATAGTAACATATGAAGAAAGTGTTGTCATCACTGCATTTAGGTTTGCAATACCCGCATGTCCTGAATTTTCAACATTTACAACTAAATCTAAAGTTTCTCCTGCGTCTAATTTTCCATTTCCATTTCCAAATGTCACATCATCTATAGTAAATAATACATCTACTAAAACAGGAGCATTTATTGTTACAGTAAGATTGGAATACCATGTATTTCCTTGATTATCTGTTATGGTTAAATTAAACATTGCTATGTGCTGATCTGGCACATAATTTGATACTTGAAAAGTAAAAGGAGTACTAATGTTAATTGTATTATTAGCATTTACATTAGCTATAAAATCTGTACTATCAATCAGGCTTATAAAAGGGTCATTTGTAGATATTACTACATTTACATTCTGAGTTGGCTGACTTCCTACATTATTCAACTCTACATCTAACTCAATCAATTCATTATAATCAACCTCTAAATTATTGTTACCAGTAGGATCATTTATAGTATGGCTATTGTATATCACAAATGGAGTATTAGGAGATATAACATTTATAGTATTAATATAAGGTTGTTTAAATTGTTTTGTAACAACAATGTCAGCAGTGCCAATATTCGACAAAGCTGGAAAACTTAAATTAACTATTCCAGTGGGTCCTGCAAGTTGTGCGTCTAATAGAATTCCATTCATAGATAACGCCACATACGCATGTTCCTCTGTATTAACAGTAAATGTTGAAGTGCCTATTGGCATTACATTTAAATAAGAAACATTCAAAGCATTAGGAACACCTAAATATGGCATTAATGATGGATCACCCATTAAGTGATAAATTTCCCAGTAATACTGTTCAGCACCTCCAGCTTGTGTCACCGCTAAATTACCAGAGTGAACTAATTGTCCTGAGGTAAAAAACCAATCTGATTGAGCTTCACCATTTTCATGTATCCAGCAATCATAAACACCTAAGCCTGTTCCCATGTATGTAGGATTCGAACTAATACTAGAAGAAGCAATACTTCCTACACTCCACCAAAAATCATCATCCCAATAAGTATTATTAGTAGCTCCAATATAAGCAAGTGCTCCTTTATTATTTTCTCTAAGTAATTTTTCCCCAAAACAGATATTTGCATCAAACTTATTTGACTGACAACAATTACCTATCATTAAGCCATATTTATCGAAATTTTGCAAACTAGAAACATCTACATTTTCAAATGCAGGATCTGACCAACCAGTACTTGCGCAATGCGCTGTATAGTTTGCAAAAGAAGTTCCATTACTAATATCTGAGATAATTGATGAAGAAGCTGTTGGCATGTCCGTAGTTATTGGAGAACCTGATCCATATAAATATGTATGAACATCTAATCCGTGTGCAGTATTGAAATAATAATCCGTACCATAATTTATTTGTCCATTTCCGTGTGATGTAGCCCAGCTTCCGTCTACACCTGCCACTAATACAACTTCATCCAAAAAGGAAGGGTCCGCAAAAGTATATTGTTCATGAGTAAGAGTCTTATTTACCTGAATTTCTACTTGTGATGGTGTTGTTGCTGAAAATCTTCCATAATACATTTCTGGGTAAAAATCACCATTACCATCAAACTCACAATAATACATATCCGAAACATGTTGACCTACATTAAAGGATGGAACCTGAGCATCATCTCCTACTATTAATAAATAACTTGGCGCTATTCCATCTATTGGGTTATCATACAAATCTTTTATAAATGTATGGATAGAAGTATTGGTATTTCCCACTGCAGGATTGTTTGTATATTCTTCAATAACTAAAAATCCTTTCTTTCTTTTCCACTCTATAAATGGTTGTAATACTGTCTGAAATTGAGGGTCAGATATTATAACATACTTTACAGGATAAGTTGTTATAACATCCTTCATAGAAACTGGAATATAATTTACACAAGACTTAAATAGACTTTCAAACTCATGAGAATAGTATTTCTGTCTATTATCTATATCTGATGAAATATCTACATTCTTAAAAATTACTTTTACTTCAGCTTTAGTAATAACTTTTATCTCATTAGTTACCGGATTATAACTTACGGGAGAAATAGACATACGAGCTAATTTCTGCCCTCTCATAGTTCCTAATAATTCAGTAGCAACATAGTCATTTCCAGTAAATTTATCTATATTGTAATAATCTTCATTATAACAAAACTTTATATCATCAGGATTAGATGATTTTAAAATAGAAGCTTGATTTGGAAACACATCTAAGTTAAAACCATAATCCGACAGATCTATTAAAGTTTCTTCTATATTTAAAATCTTTATTAATATTTCTGAACCTTGAGGCACTCTTAGCAATTTCTGAAGTACAGGAAGTTCTGGTGTGCCATCTTCAGAATTACTTCCGTAAGAAGGAATTATTAAATTTAAAAATTCTTGTGATTCTGTTTTTATAATATTAGTCTCAATATTTGATACTGAATTTATAAATATAAACTCTTCTAATGATTTTTCAGTAACAGAAAAATAAGTTTCTCCTCTGGTTAATTCTATATCTGTTGCAAATAGTTGGATAGAAAAAAAAGTAAGAAATATAAAAGAAATTTTTTGTAATCTCATTAAATTAATTTTTTAAGAAGAAAATTTAAATATTCATTTCTATAACCTTTTAAATAAAATTTATTTACTCAAAAAAAGAGGTGAAAATTTGAAGGATCTCTATTATAATTTTATCTTCTTTTCATGTAATAATAATGTATGGTTGCCTTTCTATCTATCACTATTGTAGAATTTATAAATTCCCAACCATACTCTACAGCTTTATTGACTGCATCTGGCATACTTCTTAAATTTCTAGACTCTGCCATTAAGGATTGGTTTTCTTTACTAATAGAAGATCCAAAATCAAAAGCTACCATTAATTTGGTCATTGGTTTTAAATGTCTTTTAATACTTAATTCTACCGACTCTTCTTCTTCAGTTAATTTTTCTACTATTCTAGAGTCTTCAATTATCATTTCTACACCTTTTATAATCATAAAGTTTGACTTTAATTGTGTGGAACTTTCTGATTTTTGGATAGATTTTCCTTTATTAGATCTTTTCTGAGACATGGTTACAAAAGGAATTAATGCTACCATCGCAATCATTATTGTTTTCTTCATCTTTCTCGTTTTAAGTTAATATTATTGTCCTCCTAATATAATTGGTAAGTCTCCATCTCCATTTCCAATTACGATTACCTTAGAATTTTCTGATTTTGAAATTTCTTGAGTTGCTTCTACTCCTTTCCACTTTAATAACTGAGGTGTAATAGTTTGGTTTACAATTCTTTGGAATTTAGAAATACCATTAGCTTCAATCTCTTTTCTTTCTGCTTCTTTTTGTGCCTTTTGTATTTTAAAATCGTATTCTAAAGCTTCTTGTTCTTGTTTTAATTTTTGTTCGATTGCGTCTCTTAAAGTTTGTGGCAAGGTTACATCTCTAATGTATATTGCAGGAAGTGCAATATCTTTAGCACTTACAATTTCTTGAGTCTTTGTATATATCTCAGTTTCAATTTCTTCTCTTTTAGTAGAGTATAATTCTTCAGGAAGATAATCTCCAATAACTTCTCTAGTTACCGATCTAACGGCTGGCTTAATTATCTTTTCTAAATAATTAGTACCTATGTTATCATGTAAGTATCCTATTCTAT
Source organism: Flavobacteriales bacterium (assembly GCA_002696275.1). Lineage (GTDB taxonomy): Bacteria > Bacteroidota > Bacteroidia > Flavobacteriales > BACL11. The sequence continues at coordinate 88,154 of NZRO01000024.1, forward strand.
CGTTTACAGGTTTATGAATAATAGACAAATCAATTTTAATAGAAAGTCCATTTTTAGATAAAACTTCCATTTTTTCGAATGTTTCTGTTTCTTTCACATCATATACTATCATATCGTTCCATGGAGCTACTATATGTAGTCCTTGACCATATATTGTTTCTTTATCTAATCCATCTCCTAATGTTTTGAACAGTACTCCTTTTTGTCCTGGGTTGATAGTTATAAACATACTAGATCCGAATATAAATAGTAAAATAATTCCTAATAATCCGAATACTAATACTCTTGGTAATCCTTGGTTTTCCATAATTTAGTTGTTTTAGTTATTTAATTGTTCTTGTAATCTTTTTTCATCTGTTTGTCTCTTTTTTAGAGTAGAAATATAAGTAACAGCTCTATTCTCACCCATTTGTTCTGCTTTTTCAGCATAATCTATTGCAGTATTTAGCTTTCCTTTTATTTCTGACGCAAGCGCTAAATTATAATACGCCTTGCGTGCTATTTTATAATCTTCGTGATTAGTTAGTGATTTCCATATTTCTATAGCCTTATCCCAATCTGCTCTTTTTACATAATTTTTTGCGAGTTTCAACTTTTCTGATTTTCCTGTAAAATACAATCTATTTTGTTTTGTCCATACAGGCGTAATTCTAAAACCATATTGTTCCCCAGCAAATATACCCGAACTTTTTAAAGCTTGTCGTTTTGAAGGGAGATTTGCTCTGGCATCATCATAACTATTTCCCCATTCAACATATTCTTTTACTTCTGTAAAAGTATTGACATCTACTATTTTTTTTGTAGTTGCATCGTATATTCTCCAACCACTTTCAATTTCCATTACTAGGGTGACAGGATATCTTACTTCTTTTATTTTAGCTCCTTTTATTGTTTTTGTCTTTACTACTTTTTTACCTTCAAATGTTCTAGAGTCTGAATCAAATGTAGAAAGTACAATTAAGGCGTCCGCTCCATATGTATCACAAATTTTTTTTACTTTACTCCAATCTAATAAATCAGGAAATGTAGAAGTTCCCGTTCCTTTTAAATTCAAATCTCCACCGCCTCTCAACTCATATCTTTCTGAATTAGAAAGCATCTGCGTAAGTCCCATTACGCAATATTCCGATCCTTTTTTATCAGCTCCAATTCCTTCTCCTGTAAATATCCCCTCTACAATATTTCCTACCATATTTTCTTTTCCTGCAGTACTCCTGTTTACCACAACTACTTTTTGCACGCTTTGTGGCACACTTATATCTGCTGGTCGCTGTATATTTACTATTACGGATGAAGTTCCGCAACTTACGAATATGCTTATCATTAGTAAATATAATATGTTCTTTATCTTCATAAAATAAATTTGGACTACAAATTTAATAAAACTAAAGTAAAAGACATCATAATTATAGCTTATAAATATATTATATTTGCGTTATTACAAAAATTCTACCAAAAATGAGAATAGGATTTGATGCCAAACGCGCTTTTTACAACCAAACAGGATTAGGCAACTACTCGAGAGACTCTATTCGTATTTTATCTCATTATTATAAAGATAACGATTACTTTCTGTATACTCCTAAACTGCTTCAAAACAACAGACTTTCCTTTATATATGAAAGAGAAAATTGTCATACTCGAGTTCCTTTTTCTCTTATTGGTAATCTATTCACAAAATATTGGAGAAGCAAAAACATAGTAAAAGATCTAATACAAGATGAAATAGATATTTATCACGGACTTTCACACGAACTTCCTTTAGGGATTGAAAAAACTAAAATTAAATCAGTAGTTAGTATACACGATGTTATTTTTATTCGCTATCCACATCTATTTACAATAATCGATAGAAAAATATACCACAAAAAAATTTTGTCAGCTTGTAAAAGAGCAGACAAAATAATTGCAATTAGTAAACAAACTAAATCAGATATTATCAAATTCTTTAACATTCCAGAAAACAAAGTAGAAGTTGTATATCAAGGATGCAATGTTATTTTTCAAAAATCTATTTCTAAGGATGAAAAACAAGAAGTTATATCTAAATATAATCTACCTCAAAACTTTCTATTATATGTTTCTAGTATTACAGAGAGGAAAAATCTACTAAATATTCTGAAAAGTATCCACAAGTTAAATAATCAACATTTAGTAATTATTGGAGATGGAAAAGCCTATAAAAATAAGTGCTTAGAATATATTCATAAACACAAATTAAAAGAAAAAGTACACTTAATTCATAAGATAGATTTAAAGGAAATGGCTGCAATTTATCAATCTGCAGATATCATGTTGTACCCATCTCTGTTTGAAGGATTCGGATTACCAATTCTTGAAGCTTTATTCAGTAAAACACCCGTTATAACTTCAAAAGGAGGATGTTTTTCAGAAGCAGGAGGAAAACACTCAATTTACATCAACCCTCAATCTGAACAGGAACTTACAAAAGCAATAATAAAAATACAAGCTGACAAAAATTTGAGAGCGAAAATGATAGAAGAAGGGTACAAATACGCACAAAATTTTACGGATATAAAAGTTGCAAAAAATCTATTTAATATATATAAAAACTTATAAATGCAAGCAGAGGTTATAAAAGCAGTTAAGATTTTAAAAGATGGGGGAATTATCCTCTATCCAACTGATACTATTTGGGGATTAGGTTGTGACGCAACAAATCAAAATGCTATACAGAAAATATATAAGATTAAACAAAGAGAAGATTCAAAAGCTCTTATTAGCTTAGTTTCAGATATCAATATGTTATACCAGTACACAAATTATATTCCTAAATTTAACATTACAGATCAACCAACTACTGTAATCTATCCTAATGTTAAAGGTCTTTCTAAGAAATTACTTCCCAAAGATGGATCTGCTGCTATTCGTATTCCTTCAGATGAATTTTGTTTTAAACTAATACAAGAACTCAAAGGAGCTATTGTTTCTACTTCTGCTAACATTAGTGGTGAGAAAAGTCCAAAACAGTTTTCAGATATTTCTAATCATATTAAAAATAATGCAGATTATATAGTAAATTTGCGACATGATGAAAGAATGGAAAATCCTTCTACAATCTTAAAAATAGAAACAGACGGAAAGATAACAAAACTACGATAGTGAATTTATCAGAATTTCTTACAAATCCTATTTTCAAAACTATTTCTGTAGTAGCAGATTCTTCTAATTTAGAATGCTATGTAGTAGGTGGTTTTGTTCGTGATATTCTTTTAAGCAGAAAACAAATTAAAACAGATATTGATTTTGTTTGTGTTGGTTCCGGAATAAATCTAGCTAAAGAAGTTGCTAAAAAATTAGGGAATAAAACAGATGTGAAATTTTTTAAAAATTTTGGAACTGCTATGATTAAGTATAAATCTGAATGTTATGAGTTTGTAGGAGCCAGAAAAGAGTCTTATAGAGCAAACTCCCGAAAACCAATAGTAGAAGATGGAAGTCTTCAAGACGACCAAAACAGAAGAGATTTCACCATAAATGCTATGGCTATTTGCCTAAACTCATCTAGTTACGGAAACTTAGTAGATCCTTTTAACGGAATTAAAGATCTAAAATTAAAAATTATCAAAACTCCTCTCAATCCAGACACTACCTTTTCTGACGACCCACTAAGAATGATGAGAGCTATTCGTTTTGCGACACAACTAAACTTTAATATTGAAGAAAATTGTTATAATTCTATTTGTAATAACACTAAACGAATTTCAATTATCTCCAAAGAAAGAATTACAGAAGAATTAAATAAAATACTTCTTTCAGAAAAACCTTCTTTAGGACTAAAATTATTATTTAACACCAAATTATTACATGAATTCTTACCGGAAATAGTAAAATTAGAAGGTGTAGAAAAAAGAGAGGGTTTTGCACACAAAGATAACTTCTACCATACACTTGAAGTAATAGACAATATTAGAAAAAAGACCAATAACTTATGGCTTATCTGGGCAGCTTTATTACATGATATAGCAAAGCCTCAAACCAAACGCTTCGAAAAAGGACATGGTTGGACCTTTCATTCACATGAATTTCTAGGAGGTAAAATGGTCCCAAGAATTTTTAGAAAACTAAAACTTCCTTTAAACGAAAAAATGAAGTATGTAAAGAAATTAGTCACACTTCACTTGAGACCAATTGTTCTGGCACAAGATATTGTTTCCGACTCCGCTATCAGAAGACTTCTTTTTGATGCTGGAGACGATGTTGATGATTTAATGACTTTATGTGAAGCAGACATTACATCAAAAAATCCACTTAAAGTTGCAAAATATATCAATAATTTTAAATTAGTTCGAAAAAAACTGAAAGAAGTAGAAGAAAAAGACCATATCCGAAATTGGGAACCTCCAATTAAAGGACAAGAGATTATGGAAATATTTAAAATACAAGCTGGCAAAGAAGTTGGAATTCTAAAAAATTCCTTAAAAGAAGCAATATTAGAAGGAGAAGTAGAAAACAATAGAGAATCTGCATTAGAATTCATGAAAAATAAAGCAAAAGAAATAAACTTAAAAACTAATGATTAAAATTAGAGCTACATTAGAAAGCAATGAAGTCGTAATTAGAGAATTGATTATTGATGAAAATTTAACCCTTGAAGACTTACACAGATTAATTACTAAAAATTTTAACTTGGGTGATTTTGAAATGGCTTCCTTTTTTCAAACTGATTGTGATTTAAATCTGGGATGTGAAATCTCTTTGTTTGATACTTCTCAAACAATAGGAGAATCACTTGTAATGAATCAAGTAATTATTTCGACATTACTATACTCATCCGAAACACAACTAATATATGTTTATGACTTTCTTAAAATGTGGAGGTTTCATATTCAGTATGTTGAAAAAGTAGTTTCTTTGGAAAATACTAATTTATACTCTATAGGAAAAATGCCTAGTGAAGCACCAAAATTTACCTTTGAATCCGATAAGAAAAAAGGAGAATATGACAGTTTTAGGGAAGAATTTGATGATTTTGATGAATTTAAGGGCTATGAATACTAAAACACTTGTTGTTGTTTTAGGACCTACTGCTATTGGAAAAACCAGCCTTAGCATAAATCTTGCTAAACATTATAATACTGAAATTATTTCTGCAGATTCTCGACAATTCTACAAGGAATTATTAATAGGATCTGCTCCTCCATCAAAAGATGAACTACAAGAGGTACAACATCATTTTATTCAGCACCTTTCTGTATCAGAAGATTATAATGTCGGAAATTTTGAAGAAGATGCAATCCAAAAAATTGAAGAATTATTTCATAGAAAAGATAAAGTAATTTTAGTTGGTGGATCGGGACTGTACATAGATGCAGTATGTAAAGGTTTAGACAAGATGCCAGAGATATCTTCTGAAATGAGAAAAAATATTATAAAAATCTATAATGAAAAGGGAATTGAATTTCTACAACAAGAATTAAAATTAAAAGATCCTATATACTTCAGTGAAGTTGATAAAAACAATCCTCAACGATTAATGAGAGCACTAGAAATAATTTATTCAACAAACAAACCATTTTCAAATTTCAAAACAAAAATTCCTAAAAAAAGAAATTTTAACATTGTAAAAGTAGGTCTTCAAATCGAAAGAGAGATATTATACGATAGAATCAATAACAGAGTAGAGGAAATGATATCAAATGGACTACTCAATGAAGTGGAATCTCTCCAAATTTATAGATACAAAAACTCATTACAAACAGTAGGATACAAAGAGTTATTCGATTATTTTGATGGTATTACAACACTCACAGAGGCTATTGATAAAATAAAACAAAATACTAGGAGGTTCGCAAAGCGACAAATCACATGGTTTAAGAAAGATAAATCAACAACTTATTTTTCACCCGAAAACATCAATAGAATTATAGATTTTATCGGATAATAGAAACTGTTCCTTTAATTTTGTCATATTCATCTCCCAAATCAATTATATAAAAGTAAGAACCATCCATAACATCATTTCCTGTTTCATTCTTTCCATCCCAAGGTGAGTCATAACCAATAGACTTAAATACTAATTTTCCATATCTATTATAAACTCTTACTTCTGAATCGGAATAAAAGAAAGCGTCCTCTAACAACCAAACATCATTTACTTCATCTCCATTTGGAGTAAATACATTAGGAACACAATCCTCTGTAAATGCGGCAATCCTAAATGCTGTATCAATAATACACATATTTTCATCTGTAATTTGAACAGAATAAATTCCAGGATTTAGATTTAAATTTATAGGGTTTTCAGTTTCTCCAGAGCTCCATAAATAAGTATAATCTCCAGTACCACCAGTTACATCTACTCGCAACTCTACATCTAAATTAGTTATTTCACACTCAACAATAAAATCTGAGGGATCTAATGTTAATATAAAATCTTCAACAATTACATCTTCAACCACTTCACATCCATTTACATCCGTAACCCAGACCCTATGAAATCCAGGACAAATATTTCCATGTGCAGACACATCACCATTGTCCCACAAATAAGTATATGGGCCAGAACCCCACAAATCACTATCTTCATATACAGTTGTCGTAGATATATCTACAATACCTCCTAGTGGAAAATAAAGTTCTGCATAAACACTATCCAAAACCTCACAATTATTTACATCAGTTGTAGTAACAAAATACCATGCCTCACACAAATCTTCTATTAACGGATTTGTTTCTCCAGCTATCTGATCCATATTCTCATCATACCACTGATAGTTAAATGGAGGACCAACTGTTGAATTAACGACTTCAACTTCGGCAAAATTTTGAGGATTATTTGTATGATAAATACTAGTTTCTAATATATAATCAATCACAGTAAATTCATACATTGATGTATCTCCACAAGAATCTGTCACAAGTACCCAATGATCTCCTTCTGTAAATCCAGAAGCTGAAGAAGTAACTTCTCCATTACTCCATATAAATGAAACTGGATCAGTACCTCCGTAATGAGTTACGGAAGCAGACGCCCCTTGATTACAAGTAGCAGGGACAAAACTTCCAATCACAAATAATTCTTCAGGTTCAATTATAGTAATACTATTTGTAGCTGAACAAGCGTTTACATCTGTAATATCTACCGTATAAGTACCCGCACCTACTACTATTTGGCTTGTCACCTCAGAATTAGACCATAAAATACTATAAGGGGCTGTTCCTCCAGAAATTATTGAATTTATAATTGTTTGACTTCCATTACATGTTAATGGATTTATAAACCCACCAAAACTAACATTTAAATCGTCGGGGTCATTCACTTTAACACTATCAATAAATACACAAGATAAACTATCAGAAGTCTCTACATAATAAGTACCCTCTGATAGTGAATACACTGAATCAGGACTTCCAGAAGCATTAATCCAGAAATAATTTAAAGAACCCGTTCCTCCTGAAATATCAATAGAAATACTTGCGTTAGCATCTCCATTACATAATGGAGGATAAACTATTTCATTTAAATCTACATCTGGATTCTCTTCTACAACAAAATCTTCCATATAAACACAACCTAAAGAGTCCGTAATAAATAAAGTATAGGTTCCTGCAAATAAAGAGTCTGTATTTACACCACCCCATTGAATAGAGTAAGGAGGAACACCTCCATAAATAGTATCAACAATCAATTTTCCTGTATTGGTACCAAAACATGGAGCAACTATAGAGGTAACATCACAATATATAGTATTAGGAGCATTTAATGTATAATCTAATGTATCAATACAATTATAATCAAGATCTAAAATAATAGCGGAATAAACCCCCGAATTAACATAAATAGAATCTCCTGGAAAAAAATTAATCCAATTGAATTCTAAATTAGAGTGTCCCCCAGAAATACTATCTAATTTTAGCCATGTACTATCTTGTTCACAAATTATAGTAGGGTTTATAGATACATGTAATTCATAATCATTTGGTTCTGTCACAGAAATTAATGAATCCAAAGCACATCCAAAAGAATCAACAACATTTAAAGTATAATTTCCAACACCTAAGCTATCAAAACTAACATAATAAGGAGTTGTATCAGATAAAATATTTGAAGATTGACCAATTCTATTTATATATCTTATAGTATCATTATTTGTGTTAGTTAAATAAAAATCATAATAATTTCCAGAATCAAATCTTTTCCCGTCTTTTATATTTACTAATATTGAACCTGTATTTGTTCCTTTACAATGGACAGTACTCTGAATAAGAGAATCTATTCTAAGTAAATTTGGCTGAAAAACATTAGCGGTGTCTTCTAATATACACCCTATACTATCTGTTATTTTAACAATATATTGACCAGCTACTAAATTTGTAAGAAGAGTATCATTTGATGACTGAAAAGGAACACCATTTTTAAACCACTCATATAAATAAGGGGTAACACCTCCAAAAGCTACTCTTCCAACAGAACCAGTAGAATCCCCAAAACATTGTATGTTATTATGATTGTTTGGATTTACCCCTAAAGGACATGGAATAAAATATATTTTTGAATCAGTAATTGATCCTGTAGAACCATAAATAAAGACTCTATATTTTCCACATTCAATAGTAGATAAAGAATCTGAATAAAAATTAACTTGAGTAGAATCTCCAGAATCATCAAAATGATACCAGGATATGAACGTTGGACTTATATCAGTTGTTAAGGAAATATAACCAGAGGAATTATTACAGTCGATTCCTTGAATATTTGCATTTAAAATAGTTTGAGAATTCACCTGAATAATAGCAGAAAACAGGAATAATAAAAGTAAAACTCTTTTCATTTAAGTTGAATTATTTTTTCAATAGCGCAAATATACCGAAATAAAAATAAATTGTAAGTCCTAGAGATCAGAAAAGTTAATTGTTTGACCTTGTTTTGCAAGTAAAGTATTCTTAAAAACACTCTTTGACTCTTCTAACAATAGATTTTCATCTCTATATCTTTGCGAAAAATGACCAATTAACAAATGGCTTACTTCTGCAAGTTTTGCTATTGTAGCAGCATCTATAGTTGTAGAGTGGTTGGTTTCTTTTGCTCTATTTTTTCTGTCATTCATAAAAGTTGCTTCATGATATAATAAACTAACTCCTTTTATTTTTTTAATTATAGATTCACAATATTTAGTATCTGAACAAAAAGCATAAGAAGACGGTTTCTTATTTTCAATTGTTAATTCGCTATTGAAAATAACTCTACCATCTTCTGAAATAAAATTCTTTCCATTTTTGATAGTTTTTATCTGTTCAACAGGAATATTATATTGTTTTACTTTCTCTGAGATAATTTTTCTTGGTGATCTTTTTTCTTCAAATAGAAATCCATTACAATCTATTCCATGACTTAAAGGAAATGTAGAAATCTTAATCTTTTTATCTTCAAATAGAACTTCGTCAGTTTCAGGGTTAATTATATGAAAGAATAATGGATAACATAATTCTGTATTAGACGCTTCTAATTGTACATCTATAATTTGTTTGAGTTTCACATGAGCATAAATATGTAGTTCTTTCTCTCGACCAAGAAGGTGCATACTACTAAGTAGTCCAATTAAACCAAAATAGTGATCTCCATGTAAGTGTGATATAAATATCCTACTTATTTTCTGAAACTTAAATTTATACTTTCTTAACTGAATCTGAGTCCCTTCTGCACAATCAATCAAAAAAAACCGCTCGTTCGCATTTAGCAATTGAGCGGTGGGATTTTTTTTAAGAGAAGGAATAGCAGAACTACATCCTAATATTGTTAATTCATAAGACATTTATTCAGATACAACAATCCTTTTAGATAAGATCTTTTCATCATTCTGTATAGAATAATTATAAATCCCTGATTTTAAATTTAAGTCTAAATTCAACTCATTCATACCAACAACAGATAAAATAGTTTCAGAATAAACAACTTTTCCTAACATGTCTGTAATCAATAAAGTAATTATATCTGAAGTTGGAGTATTAAACTTTATAGTTGTTTTTTCTTTTGTTGGGTTTGGAATATTCTGTAATAATACAAATTCATTTGAATTAATTATCTCTAATGAATTAGCGGAAGTGACTATTATTTTATATCCATTTACGCTTTCATAAGAACCTGTGGCTTCGTATAAGGAAGTAGATAGAGGGTATTGAATAAGTCCTAAATCCAAAGTTCCATGAGTAAACACATCAACCCATATAGTAACTGGGTAAACACCCACAGGATCTGTAGTAATTCCATCAACAGATGCACAAGTTAAAATGTTACCTGGAAGGATACAATTAGAATAAGCGCAACTAAGTGATAATCCATTAGGCAATCCATCTATTGATACAAGACTCATACTATCAACAGGCCAACCAGCTAATTGGAAACTATAAGAGGTTCCAAATATAGTTGTATCAAGTTGAGTAAATGAAGAATCACCTGCAGCCGCTTCAATTAAAGTTTCTGGAGTTTTAATATTTAACACAGATTGATAGGATATACCCTGAGAAACTGCTGGAAGGTTTATAATAGTATCAGGCCAAATATTATATGTGGAGTCTTGATAAATAGGGTCAGGAGTACATTGAGAATATGAGTATACATATCCTAAAATTAAAGTTAAAGTAAGTAAAGTTTTCTTCATAATATATTGTTTAGTTTATAATTCTAATTGTCTTTCAATTTCCTCCATTTCTATAAAATCAAAGGCTTCTTGCATTGTTGGTACTATATTAAGACTATCATCAAAAGATATCTTTGAAACAATAACAAAAGATCCTTTTCTTTTGTAAATGGATTCGCCAAATTTAATTAAATTATTTTTAATTAAATGTATTACTTCAGTATTTACATCTAACATATCTGCGACAAAGTTAACAACCTCCCCTTCTACATTTAAATCTCCTATTTCTCCATTCTCTGAAACCTTAAAAACTAAAGTATTACCATTTAATAATTCTATACTCATTCTTATTTTTTTAAATTTGCAGCTAATAAATATATGACAGCCATCCTAATCGCAACCCCATTTTCCACCTGATCTAGAATTATGGAATGGTCAGAGTCAGCAACATCAGAACTTAATTCCACCCCTCTGTTAATAGGTCCAGGATGCATCACAACAATTTGTTTTTCTAGTGAATCTAACAATTTTTTGTTTACACCATAAATCATAGCGTATTCTCGTAAAGAAGGGAAGTAATTCACATCTTGTCTTTCCAATTGTATCCTCAATACATTTGCAACATCACACCAAGACATAGCTTCTTTTATATCTGTAAAATGCTTTACATTTAATGAATCTAAATATTTAGGCATCAAAGTTGAAGGTCCACATACTCTAACTTCTGCCCCTAACTTTTGTAGACAATGAAAATTAGACAACGCTACTCTAGAGTGAAGAATGTCTCCTATAATTACAACTTTCTTTCCTTCTACCTTTCCTAATTTATCTCTAATTGAAAAAGAATCTAATAATGCTTGAGTAGGATGCTCATGAGCACCGTCACCAGCGTTTACAATTGAAGCATTTACATTTCTTGAAAGAAATTCTGCTGCACCAGGATTTGGGTGTCTCATAACTACCATATCTACTTTCATAGAAAGTATATTATTTACTGTATCAATAAGGGTTTCTCCTTTTACAACAGATGAGGAGGATGAAGAGAAATTTACCACATCCGCTGATAATCTTTTTTCTGCAAGCTCAAAAGATAATCTGGTTCTTGTAGAGTTTTCAAAGAATAAATTTGCAATTGTAATATCTCTAAGAGTAGGAACCTTTTTAATTGGTTGATTTATAATTCTTTTAAAGTTATCTGCAGTCTTAAAAATTAATTCAATATCTTTCTTTTTAAGATTTTCAATACTTAACAAGTGATCTACTGATAATTTACTCATTCTCTTATTTTAATAATATAATTTCATCTCCAGTATTTTCAGAATTCCATTTAACTATCACTTTTTCTGAAAAAATGGAATCTACTGTTTTCCCAACATAATTTGGTTGTATTGGCAGGTGTCTTTTAAGCCTTCTGTCTATCAATACCATTAATTCTACATGCTTAGGTCGACCAAAATTCATTAAGGCGTCCAATGCAGATCTAATAGATCTACCAGTAAACAAAACATCATCAATCAAAACTACATTTTTACCCTCTACGGAAACATTCATATCCAATTCCTGAGCTTCAATTGGAGACTCTCTTCTACCAAAATCATCTCTGAAAAATGTAATATCCAAACTGCCAGATTGTATATTTTTATTATTTGTTATCTCCGTTAATTTATCTAAAATTCTATTAGCAAACTCTACTCCTCTTGGTTGTACACCAACTAAAATAGTCTCAGAAAAATCAGAATGATTCTCAATTAGTTGATGAGCCAATCTTTCAATCATAAGACCAAATTGTTTGCTACTTACTATTTGTTTTTTAATTTTCATTTTATAATCACAAAAATAGTATAAAAAAAAGTCCTAATAAAAATTAGGACTTTTTTTTAATTATTCACCTTTAACTTCAAGATCTTTCTTCAAATTTGATAACTCATCTAGATCACCTAAGGTTGATTTTTGTTGAGTTTTTTGAATCTGTTTCACAGCCCTGTCTGTATCAGCTTTTTCTTGTTTTTTATTTTTTATTTCCTGGTCTCTAAAAGTAGATGTATGAGAAACCAAAATTCTTCTATTTTCCTTAGAGAATTCTAATACTCTGAACATTGTTGACTCTCCTACAGTTAACTTACTACCATCTACTTTTTCAATGTGTCTAAGAGGAGAGAATGCCTCCACTGTATCCGAGAGTCTAATTAAGGCGCCTTTTCCAAATACCTCTGATACAGTTCCTTCAAAATCATTTCCTATAACATAAGTTGCCTTATAGTTATCCCAAGGGTCTAATTCAGTCTGCTTATGTCCTAAACTTATTCTTCTATTATCTATATCTACTTCAAGAACAATAACTTCCATAGACTCTCCAACCTTTGTAAATTCTGCAGGGTGTTTAATCTTTTTAGTCCAAGATAAGTCTGAAATATGAACTAATCCATCAATACCTTCTTCTAACTCAACAAACACTCCAAAATTCGTAAAGTTTCTGACCTTTACAGTGTGTCTTGAATCCACAGAATACTTTGTATCAATATTAGACCAAGGGTCTTCTGAAAGTTGCTTTACTCCTAAAGACATCTTTCTTTCCTCTCTATCTAATGTTAATATTTTTGCTTCAATCTCATCGCCTACTTTGTAAAAATCTCCTGCGCTTTTGAGATGAGTAGACCATGACATCTCTGACACATGGATTAATGCCTCAACTCCCGTTTGCAACTCGACAAAAACACCATAATCTGCTACTACCACAACTTTTCCTTTTACAGTGTCTCCTTCTTTAATGTTTTTATCTAATGAATCCCAAGGATGATCTCCTAACTGTTTTAATCCTAATTGAATTCTCTTCTTCTCTTGATCAAATTCTAAAATAACAACATTAATTGTTTCGTCTAACTTAACTATCTCTTCTGGGTGAGACACTCTCCCCCAGGAAAGGTCTGTAATATGAATTAGTCCATCAACACCTCCTAAATCAACAAAGACTCCGTATGAAGTAATGTTTTTAACTACACCCTCAATTACTTGTCCTTTCTCTAATTTAGACATGATTTCTTCCTTCTGACCTTCTAAGTCTGCTTCAATTAAGGCTTTATGAGAAACAACAATGTTTCTAAAAACTTCATTTACTTTCACCACTTTAAACTCCATGTCTCTTCCAACATACTCATCATAATCTCTAATTGGTTTCACATCAATTTGTGAGCCTGGTAGGAAAGCTTCAATTCCAAAGACTTCAGCTATCATTCCACCTTTAGTTCTACTTTTAATCTTACCTTGGACTACCTCTCCTGTTTCAAGGGCAAGATTAACTTTTTCCCAAGCCCTTAACACTCTAGCTCTTCTATGAGATAAAACGAGTTGACCATTCTTATCTTCTTGCTTTTCAACTAAGATCTCAACCTCATCACCAACCTTAAGATCTGCATTATATTTAAATTCAGAACTGGAAATTATACCATCAGATTTAAAGTTGATGTCTACAATTACTTCTCGATCAGAAATACTTACAACTTTTCCGTCTAGTACTTGTTTTTCTTCAATAAAAGGCATTGTAGAAGAATACATAGATTCTTCATCTTTATTTAAAACTTCAGAAGAGTCTGAGTCTGTAATAGTTGACCAATCAAAATCTTCTACATTAGGTTTTACTTTTTCTTTTTTAATTTCTTGTAAATCATTATCGTTCACATATTCAGCTTTTTGATCAGGTGTCATAGCTAACTTCTCTTCAATCATTTTAGCTTGTGTATCTTCTTTAGATTTAACTTCTTTAGTCTTTTTAGTAGATTTTTTAGCTGTCTTTTTTATAGTTGTTTTCGCAGCTTTTTTTTCTGGTGTTTTAGACTCTTTTTTAACTTCTTTTTTTGACATTTCGTCATTTTGCTTGTATCTCGAAACCATTTAAGGTTAATGTTTGGAATTTCGAGAGAGATTAATTTATATTTTTTATCCCTTTTTTACCTTAAATTAACAAATCTAAAAGGTTTGCAAACATACAATAAATAAGAGAAGTATAAGTGTTTTATTTAATTTATTTCTGAAATAAACTTAGAAACATCTTCCATCAACCATAATGGAGTAGAAGTTGCGCCGCAAATCCCTACAGATTGGGCTGAAGAAAACCATTCCTTTTTTATCTCATCTACATCTGAAATAAAGTATGAGTTAGGATTTTCATCTTTACAAGATTCATACAGCATTTTTCCATTAGAACTCTTCGTACCACTAACAAAAACGATAACATCATGTTTTTCAGAAAATCTCTTTAATTGAGGCTCTCTTCCTGAAACTTGTCTACATAAAGTATCATTAACAACAAATTGTAATGGGTCAACTATTCCTAATTTTTTTCTTCTTTTTTCAATCTCTTTCTTAATTTCTGAGTATGCTTTTGGACTCTTTGTAGTTTGGGAATACATGAAAATTGGTTTAGAAAAATCTAAATGATCTAAATCTTCAATACTAGAAACTAAAATTGCGTCTCCTTGAATTTGACCCAATAAACCTATAATTTCAGCATGGCCTTTCTTTCCATAAACTACTATCTGTCCATCAATATCCTTAACAGTTTTATAACCTTCTTTTATCTGATTTTGCAACTTTAATACAACAGGACAAGATGCGTCTAACAACTCTATGTTGTTTTCCATAGCAATTTTATAAGTTTCTGGTGGCTCTCCATGAGCTCTTATTAAAACCTTACAATTTTTATAATTTTTTAGTTCTTCATGGTTTATAATTTTTAATCCTAAATTATTTAACCTTTCAACCTCTTTATTATTATGAACAATGTCTCCTAAACAATACAAATTATTATTCTTCTTTAGCTCTTCTTCTGCCATTTCGATGGCATACACTACACCAAAACAAAAACCTGAGTATTTATCTATTTCAATATTCATGTTTTAAAAATTTTATCTATCAGAGAAAATATAAAATCATTTTGATTTTCTACTGATATATTAGAATTATCTATTTTAATTGCATCCGTTGCCATTTTTAATGGATTCATCCTTCTATTTATATCATTGTCATCTCTCATTTTAAGATTACTCAAAACCTCTTCATAACTAACATTTTCTCCACTTTGCCTTAGTTCTTTCCATCGTCTATTAGCTCTTATTTCAGGTTTTGCAGTAACAAAAAACTTCAGTTCTGCATCAGGAAAAACTTTAGTACCAATATCTCGACCATCCATTACAATATTTTTATTCTTTCCTATTTGTTGTTGCAAAAGAACTAATTTTTGTCTTACTACAGGAATTTTAGCTATCAAACTAACTGATTTAGATACATCTAATGTTCTTATAAGACTCTCTACATTCTTATCATTCAAATAGGTTTCTGATATTTTCTTTTCTGAATTGTATTTAAATTCCACAAAAATATCTGGTAGATAAGCTTCCAATAATCTTTCATCAATTTTATCCTTAGAGATTAAATTCTTTTGTAATGAAAATAAGCAAATAGCTCTGTACATAGCTCCCGTATCGATATATCTCATCTTATATCTTTTTGAAATTGCTTTAGCAATCGTACTTTTACCACAAGACGAATGGCCGTCAATTGCTATATTTATTTTCTTGCTCATCAGGGGACAAAGTTAGACAAATTAGCAACAATGGAAAAACTATTCAACATGCTAGAAGAATGAAATGCAGATCTTGAATAATTAACTTGCAATTTTATAATTGAAAATCCTAAACCCCAAGAAAATCCACTCATATTAAAAGATGAATCTAATTTTAAATCCTCTCTTCTTTGGAAGTTAAAACCAGCTCTTAAAAATAAATTTTTCCTAAACGGATTCAATTCCGTACCTAAAACAACATGTCTTAGCAACTTCTTAGCAACTGTTTCTTCTCTAACAATCAGTTCATTAGTAGCGGGATCAAAAATTGTTATTGGATTATAACTGTTAGACAGGTCATAAACATTTAAATGATGAAACACAAAAGAATATCTAAACGGAAGATGTTTTAAAGACTTTGATAATCCCATCTGTATTTCAAATGGTAAATCTTCTTGATTTGATGTATAATTCTTAATTGGCTTCCCAAAATTTTTCACAAGTAATGTTGAAGTAAATCTAGAATCTTTATTATGATATGTAGCCGAAATATTTGAAGATAATGCTATTGAATGATAACTCTCTAATTTAGAGTTCATCAATCTAATGTTAGAACCAAAAGTAAAATTATTTCCAAGATATTTTGACACCCCTATTGTAGCAATCTGTTGTGAAGCACTAAATTTAGAAATTATATTTCCGATCTCATCTGTTTCATCAAATTGACCATAGTTTATCGCGTCAATACCAGAAAAAAACATCAGATTATTATTAAATTTCTTCGCAAAGTGAAAAGATATAAAATTGATATCTGATACATAATCAACAAAATTAAAAGCTATTTGGTTATCCATCTCCTCATTCAACAATGAGGGAACGAAAAGAGACAAGCTAATATCGCCATCAACTATTGAATTTATATCACCACCCATAGACAAGACCCTAGAAGAAGAATGGAGATTTAGAGAATTATAAGAAGAATTGTGTAATTGAGAAAATAAAATGTTCGGGAATAAAACACAAAATATTATAAAATATTTTCTAAACATGCTTATTATAATTTTACACCAACATTAAAACCAATTTTTGGTATTACTCCAGTGTAAAATCTGAATCCTGAACCTCCGTGATTTACCGGATTTCTATTTCCTTTCTCTATAGAATATTGAATTCCACCACCTAGATAAAGGTCGAGTAAAATAACATTAGAAAAAATATATTGAGTTCCCATGAGAATACCAGCCTGAATAATTTTAGAACTTGCATCAACTTTTGTTTCTTCTCTCCAATTAATGTAATTCCCAAATTCATCATATTCATAATACCAATTGTAATAAGTCTCGGACATTCTGTAATACGATAGATTTCCAAAAGGAGCTATATAAACTCCACTCAATGATGATTCCGAACTTTTGAATCCCATTACATATTTTCTAATTTGTAGCTCACAAGCGATGCCTCTAGCTAAATCATCGTTCCAACCATCTTCCACTAAATGTATAGCTCCACTTAAGTTTACAGATTTATTATCTGAAAGTTCTTTTTCAACACTCATTTTAAATGTTGCATCTACAAAATGGAAAGGACTATTCTTTAACAATAAATCCTGAGATTTACTAGTAAAAAAAACAAAAAATACAATTGTCAATAAGAAAAATCTTTTCATTTTTTGATCTTTTAATTATTACTTTATTTGTTTAACGATTTTTACTATGTTTTTGTTACTTGAAAAATAAGTTCCTTTATTTTATGTAAGGATTACTTACTTTAGACTTTAAAAGTGACAAGTCAATAACTTCACTCATTTTTTCTATATAATGAAACTTTAGCCCCTTCAGATATTTTTCATTAATATCAAGGACATCTTTTTTATTTTCACTACTAAGAATAATTTCTTTGATACCAGATCTTTTAGCAGCTAATATTTTTTCCTTGATTCCTCCAACAGGCAATACTTTTCCTCTTAATGTTATTTCTCCTGTCATAGCTATGTTGTTTTTTACTTTTCTTCCAGTAAAAGAAGAAACTAAAGAGGTAAACATTGTAATTCCAGCCGAAGGACCATCTTTTGGAGTAGCTCCCTCTGGAACATGTACATGAGTATTCCATTTAGCAAAAACATCATTTTGAATACCATATTCTAAAGAATTGGACTTTAAATATTCAAGAGCTATAGTAGCAGATTCTTTCATTACCTTTCCTAAATTACCTGTAATACTCAACTGTCCTTTTCCCTTACTCAAGGAGGATTCAATAAATAAAATATCACCTCCAACTGATGTCCAAGCTAATCCCGTTACAACTCCAGGTACATTGCTATCGATTGTTTTATCTCTACTAAACATTATAGGACCTAATATTTCTTGCAGAGTATCAATACTAATATTCACATCATATTCTTCTTCAAGAGCTACAGATTTCGCGGCATACCTAACAACTTTGGCTAACTTTTTATCTAAACCTCTAACTCCAGACTCTCTTGTATAACCATCTACTATTCTTTCTATTACTTCTTTTGATAGAGATATATCTTTCTTTTTTAAACCATGTTCTTTTATCTGTTTTGGAAGTAAATGCCTTTTAGCTATTTCTATTTTTTCTTCAATAGTATATCCATTTATCTCTATTATCTCCATTCTATCTCTAAGAGCGGGCTGAATAGTAGATAAAGAATTAGCTGTAGCGACAAATAAAACTTTGGATAAATCATAGCCTAACTCTAAATAATTATCATGGAAACTATCGTTTTGTTCTGGATCTAAAACCTCTAATAATGCTGAAGAAGGATCTCCGTGCATATCTCTAGTAACCTTATCAATCTCATCTAAAACAAAAACAGGATTTGAAGAAGTAGCCTTCTTAACAGACTTAATGATTCTTCCTGGCATTGCTCCAATATATGTTTTTCTATGTCCTCTAATTTCCGCCTCATCTCTCAATCCTCCAAGACTTACTCTGACATACTTTCTTCCTAAACTTTCAGCTACTGATTTTCCTAAGGAGGTTTTCCCAACTCCTGGAGGACCATATAAACATAAAATTGGAGATTTCATATCTCCTTTTAATTTTAATACTGCTAGGTGTTCAATGATTCTTTCTTTTACTTTTTCTAATCCAAAATGATCTCTATCTAAAATTGATTTAGCTTTCTTCAAATCAAATTTATCTTCTGTAAATTCATTCCAAGGTAATTCTAGAATCAATTCAAGATAACTTCTTTGTACAGAATAATCCGCCATACTAGGATTCATTCGTTGAAGTTTCTTTAAACCTTTTTCAAATTCTAACTTAACTTCATTAGTCCACTTTTTTTCAGAAGCTATTTTTCTCATTTCATCTATCTCTTTCTCTGATCCCGCACCTCCTAGCTCCTCTTGTATAGCTTTCATTTGTTGGTGTAAATAATATTCTCTTTGTTGTTTGTCCAAATCTGTTTTTACTTTGGATTGAATTTCATTCTTCATTTCCAACATCTGAAGTTCCTTTGTTAGTAGAGACAAAGCCTTTCTTGCTCGGTCATTTAAATCTGTATTTTCTAATAATTCTTGTTTCTCTTTTAAAGAAATATTCATATTTGAAGCAACAAAATTAATAACAAATGAAGGGCTCTCAATGTTTTTTATTGCAATACTAGCTTCTGTAGGAATATTTGGAGAAAGTTCTATAATATCTAAAGACATATCTTTTACAGAATCAACTAGGGCTTCAAATTCATTATCTGAGGAATCGGGTTTTGCCTCTACTAATTCTGTAACATTTGCTTTAAAGAAGGGGTCTGATTGAACTATGTCTCCAATCTCAAATCTTTTTCTTCCTTGAATAATAGCTGTAATATTACCATCAGGCATACGGAGCATCTTAAGGATATGAGCCACGGTACCTACATTATTTAAATCTTCTAATTTAGGAGCCTCTATAGAAGGATCTTTTTGAGATAGGACACCTATAATTTTATCTCCTTTATAGGTCTCCTTTATTAATTTTATTGATCTATCTCTTCCAATAGTAATAGGTATGATAACACCTGGAAATAACACTGTGTTTCTTAAAGGTAAAATAGGTAAACATTTAGGAGTTCTCTCCTTATTTATCTTCTCCTCGTCTTCATTGCTCATTAAAGGAAACATCTCAGTTTCTTCATCATACACATTAGAAAATGAAAATTCAAAATTGTTTTTATATCTATTCATCTATTATCCTCTTCTGTTGTTAAACGCATCAAATAACTTTTGCTTTATATCTTCTTCTATCTGCTCTTCTGCTTGTTTAAAACCAAAATACTTTCCACACATTAAAGCGATTAAGGTAGCTTCTCTTACATTATGTCCCTGTTGTAATATTTTCATAACACTATCATATACAGAATCTGTTTCTTGATAAATCTTTTCTGCATTATCTATCAAGATCTCCAACTGAGAGGATGTGCATTCTAATAAATTACAAAGTTTTTCTTTTTCAAATTTTTTTAATTCATTATTGAAATCAGTCATTGTATTATAATTTTATAATTAAATATACAAATAATATACCAAACGGAAAAAACAGGAAATATTGTCAGTTTTTTAATAGTTACGGTATTTTGATGTCAGTTCAAAAACCTTATTCAGAATCTTTTTATCTAAATCGGAAAATTCTAAATTTCTTCTTTTCATGACTATTTCTGCCACTTCAAATACCTTATTNGTTTTANAAGTTGTAAATCCAGANNATCCTCCCCAACTAAANGAAGGNATAAAATTTCTAGGNAANCCNCTTCCAAANATNTTAGCACTNACNCCAACNACTGTNCCAGNNTTNAACATAGTATTAATTCCNCATTTAGAGTGATCCGACATTATCAATCCACAAAACTGTAGTCCAGTTTTCTTAAATCGTTCTGTTTTATAATTCCACAATTTTACTTCATCATAATTATTCTTTAGATTAGAGTTATTTGTATCCGCTCCTAAGTTACACCACTCTCCTATTACTGAATTTCCTAAGAATCCCTCATGGGCCTTAGATGAATATCCAAAAAAAACAGAGTTATTTACTTCTCCACCAACCTTACAATAAGGTCCAAGAGTTGTGCCTTCATAGATCCTAGCCATAATTTTTAAAACAGAATTATTAGACATAGCAAAAGGCCCTCTAATAAAACACCCTTCCATAACCTCTGCATCAACACCTATGTATACNGGTCCGTTTGTACAATTGATAAAACTATATTCTATTTTTGCTCCTCTTTCAATAAAAAGAGGGTAATTTCCAACCTTCATATTTGTTTCTGCAAGCTTCTGAGACTTCCTACCTTNTGTAAGGATATTAAAATCAGATTTAATTTCTTCAGAATTTAAAGTGAAAATATCGCACAAATCATTTACTTTGTTAAAGACAGAATGACTCTCAATTTCATCTAAATTTTCTGTAGAGAATTCATGATTATTAATAGCAATTACTTCAGAATATTTTTTCAGAACTTCACCCTTTCTTAAAGAATTAATTTCTGTTAATAAATCATCATTAGGAAGAACAGAAGCATTAATCCATAAGTTTTCCTTTTTTATTTTACAAGGAAACTTTTCTGATAAATAATCCTCTGTCAATACAGATGTAGACTTGTAATAAAATTCCCATTTTTCTTTTATCGTAAGTATACCTACTCTAAAATCAGAAATTGGTCGTGTTAAACTTAATGGATATAGGTTTTCTCTATCAGTGTCAAACAATATTACATTCATTGGGAAAATTTAATGTACAAATTTAAATAAAAAAGCCCACACTATTAGTATGGGCTTACTATATTATCATAATAACTTAAATTACTTTTTTAGGTTATTATATCTATTTTTAAATTTATCTATTCGACCAGCAGTATCCACCAATTTAGTTTTACCAGTATAAAATGGGTGGGAATCTGAAGAGATTTCCATTTTTATTAAAGGATATTCATTTCCATCAGTATATTTAATTGTTTCGTTAGATGGGGCACAAGATTTTGTTAAAATCATATAATCTGTTGACATATCTTTAAATACGCATAATCTATAATCTTCTGGATGTATTCCGGTTTTCATGTTTTTAAAATTTTATTTCTCAAAATTTGGGTGGCAAAAATAATAATTTATTAAAAAAAAACAACTTTGTTTTGTTTTATTTTATATTGTTACTNAAATCAAAAAACAAACAAATACCACAATTTCTAAAATTTTCCGTCTAATATTATATTTAAAGTTAGTTTTGCAAAATTATTATAGANTTAAATGAAACTAAGAAATATTGCAATAATTGCACATGTTGACCATGGAAAAACAACTCTAGTTGATAAAATGTTATTATCCTCTGAAATGTTTAAAGATCATGAAAGTCCTGGTGAATTAATTATGGATTCTAATCCTNTAGAGAAAGAAAGAGGNATTACAATATTAGCAAAAAATGTTTCTGTAAATTATAATGATTGTAAGATTAATATTCTAGACACGCCTGGTCACTCGGATTTTGGAGGAGAAGTAGAAAGAGTATTAAATATGGCTGATGGTGTTGTTTTATTAGTAGACGCTTTTGAAGGACCTATGCCGCAAACTAGATTCGTTCTTTCAAAAGCACTTCATTTAGGATTGAAACCTATTGTTGTAATAAATAAAGTTGACAAACTTAACTGTAATCCAGANGAGGTAAATGAAATGGTATTTGAACTGATGTTTAACCTAGACGCCACAGAAGAGCAGTTAGATTTTCCAACNATTTATGGTTCTAGCAAAAATGGATGGATGGGGCCAGACTGGAAAACTCCTACCAATGATATTTCCTATTTAATGGACAAGATACTAGAAAGCATTCCAGCTCCCTCAGTAAATTTAGGTAGTACACAAATGTTAATTACCTCTTTGGACTACTCTTCTTTTATTGGAAGAATTGCAATTGGAAGAGTCCATAGAGGAAGTGTAAAAGAAAATCAAAACATAATGTTATGTAAAAGAAATGGAGGTAAGTTAAAAACAAAAATTAAGGAAGTATTTGTTTTTGATGGATTTGAAAAAAGAAAAGTAAAAGAGGTGAATTCTGGAGAAATTTGTGCCATTACTGGTATTGAAGATTTTGATATTGGAGATAGTATAGCTGATTTTGAAAATCCAGAAGCTNTGCCAACTATTAAGATTGATGCGCCTACTATGAGTATGACATTTACCATTAATGACTCTCCATTCTTTGGACAGGATGGTAAATTTGTAACCTCAAGACAGATAAAAGAAAGACTAGAAAAAGAAGAAGAAAAGAATCTTGCACTAAGAGTAGATCAAACAGATTCAGCAGATACTTTTAGAGTTTTTGGTAGAGGAGTNTTACATCTATCTGTATTGATTGAGACAATGAGAAGGGAAGGATACGAACTACAAATAGGTCAACCACAGGTAATTATTAAGAATATAGATGGAGTAAAACACGAACCTATTGAAGAGTTAACTATCGATTTACCGGAACATCTAAGTGGAAAAGCTATTGAGATGGTTACCATTAGAAAAGGAGAAATGACAATTATGGAGCCTAAAGGAGATTTAATGCATTTAGAGTTCACTATACCATCAAGAGGAATTATAGGATTAAGAAATTATCTTCTTACAACAACTTCTGGAGAAGCAACTATATCTCACAGATTTAAGGAATTCCAACCATTTAAAGGTGAAATTCCTGGAAGAATAAATGGATCTCTAATTTCTATGGAACAGGGGAACGCAATTCCTTATTCATTAAATAATATGCAAGAAAGAGGAACCTTTTTTATTGAACCAAATCAAGCTATTTATGAAGGGCAGATTATCGGTAAAAATACGAGAGCAGAGGATTTGATCATAAATGTAACTAAAACAAAAAAGATGAGCAACATGCGTTCTGCCGGAGCAGATGATAAAATTAAAATATCCCCTCCTCTTGTATTTAGTTTAGAAGAATCTTTGGAATACATACAAGCAGATGAGTATGTTGAAGTTACTCCAAATAACATAAGGTTGAGAAAAATTTTACTAAAAGAACACGAAAGAAAAAGAGCTAAATAAAAAGCCCCCCTTTTTTAATCTCTTGAACTTAATTTTGCTAGTAATCGAAGAATTTCTAAATACAACCACACTAAAGTTACCAGTAATCCAAACGCACCATACCATTCCATATATTTTGGAGCTCCTTGTTCAGCTGCCTCTTCAATAAAATCAAAGTCCATTACAAGGTTTAAAGAAGCTATTATCACAACAAACAAAGAGAATCCTAAACTTAACATAGAAGAGTTAGTGGGGTCCATAATCTTTAAACCTCCGCTATTACCAAAAAAACTCATTATCAAACTAACTAAATATACTATAGCAATACCTCCGGTTGCTGCAAACACACCAAGTTTAAAGTTTTCTGTTGGTTTTATTACTTTAGTTTTGTAAGCAAATAATAGAGAAAACATGATCCCTAAAGTCAGAAATATAGCTTTAGGCACAATATTAGGCTCAAAAGCGTTAGCGTACATTAAAGAAATTCCTCCAAGAGCTAGACCTTCAAGTACAGCATAAATAGGAACTGTTACAGGAGACCACTCCTTTTTAAATATTGTTACTAGAGCTATAACAAAACCTCCAATTAGACCTGGCCACACAAAATTATATGCAATTTCTTCAGGGATTGTATAGGTATAATAAGCTGCAGCTAAAAGTATTGTAAGACTTATTGCTGTTTTATTTACAGCTCCATCTAGTGTCATTACGCGTCCCCCTGTATTTGTAAGACTCTTAAATGAATTTTTGTTTAACGCTGGATTTCCTGATCTAATCATAATTTCTATTTTTTAATTATTAAATTATAAGCTAAAATATAAAGTTTATTTTATACAAAAAAATAACATTCTAAAATATACAGAAAGTTTTAAAATAATTTATAAAATTTAGAGCATTGATAACAAAAAATAAATTTTGTATAATTTTTAAATTATTTAGTTATACAATTAGTATCTTTGCACTAAATTAAATATTTTAAACAATACAATTAATGAGAGATATATTTCTATTTTGCCTCATATTCCTTTTTTCTAACTCTTTACTTTCACAAAACTTTACCATTAGTGGTTATGTTCAAGAAGAATCTAATGGTGAAAATTTGATTGGAGTATCAGTATATGACCAATCGAGTAACAAGGGAACTAGTACAAATCAGTATGGATTTTATTCTATTACTCTACCAAAAGGGAAATATAATATTATATATTCTTTTATAGGTTTACAGACCCAGGTTAGAGAAGTTGATTTAAACAAAAATCAAAGAATTAATATTGCTATGATAGAAAATTCGACTCAGTTACAAGAAGTTGAAATTGCTGGTGAACGTTTGGATGAAAATATAGAAAAAACTAACATGAGTCAAGTGAAATTAAAAATACAAAATGTTAAAACAATACCAGCAATTTTAGGTGAAGTAGATGTTTTAAAAGCAGCACAATTATTACCAGGAATTTCTAATGGAGGAGAAGGTAATTCTGGACTTTATGTTAGAGGTGGAGGTCCGGACCAGAATCTAGTTTTATTAGATGAAGCAGTAGTTTATAACGCCGCACATTTATTTGGATTCTTTTCGGTATTTAATGCAGACGCTATCAAAGATATGAATATAATTAAGGGGGGGATGCCTGCAGAATATGGAGGAAGGCTTTCATCTGTTATTGACATAAGTATGAAAGATGGAAATAATAAAAAATTTCAAGCAGACGGTGGAATTGGATTACTTTCCTCTAGACTAACTTTACAGGGGCCCTTGGAAAAAAATAAAAGTTCATTTATTATATCAGGTAGAAGAACATATGTAGATGTACTTTCAAAGCCTTTTTTAAATAAAGATAATCCTGATACAGGAGAACCAAATCCTTTCGCTGGCTCTGGATACTATTTTTATGATCTTACAACAAAAATTAATTACAAAATTTCAGATAAGGATAGAATTTTTCTAAGTGGTTATTTTGGAAGAGATGTGTTTAATTTTTCAGACAGTGAAAGTGGTTTCGGAATTGAAATACCATGGGGAAATGCTACGACCTCACTTCGTTGGAATCATTTGTTTAGTGAGAAATTATTTATGAATACATCTTTAATATTTACTGATTACAGGTTTGAATTTAATATTGCACAATCTGATTTTGAATTGAGAATTTTTTCTGGAATTAATGATTGGAACAGTAAAACTGATTTTTTATATATTCCAAACCAAAAACATAAAATTAAATTTGGAACTAATTTTACATACCATATATTCACTCCAGGGAATGCAACAGGTAGATCAGGAGAGGTAATATTTAGTCCAGATGAAATATTTAAACAATATTCAAATGAATCAGCCATTTACATTAGTGATGATTTTGAAATTAATGATGTGTTAAAATTAAATATTGGATTAAGATATTCCTCATTTCAACATAGTGGAGATATAAATCCATTATCATTTTTACAAAATGAGTTAAAGTTTGACACAAATAATCATTATCGTCATTTAGAACCAAGAGTTAGTATGAGATATAAATTAGATGCAACTTCTTCATTAAAAGCTTCATATTCTGAAAATTATCAATATATTCATCTAGCTTCTACAGGATCTGTAAGCCTTCCGACGGACCTATGGGTCCCAAGTTCTGATGTAGTAAAACCAAAGTTTTCCAAACAACTAGCTGCAGGATATTTTAAAAATTTTAGTGATAATATGTTTGAAACTTCCATGGAATTATATTACAAAGAAATGGATAATTTGATTGAGTATAAAGAAGGAATATTACCAGAAGACAATACAAATTCTAGTAGTGACAATTCATTTACTTTTGGAAATGGAAATTCTTATGGAATTGAAATTCTTACTAAAAAAAATAAGGGTAAAATGACCGGCTGGATTGGATATACTCTATCAAAAACTACTAGATTTTTTGATGAAATTAACAATGGAGATCCATATCCAGCTAAATACGACAGAAGACACGACTTATCGATTACTTCTTCATATAAAATAAGTGACTCATGGGAATTGAGTAGTGTTTTTGTTTATGCTACTGGAAATTCAATTACTCTTCCATCAGAAAGATATATAATTAACGGAAATATTTACACTGAATACACCACTAGAAATGGTTATAGAATGATTCCATATCATAGATTAGATTTTGGCGCAACTTACAATCCTAAAAAAGGTAAAAAGTTTAATTCATCATGGAATTTTTCAATATACAATTTATACAATAGGAAAAATCCTTACTTCATATATTTAGGTCTAGAAGACTCAATTGAAGGAGAAAATGGGAATATACAAAACGGAAATTTAATCCCAAAAGCTTATCAAGTATCTATATTTCCAATACTACCATCAATCACTTGGAACTTTAATTTTTAAAACATGAAAAATTATTATATTTTATTTTTATTTTTAGGAATCCTTTCATGTAGAGAGGAAATATTTTTAGAATTAGACCAAGCTGACGAAAAGTTAGTTGTAGAAGGTCACATTGAACCAGGGTTTCCACCATACTTAATTTTATCTAAAAATCAAGGATATTTTGATGCATTAGATTCAAATACATTCTCTAATATTTTTGTATCTGAAGCAGATGTAGTTGTTTATAAAGTTGAAAATAATATTGAGATTGACAGCCTAAATTTATCAATAAATCAAGACATACTAGATATTTTTGGTCTACCAATTTTTACAAATTTTTTAGAATTTAATCCATCATTTTCAGAAGAGGGTTTCAGATATAATCTTAAAATTAATTGGAACAATAAAATTATTACATCAACTACTACTATTCCACACTCCACTCCATTAGAATCAATATTTATAAAAGATACTATTATAAATGTTGATAAGCCTTGGAAATCTGAAATTAGTGCAATTTACACAGATCCAGATACAATAGGGAACAATATTTTGATTAGAAGTAAAAGATTGGAAACATATATAAATATAGATTCAAATAGTAATACACCAAATTTTATTAATCAACCAGATCAAAGAATGTTACTTGTAGATTGTGGACCAGATGTACTTATTAATGGCTCTTCCTTTGAAACTTTCTTCCCAAGACCTAAACCTGAGGGTGGATTTCCTAATGAAAAATATAATACATTCAGATATAAAAAATTCAATGAAGGTACGGATAGTGTTTTTGTAAAAGAAGATATAGTTTTAATTAAATTCTGTCAAGTTGATAATGCATCAATGAAGTTTTGGAGAGGTGTAGTAAGAAATGCGACATCTGGGGGAAATCCATTTGCTGAACCAGCAAATCTTACAACAAATATAATTGGAGGTTTAGGAGTGTGGAGTGGGTATGGAACTAAATACTATAAAGTTCCGATTATAAAAGACACAATTATATATGAGGAATATATCCCAGAAATACTTGATATATTTTAATTATTTATTAAATTAACTATTTTATATTTGTAAAAAATTTATGAGATGAATACAAATATAGAAAAAATTGAAGTATTAATTATAGGTTCAGGACCAGCAGGTTATACAGCTGCAATTTATGCTGCGAGAGCAGATCTAAAACCTGTAGTAATACAAGGACTTCAACCTGGAGGGCAGTTAACTACAACAACCGATGTAGATAATTTTCCTGGATATCCAAATGGAATTACTGGACCAGAAATGATGGAAGATTTAAAAAAACAAGCTGAGCGTTTTGGAACAGAAACTAGATGGGGAATGGTTACAAAAGTAGATTTATCAAAACGACCATTTAAAGTTGAAATTGATGAAAATAAAAATGTATTAGCAGAAACAATAATCATTGCTACAGGAGCTTCTGCTAAATGGTTAGGNATAGAANATGAAAAAAGATTAAATGGGTATGGGGTTTCGGCATGCGCTACTTGTGATGGATTCTTTTATAAAGGAAAAGATGTAGTAGTAGTTGGAGCTGGAGATACTGCAGCTGAAGAAGCTACATATTTAGCAAAAATGTGTAACAAAGTAACTATGTTAGTACGAAGAGATGAAATGAGAGCTTCAAAAGCAATGCAACATAGAGTATTCAAAACACCAAATATAAAAGTTTTATTTAATCATGAAACTAAAAGTATAAATGGAGAACCTGGACCTGTTGGTGTAGAAAGTGTAACAGCATATAATAACCAGACTGGGGAAGAAACGAAAGTTCAATGCTCNGGATTTTTTGTTGCAATTGGACATACNCCAAATTCGCAACTTTTTAAAGGACAATTAGAAATGGACGAAAATGGATATTTATTAATAGAAGCTGGAACAACAAAAACTGCAGTAGATGGAGTATTTGCAGCAGGAGATATATCAGATCATGTCTACAGACAAGCTGTTACTTCTGCAGGAACAGGATGTATGGCTGCTTTAGATGCTGAAAGATTCTTAGCAGAAAAAGAATGATTTTTATAAATACATAAATTACAAAAAGGTCCTTTTTTTGTTAAAAAGGACCTTTTTTTTNCTTTTTAAGGTAATTTTTACTTGTTTTTATCATTTTTGAATCATTTTCCTAANCTTTTTTACTAAAATTATACCTAATTAAACTAAATCTCTTTATAAGAAAGGATTAATATCTACACTTTTTTACACTTTTTTACACTTTTTTACAATTTTTTACACTTTTTTACAAGTTTTTGCAATTTTTTGCAAGTTTTTGAAAGTTTTTTACACTTATTAAAATAAAAAATCCAGTGAAACTCACTGGATTTTTTTGCAGTTACTCATAAGCCGGATTCTGTTACCAAATGGTTTCTATCATTTATCTAGGATAAAAATTACTTTTCATCTCTATCTGTCTACCCCCTAAGTTGGTCGAGAAAACCTCAAATCTTAGTATACATGACATTTCAAGACATAGAGTTTACATGATTTCACTACAGCCTAACTGTACTTGCTTTCTGTTGCACTTGTCCGCTCCTTACGGAGGACGGATGTTATCCGCTATGTTTCTCTTCCTTGTCCGGACTTTCCTCTTCTACAAAGCAGAAGCGATAGAATCCGTAACTACGGTCCAAAAATACAAATAATTAGATATAAGTTTTATTACATTAGTTATTATAGTATTTATTTACATTTGCATTAATGAAATTTACAATAAAGAAAAAAGATTCAAAATCAAATGCTCGTTTAGCAGAATTTGAAACAGCACATGGATTAGTACAAACTCCTATTTTTATGCCAGTTGGTACTGCTGGGACAGTAAAAGGAGTACACCAAAACGAAATTGAAAAAGATTCACAAGCACAAATCATTTTAGGAAATACTTATCATTTGTATTTACGACCAGGATTAGAAGTNATAGAATCTGCAGGAGGTCTACATAAATTTATTGGATGGGATAAACCTTTACTCACAGATTCAGGAGGATATCAAGTTTATTCTCTTTCTGGAGCAAGAAAAATAAAAGAAAAAGGAGTTACTTTTCAATCTCATATCAACGGATCATATCACTTTTTCACTCCAGAATACGCAATAGATGTGCAAAAAAAGATAGGTGCGGACATAATTATGGCTTTTGATGAATGCACTCCATATCCCTGTGATTATGAATATGCTAAAAAATCTATGCATATGACTCATAGATGGTTAAAAAGATGCTG
Organism: Flavobacteriales bacterium; assembly: GCA_002696275.1. Classification (GTDB taxonomy): domain Bacteria; phylum Bacteroidota; class Bacteroidia; order Flavobacteriales; family BACL11. The sequence continues at coordinate 118,903 of NZRO01000024.1, forward strand.
TGACAGGTTTGATTCATCAGATGGAAAATATGGTTATAATCAATCATTTTTTCCAATTATTCAGGGATCTGTGTATAAAGATTTAAGAAAGCAATCAGCAGAAAAAATTGCCTCTTTTGATAGAGTAGGAAACGCTATTGGAGGANTGTCTGTAGGCGAACCTCACGAAATAATGTATGAAATGACAGATATAGTTTGCTCTATACTTCCAGAAGATAAACCAAGATACTTAATGGGAGTAGGAACTCCTACTAATCTTTTAGAAAACATTTCATTAGGAATTGATATGTTTGACTGTGTAATGCCAACAAGAAATGCTAGAAACGGAATGTTATTTACATCAGAAGGAACCATAAATATTAAAAACAAAAAATGGGAGAAAGATCACTCCTTGTTAGACCCTAATGGAACATCTTATGTTGATCAATCTTATTCAAAAGCTTATGTCCGTCATTTATTTAAAGCAGACGAGATTTTAGGAAAACAAATCGCTTCCCTACACAATATCCGTTTTTATTTATGGTTAATGGAACNAGCAAGAATCAAAATTAAAGAAGGAACATTTACTAGTTGGAAAAATCAAATGGTAAAGAAATTAGACATACGTTTATAAATGAATAAAATTGACAGATATATTATAAGAAAGTTTTTAGGAACCTTCTTCTACTGTCTTATATTACTATTATTTGTTGTAATTATAATAGATATATCTGAAAAAATAGATGATTTCATGCAACATAACTTAAGTTTTATAACTATAATATCAGAATATTACATACACTTTATACCGTACTTTGCAAATCTATTTTCNCCTTTATTTATTTTTATATCCGTTGTTTTTTTTACAAGTAAAATGGCTAATAACTCTGAGATAATAGCGATATATAATAGTGGAATGAGTTTCAAAAGATTTCTAAGACCGTTTTTAATTTCCTCTATTTTTTTATCGCTTCTTTCATTTTTATTGGCAAGTTACATCATACCTAATTCTAACAAAAATAGAATTGATTTCGAAAATAAATATTTAAAATCTCAAAGAATAGATTTAAGAAAAAATATTCATTTTCAGACAACTAAAAATCAATACATCTATCTAGAAGGGTATAACAAAAGAAGAAATATTGGGTATAAATTCTCTATTGAAAACTTTGAAAACGGAATTCTAAAAAACAAATTAAGAGCTAACTATATACAATGGAATAAAGAAACAGAGGATTGGACTATAAACAAATATGAAATTAGAACTTTTTTAGAAGAGGGGGAAAGATTAGAAACTGGAAAACAAAAAGATACCTCATTACTTATTATTCCGAACGACTTTACTGTACAGACCAATCTAGCTGAAACAATGAAATTTAAAGAACTTAATGAAAACATATATACAGAAACTCAATTAAGCTCTGGAAAAGCAAAGTATTATAANATTGAAAAACACAAAAGAATTGCATTTCCTTTTGCTATTATTATTTTAAGTGTAATAGCGGTCTCATTTTCAAGTAAAAAAGTAAAGGGAGGAATAGGAATAAATCTTGGTCTTGGACTATTGATCGCATTTTCTTATATTTTATTCTTTCAGTTTTCTTCTACTTTANCAACAAATGGAGATCTTCAACCATGGATAGCTGTTTGGATTCCTAATTTTTTATATATAATTTTAGGAGTTCTTTTACTAAGAAACAGGGGGAATAGTTAATTTCTAATTAGTTTTTTATATTTTATTCTTGTAGGAGTAACATTACCTAATCTTCTCTTTTTATTTTCTTCATATTCAGTATAACCTCCTTCAAAATAATATACTTGAGAATCTCCTTCAAAAGCTAAAATATGAGTACAAACTCTATCTAAAAACCATCGGTCGTGAGATATAATAACTGCACATCCTCCAAAATTTTCTAGACCCTCCTCTAAAGATCGGAGTGTATTTACATCTAAATCATTTGTTGGCTCATCAAGTAATAACACATTAGCCTCNTGTCTTAAAGTCATAGCAAGGTGTAATCTATTTCTTTCTCCNCCAGATAGAACACCTACTTTTTTATTTTGATCAGACCCACTAAAATTAAATTTTGCCACATATGCTCTCGAATTCATCTGTCTACCAGCTACCTCGACTAATTCTTGCCCATCTGTAATTTGCTCCCAAATTGTATTGTTTTCATCAATCTCAGCATGTTGTTGATCTACATACGCAATTTTTACGGTTTCTCCAACTCTAAAAGATCCATTATCTGGATTCTCTTGACCCATTATCATTCGGAATAAAGTAGTTTTACCCGCCCCGTTAGGCCCAATAACACCAACAATTCCTGCGGGAGGAAGTTTAAAATTTAAATCTTCATATAATAACTTATCTCCAAAAGATTTACTTACTCCTTCCGCATCAATTACATTATTTCCTAACCTTGGACCAGGAGGAATATACANCTCTAATTTTTCTTCTTTTTCTTTTGCTTTTTCAGATAATAAGTTTTCATAATTACTTAATCTGGCTTTTGATTTGGCTTGCCTACCCTTGGGAGTCATTCTTACCCACTCCAACTCTCGTTCAAGGGTTTTTCTCCTTTTGGAAGCTTGTTTTTCTTCTTGTTCTAATCGTTTTGATTTTTGATCTAACCAAGAAGAATAATTACCTTGCCAGGGAATACCCTCACCTCTATCTAACTCTAAAATCCAACCCGCTACATTATCTAAGAAATATCTATCATGTGTGATAGCAATGACTGTTCCTTTATATTGCTGAAGATGTTGTTCTAACCATAATACGGACTCAGCATCTAAATGATTTGTTGGCTCATCTAAAAGTAAAATATCTGGTTCTTGAAGTAATAGTCTACAAAGTGCAACTCTTCTTTTCTCTCCNCCTGATAAATAATCTACTCTTGAATCCGATGGAGGGCATCTAAGAGCATCCATTGCAATATTTAATTTTGTTTCTAAATCCCAAGCATTACAAGCATCTATCTTATCCTGTAAATCACCCTGTTTTTTCATTAGATCTTCCATTTTATCTATATCCTCATAATATTCTGGGAGACCAAATAAATCATTAATTTTATTATACTGCTCTAAAAGATCTACTTGCTCTTTAACTCCTTCTTTTACAATGTCNATAACGGTTCTTGATGGATCTAATTGAGGTTCTTGTTCTAAATATCCTATAGAATGTTCTCCCTTAAAGTGAATATTACCTTGATACGATTTTTCTACACCCGCTATTATCTTTAAAAGAGTAGATTTACCTGAACCATTTAATCCAATAATTCCAATTTTTGCGCCATAGAAAAAAGAAAGATAAATATCTTTTAAAACTTGTTTGTTATTGTTGTTAAAGGACTTAGAAAGTCCAACCATTGAGAAAATTATTTTCTTATCTTCTGACATAATATATTTTTTGAGATTACAAATATAATTATTAGTTCTTTCAAGCAGAAGAAAAACTAATTAGAAATATGAAACAATCTTCCTTGCATTGCATCTCTCTCTTCTAATCTTTTTTCCACTAAATGTTTCACTTCAAAATTCTTTAATCCATATTTTGGGTGAATCAACATACGATTAGGAGACTCACTGAAAAATCGTTCCACAATAATATCAGGATTTAGAATCTCTAAAAAATCAACTATTAAATCAATATACTCATCTAATTCCATAAAAGTAAACATTTCTGGTGTTCTCTTAAACTGAATAGCCATCATTGTGTGTTTTACAATTTGTAGATGATGGATTTTTAATGTTTTAATTGGTAATTTGGATACTTTTCTCGCATGGTCCAACATATCATCTTTTGTTTCTCCTGGAAGACCCAAAATCAGATGACCACCTAAGTGCAAACCTCTATTTTTCGCCCTATTAAAAGCATCAATTGCTTCTTCATGCGTTTGACATCTGTTAATAACTTCAAGGGTCTCATTCTTAGTGGACTCTAAACCAAACTCTAATTTTATAAAATATCCTCTTTTTGCTAATTCCTCTAAATAATCTAAAACCTCATCTTTTATACAGTCTGGTCGAGTAGCTATAACTAATCCAATAATATCTGGGTGTGATATAGCCTCTTCATACATGTTTATTAAATCCTTTAAGGGTGCGTAGGTATTAGTGAAAGCCTGAAAATAGGCCAAATATCTCTGAACCTTATATTTCTTTGAAAAAAATTCTATTCCCTCATCAATCTGAACATTTATTGGTTTTATCGGTTTACAATAATCAGGATTAAATGTATTGTTATTACAATAAGTGCAACCTCCAACACCTTTTGTTCCGTCCTTATTCGGACAGGTAAAACCTGCATCAATAGAGACTTTTTGAACCCTACCATTAAACTTCTTTCTCACAAAAGAACTAAAATCATTATATCTTTTTTCTTTAATCATCAACTCCGCAAAAATACTACATTTTAAAACAACATTTTGTTAAAAATAGCGTATTCAATAAAGATTTTATACATTTGATGCATAAACAACATTAATGAGCAATAATAGAATTTCGTCATTAGAAAAAATTGGATATCAGAAAAATCTTCCTAAAGGTTCGGATATAAATGATTTTGAAGTTATTTCTATAACTCAAAAAAATGGAATAAAAATAAATTTATATAGAAATAAAAAGGAAAAAAAAGAAATAGACGATACAACTAACTTTGATAGTAGTTGGGAAGTATTTAATTCTCTTCTTTAGCTTGATTTTTCCTTTTTTGCATTCCCTCACTAAGTTTTAAAATTCTATCAGACACAGCTGTTTTATACAAAAAAGGAAAAATGGCATGCACTAAAGCTTTAAAACTTAAGGAGAGTAACAACAAACAAAAACCTAATGCGTGTCTCATATGTTGTAAATAATTTTCTCCAACGTCATTTGGATGCTCTGTAAAAATATTTCTCATTTTATAAAATTTCAGATAACGAGAAGGTGTCTTTTAGTCTAACTCCTTTTTCAGTTTGTTGAACTGTACAGCACTCGCTATAGTTGTCATGTTGCAAAAATATAATGTATTCTCTATCGGCCGCCTCATTCAAGAATTTTTCTTTTTCTGTTAGAGTAATTAATGGCTTGGTATCATAACCCATAACATAAGGCAAAGGGATATGACCTGTGCTCGGAAGTAAATCCGCCGCAAAAACAATAGTTTTATCCTTATACTTAATATGAGGAATCATTTGAGCTTCTGTATGACCATTTACAAATAAAGCATCAAAATTATTAAAAATATTCTTTTCACTTTCTACAAAATTAAGATAACCCATCTGCTGAATTGGAAGAATATTTTCTTTTAAAAAGGAGGCCTTTTCTCTAGAGTTCGGATCTGTAGCCCATTTCCAATGATCTTTATTTGTCCAATATTTTGCATTCTTAAAAGCCATCTCAAAATTAGATCTATCTTTATTCCAAATAACACTACCTCCACAATGATCGAAATGTAAATGAGTCAAGAATACATCTGTAATATCATCTACCGAGAAACCATGTTTATCTAATGAAGATTTCAAATTTACATCTCCATGTAAGTAATAATGCCTCAAGAATTTATCGTCTTGTTTGTCTCCTATTCCATTATCAATTAAAATAAGTTTATCCTCATCTTCAATTAATAAAGACCTCATAGCCCAAGGACACAAATTGTTTTCATCTGCAGGATTAGTTCTACTCCATAACACTTTTGGAACAACACCAAACATAGCTCCTCCATCTAATTTAAAAAATCCTGTATCTATTGTGTACAATTGCATGTTAGTAATTTTTTATAGTACAAAAATAAGAAATGAATTTTAGTAGTAATTTAGATTCAGATTTATTTGTACATGAAGATACATTTAATTGCAATTGGAGGAAGCGCAATGCATAATATAGCACTTGCGTTAAACCAGAAAGGATATTCCGTTTCTGGATCTGACGATGCTATTTTTAGTCCTAGCAAAGAAAGGCTAGAAAAGCATGGGTTATTGCCTAAAGAAATTGGATGGTTTCCTGACAACATCACTCCTGAATTAGATGCAATAATTTTAGGTATGCACGCGCAGAAAAACAATCCTGAACTTCTAAAAGCGAAAGAACTAGGAATTCCTATTTATTCATATCCAGAATATATTTACGAACAATCCAAAAATAAAATAAGAGTAGTAATCGGAGGAAGCCATGGAAAAACTTCTATTACTGCAATGATTTTACATGTGCTTCAAAATCTAAAAATAGATTGTGATTATTTGGTTGGAGCACAACTTGAAGGATTTGAAACTATGGTGAAACTTACACATGATGCTAATATAATTGTTTTAGAAGGAGATGAATATTTAAGTTCACCTATTGACAGAAGACCAAAATTTCATTTATACTCACCAAATATTGCTGTAATAAGTGGAATTGCTTGGGATCATATAAATGTCTTTCCAACTTATGATGTGTATGTTAATCAATTTCGTATTTTTAAGGATATGATCTCAGAGACACTAATTTATTGTTCGGAAGATATGGAGTTGAATAAACTTGTAAACGAACCTACAAAATGTAAATTAATTCCATACTCCACTTTAGAACATGAAATTAAAAATGGTACCACTATCATAAAGAATACTGAGTTATTAATTTTTGGAAATCACAATCTACAAAATATGCATGCCGCTA
>NZRO01000025.1 GCA_002696275.1 Flavobacteriales bacterium
GTTACCGCTCTTATTGGGCCATCTGGATGTGGAAAATCAACATATCTACGTCTATTTAATAGAATGAATGACTATATTGATAGTTTTAAAATGAATGGTGAAATAGTTATTGACGGAAAAAACATCTACGAAAAAGATGTTCTAGTTGATGAGCTAAGAAAAGGTATAGGAATGGTTTTTCAAAAACCAAATCCATTTCCAAAGTCCATATTTGAAAATGTTTCTTACGGATTAAAAATACAAGGAATTAAGGATAAAGATTTCTTAAACATGAGCGTAAAAAAATCTTTAGAACAATCCGCATTGTGGGATGAAGTAAAAAACGATCTTGACAAATCTGCCTTAGCTCTAAGTGGTGGTCAACAACAAAGATTGTGTATAGCAAGAACCTTAGCAGTTGAGCCTAAAATTTTATTAATGGACGAACCCACTTCTGCACTAGATCCAATTGCAACTGCAAAAGTTGAAGAGTTAATTCATCAATTAAAAGAAAAATATACAATTATCATAGTAACTCATAACATGCAACAAGCTAGTAGAATTTCAGACTTCACAGCTTTTTTCTACATGGGTGATCTTATTGAATATGATAAAACTGATACTATTTTTACAAAACCCAAAAATGAACGGACTCAAAATTATATTACTGGAAGATTTGGATAAAATTAACAAAAATGAATAATTTAGAAAAAGAAATAAACTCTTTAAAAAAAGAATTACTAAATATGTTTTTTCTGGTAGAAAGCCAATGGAAAAAAAGTACAATAGCAATTTTAGAATTTGATCAAGACATAGCTGAAGAAATATCTTCAATAGAAAATAGAGTTAATGCACTTGAACTAACTATTGATAAAAAATGTGAAAATATATTAGCTCTATTATCTCCAGTAGCTATTGATCTAAGATTCGTTTTGTCAACATATAAAATAAATCATGAATTAGAAAGAGTAGCTGATATTGCAGAAAGTATTGCAAACTATGTAGCTAATAATGATGAGGCCTACCCAAAAGAAGTTATAGAAAACCTTCAAGTGAATGATATGCTAAATGAATTTAATTCAATGATTGACGATATCATTGAATCATTTGAAGAAGAAGATACAAAAATTGCTAGAAAAATATTCAAAAAAGATAAAAGACTTAATGAGTATAATAAAAAGGCCGGAAAATCTATCATTAAATTTTTTGACACATATAATCGTGAAAACTTAATGTATTTGCTGTCAACTATAAGAAAAATAGAGAGAGCTGGAGATTCATTAAAGAATATAGGTGAAGAAATTATTTTCCATTTAGAAGCAAAGGTAATTAAACACAAAGAAAAAAAAACTTAATAATTTCTTACCATTGATCAGACGACACAATTAATTGTGTCGTTTTTTTATAATATTTTTGCATAATGGATAAAATATTTGATATAAAATCTGAAGAGGACTTTAAAAATATTTGTTTTGAAATATTTAACTTTCAAATGGATTACAATCCTATTTATTCTGCTTACTCTGAAATAATATTAAAAGGAAAAGATCCTAATAAATTAACAGATATTCCTTTTTTACCAATCTCCTTTTTCAAAGAAGAACAGATTATTTGTCAAGGTCAAAAAATTGAAGAAATATTTTTAAGTAGCGGGACCTCAGGCAACCAAAGCAAGCATTTAGTTTCAGATTTATCTATTTACAAAAAAAGCTTCAGAAAAGCTTTTGAGTTATTTTACGGTGACATTAAAGATTACTGTATCCTTTCACTTTTACCAAACTATAGAGAACGTGAGGGATCTTCTTTAATTTATATGGTAGATAATTTAATAAAAAATAGCCAATATCCAGAAAGCGGATTTTATTTAAATGACTATCAAAAACTATCACAAACATTAAGCAAATTAGAAAAAGAAAAGAAAAAAACTATATTATTTGGTGTTAGTTATGCTTTATTAGATTTAGCTGAACAATTTCCGCAAAAACTCAACAGTACAATTATTATTGAAACAGGAGGAACAAAAGGAAAAAGAAAAGAATATCTTAAAGAAGAGCTACATAAAATACTAAAAAATTCTTTTATCCTGAGCAAAATCCATTCTGAGTACGGAATGACTGAACTACTATCACAAAGTTATTCAAAAGGCAATGGAATTTTTAAAAGCCCTCCTTGGAAAAAAATATTTATACGAGATGTAAATGATCCTCTTTCATTTGTTGAGAAAGGAAAAACTGGAGGCATCAATGTAATTGATTTAGCCAACCTCTATTCCTGCCCCTTTATTGCGACTCAAGATCTAGGTAAATTGTATGAAGATGGAAGTTTTTCTGTATTGGGAAGGTTTGATAATTCTGACGTACGAGGGTGTAATTTGTTAATCTAAATTTAACTCTTTTAGTCTAAGGATCAAAGAGTCGTATTCTTTAGTAAAATGGTTATTATTCAATAACTACTTTTTATTTTATATTTGCTATATGATCATACAAAAAGCTCAACTTAATGAACTAGAAGAAATAATGAGAATGTATAATTCTTGTGTTTCTGGTATGATTAAAAATAATATTGACCAATGGGATGAAACTTATCCAAATTCTGATGTTATTTATGAAGACATAAAATTAGGGAGTTTTTATGTATGTAAAATTGACCATAAAATAGTTGGAGGAGTAAATATTGATCAATTACAAGACCCCACTTATCTTGATATAAATTGGAAAGATAATTCTAATTCATTTTTAGTTGTTCACAGATTAGGAGTTAATCAAGATTATTGGAATAATGGAATTGGAAAAATTTTCATGGAATTTGCAGAAAATTTAGTAAGAAAAAAAAATCTTAAATCAATCCGTTTAGATACTTATTCAGGAAATCCAAAAGCCATGAATTTTTATCGCAAATTAGGATATGAAGAACTTGGTACAATTGATTTAAAACCNAACAAAGATAAATATCACTGTTTTGAAAAAATTATAAAATAATCATCTGTTATTTTTAATTATGATTTTATGAAAAAAGATATTAAAACTACTCCGTACTTAATGGTACTTGGAATCACTCAAGATACCGGATACCCTCAAATTAATTGTAGTGAAAGTTGTTGTGAAGTAGCATGGGACAAAACAGAACTTAAGAAAATGACAACATCTCTAGCGATTGTTGACCCCATAAGNAATCAACAGTGGATTTTAGATGCAACACCAAATATTACAGAACAACTACATCTTTTGAATAAAACTTCAGGAATTAAAAATATTGAAGGCATATTTATAACACACGCTCACATTGGTCATTATACTGGACTAATGTATTTTGGNAAAGAAGGAATGAATACATCAAAAANACCTGTATATGTAATGCCTAAAATGAAGAAATTTTTAGAAAAAAACGCTCCATGGTCTCAGCTGGTTAAATCAAAAAACATTTCATTAAATTTAATTAAAGACCAATCATTTATCCAGTTAAACGAAAGGATTCGTATAACTCCTTTTTTAGTTCCTCATAGAGATGATTATTCTGAAACAGTCGGATTTAAAATACAAACAAAATCAAAGAGCTCTATTTTTATTCCAGATATAGATAAATGGGAAATTTGGGACAAAGATATAATATCAATAGTTAAAGATACTGATTACGCTTTTTTAGATGGAACATTTTACAAAAATGGTGAACTTAATAGGGANATGAGTCAAATTCCACATCCATTTATTAAAGAAAGCATGGAGTTATTTTCTAAACTACCTAATCGTGACAAAAACAAGATATATTTTATTCATATGAACCATACAAATCCATTATTAATAGAGAATAGTAAGGAAAAAAACAAGGTACATGAAAATGGATTTAATGTAGCTGTTCAAGGTACTTGTTTATATCTCTAACAAATAAATTTTATCACTTCATTGTAAAAAATATCTGGCTTTTCAGCATGTAACCAATGCCCTACCCCTTCAATTGTTGAAATACTGCAATTAGTAAAATGTTTTTGTATTATCAATTCATCTTCTTCTGTAATATAATTAGAATTTCCAGCTCTTAAAAAATGAGTAGGAATACTACAATTACCTTGTATAAAATCCGCTGTTTGTATATTACTCACTTTCTCTAAAAGCACATCAATATTAAATCTCCATGCAAATTTTTTTTCTTCATTTCTATAAAGATTTTTCATCAAAAACAATCGCATTCCTCTATCTTCAAAACTTTCAGAAAGTACCGCATCAATTTCTTCTCTCTTATTAAAATCTTCTAAAGGTAATCTATATAAAATCTTTAATAAATTTTCATGAAAATCTGTATTGTAATTCCTTGGAGAAATATCTGCTATCAAAAGTTTTTCTACTTTTTCATTGTAAGTAAAAGCATACTTCATAGCTACCTTCCCCCCAAGAGAATGACCTAATATATTTGCTTTTACAATATTATGATCCTCCATATAATCATACAAATCTTCACTCATTACTTCATAATTAAAATCTAAAGAATGTGGAGATCTTCCATGATTTCTCAAATCAACCAAGTGCACTTTACAATACTTTGCAAATTGTTTTCCTAAAGTATTCCAATTGTCACTCATTCCAAACAATCCATGAATGACAATTAAGTGAGCTCCTTGGTCACCATATATTTTGGAATGTAACTTCATTTATAATAATCGTTTATACATTTGTATAGTATTTTCTAATCCTAAATAAATAGAATCACTAATAAGAGCATGTCCAATAGAAACCTCTTTTAGATTTGGAATTTCTTTCGCAAAATATTCTAGGTTTTCTAAACTTAAATCATGACCTGCATTGATTTCTAATCCTAATTCATTTGCTATTTTAGCAACTTCTATATAAGGAGCGATTGCTTTTTCTCTACCAGTTGAGTATCCTTTAGCATAATCCTCTGTATATAACTCTATTCTGTCTGTTCCACAATTTTTAGCCCCTTCTATCATTGCTTCTACTGGATCTACAAAAATAGAAGTACGAACACTCTTTTCCTTAAAAATAGATATAATCTCTTTTAAATAATCCTGAAATTTTATTGTATCCCATCCGGCACAAGAAGTAAGCACATTTGGACCATCTGGAACTAAGGTTACTTGGTCTGGTCGTATCTCCAAAACCATTTTTATAAAATCTTCTGTGGGATAACCTTCAATGTTATACTCTGTAGTAATTATAGGTTTTATATCATAGACATCCTTTTTTGTGATGTGTCTTTCATCTGGCCTAGGGTGAATAGTTATTCCATCTGCGCCAAAATTTTGACAATTAATAGCTGCTTTTACCAAATTAGGTGTATTCCCACCTCTAGCGTTTCTAATAGTTGCTATCTTATTTATATTTACACTTAGTTTTGTCATTTTAAATATGAGGCAAAAGTATAAAATTGTATGTTTGCCATATGCAAGCGCACAAACTTATTTCATCAACAATTCAAAGTATCCATCCAGATGAAGATGGAAATAGAGCTTTAGAGTTAATGAATCTATATAGGGTAAATCATTTAGCTATTGTNAAAAATNATTTTTANTTAGGAGTTATTTCTGATAAGGAAATTATGAATTGGAATTCTANNGATGAATATATTGAAGAACATTTACCTAATCTTGCATCACCTCATGTAATATTTAATCAACATTTATTTGATATAATTGAAGTTCTAGAAAAAAATAATTTATCAGTAGTGCCCGTATTAGATGAAGATCAACAATATCAAGGTGTAATTACACATAGGAAATTGTTATATACTATTGCTAATTCTGCAGCTATACAATCAATAGGCGGTGTGATAGTTTTACAAATGAACAACAACGATTATTCCATGACTGAAATCGCGAATATTATAGAAAGTAATAATATTAAAATTTTAAGTTCCTATGTTATTTCTAAAAAAGATTCTACCCAAATGGAACTAACTNTNAAGCTAAATAAAACAGATATTAGTTCTGTAATAAGAGATTTAGAAAGGTATGAATATAATGTTAAAGCCTCATACAAGGAAGATGATCCAAATACTGATTTTTTAGAAAGATACAATCAACTAATGAGGTTTTTAAACCCTTAACTTTAAAATATCAATATATTTGTAAAAATATTTAAGATCATTTTACCATGAAAATAGCACTTTTCGGAAATGAATTCTCTCCTAATTATATAAAATACATCAAACATCTTATTCAAAAGTTAGAGAATGAGAATATTAAGATTCTTGTTCAACAACAGTTCTATGATTTTTTGCAAGAAAATATTTCATTTACTGAAAACATTCAAACCTTTGATAGAATTTCAGATCAGGACAGGATAGATTTTCTATTTTCTATTGGTGGCGATGGAACTCTTTTAAGAGCGGTAACTTATGTAAGAGAAAGTAATATACCAATTTTGGGGATTAACACAGGAAGACTCGGATTTATTTCAAGTATATCTACCGATCAAATAGATGACGCTGTTGACCATGTTCTGAATGGAGATTATAAGATTAGAAGTAGAACCTTATTAGAATTGGAAACTGAAAATAATTTATTTGGAACTACAAATTTTGCTTTAAATGAGGTTGCAATTGTAAAAAAAGATACATCTTCTATGATTAGAATTGATGCTTTTATAGATGATGAATTTCTCAACTCCTATTGGGCAGACGGGCTATTAATTTCTACTCCAACTGGTTCTACTGGATATTCATTAAGTTGCGGAGGACCTATTATTTTACCTGGCACTAAAAACGTAATTATTGCTCCTATTGCTCCTCATAACTTAAATGTTCGTCCTATTATAATTAATGAAAAATGTAAAATTCGATTAAAGGTAGAAGATAGAGATCAATTAGCTTTAGTCTCTCTAGACTCCAGGTCTAGAGCATTCGATTCATCTCTAGAACTTATTATTAAAAAAGCAGACTTTAAAATAAATTTAATTGAACCAAAAGATAATTCTTTTATTACTACCATCAGAACAAAATTAATGTGGGGTTCTGATAAAAGAAATTAATAAGTAGTTATAAAAGTTCAATTTCAGTATATTTGCGACTATATTTAAAAAATTATGAAAAATAAATGCCTACAAAACAATATTGCTAGATTAAATATTTTCTTTTTATCTATTATTTTTATTATTAATTCTTCTTTAAATGTAAATGCGCAATATAAACCAAATCAGGAATTCGGAATACTAACAGGAACGGGGTATTATGTTGGGGAGTTGAATAACATGCATTTTAATAATTTAAGAGTTGCTGGAGGAATTACTTTTCGTAAGAACTTCGATAGAAGATTCTCTTTTAAATCCTCCGCATTATATACTAATGTTTATGCGGATGATGCGAATAGTTCTGATCCATTAAAAGTGAATAGAAACCTACATTTCAAATCAGATATTATTGAACTATCTGGTCAGTTAGAGTTTAATTTCTTACCATATGAGACTGGAAACTCCTTATATCCTTTTACACCATTTGTCTTTACAGGAGTTTCTCTTTTTAACTTTAATCCTAAAGCAGAAGCATCGGATGGACAATGGTACGCTCTTCAAGAACTAGGAACAGAAGGTCAAGGAACTACATCCTTTCAAAACAGAAAACCATATTCATTAACCCAGTTATCTATTCCTTTTGGAGGGGGAGTTAAAATTGGNNTTTCAGAAGATTTTAATATCATTATCGAGTATGGTTTAAGAAAAACATTTACGGATTATATTGATGATGTAAGTACAACTTACGCAGGAATACCATCTGAATTTGATAATATTACAATAGAATTAGCGGATAGAAGCTTAGACGGCCCACAACAAGCTGGAATTGCTAGAGGAGATGAAACTAATAAAGATTGGTATTCGTTTGNTGGAGTTACTTTATCTTTTAGACTCAAAGGAAATACTAAAGGTTGCGACTACTAAAAAAAGTAAATGTTTCTAAAAAAATTAGATAAAGACAATCTTCCAAAGCATGTTGCTATAACAATGGATGGAAATGGAAGATGGGCAAAAACCCAAGGTAAATTCAGAATTTTTGGACATGAAAATGGAGTAAAAGCTGTTAAAGATACTGTAGAAGCGGCTGCCGAAATAGGACTTGAACACCTTACTTTATATGCTTTTTCTACAGAAAACTGGAATAGACCAAAAGTGGAAGTAGATGCTCTTATGACTTTATTAATNTCTACTATTAGTAAAGAAACTAAGACTCTAATGGATAATAACATCCGATTATCTGCTATTGGAAATTTGAAAGAACTACCAAAAAAATGTCAAAGAGAACTCAAAGAAGCAATAGAAAAAACAAAAAATAATAACAGAACTAATTTAATCCTAGCTTTGAGTTACAGCAGTAAGTGGGAAATTATAAATGCAATTAAACAAATTGTAAAAGATGGAATCTCAGAAGAAGATATAAATGAGGAGATGTTTTCACAATATCTAACTACAAAAGGCGTTCCTAACCCTGAACTNCTGATCAGAACTAGTGGAGAACAAAGAATAAGCAACTTTTTACTCTGGCAAATATCATATTCAGAATTATATTTTACTGAAAAATTATGGCCNGAGTTTAGTAAAGAAGATTTTTATGAAGCTATTTTTGAATTTCAAAAAAGAGAAAGAAGATTTGGAAAAACTTCAGAACAAATAAAAGAGGAAAATTGAAGAAGATTATAATATTATTGTTAATTTTATGTGTNACAACTCTAACAGCTTTTACACAGAGTGAAAGTATAGATTACTCTAGTCCAAAAGAATATACTGTAGCGGCAGTTACCGTAAGCGGCACAAAATTTTTAGACAAAAACACTCTAATTAGTATTAGCGGATTAAGTATTGGTCAAGAAATTGTGGTCCCTGGTGAAAAAATTTCTAGAGCAATTAAAAATCTTTGGAAACAAGGATTGTTTTCTGATGTATCTATTCAAATTTCTAAGATTGAAGATGAAAAAATTTATTTAAACATTAATCTGAAAGAACATTCTAAATTATCAAAATTTAATTTTGAAGGTCAAATTAAAAAACACGATATTACAGAACTAAAAGATTTATTAAAATTGATGAGAGGAAAAGTTTTAACCGATAATCTTATCAATAATTCAATTTATAAAATTGAACANTACTTTAAAGATAAGGGCTTTAATAACATTAAGGTAAACTACACTACAGAAGACGATAAATCGACATTAAATGCATCAACATTAACATTTAATATTGAAAAAGGAGAAAAAGTAAAAATAAAAGAAATAATAATTCATGGTAGAGAGTTAAGAAAAAATACGAACAAAACATTTTACAACCAATATATCTACATGAATTATGAGAAGAATACTTACGCACTCTCTGACTATACAATTAGCAAAGCAATGAAAGAAACTAAAACCAAAAAATGGTGGAGATTTTTTAAAGTTTCTAAATTTAATGAAGAAAATTTGGAAACAGATTTGCAAAATATTATTAGTAAATACAACGAAAAAGGATATCGAGACGCAAGAATACTAAAAGACACAAACTATCTTAACTCAGATAATACTCTTACAATTGAAGTTTGGGTACATGAGGGAAATCCTTTCACTTTCAGAAACATCAGTTTTGTGGGAAATACAAAGTATACAAATGAAGAATTACAAAAGATTCTTTCTATAGAAAGTGGGGATATCTTTGATAAATCTGTTTTAGATAGTAGAATTTATGGGAATCCAAATGGAACAGATATTAGTTCCTTATACTTAGATGATGGTTATCTTTTCTTTAATGCAACGCCTATAGAAACTGCAACAGAAAATAATGAAATTGACCTTGAAATTAGAATTTATGAAGGCCAACAAGCTAGAGTAAATAAAATAAACGTGAATGGAAACACAAAAACAAACGACCATGTTATAATGAGAGAGATTAGAACGAAACCTGGAGATTTGTTTAAAAGGTCTGATATCATTAGGACACAAAGAGAATTAGCTACTCTAGATTATTTTAATCCTGAAACACTAGGAAATATCGATATTCAACCTGACCCTGTTAGAAACACTGTAGATATTATCTATAATGTAGAGGAGAAATCTTCTGACAAGATACAGCTACAAGGAGGATGGGGAGCAGGAAGAGTTATTGGGACCTTAATGTTTGAGTTTAAGAATTTTTCAACACGAAACTTCTTTAAACCAAGATATTGGGACCCTCTTCCTTCAGGGGATGGACAGAGGTTAATTGTTTCCGCTTCTTCTAATGGAGTATATTATCAAAACTATAGAGTGTCCTTTATTGAACCATGGTTAGGAGGAAAAAAGCCTACATCTTTAAGTGTATCCTTATATAGAAATATATTTTCAAATGGACAAGAACAAGAAAATAGAGAATCTACACAAATATCTGGAGTTAATATTGGAATAGGAAAAAGATTACAAGTTCCTGATGACTTTTTTATATTTAGAAATTCTTTAGGATTTCAGCAATACAAGTTAGACAATTCTCAATCCTTCTTTAGTTTTACCGATGGGACTTCTAACGATATTAATTATAGTATAACCCTTGAGAGGGAATCTGTTGATCAGATTACATATCCTAGAAGAGGGTCTTTCTTTAGTTTAAATGTCAAAGCAACTCCGCCATATTCCTTATTTGATGATATCGATGACTATTCTAATATGTCTGATCAGGAAAGATATAAATTTATGGAATACTACAAATGGAATTTCAAATCAAAATGGTATTCTGCAATTACAGATAAATTAGTTTTAGCTACAAGAGCAGAAATGGGTTTCTTAGGTATGTATAACCAAGATATAGGAGCTGCTCCATTTGGAAGGTTTTACTTAGGAGGTGATGGAATGAGCGGAATGGGATATCAATTTGATGGAAGAGAATTAATTTCATTAAGGGGATATTCTAATAATTCTGTTTCTCCTCAAACAGGAGGTACAATATTTAATCGTTATAGTGCGGAACTTAGATATGCTATTAGTTTAAACCCCGCTTCTACAGTTTATGCACTTGGATTTTTAGAAGCCGGTAATGCGTGGGATAATTTTGATTACTTCAATCCATTTTCTGTAAAAAGATCTTTTGGACTTGGAGTTAGGATTACAATTCCAATGATGGGACTTATGGGGCTTGATTATGGCTGGGGATTAGATGATATACCTGGAAATCCCGATGCTAATATCGGACAATTCCACTTTTCTATAGGACAAAACTTTTAAAAAAATAAATTATGAAATTATTTAAAAAACTATTCTTTTTTACACTTCTACTTTTTACTTCATTTGGAACATATGCCCAAAAGTTTGCATATGTAGATTCAGATTATATTCTTACAAAAATCCCTGACTTTGTTCAGGCAGAAGAAAAAATAAATGACTTTACAGAACAATGGCAATCTGAAATTGAAGCTGCATATGCTGAAGTAGATCAAATGTATCGAGATTATCAATCTGAACAAGTTTTATTAACTAACGAGATGAAATTAAAAAGAGAAGAAGCTATTATTTCAAAAGAAAAATCTGTACAATCACTACAACAAAAATATTTCGGGAAAAATGGTGAGTTATATAAAAAGAGACAAGAACTGATAAAACCAATTCAAGATAGAATTTTTGATGCGGTCCAACAATTGGCGGCCAATAACAAATATTCTGTTATTTTTGACGCTTCAAGTGATTTAATCATGTTATATTCTAATCCTGACTTAGATAAAAGTGATAAGGTTTTAGAATTAATGGGATATTAATTAATAAATTAAACTTAAAAATAAATGAAAAAAATAGGATTATTAGCATTATTTGCATTGTTAAACTTTAGCACTTATGCTCAAAAATTTGGACACCTTAATGCTCAAGAGTTGATTTCTATCATGCCAGAAAGAGACAAAGCTGTAGAACAGTTGCAAGATTATGCAAAAGGATTAGAAAGTCAGTTAATGTCTATGCAAGCAGAATATCAATCTATGATTGAAGATTATCAAAACAATGAGGCTAGTTATGATGATCTTACAAAACAAGATAAGATTGCAGAAATCCAAGGATTAGAACAAAGAATAACTACATTTCAACAATCTGCTCAAAGTTCATTACAAAATAAAGAAATAGAACTTTTAAAACCTATTGAAGAAAAAGCACAAAATGCAATTAACATAGTTGCTGAAAAAGGAAAGTATACTTATATCTTAGACTCAAGTTCAGGAATTCTTTTATACTCAAAAGAAAGTGAAGATATACTAGATAAAGTAAAAAAAGAATTAGGACTTTAACACAAAATCCTAACATTTATAAAAAGCATCTTGAAGATGCTTTTTTTATATCTTTAACTCATGAAAAACTCGCCTATAGGTATTTTTGACTCAGGTATTGGTGGACTTACGGTGGCAAATGCTATAAAAAAGGTTCTACCAAATGAAAATATTATTTATTTCGGAGACACAGAACATCTTCCTTATGGAGAAAAATCTAAAGACTCTATACAGATTTTTAGTAGAAAAATAATTCGATTTTTGATTAAAAAGAATTGTAAAGTTATTGTAATTGCGTGTAACTCTGCATCTTCCGTTTCAGATAATAGTGTCTTAAACTACTCAGACAATAAGAAAGTGTTTAATGTAATTGACCCCGTTGTAAAAGAAGTTGTAAAAGTATGTGCTAATTATAACATTGGGGTTATCGGAACAAAAGCAACTATAAGGTCGGGAATCTATACAAATAAAATAAAAGAATTATGTAATAGTGCAAATGTAAGTTCTTTGACAACTCCTTTATTAGCTCCAATGATAGAAGAAGGATTTGTTAATGAAGAAATAAGTAAGAAAGTAATTTCAAACTATCTCTCAGACCCTATATTAAAGAATATTGATCATTTAATCTTAGCTTGTACACATTACCCATTAATTCAGAATGAAATAAATGAATATTATAAAGGGAAAGTAAATGTTATTGACTCCGCTAAGATTGTTGCTAATCATATTACAGAATACTTAAAAGTAGAAAATTTATTAAAGGAAACAAAAGTCATGGAGCATCATTTTTATGTTTCCAATTATACTGAATCTTTTGAAAAAAGTGCAAGATTCTTTTTTAAAGAAGAAGTAAAATTAGAAGAAGTTAATCTTCATCTATAAACCAAGAAGAATACAACACATAATTTTCTGAAATTCCAGAAATCAATCTATTAATCCTTTCCTCATCTAAATCTTTTACTTTGTTTGCGGGTACTCCAGCAAAAATAGTACCAGAATTCACAACAGTTCCCTCCAACACTACTGATCCTGCTGCTACAATAGAATTACTTTCAATAATTGCTCCATCCATAATAACAGACCCCATTCCAATCAATACATTATCTTTAATAGTACAGCCATGGACTATTGCGTTATGTCCAATAGAAACATTGTTTCCAATTATAGTTGAGGCCTTTTTATATGTACAATGTACAACTGCGCCATCCTGAATATTTACCTTATTACCTATTTCAATGGAATTTACATCTCCTCTAATAACTGTTTGGAACCATACACTACAGTTGTCTCCCATTTTAACATCTCCAACCACTGTAGCGTTTTCTGCCAAATAAATATTTTCTCCAAAAACTGGAAAGATTCCTTTTACCTCTTTTATTAGTGCCATAATAATATTGTTAGTATTTTTGCAAATGTAAAAAATAAGATTTATGAACTATAGTATATATGCAGAAAGCACTCCTAATCCAGAAGTGATGAAATTTGTTAGTAATCGTATGCTTGCAGATAAAAGCTTAGAAATATTAAATCCTTCTGAATCGAAAAAAATTCCTATTGCATACGAATTATTTAAACTTCCTTTTGTTAAGAGTATTTTTATTAGTTCAAACTTTGTTTCTATTACAAAAACTGAAGATGTAGAATGGCAAGATATTGCTCTTCAATTAAGGACTTATATTACGGATTTTCTAAATTCTATAGAGATTATTAATCACACTGAATCTATAACTACTACTATTAAAGAAAATTCTGAATCTGTAAAAGAAGTAAAAATAGAAGAAGAAACAGAATTTGAGGGATCAGAAAAAGAAATTGCTGATTTGTTGGATGAATATATAAGACCTGCTGTTGAGGGAGATGGAGGATCTATAACATTACATTCATTTAAAGATGGAATAGTTAGTGTAACCCTAAGTGGCGCATGTAATGGTTGTCCTTCCTCAACTGTAACTCTTAAACAAGGAATTGAAGGATTACTAAAACAAAAAATGGGAGACAAAATTGTAAAAGTAGTTGCAAGATAAAAAAAAAGGATCAGAAATCTGACCCTTTTTAATATACTTTATAAGAATTTTATGCGTGAAGCTTATCTTTTTTAGCAAGTAATTCTTCTTCTGTTTCAACATTATCTTCGTCTTGAATACAACAATCAACTGGACATACTGCAGCACATGCAGGTTCTTCATTAAACCCTTTACATTCTGTACATTTATCTGTCGCTATATAGAAGAACTCATCTGAAAAAGCTTCATGTTCATCATCATCTTGCATAGTTGTACCATCAGAAAACTTCCAGTTTTCTTCTGGTGCATAAATTGCATTGTTTGGACATTCTGGCTCACAAGCCTCACAATTAATACAATCATCTGTTATTTTAATTGCCATTTTTTAATTTTTATTTTACAAAAATATATATTTTTTTTTATGATTCAAAATTCAAAAATAATTTATTCTGATTCTAAATTGCGTACAAAAAAAATAGTAATCATAACATAAAGTACAATCAAGCTTTGTATTTTTGCAATCATTAAATTCTACCTATCCTAATAATGGACAATACTAAAGTAGTTGATTTAGAAAAAGTTGTAATTAAATTTGCTGGAGATTCTGGTGACGGAATGCAACTTACCGGGACTCAATTTACCGATACTTCTGCTTTATTAGGTAATGACCTAGCTACTTTTCCCGATTATCCCGCTGAAATTAGAGCTCCTCAGGGTACTGTTGCTGGTGTTTCTGGGTTTCAGATTCATATAGGTAGAATTGACATTAATACGCCTGGAGATATTGCTGATGTTTTAGTAGCGATGAATCCAGCTGCATTAAAAGCAAATAAAAGCTGGATAAAAAAAGGTGGCACAATAATTGTAAATATTGATTCTTTTACAAAAAAAGATTTTGCAAAAGCTGGATATGAAAACTCTCCTTTGGAAGACAGTTCTTTTGAAGGATTTAATATAATTGAAGCTCCTATAACAAAACTTACAAGAGAAACACTTAAAGACTCAGGCTTAGATGGTAAAAGTATTGGTAGAGCAAAAAATATGTTTGCTTTAGGGATAGTTTATTGGATGTTTAATAGACCCATGGAACAAACCGAAAACTTCCTAAAAAAGAAATTTGAAAAACGAGCAGATGTTGTAGAAGCAAATATAAAAGTTTTACATGCTGGCTATAATTTTGCCGATACTATTGAGGCTTTATCTTCTTCTTATACAGTTTTGTCTGCAAATTTGGAAAAAGGATCCTATAGAAACGTAATGGGAAACCAGGCAATTGCTTGGGGATTTCTCGCTGCATCTCAAAATGCTAATAAAGAATTATTTCTAGGTTCTTATCCAATAACACCAGCATCTGATATTCTACATGAGCTTGCAAAACATAAAAACCTTGGAGTTAAAACTTTTCAAGCAGAGGATGAGATTGCTGGTATTTGTTCTGCAATTGGAGCCAGTTTTGCCGGAAATCTAGGTATCACAACAACATCAGGTCCTGGTTTTGCATTAAAAGGAGAAGCTCTGGGGCTAGCAATAATGACAGAACTTCCTTTAGTTGTTGTAGATGTGCAAAGAGGAGGGCCGTCAACTGGACTACCTACAAAAACAGAACAATCTGATCTATTTCAAGCTCTATACGGAAGAAATGGAGAAAGTCCATCTGTAGTTTTAGCATGTTCAACTCCTGCAAATTGCTTTGACTGGTCATATATGGCGTCCAAAATTACATTAGAGTATAATACTCCTGTAGTGTTACTTTCTGATGGATATCTAGGTAACGGGGCTGAACCATGGAAAATAAAATATTGTTCTGATATGCCAGCTATTAAGCCCAATATTGCTAAAGAAGGGGAAGAATACCAACCATATCAAAGAGATAATAATACACTCTCTAGAAAAATAGCAATCCCCGGAACCAAAGGATTAGAACATAGAATTGGCGGATTAGAAAAGGAAGATATTACAGGAAATGTATCTTATGATCCTAAAAATCATGAGAATATGTGTTCTCTTAGAGCTGAAAAAATAAAAAGAATTTCAGATGCAATACCAAATCAGAAAATATTTGGAATGGAGGATGCGGAGTTACTAGTTGTTGGTTGGGGAGGAACTTATGGTTCCTTGTATTCTGCTGTAGATAATCTAATAAAAGAGGGGCAGAATATTGCTCTTTGTCAGTTTAATTACATTAATCCTTTACCAAAAAATACAGGAGATATATTAAAAAAATTTAAAAAGATTGTTGTATGCGAATTAAATTCTGGTCAGTTTGCAAATTATTTAAGAATGAATTTTCAGGGTATTGAATTTGAACAATACAACAAATTACAAGGACTTCCATTTACAACGATAGAATTAGAGTCTTATTTTAAAACTTTACTAGAAGAATAATATGGAAGATTTAACAAATAAAGATTTTTCAAGTAATCAAGAAGTAAGATGGTGTCCTGGATGTGGTGATTACGCAATATTAAGGTCCATGCAAAAAGCTCTTCCTCAATTGAAGAGAAAAAAAGAAGATTTTGTATTTATTTCGGGTATTGGATGTTCCTCTCGTTTCCCTTATTATATGGATACTTATGGTTTTCATTCCATTCATGGAAGAGCCCCTGCCTTTGCTACTGGAATGAAACTAGCAAATCCTAATCTAAGTGTATGGCAAATAACAGGAGATGGAGATGCTTTAGCTATTGGAGGGAATCATTTTATACATGCTTTAAGAAGAAATATTGATATTAATATTTTACTCTTTAATAATGAAATTTATGGATTAACAAAAGGACAGTTTTCTCCTACTTCTAAAAAAGGTATAAAAACAAAATCAAATCCTCATGGAACTACTGATGAACCGTTTTCTCCTTCCGATCTAGCTATTGGAGCTCAAGGATCTTTCTTCGCAAGAGTAGTAGATACTAATCCTAAGTTAATGCAAAAGATTTTTGTGGAAGCAGAAAGTCATAGAGGAACTTCCTTGATTGAAATATTACAAAACTGTGTTATTTTTAACGATAAAACATTTGCTCCTATTACAGCAAAAGAAGTGAAACATGAGTCTCAACTTATTTTAGAGCATGGTAAACCAATGCTTTTTGGTGCAGAATTGAATAAAGGAATAGTATTGAATGGATTTAAATTAGAAGTTGTAACAATTGGAGAAAATGGAATGACTGAAGATGATATTTTAGTGCATAATGCAAAAGAACAAGATCCTACCTTACATATGATGTTGGCACGAATGAGACCTCCAGAATTTCCTGCTGCACTTGGTATTATAAGAGCGGTAGACAGACCTACTTTTGATAGCGGTGTACTTTCTCAATTAGAATACGAAAAAGAGAATGCAGAGTTTAATTCAGTAGATGAGTTATTACAAAGTGGAGAAACGTGGCAGATTTAAAGAATTGTATTCCAAAAATAAGAACTAATCAACTAAAAAAACCTAAAAAATTAATTAGACTTTCTAAATATTAGATATAGTAAAAAACCAGCAATTAATGCAAGGAAGCCTTTCAACCAACCTAATTCACTAGATAATATTTCTGATTCCTGTAGCCAAGAGAGAACAGCAAACATAATCCCAAAGGATGAAATGAACAGCCAAATCTCTTTCTTTAAATTACTTTTCACAAAGCAAATTTAAAGAAATTTCTGGATAATACTGACATAATGAGATATTTCAAAATTTAAAATTTCTTGTTATATTTGTTAATAAAACACAATACACATATTTATAAAATGTCAGAAAATCTAGAAAGAAAAATAACAAAAGAAATGCTAAATGATTCATATACAGGAAAAGGCACATATATTTATGATAATGGAAATAAATATGTAGGAGAAATTAAGGATGGAGTCTTTGATGGAAAAGGTGTTTATACTATTGTTAATGGACCAGTTATAACAGGTGATTTTATCAACGGACTTGTAGAGGGTTATGCTGTGATGGATTTCCTAGACGGTGAGAAATATGAAGGACAATGGGTAAAGAACAAGAAAGAAGGTGAAGGAACTTATTCTTGGGCTAATGGAAATAAATATGTAGGTGAATGGAAGAATGGCCAGCAAAATGGTAAAGGAACTTTTACTTGGAAAAGTGGAGCAAAATATGTAGGAGAATATAAGGATGATGAAAGAAATGGTTTTGGAACCTATGTGTCTAGTTCTGGAAATAAATACGAAGGAGAATTTAAGAATGGTAACTTTAATGGTAAAGGAACTTATACTTGGACAGATGGAAATAAATATGAAGGAGATTGGGCAGATGATAAGCAAAATGGTAAAGGAACTTATACTTGGAAAAGTGGAGATAAATATGAAGGAGAATGGAAGAATAATCTACACAATGCTCAAGGGGTTTATACAGATGTAAAAAAAAATAAATACAGAAATATATCTAGTATATATTTAAAATCTATTGAATTAGCAAATAAAATATTAGAACATTCTAATATTAAAATAGACTACAATTTTAAATTAAATTTATTACAAGATTCAGATGTTGAAGTTGATTTATTAGAATCTATGAGTAAAGATAAAGAAAATTATAACAGTAGTATCTTACGTAAATCTATTGCTTTACACTCTAATACACCAGAATCAATAATTAGTAATCTTCTAGAAGATGATTATAGGTGGGTTCGTGAAGCAGCTGCGTCTCACTCTAAAATTAATAAACAGACTATACAGGAATTAATTAAAACCGGAGATCGTTATATACTCAAAGGCCTTTTAGTCAACCCTAATACTGATAAAAAAGATAAGGAAAAGATTAATGAATTAATATCAGATCAAAATACTTACCCTATAGAATATGATTCATATTCGATAAAGACTTATGGATATGGGATTATTGAAGATGTAGCGGGAAGTGTAGATATTGATTCTCTCGTCACAGCTATTATGTCTGGAGAAGATTCTTGGAGTTCCTATATATATTCTGATTTCTATAGTTATGATGATTGTCATCACAACTTTTTACCTACATCACTAGTAGATACTGTTGTATTTCCTGATGGTAGTGAAGAAACTATTCAAGTTGATGGAGAATATAATTATCCACTAGCAGAAATAGGGGAAGAGCATGTAGGAGATCCTAATGATCTGTTTTTTCATACTGCACAATCTTATGAAGAAGGTAATTGGGAGTACGAATCATTTGAGCTTGAGTATGAGTTTAAAGAAGAATATTTAAAAGCAATATATGAGGATGAAGCTTTTGAAGAGGGATTAATTAAATGTTATGAATATGAAAACCCTGAAAATGATGATTATATAGATAGTTTAGAAGGTAATTTTGTTGATGGAAGAGGATCTTCAGGTGTTGATATTGAACTATATGTGAATACAAAAGAAGGTGTAGTAGTTTGTGATGATTTATGTGATATTCGTAATGACATGCAAGAAGAGGGTAAGAATACAGAAGATGAAGATTCTGTGAAAGAGTTCATAAAACTAAGATATAATCTATCAATTGAATAATATAAAAATTTAAATTATGAGTCTAAAATTTAAAACTGATCAAGGAAAAACTTTTGTATCAAATTTTGATAAAGCTGCTATAGATTTTATAATGAATAGTAAATTATTATCTGGATCTGGAACTAACCGAAGCATGATTCCATTTCCGTTTACTGATAACGAAATACAAGAAATAGAAGTTTTTTTTTATGATAACATAAAAGACAATCATACTCTTATAAAACAAATAAAAGACTATCATCAACATTCTATAACAGGAAATTTTCCTTCAGATGAACTATATGAAAATATTGAAAAAATAAAAGATATATTTAATCGCTATTTAATTTTAAACTGGGAACTTTGTGAAGAATTATTTGGAGGAACAGGTGAAGTTATTAATTTAGAAGATGAAAGTGTTAATGCTGAAACTCTAGGATTATTTGAAGATACCGTTTTATTTTATTTCGCATACTTATCTAAATAAATTAAACAGATACTTTGTAATGATATTCAAATGTAAGGAGTAACGAAGTGTTATATAAAATACACTATAATCCTAAAAATCTTACTATATCACCACCCATTAAATGTTCTGAAGGATTTTCTAAACATTCTTTAACTCTTACTAAAAAACCAACCGACTCTCTACCATCAATTATTCTATGATCGTAAGAAAGAGCTACATACATAATTGGTCTAACTTCTACTTTTCCTTCAATCGCAATTGGACGTTCTACAATATTATGCATTCCTAAAATTGCCGATTGAGGGGGATTAATTATTGGAGTAGAAAGCATAGAACCAAATACACCTCCATTAGTAATAGTAAAAGTACCGCCCAACATTTCATTAATGGTGATCTTTCCATCTCTGGCTTTTACCGCCAACCTCTTTATTTCAGATTCTACTTCTTGGAAATTCATCAGTTCTGCATTTCTAACTACAGGAACCATCAATCCTTTTGGAGCGCTTACCGCAATTCCTATATCAACATAATTATGATGAATCACTTCATTACCATCAATCATTGCGTTAACATCCTTAAACTCTTGCAGAGCAGTAGTAACCGCTTTTGTAAAGAAAGACATAAATCCTAATCCAACTGCATATTTCTCTTTAAATTGGTCTTTATACTGCTTTCTGATTTCAAAAATAGCAGTCATATCTACTTCATTAAAAGTAGTAAGCATTGCCGTTTCATTTTTTACAGTAACCAGTCTACTTGCAATTTTTCTTCTTAAGGATGACATCTTCTTTCTAGAAGTTCCTCTTGGTCCATCTGTTGATATTCCATTTATTGCGTCTATAACATCACTCTTTGTAATTTTTCCCGCCTCACCAGTTCCTTTTACATCCTTTGTTGAAATATCGTGCTCACTAATTATAGCAGATGCTAATGGAGTTGCTTTTACTCCACCTAAATCTACAGTAGATTTTACAACTGATTTTGGAGCTTCAATAACTTCATCTTGATTTGATTTTACCTTAGACTCCCCTTTTATAGAGGTATCAATAATACATACCACATCACCAACGGCAACAGTTTCTCCATCTCCTACAACAATTTTAATAATTCCGCTTTCTTCAGCAGGTAATTCTAATGTTGCTTTATCAGAATCTATTTCTGCAATGGATTGATCTTTTTCTACATACTCTCCATCTTCCACTAACCATTCCGCAATCTCAACCTCAGATATTGATTCTCCCGGACTCGGTACTTTCATTTCTAATAACATGTCTTATTTTTTAAAAACTTTATTAATTATTTCTTTTTGTTCTACAGCTGATGTCTTACTTGAGCCAGTGGCAGTTGCTGCTGAGGCATCTCTTGCAATCACATCAATTCCTAATAATCTTAACTCAGATAAAATAAAGGTCCAAGCTCCCATATTTTCTGGTTCTTCTTGTACCCAAAGTAACTCTTTAGCATTATACTTTTCTATCAGCTCTTTTATGAGTGATTTATCTAATGGGTATAATTGCTCTATCCTAACAATAGCAATATTACAAGCATTCTCTTGCTCTCTCCTTTCCAATAACTCATAATATATTTTTCCACTACAAAGAACTAATCTATCAATTGATTTTGGAACAATATCATCATCAATAATTCCTTCAAACATCCCATCCGCTAAATCATCAATAGTAGAAACGCATTTAGGATGTCTTAATAAACTCTTAGGAGTAAATACGACTAATGGCTTTCTAAAATCTCTTTTTAACTGTCTTCTTAAAACATGATAGAAATTGGCAGGAGTAGTACAATTTACAATCTGCATATTATACTTAGCACATAACTGTAAATATCTCTCTAATCTAGCAGAAGAGTGTTCTGCTCCCTGTCCTTCATAACCATGTGGTAACAACATAACCAACCCACTCATCACTTTCCATTTATCCTCAGCACAAGAAATGAACTGATCTAACATAATCTGAGCTCCATTAGAAAAATCTCCAAATTGAGCCTCCCAAATAGTTAAGTCATTTGGTCGTGCCATAGAAAATCCATAATCAAAACCAAGTACTCCATATTCTGATAGTAAAGAATTATAGGCTTCAAAACTAGAGTTATCACTAATATTATTTAAAGGACAAACCTCCTCCTCAGAATGTTCAACCTTCAATATAGCATGTCTGTGTGAAAAAGTGCCTCTTTCAACATCCTGACCACTTAACCGAACATTATGACCTTCATCTAATAATGAGGCATATGCTAGAAGTTCTCCCATTGACCAGTCTAACTTATTAGTTTCTTCTACCATTTTTTTTCTGTCAGACAATAACTTTCTTGTTTTCTTAAAAAGTTTATCCGCCTGTGGAATATCATATAAGTATTTTGCTAAATCTTTGAGTTTTTTCTTACTAATATTTGTTGCAGTTGATCCTTCAAAATATTCTTCAAGATTTCTTTTTATCTCTTGCCATTCTTCTTTTAGGAAAGGAGTAATTTTTGCTTTTTCTATTTCCTTTGCTTCATCAAATCTGTCTTGCAATAAATTCTGAAAATCTTGTTCTAACTCTTTTGCGATAGTTGCCTCAACCACTCCCTCATTCATCAATTTCTCCTTATAAATCTCTCTAGGGTTTTTATGTTTTGAAATTGCCTCATACAATAAAGGTTGAGTAAACCTTGGCTCATCACCTTCATTATGACCGTATTTTCGGTAACATAATAAATCGATAAATACATCCTTGTGGTATTTCTGTCTATATTCAACTGCAAGCTGGAGAGCGTGGACAACCGCTTCTACATCATCTCCATTTACATGTAATACAGGGGATAAGGTAACTTTAGCGACATCCGTGCAATAAGTACTCGATCTAGCGTCATGATAATTTGTAGTAAACCCTACTTGGTTATTTACCGCAATATGTATTGTTCCTCCAGTTTGATAACCATCTAACTGAGACATTTGTATAACTTCATATACCACACCTTGTCCAGCAAATGCTGCATCTCCATGTAAAAGAACAGGTAAAATTTTGTCTACATTTCCTTTATACTCATTATCTAGTTTTGCTCTTGTAATACCTTCAACTACAGGATCAACTGCTTCCAAGTGAGAAGGATTCGGGGTAAGATTTAACTTTATCTCGTTTCCATTATTACATTTTTGGACTGAGGTAAACCCTAAGTGATATTTTACATCACCAGCGATATCTTCATCCTCATACAATTTTCCTTCAAACTCAGAAAAAATCTCTTTGTAAGTCTTATTAAAAATATTTGCCAATACATTTAACCTACCTCTGTGAGCCATTCCCACCACAAACTCCTCCACACCTAGTTCCGAGCTGTGCTCTACAAGTGCATCTAAAGCGGGAATTAAAGATTCGGCTCCTTCCAAAGAGAATCTTTTTTGCCCTACAAATTTCTTGTGTAAGAAGTTTTCAAATGCAACCGCCTGATTTAATTTATGTAAAATATGTTTCTTTTGAGTTGTTTGAAATTTTGGAGTATTAGAATTCTGATGAAGTCTATT
The DNA here is from genome assembly GCA_002696275.1 of Flavobacteriales bacterium. Lineage (GTDB taxonomy): Bacteria > Bacteroidota > Bacteroidia > Flavobacteriales > BACL11. The sequence goes on from NZRO01000025.1 coordinate 23,606, forward strand.
TTTAATCCAATCTATCTCTTTGGGATCACGAATATACATATACTCTATCCCTATAGATTGACAGTAAACTTTTTCTAGATGCTCAATAATTACTTTTAAAGATGATGGCCCAATACCCACCTGTTCTCCAGCTTGAAATTCAATATCTAAATCTGACTCTTCTAATCCAAAATTTTTATAATCTAAAGTAGGAGAATATTTCCTTCTTTCTCTAACAGGGTTTGTTTTGGTAAATAAATGTCCACTTTTTCTGTAGGCGTCAATAAGATTAATTACCTTAAATTCTTTCTGAAAAAATTGTGGAACATCCGCTTCTGAATAAACCTCTTTTGCAAAGTCAAAACCTTGAAAAAAATTAACCCAATCTTCTTCTATACTTTGAGGATCTTGGAGATATTTATCATACATCTCTTCAACCCATCCTGTATGTACGGATCCTAAAAAGGAAAACTTATCCATTATTTATAACTAAATTTAGTTAGCAAAATTATCTATTTTTATTCATATACGTTGTTAAATACCGCTGATTTTAATGGCCTGAGATATAATTCGCTTGAATTATCTTTTTCAAGTCTCTGTTTTTAATCATTTAAGTCAACATTTCTGTAAATGAAAGATAGATGTTTTCATTTCAGATCTAATTCTATTATTTTCATTATGAAATTCTTTTTAGTAATAACTCTGAAAAGGTATACAAGGGTTTTTTAGCATCTGAATTAATAGAGTCTAAATGAGATAAAGCTCTTTTATGATATTGTTCCATTAATTTAGTTGTCTGTGCAGGTATCTCTAAGTTACTAAAGATTTTTTTGACCGCTTCTATTTTCTGGTCTCTTTCTATAGTGTTGGAAAAATAGTAAATTAATCTTTCTTTTTGATATTCATCTGAAAGTTCTAATGCTTTCAAATACAAATAAGTTTTTTTATTTGAAATAATATCACCTCCTAACTGTTTACCAAAATTTCCTGGATCTCCAAAAGTATCTAGCAAATCATCCTTTAATTGAAAAGCAATTCCCATATTTTTACCAAACTCATAAAGATGATTTGATTCTTCTTTGGTCGCCCCCCCATTTATTGCTCCTATTTTTAAAGATGCTGCAAGCAACACGGATGTTTTATACTCAATCATTTTTAAATATTCTTTTATAGAAACAACTTCTCTATTTTCATAATCCATATCCCATTGTTGTCCTTCACATACCTCTATAGCGGCTTTATTAAATGTATTTAGAACCTCTCTTAAATAAATATCTTCAACAGACATTAATAAATTGTAGGATTGTACCAACATAGTATCACCAGAGAGAATTGCGGAATTTTTATCCCACTTTTCATGAACTGTTTTTACACCCCTTCTTAAGGGCGCTTCATCCATTATGTCGTCATGTAATAAAGTGAAATTATGAAAGATCTCAATTGCAACAGCTGCTTTTACAGATTTCTCTATGTCTGAATTAAAAATTTGATGGGCCATTAATGTGAGAACAGGCCTAATTCTTTTACCTCCAATACCCATAACATATTTAATTGGATCATATAAATTTTTTGGGTTTGCAGGAAAGTAAATTGTCTTTAACTCCTCTTGTATTAAAAGTTGTAATTCTTGAATAGATTTCATTCCTTATCCAATAAATTTACTAGATACTCTCCATAACCACTCTTAATTAGAGGTTCTGCAATATCTAATAGATGATTTTTGTCTATATATCCCATTCTGTAAGCTGCTTCTTCAATACATCCAATTTTTCTTCCTTGCCTTTCCTCAATTACTTGCACATACTGATTTGCTTGCATTAGAGACGAGAATGTCCCTGTATCTAACCAAGCGGTTCCTCTACCAAGAACTCTTACATCTAATACACCTCTTTTTAAATATTCCTTATTGACATCTGTAATTTCGTACTCTCCTCTAGCAGATAGTTTTATATTTTTAGCAATTTCTACCACTGAATTATCGTAGTAATACAACCCAGGAACCGCATAATTTGATTTAGGAATAGAAGGTTTTTCTTCTAATGAAAGAGCTTTAAAATTTTCATCAAACTCCACAACACCATATCGTTGAGGATCATTGACATGATAACCGAATACAATTCCACCCTCTACATCTTCGCAATCTGCCAATGTTTTAATTTTCATTTGAAAAATATTATCTCCCAAGATTAAGCAAACTTTATCATCACCTATAAATTCTTCTCCAATTATAAAAGCTTGTGCCAAACCATTTGGAACATCTTGAACTTTATATTCAAATTTACACCCTATTCTACTACCATCTCCTAATAATTTTTTGAATAATGGTAAATCATGGGGAGTAGAAATAATTAATATCTCATTTATTCCAGAATACATTAAAGTTGTTAACGGATAGTATATCATTGGCTTATCATAGATAGGCATCATTTGTTTACTTACCGCTAATGTAAGAGGGTGTAATCTTGTTCCTGATCCGCCTGCTAAAATTATTCCTTTCATTTTATTTTCGCTTAACTTTTAGTTTGTTTAAATCAATATCTTCTTCCTCATCAAAAATATCTAATAACGGTTCTTTAAAAGCCTTAGTAGTTATCAATCTTTCAAGAGTTAATAATAATGCTGGTAAAAGTAATAAATTAGATAACATTGCAAAAAACAAGGTAATAGAAACTAACATCCCTAAAGCAACTGTTCCTCCAAAATCAGATGCAACAAAAACAAAAAATCCAAAGAATAAGACAATAGAAGTATAAACCATACTTACACCTGTTTCTTCTAAAGCCTTAAAAACAGATTTTCTAATATTCCAATTACTTTCGAGTAATTCTTGTCTGTATTTTGCTAAAAAATGAATAGTATCATCTACTGAAATCCCAAAGGCAATACTAAAAACTAAAATCGTAGATGGTTTAATAGGAATAGAAAAATATCCCATAATGGCTGAAGTTAAAAGTAATGGTAAAAGATTGGGGACTAACGAGACAATTACCATCCGTAAAGATCGAAACATCCAAGCCATAAAAACAGAAATCAGTAAGATAACTAATAATAAACTATATACTAAATTACCAACTAAGAATTTAGTCCCTTCTAGAAAGACTCTACTAAAACCAGTAACAATTACATTATATTTATCAGGATGAAAAATGGAATTTATTTTAGGGCGTAATTCACTTAAAATTGTATCCATTTCAGGGGTTGCTAAATCATTCATCCTTAAAGTAATTCTTGCTTTTGAATTTATTTTGTCTGTTAATTTTACATCCAAATTATTTAATGAATCTGACTTTCTAATTAAAGAAGAGATTCTTCCTAAATCTCTTCTTTGTGGGAGAACATAATATTTTGATCCATCCTGCTTAAACGCTTGATTTGCATACTTAATAAATTCTATATATGATAGTGGCTGTGAAAACACTTCATACTTTTCTAAATCATCCTGAAGTTGTTGTACTTTCGACATGAATGAAGCTTTATGAATAGCATTTGTATCTTTAGCATCAATAATTATTTCAAGAGGCATAACTCCTCCAAAATTCTTTTCAAAAAATTGTAAATCTGTATACAAATCTCCGTTTCTAGAAAGATCATCTGTAATGTTTCCAGTAGTTTCCACTAGTATTAAACCAGTAAAACCAACAATAGTTAAAATACTAGAAGTTATATAAATTACCCTTCTTTTATTTTTAACCCATGATGACAAAGTCAAAACCACTGATCTAACCCATCTTCTATCGAGATGTCTAGTATGTCTTAATTTTGGAGAAGGAAAGAAAGAAAACCAAATTGGAATTAATAAAATAGATAATATATATATAAATATGATACTAAGAGCTGCTACTAATCCAAATTCTTGAAGAGTTTCGCTTTTTGTAAGAACGAATGCCGCAAAACCAGATGCAGTTGTTAAGTTTGTAAGTAAAGTAATATTTCCAATCTTACTAATCATTAAATTTAGAGATTTACTCTTATCATTATTTTTCCGGTATTCTGTGTGGTATTTATTTATAAGATAAATACAATTAGGTATTCCTATTACAATAACAACAGGAGGTACTAATGCAGTAAGAATCGTTACGTTATATCCAAAAAACCCCATTACACCAAAAGAAAACAACACCCCTATAGTCACTACAATCATAGATATTAATGTAGCCTTAAAAGAACGAAAGAAAACATATAAAATTAATGAAGTAATTAATAAGGTGAGTATTATAAAGACTGATATTTCATCTTTCACTTTTATCGAATCAATAGTTCTCAGATATGGCATTCCTGAATATCTTACATCTAAATTTAAGGTCTTACTATATTCTTCACCATAATCAACTATAGAATCTATTAAAAATTTTCTATCTGGTGTTCCTAAAACTTCTTTATCAATATCTACAAGCATTAGAGCAGAATAGACATTTTTATTATATAACATGCCTTCGTAAATCTTTTGATCCTGGAAAATCTGTAAAGCAGAATCTATCTGAAGGGATGTCATGTCAGGATGATACCAATGTGAGGATATAAATTTCTTTTTAGTAGAATCTGTTTGAAGAATAGGAAGTTGAGTAATATTTAAAACTGCATTAACCCCTTCTAAACTTTCTATTTCTAACCCAAATCTATGCCAAGCAAAAAGATGTTCTTTGGTAAAGAATTCTACATCCCGAACAGCAATTACCATTGTATTTATACTTTCTCCAAATTCTGATTTAAAATCATTAAAATCAATCTGAATCTGACTATCAGCAGGTAATATTTGAGCATGTTGGTAAGACATCTTAACATCTCTTGCTAAATAATACATAAGAGTCGTTATAGCGATTAACAAGAGGATTACAACAAACCTACCTTTAAGAATTATATCTGAAACTTTAATCATTTAGGATACTTTTAAAAGTAAAAAAGGACTCGAAGAATCCCTACATATAAATTATTTTAGGAGTTAGATTGTCATTACATCTTTTTCTTTCTCCGAAAATATTTTATCTGTATTAGATATAAATTTATCTGTCAAGTTCTGTATACTAGATTCTGCATCTCTAGCAATATCTTCAGATAAGCCAGTTTTAGCCAATTTTTTTACTTCTTCATTTCCTTTTTGTCTTGAATTACGAATGCTTACCTTACAATTTTCTGTCTCTGACTTCACCTGTTTTACCAATTCTTTTCTTCTTTCCTCAGTTAATGCTGGAACATTGATTAAAATTAATTCTCCATTATTCATAGGGTTTAGACCTAAATTTGCTTCTACAATTGCTTTTTCAATATCTCCCATTACGGATTTATCAAATGGTTGAATAGAGATTGTTTGAGAATCTGGAGTATTTATATTTGCCATTTGAGATAAAGGAGTTATTGCTCCATAATAATCAACCTTTACTGCTGATAACATTTGAGGAGAAGCTTTTCCAGCTCTAATCTTTGAAAGTACCATCTCTAATCTAGAGATAGACTCTTGCATTTGCTCTTCAGCAACATCTAATATTAATTCAATTTCTTCATTCATAATAATATTTTTAAAAATTCACTAATGTACCTACATTGTGTCCATCACATACTTTCTGCAGATTTCCTTTAATATTCATATTAAACACTTTTATTGGCAAATTATTTTCTTTACATAAAGTAAAAGCTGTTAAATCCATAACACTTAATTCCTTTTGAAATACCTCATCAAATGATATAGACTCATACATAGTTGCGGAAGAATCCTTCTCAGGATCTGCAGTAAATATACCATCTACTCTTGTTCCTTTTAAAATTACATCTGCCTCAATTTCTATTGCTCTTAGTGTAGCGGCTGTATCAGTCGTAAAATATGGATTTCCGGTACCTCCACCAAATATAACAACTCTATTCTTACTTAAATGTCTTGTTGCTTTTCTTCTAATATATGGCTCGGCTACTTGCTCCATTCTTATAGCGGTAAGAAGTCTAGTTTGAACATCAATAGATTCTAAAGCCGACTGGAGAGCCATTCCATTGATAATAGTTGCTAACATACCCATATAATCGCCTTGAACCCTATCAAAACCTGCACCTTCAGACTGAATACCCCTGTAAATATTACCACCTCCAATAACAACAGCAACCTGTATTCCTTTCTCTACTATTTGTTTTATCTCAGCAGCATAATTTGCTAATCTAGCTGAATCAATTCCATAATTTTGATCTCCCATTAAGGCTTCGCCGCTAAGCTTTAAAAGTATTCTATTATATTTCATATGTATTTAAAAAGTTGCCCAAAGATACGTAAATAAGAGAAATTGAAAAATATTGATGAATCTTTTTAAAAATAAAAAAACCACCCTAAATAGGTGGTTTTTAAAGATTTGTAACTTTATGTTTCGTTATCCCAAAGACACTCTTTTAAATGAACTCACCTCAATATCGCCATACGATTTAATATACGAATCTACAGTTTTGTCTTCGTCCTTAATAAATTTTTGATCTAACAAACATTGTTCCTGATCTAATGTAGTGTTGTCCGAAATAAATCTTTCAAGCTTTCCTGGAACTATTTTTTCCCAAATTTGCTCTGGCTTTCCTTCTGCTTGTAGTTGAGATTCAATCTCAGATTTAGCATGTTCCAATACTTCATCAGTAAGTTGAGACATAGAGATATATTGAGGAACATTCTTTAATGTTTTACCCAATCTTCCCAATTCAACATTGTCTTTTTCAATAGCGGCTATTCTTGCTTCTGTCTCATTTGCAACAAATTCCGGGTCAAAGTCTTTATAAGATAAAGTTGTAGCTCCCATGGAAGCAACCTGCATCGCTAAATCTTTAGCTAATACATCTACATTATCTGTATTTTTGTTTAAACCTACTAGAACAGCAATCTTCACACCATGAGTATAAGAACCAACATATTTTGCCTCTACTCTTTCAAAAGAAGAGATATCTAACTTTTCTCCAATTACACCAGTCTGTTCAATTAATTTATCTGCAACAGTCATCCCTCCAAAATCTGCACACATAAATGACTCTTTACTTGAGTGCTTTAAAGCGATGTCTGCAAACTGAGATGCTAAATTTTTAAAAGAATCATTTTTAGCAACAAAATCTGTTTCACATGCCAATACAATCGCAATTCCTATAGTATTATCTGAATTTATCTTAGTTATAGCAACACCTTCTGAAGCTTCTCTATCTGCTCTTTTTGCCGCAACTTTCTGTCCCTTTTTTCTTAATACATCAATAGCCGCATCAAAATCACCATTAGCTTCTACTAAAGCCTTCTTACAGTCCATCATTCCTGCACCAGTTTGTTTTCTTAATTTAGCTACATCAGCTGCTTTAATTTCTGCCATTTTTAGTTTTATTTTTCAGTTATTTCTTCAGCCTTTATCTCTTCAGCCTTTATCTCTTCAGCCTTTTCTTTTAGTTTTTTAGCATCTGCTTGTTCTCTGTCTGACAACCCTTCTTTGATAGCTCCTACAACTACTTCTAAAATTTTACTAATTGATTTTGCAGAGTCGTCATTAGATGGGATTGGGAAACTAACTGTATTAGGGTCTGAATTAGTATCTACCATTGCAAAAGTTGGTATACCTAACTTAGCGGCTTCGGATACAGCAATGTGTTCTTTTGTAATATCTACAATAAATATCGCAGAAGGCATTCTATTCATTTTAGAAATAGAACCTAAATTTCTTTCTAACTTCTCTCTAGTTCTAGAGATTTGTAACCTCTCCCTTTTTGATAAAGTAGATAAAGTACCATCCTCTCCCATTTTATCAATAGAATCCATTTTCTTAATAGATTTTCTAATTGTAGAAAAATTTGTTAACAGTCCACCTGGCCACCTTTCGGTAATATAAGGCATATTAATGGACTCTGCAAATTCAGAAACAATTGATTTTGCTTGTTTCTTAGTAGCTACAAAAAGGATGTTTTTACCTGATCTTGCAATTTGTTTCATTGCGGCAGAAGCTTGGTCTAACATAGCTACTGTTTTGTTAAGATCAATAATATGGATTCCATTTTTCTCCATAAATACATAAGGAGCCATCCCTGGATTCCATTTCTTTTTAAGGTGACCAAAATGTACACCTGCTTCTAATAGTTCTTTAAAGGTTGTTCTTGACATGTTTACGTTCTTTTTGATTTCAGCAACTAATAGGTAGAAGTTTTTACTTGTCCTAATAGTTTAGATGCTAAACATATATTAATAATTTGTTTGATTCTATCTTTTAACCCACTGGAATTTCTTCCTTGCTTTTTTCTGTCCCGGCTTCTTTCTTTCTACAACTCTTGGATCTCTTGTAAGAAGCCCTTCTGCTTTTAATGCTATTCTATTTTCTGCATCAATTTTACATAGGGATCTGGCAATTGCTAATTTGATAGCATCTGCTTGTCCGTTAATTCCACCACCATTAACGTTTACTTTTATATCATATTTTCCGTCTTGTTCAACAATATTAAATGGTTGGTGTAATTTGTATTGTAAAGTTTCAATTGGAAAATACTCTTTGTAGTCTTTTCCATTTATAATAAAATTCCCCTTTCCTTTTGTCACATAAATTCTAGCAACAGATGCCTTTCTTCTTCCTATAGTATGAACAGTTTCCATATTATTTAAGGTTATTTAAATTTAATAATTTTGGTTTTTGCGCTTCATGTTTATGTTCTGAACCTGAATAAATGTATAGGTTCTTTAATATAGCGGCTCCTAATTTATTTTTAGGCAACATCCCTTTTACTGAATGTTTTACAAGAGATGTACCATCTTTTTCTAACATTTGAATAGGTGTTATTCTCTTTTGTCCTCCAGGGTATCCTGTATGAGAAAATATTTCTCTATCTGTCATTTTCTTTCCTGTCATAATTGCTTTATCGGCATTTATTACAATTACATAATCACCACAATCCGCATGAGGGGTGAAATTAGTTTTATATTTTCCTCTTAAAACCTTTGCGATTTTAGAAGACATTCTACCTAAAATTTGATTTTCAGCATCAACTACAAACCACTGTTTATTAGCTGTTTCTTTATTGGCTGATAATGTTTTATAACTTAATGTATCCACAATATTTATTTTTAAATCCCGCTAAAAAGGTCTGCAAAAATACACTTATTTTTTTGTCTGCCGCCTTTTATCAATAAATTATTTCTAATTCTTTTCCTACCTTTACAAAAGCATCTATAGCTCTATCTAAATCTTGTTTGGAATGAGCTGCTGAAATCTGAACTCTTATTCTTGCTTTTTCTTTTGGAACAACCGGATAAAAGAACCCTATCACATAGATACCTTCATCTAATAATTTATTGGACATCAGTTGAGCTAATTTTGAATCGTATAACATAACAGGGGTAATTGGATGAGATCCATCAGGAATATCAAATCCAGCAGTGATCATTCTTTTTCTGAAATATTGAGTATTATATTCTAATATATCTCTAAGATGAGTAGATTCAGAAAGCAAATCAATCACTTTTGAGGCTGCTCCAACTATGGACGGAGCTAATGAATTTGAAAATAAATATGGTCGCGATTTTTGCCTTAGCATATCTATTATTTCTTTTCTCCCAGATGTAAATCCACCCATCGCTCCTCCTAAAGCTTTTCCCAAAGTTGAAGTAATGATATCTACTCTTCCTACAACATCACAATATTCATGAGTGCCTCTACCATTTTTCCCAATAAATCCTGTAGCGTGACAATCATCAACCATTACTAATGCATTATATTTCTCTGCTAAATCACAAATCTTATCTAATTGTGCTATATAACCATCCATTGAGAAAACACCATCAGTAACAATAATTCGATTTCTTTGTTTTTGTGAAAGAATTAACTGTTTTTCCAAATCTGACATGTCATTATTAATATATCTATATCGGACGGCTTTACACAGTCTAACTCCGTCGATGATAGACGCATGATTAAGAGAGTCTGAAATAATAGCGTCATCCTTACCGAACAATGGTTCAAAAACCCCACCATTAGCATCAAAGGCTGCTGCATAAAGAATAGTATCTTCTGTACCTAAAAAGTTAGATAATTTTTGTTCTAAATCTATATGGATATCTTGTGTGCCACAAATAAATCGAACGGAAGACATTCCAAAACCATGAGTATCTAAAGTATCTTTAGCTGCTTTTACAACTTCAGGGTGAGAGGATAACCCTAAATAATTATTAGCACAAAAGTTTAAAACATTTTCACCCGTACTAACCCTTATGCATGTTCCTTGTGGATTAACTATTACACGTTCTTCTTTATAAAGACCATCCTTTTTTATTTGATCTAACTCGGTTTGTAATTGTTTTTTAAAGTTTATAATCATGATAGTTTATTTTTGTATAAAAATATAGAAATCAGATAAATTATTGTTTTTGCCAAATTGTTTCAGGCCCAGCTGCACCAATCCGTAATTTTTCGTTCTTATAAAATTCATAATACCCAAAAGATGAAATAAACACAGGGTTTTTCTTGATTGGATACATTCTATTTTGATTAATTCTTTTAAAATAATATAATGGTATTGAATGCTTTTCATCTATCATTACATATAAAATCCTATCTTTTATTCCTATTTCTAAAATAGAATCTTCAATTATATGTTTTGGAAAATATTTTCCCATTTCTCCATCAACTAATTTATAATTTCCAATATATTCTTTAGATAATGAATCATCTATAATATATGTAATGTTTTCAGGAACCTCTTCAACAACACCTAATAAATCATTAATTTCATGATACATATCAATAGACTTAATTCTGTGGGATCTTGCCATTCCATCAAGTAAAGCTGCAGCATTAACAACCTTTTGAACCAGAGCCTTGTAATAAGGGTCATTCATAAAAAAATCAATTTGCTCTTCACTAACCCTTCCATAATAACCATCAATCCAAAACCAGTGCGAATAAGCTAATTCATCATGTATATTCCAAATTATTTTTTTAAAATTACTATTATACTCATCAAGAGTAGGAATAATCTTATACATTTTTTTAATTTTTTTGAAAATTTCAGAATACTTTTCTGGCACTTCATCCTTCATGTCAAGAAGTAAATTATATCCATCTGTAGTGATTTGATACTGATTGTAATATACTATAACTTGTTGCCAATAATTTAGACCATTTTCATAATATTCGCGATCAAATTTATTCATCATTATATCATGACGTAAAGAATCTCTAGAGTGAAAATGAGCTATCGTATTGTCAGAGTTATAAATATCAGATTTTAAATTTTGTTGAACAATTCTTAATGTTGCTTCAAATTGATTTTCAAAATTTTGGGAAGAATTCCATCTATCAATATAAAGTGCTAATAGTATACCGGTAACAACCATAAAAAGTTCTATAAAAACCAATATAACTGAAGAACTAGTAAATGATTTTTGTTCTTTTGTTGAAAATTTAGAACCTATTGATTTGAACCTATCGGTTAAAAAATTTAGTAAAAGCATTATACTACACCTTGGTCAATCATTGCATCAGCAACCTTGACAAATCCAGCAATATTTGCTCCTTTAACATAATCAATATAATCATCAACCCTACCATACTGAACACATGAATTATGAATGTCAATCATAATTTGTTTCAACTTCGAATCAACCTCTTCTCTGGTCCAATTGAGACGTAGAGAGTTCTGACTCATTTCTAAGCCTGATGTTGCAACACCACCAGCGTTAGATGCTTTTCCTGGAGCAAATAATATTTTTGCTTCTTGAAAAACTGCAATAGCTTCAGGAGTGGAAGGCATATTCGCCCCTTCTGAAACACATATACAACCATTATCTATTAAATCCTTTGCTTCATCCTCGTTCAATTCATTTTGAGTAGCGCATGGTAGAGCGATATCACAAGTTATTCCCCAAGGTCTTCCCTCATGGTATTCACAATGATATTTATCAGCATATTCTTTAATTCTTCCTCTTTTGACATTTTTGAGATGCATCACAAAAGCTAATTTCCCAGCGTCTATTCCATCAGGGTCATATATAAATCCAGATGAATCAGAAAGCGAAACCACTTTAGCTCCTAATTCAGTAGCTTTCTCACAAGCATATTGTGCTACATTACCTGAACCAGAGATAACAACTCTTTTATCTTTAAAAGAATCTCCTCTAGACTCTAACATATTCTGAGCAAAATATACATTTCCGTATCCTGTAGCTTCCGGACGGATTAAAGAGCCTCCCCAAGTTATTCCCTTACCTGTTAACACTCCTGTAAATTCATTTCTAATTCTTTTATACTGACCAAACATATAACCAATCTCTCTAGCTCCAACCCCTATATCTCCAGCAGGAACATCCGTGTTTGGGCCTATATGCTTACATAATTCGGTCATAAAAGATTGACAAAATCTCATTACCTCATTATCTGATTTTCCTTTGGGATTAAAGTCAGACCCTCCTTTACCACCACCCATTGGAAGTGTAGTTAATGAATTCTTAAATACTTGTTCAAATCCTAAAAATTTAAGAATAGATAAATTTACAGATGGGTGAAATCTTAAACCTCCTTTGTAAGGACCAATAGCAGAATTATATTCAACCCTATAACCTCTATTTACTTGCGTATTTCCATTATCATCTGTCCATGGCACTCTAAATATTATTACCCTCTCTGGCTCTACCATTCTTTCTAATAACATTTTGTTATTATATTTAGGGTTTTCTTCTAAAAATGGAATGATTGCTTCTGCAACCTCTTCTACAGCTTGTAAAAATTCAGTTTCACCTCTATTTTTAGAGGCTACTTCATTCATAAAATCGTGTACTTTTTGGTCCATTATTTTATATTAAAATATGTTTAGTTTTTAAAAATGTTTTAGCAAATTTATAGTATAATTTTAAAAAACAAACATCTTTACATTTTTCTTTTTTTGTTTTACCTAAAAAAGAAAGTATCATATATTTAAAATTCACTTATTTTTTAACTTTTCCTCCTGTAAATGCAATTAAAAATATCATTAATAAACAATACCAAAAAAAGTAACCAATTGTTTCCCAATCTGCATTTCTAAAATTTTGAATGATTTTTTTCATATCTAATTTTTTAATATTTTTAAATGTACGAAAGATATTTTAATTTTCCAAGTAAATTCATAAAAAAACAAACCCCTTATTATACAAGAAAGAGCTATCTTAACATTAAATCACTTTTCGATTAGATGAATTTGTTTACCTTTGTTTACTTATTAAAGTATAAAAAAATGAGAAAATATTTTTCTTTTATATTAATTCTTATCTCAATTTCAGTATCTTATTCTCAGAAAATAAGCGGAACCGTAATAGATGTAAACACTGAAGAACCACTAATAGGAGTAAATGTTATTATAAGCAACACAAACGGAACAACTACTAATATAGAAGGAGAATTTCAGATAGTTCTAAGTGAGGGAGAGAATACCATCACATTTAAATATATTGGATATGAAACTGTAGTAAAAAAGATAGATAAATATTCTAAATTTAACATAAAAATGAAGCCTGAAAGCCAACAAATTGGTACTGTCGTTATTTCTGCTGGAAAGTTTGAACAAAAAATAGAAGAAATTACAGTTTCCATGGAGGTGATTAAGCCTAGTCTAATAGAAAATAAAAATACTACTAATATTCAAACAGCTATGGACCAAGTTCCTGGTGTTAATATTACTGATGGTCAAGCAAATATTCGAGGTGGGAGCGGGTGGAGTTATGGAGCTGGAAGTAGAGTATTAGTAATGGTAGATGATATGCCTTTAATTTCAGGAGATGCCGGACAAGTACAATGGAAATTAATTGCTACAGAAAATATTAATCAGGTTGAGATTATAAAAGGAGCATCATCTGCACTTTACGGATCCTCAGCGCTTAACGGAGTAATCAACATAAGAACTTCTTTCCCTAAACTCTCTGAAATTGAAAAACATCCCTCAATTGGATATACTAAAATCAATACACATTTTGGATTTATAGATAACGCGAAGAGAGACGAGCTTAATTGGTGGGGTGATAGAAATCAACGATTTTATGGCACTGAATTTTCTCACTCAAGAAAAATTGATAATCTTGATTTGACAATTGGAGGAAATTATTTTCAAGATGAAGGTTATAGAGAAGGTGAAATCACAGATAGATTTAGATGGAATTTAAATTCAAAATATTATTCAAAAATTTATACTGGATTAACTTACGGACTTAATGCAAATTTCCTTTACCAAAGTACTGGATCTGCAATTGTATGGAATGGGTTAGATCAAGCATATATCCCTCTAAATAATGAGATTACCACAACTAACGGAGACACATATAACATAGATCCACATATCCAATACATCAACGAAAACAATACATTTGATCTTAAAACAAGATATTTAAAGGTGATTAATGACAATAGCACAAATGGGAATGATAACGACCAAGATAATGAATCTGAAACATTTTTTAGTGATCTTAAATGGCAGAGAAAATTACCAAAAATAAACTTAGTTTTAACGAGTGGAACTACAAACGAGTTGACTCTAGCAAGGTCTGACTTGTTTCAAGGGAATAACTACAGACAAAATCACGCAATTTTTACACAATTAGATAAAAAAATCGGTAGATTAAATTTATCTTTTGGCGGGAGATATGAATACTTTAAAGTAGGTTCTGAACAAAAATATTATATTAATGGTGATTCAATTAATAGATATATTAGCGATAAACCTGTATTTAGAGCTGGAGCTAATTATCAATTAGCAGAAGCTACCTTTTTCAGAAGTTCTTGGGGGCAAGGTTTTCGATTCCCGTCAATGGCTGAAATGTTCATCTCTACCAATTACTCAGGAATTGAAATCTATGCAAACCCTGAACTAAAACCTGAAAGTGGATGGAGCTCAGAAATTGGAATTAAACAAGGGCTAAAAGCAGGCAGTTGGTCTGGCTTTATCGATTTTGCTGCTTTTGTAATGCAATATGATGATATGATGGAATTTAATTTTGGAAATTGGGGAGATACTATAAATTATGCTCAAGATACCTTAACAAATGATCTTATCGTTGAAGGTGTAGGATTCAAATCTGTGAATGTTGGTAAGACAAGAGTTAGCGGAATAGAATTTTCACTTACTGGAACTGGAAAAATTTCAAAGGATTTAAATCTAAATGTACTTGCAGGGTACACATATATGAATACTAAATCTCTAGAGCCAAATGTAGTATATTATGAAAACTCATATTTTCTTACTAACGAAGGAATACTCATAGGTTCAAATACTGAATATCTAACATATAATAACTCTAGCTCAGACACAAGTGTCTTAAAATATAGATATAAACATGTGGCAAAATGTGATGTTGAAATCAACTACAAAAAATACTCTCTTGGAAGTAGTTTAAGATATAATGATTTCATGAAAAATATTGACTTAGCGTTTACTGATCCAATAATAGGAACTTTTATTCCAGATATTAACGAAGCTAGAGATAAATATACTAATGGGGATTTTATCATTGATTTAAGAACTTCTTATCAATATAATGATTTTGTAAAATTTTCATTGATCATTAACAATTTACTTAATCGAGAATATATGACAAGACCAGCAGACATGCAACCGCCAAGAACTATTGCTATACAGTGTAATATGAAAATTTAATGAGGATATTAGGAATCATTCCATCTCGATACAATTCTAGTAGATTTCCTGGCAAGCCACTTGCCAATATTTTAGGAAAAAGTATGATACAACGAGTTTATGACCAGTCTCAAAAATGTAACTTGTTAAATAAGGTTGTTGTAGCTACTGATGATGAGCGTATTTCTTTTCATGTAAAATCTTTTGGAGGAAATGTTATGATGACATCCAAAAACCATAAAAGTGGAACAGATAGATGTGGAGAAGTCATAAGAAAGCTAGAGGAATATTACGATATTGTTGTTAACATTCAAGGAGATGAGCCTTTTATTAATCCTAATCAGATAACTCAATTATTAAAAATGTTTGAAAATACTAACATACAGATTGCAAGTTTGGCTAGAAAAATAGACAATTACGAAACATATTCCAACATTAATATAGTAAAAGTTTTTTTTGATGAGAAAAATATTGTAAAAGGATTTGAAAGAGAATCAAAATTAAATGAGGAAGACTTTGAGAATTATAACACCTATAAACACATTGGTATTTACGCTTTTAGGACAAACATTCTAAATGAAATTATAGATTTGAATCCTACAGAAAATGAAAAAAAATTAAATTTAGAACAATTAAGATGGATAGAAAATAAATATTCTATTCATATAGGAATCACTGAGATTGACTCTTTATCGGTCGATAAGATAGAAGATATTGAAAAGATTAGCGAGTTTCATTTAAAAAATGACTAATTTTGCCTTAATGAATAAAACAATATCTAAATATATATCGGAACTTTTATTTCTCCATGACTGTGTTATAATTCCTCAATTTGGAGGATTTATTGGAAATAATAAATCAGCAATTTTAAATGAAACAACAGGAATAATTTCTCCTCCATCTAAAGAAATTTTATTTAATCCAAATCTAAAAACCAATGATGGATTATTAATAAATCATATTTCTAACTCTGAAGGGATTTCTAATATTGAAGCTCGAGATTTAGTAATCAATTATGTGTCGCTCATAAATGATAAGCTTAAAAAAATCCGTACATTTAGAATTAAAAATGTAGGGTTACTATCTTTAGGTACAGATGATAATATATTATTTTTACAAGACTCTTTTACAAATTACAATCTAGAATCCTTTGGTCTAAATTCTCAAAAAACAAAAAAGGTAAATCATATTGAAAAGAAAATTGAAGTAATAACCGCTCCAATATCTACTAAAAAAGGAAGAGCAAAAATATGGAGAGCAGCAGCGATCTTATTACCAATAATAGGTTTATCTTTAGTTAGCATTACACAGGAGGAAAAAATTGAAAAAGTGTATGCTAATATGTCTAGTTTCAAATTGTTCTCTATTTCAGAAAAAATCCCAATCTTAGAGAAAAATAAAGAGGAAATTTTTGAGATAACTATTACTACAGAAGAAACTAAAAACACTAGCGTAGCAGAACATCCAAAAATTATAGAAAAGAAGTTTTACCTGGTAGCGGGAGCTTTCAATAATGAACGAAATGCTAATAATCTAATGAATAAATTACAATCAGAAAATTTTAATTCTGAAATTATTGGGACAAATAAAAACGGGCTTATACGTGTTTCTTATGATAGTTTTATTTCAAAAGAAGAAGCTCTAATAGCATTAGAAAAATTAAAATTAAAAAATAAATCTAGCTGGATTTTATCATTATAACATGACTCCAAAAACTCCTTCAGAATCTAAAACAATTCAAACAGAAATTGTGCTTCCTAACGACACAAACAATTTAAATAATCTTATGGGGGGTAGGTTATTACATTGGATGGATATTGTTGCAGCAGTTACTGCACAAAGACATTCTGGCAGAACTTGCGTCACCGCATCAGTTAACAATGTGTCTTTTGGTCATCCTATTCCACGAGCAAGCATTGTGACATTAGAAGCAAATATTTCTAGATCTTTCAACTCTTCCATGGAAATCATCATTGATGTTTGGACAGAAGATACTCAATCTGGAATTAAGACAAAATGCAATGAGGCTATTTATACATTTGTTGCTGTTGGCAACATGAATAAACCTACAGCAGTACCAGAAGTTAAACCTGAAACTGAAAAAGAGAAAGAACGATTTGAAGCAGCTCTTAGAAGAAAGCAGTTATCATTAATTTTAGCTGGAAAAATGAAAGCTAAAGACGCTACAGAGCTGAAAGCTTTATTTAAATAAAGACACATCTATATCTTTCATACATTTAAAATGTCCTTTAGGACATTTACTCTTTCCATGTCGATGACATGGTCTGCATTTGAGATTCTCTATCTGTATAATTTTATTATTTTGATTTGGCAAATATGGAGTAAATCCCAATCGCGGATCTGTTCCTCCAAAAACTGAAATTATTTTCATTTTAAAAGCAGATGCGATATGCATCATACCAGTATCATGAGTAATTAGGTATTTAGAGTTTTTTACAATATATGCTGACTGATTAATTGTAAAATGACCGCAAGTATTTATAACATTATCACATTGTGCGGCAATTCTTTCGCCCCTTAGATAATCTTCTTTACCGCCTACTAATATTACTTGTTTATCTTGATTGTTGCATATCTTAATTATCTTGTCCGTTGGCAATACCTTTGTAAAATGTGTACCTCCAATAGCAAACGAAACATATTCAGAATTATAAATACTTATATCTACTTTATCTTTCTCATCCAAGAAGAAGTCTAATCCTTCTCCATCTTGTTTTATTCCAAGAGGTTTTATAGAGTCATAATATCTATCAACAGTATGTTTATTACTCAGCATATCAACTCCAAATTTTACTAAAAGAAACTTTTTGAAGTTTTGCTTGTTATATGACAAATAATTATCTGCCACTGTTCTCAATTTAGAAGATCTTAAATTCTTGTGCAAATCAATAAGATAATTATATTTTTCATTCTTTAAGCTATCCAAAATCTCATTAGTTGAGCTATTAATGGAATATACCTTGTCAATATAAGGGTTGTTCTGTACAATAATTTTATAAATATCTTTAGTGATAAAATGTACTTCTGCTGAAAGCTCCTGTTTTAAACATCTTACTATTGGAGAACTAAGAACAATATCACCAATAGAGCTAAATCTAACTACTAATATTTTTAATGATTTTTGCACGAGTGTAAAACTAAATAAATTATCCTAATTTTGCAGTATGAACTTTATAGATACTCACACTCATCTTTATTCTAATAAATTTACAAACGATAGAAATGATGTTATTAATAACGCAATTCAATCAGGAGTTTTAAAAATGTTTCTTCCAAACATTAGTTCTGAATATACTAACTCTATGTTAGAATTGTGTAAAAAGTTTCCTGAAAATTGTTTCCCAATGATGGGCTTACATCCGTGTGATGTGAAAATCCAATCTATGGAGAAAGAACTACTACATGTAGAGGAAATGCTACAAAAAGAAAAATTTATTGCTGTTGGAGAAATAGGATTAGATTTATACTGGGATAAAAGTACTTTAGATATACAAAAAGAATCATTCCGTTTTCAAATAGAATTAGCTAAAAAATACAAACTACCAATAGTAATTCATGTAAGAGATTCTTTCTCAGAAGCAATTGAAATTGTTGAAGAATTAAACGATGAAAATTTAAGTGGAGTTTTTCATTGTTTTACTGGAGATAACGAACAAGCAAATAGAGTAATTGATTTACAAAATTTTTTCCTTGGCATCGGTGGTGTATTGACATTTAAGAACTCAGGATTAGACAAAACAATCTCACAAATTGATATCAAACACCTCTTGTTAGAAACAGACGCTCCTTATTTAACTCCTTCTCCATACAGAGGAAAGAGGAATGAAAGTAAATATATTGTAAATATTGCTGAAAAACTTGCTGAAATCAAAGGTATAAGTATTAATGAAGTTGGAGAACTAACAACTAAAAACGCAAGAAATTTATTTAAGTTATAATGAAAAATGTATTACTAATATATACTGGAGGAACAATTGGAATGCAAAAAGAGAAAGAATCTAGTTCTTTAAAACCTGTTGATTTTAAAAAGCTTACTTCTTCTCTTCCTGAACTTCAAAATCTAGAACTTAGAGTGCACCATACATCATTAAAAAAGGTTATTGATTCCTCTAATATGGATAAAAATTATTGGAGGGAGATTGCTGAAATTATACAATTACATTACGAATCAATGGATGGTTTTGTAGTTCTACATGGATCAGACACTATGGCATACACCGCCTCTGCTCTAAGCTTTATGATAGAAGGATTGAATAAAGCAATTGTTTTTACTGGAAGTCAAATTCCAATAGGATCCCGAAGAACCGACGCAAAAGAAAATCTTATTACTTCAATTGAAATAGCTGTTAGTGGGAAAATAACAGAAGTATGTATTTATTTCGAAAACAAATTACTAAGAGGGAATAGAACAGTAAAAGTAAACTCAGAACAATTTGAAGCCTTTGATTCCCCTAATTATCCTCCACTTGCAGATGTTGGAATAAGCATAAAATATGACGATAATAATTTGCTTAAATCTGACAAATTAGACTTAAAAATTAACACTAATTTTTCAGATGATGTAGCTATTTTAAAACTTTTTCCTGGAATTACTAAAAAAGTAGTTTCAGCAATATTAGGATCTTCAAATAATATTATTTTAGAAACATTTGGAGCGGGAAATGCAACTAATAAAAAATGGTTTATTAATTTATTAAAAGTTACAATAGAAAAAGGAGTTTTTATTGTTAATTGTAGTCAATGTTTAACAGGATTAGTAAAACAAGGAGAGTATGAAACTAGTTCCGATTTAAATAAAATTGGTGTAGTTAGTTCAAAAGATATGACAACAGAATCTGCAATTACTAAGCTAATGTATTTAGATGGAATATGCTCAAGTTTGGAAGAAAAGAAAGATCTTTTTATAAAATCATTGAGAGGAGAAATTAGCAACTAATTTTTTTTAGATTTGCGAAAATTTTGGTGAGGTGGCCGAGTGGCTTAAGGCGCACGCTTGGAAAGCGTGTAAACGGGAAATCGTTTCGGGGGTTCGAATCCCTTCCTCACCGCATATAATTCCTCTATTATATCTGGTAAAATAGAGTATGATTTTTTACCATTTTTACTATATTTCTTGTCCGTAGAGTTTTGTAGTTAATCTTTTTTTGCAGTGTTAGGTTTTTCATACACATAAAACTTTTTAACTTTTCCATCAACAATCCAAGCGTCATGAATTTGAGAAACTTTAACTTTATTTGAGTCCACGATTAAAGTTAATTCATGACATGAAGTAACATATTGTTTTAATGTGTCATTTTCTGTTAATTTGTTAGCAATCATGTAATAAGTGCTCCAGTTTGGATTATTCTCATCAAACCACTTACTCAGGAACTCTATATGCTCTTCAGAACTATTAAACTCTCCACCAGGTGTTAAAATTTTAATATCTTCATGATTTAAATTTTTAATTGTCTCTAAATCTTTATTGTTGTGAGCTGTTACATATCTTTCCCAGACTTCAATTGTTGACAAATCTCCAGCGTTTAGAGGTACTCTTTCTCCACTTTTTAGAATTTCATATCCAATTTTTATGTCCTGATTTTTCTTTGAACCAGATCCACAAGAAGCGAATAAAAGACCAATAGCTATATATAATATTTTTTTCATTTAATTAATTTTTTCATTATCTTGTTTTAATAAGAGTAAACATATTCAAAATTACTTTAAAATTTGTTCTGTATGTTCTTTAGTTTTTACCTTGGTAATGATGTCTTCTATTACCCCATTTTCATCTATTATAAAAGTTGTACGCATTATTCCCATATACTCCTTACCCATAAACTTTTTAGGACCCCATACTCCAAAAGAATTTAGCACTTCTTTTCTTTCATCTGAAATAAGCGGAAAAGGCAAATCGTATTTTTCAATAAATTTTTGGTGTTTTTCAGGGCTATCAGCAGAACATCCGATTACTATGTAACCATTATCTAGAAATTGCTGATAATTATCTCTCAAATTACATGACTGAGCAGTACAACCTGGAGTCATGTCTTTTGGATAGAAGTATAAAATAATTTTTTTTCCAAGAAATTGTTTTAACGTTATCTTTTCTCTATTTTGATCAATAGAGTTTATTTCTGGTGCTTTGTCTCCAATTTTTATCATAATTATAGTGTTCCTCTTTTTTCTTGTTCTCTTTCTATTGCTTCAAATAATGCTTTAAAATTACCCGCTCCAAATCCCTTTGCACCCATTCTTTGAATGATTTCAAAAAACAGTGTAGGTCTATCTTGTAAAGGTTTAGTAAATATTTGTAATAAATATCCTTCTTCATCAGCATCAATTAAAATTCCAAGTTTTTTTAAAGTGTTTATATCTTCTTTTAGTTCATGATTATGTTCCTGAAGTCTTAAAGGGACAGCTTTATAATATTCATCTGGTGGAACTGATAGAAATTCTATTCCTCTGTTTCGTAATTCACTTACTGTAGTAATTATATCATCTGTAGCAACAGCAATATGTTGAACTCCTGAACCTTCATAAAAATCTAAATATTCTTCAATTTGTGATTTCCTTTTACCTTCCGCTGGCTCATTTATTGGAAATTTTATACGCCCATTTCCATTGCTCATGACCTTACTCATTAAAGCTGAATATTCTGTAGTTATTTGTTTATCATCAAAAGATAAAAAATTAACAAAACCCATTATGTCTTCATAATATTTTACCCATTTATCCATTTGATTCCACCCCACATTACCAACCATGTGGTCAATATATTTAAGACCTGTTGATGTTGGGTTATATTCAGATTTCCATCCTTCATATCCAGGAAGAAAAACACCTTTATAATTTTTTCTCTCAACAAAGATATGTACAGTTTCTCCATAAGTATAAATTCCTGATCTTGTCACCTCGCCATACTCATCTTTCTCAGTTGTAGGTTCCATATATGATTTAGCTCCCCTACTCGTTGTTTCTTCCCAAGATTTTGTTGCATCATCCACCCATAAAGCGATTACTTTAACACCATCTCCATGTTTTTTTATATGATCATTAACAGTCGATTTTGAGTTTAAAGGAGTAGTCAAAACAATTTTGATTTTTTCCTGAATCAACACATAAGAAGTTACATCTTTACTTCCTGTTTCAAGCCCCTTGTAAGCAAATGATTGAAAACCAAAAGCGGTTTTAAAATAGTAAGCTGATTGTTTTGCATTACCGACATAGAGCTCTACATAATCTGTGCCAAGAAGTGGTAAGAAATCTTGTGCTTCTTTAAATATTTTTTCTATATTTTGTTCATTATTTTTTATTTCACTCATAAATTTTATAAATTATATCCATGATTTATGATAACTGCCATCTGACAAATCTATTGCGTTCTTTGTAATCTTTAATGGAGCAAAAGTATCAACCATGACAGCTAATTCATCAGTTTTTGTTTGTCCAATACTCCTTTCCGCAGCTCCTGGGTGTGGTCCATGAGGAATTCCCGCTGGGTGTAAAGAAATGTAACCTTCCTCAACATGATTCCTGCTCATAAAATCTCCATCTACATAATATAACACTTCATCCGAATCAATATTAGAATGATTATATGGTGCCGGGATAGATTCTGGATGATAATCATATAATCTAGGACAGAAAGAGCAGATTACAAATCTATCTGTTTCAAAAGTTTGGTGCACTGGAGGCGGCTGATGAACCCTACCTGTAATAGGCTCAAAATCATGAATAGAAAAGGCATAAGGAAAATTATATCCGTCACATCCAACAACATCAAATGGATGTGAAGCATATACATACTCATGAATCATTTGTTCTTTCTTAATTTTTATCAAAAAATCTCCCTTTACATCATGAGTTTCTAATTCTTCTGGGAATCTTAAATCCCTTTCACAATATGGGGAGTGCTCTAACAGCTGACCGAAATAATTTCTATATCTCTTTGGTGTATAAACTGGAGTGTAAGATTCTACAATAAACAATCTATTTTCAGGTGTATCAAACTTCATGGTATAAATCATTCCTCTAGGAATGACTAAATAATCACCTTCTTTAAAATTAATGTTTCCGACAAATGATCTAAGCGTACCTGTACCTTTATGGACAAAAATCACCTCATCTCCGTCCGTATTTTTATAAAAATAATCTTCTTCCAAATTAGTAGGAGCTGAAAGTAAAATATTTACATCATTATTAATTAATATCGACACTCTACTCTTTAACTGATCTGCTAACTTAGGAGTGTTAAAACCCTTAAGTAAATAAGATTTTAAATTTTTCTCCACTGCAATTTCAGGTGCAACTGAATAAGAAGATAAGATTTCCTTAACTTGAGTAGGTCTGTACAAATGATATAACAATGATGACATACCATCAAATCCGATAGTACCAAATAATTCTTCATAATGGATATTGCCATCTTCTTTTCTGAAAGCAGTATGTCTTTTATGTGGTATTTTACCTAATTGATGATATCTTGGCATGTTGTTATTTTTATGCAAATATAAAATATAAAAACATAAACAGAGTAAGATTTTTATCATCCCTAAAATAAAAATGATAATTTTGCCTAAACCAAATGAAACTACTTACTTACAAAATAGATAAATTAGAAGCTAATCAGATTGGAGTTCTGCAAGATAGATTAGTTTACAACTTAAATAATTGTTTTGGAGATATCTCTATAGTTGACTTAATACAGATTGAAAATTATAAAGATAAAGTAGCTTCTTTTATTTGTAATAAAGATTGTTTAAAACACGATATTGAAAACTTACAAATTTTACCAACTATTCCAAAACCAAATTCATTTAGAGACGCCTACGCGTTTCGACAACATGTAAAAACATCAAGAAAAAACAGAGGAGTAGAAATGATTCCTGAATTTGATGAATTCCCTGTATTCTACTTTTCAAATCATAACGCTATGTTTGGAGATGGACAGGAAATAGAGCTTATGTCTGATCATTTTGAACAACTAGATTACGAATTAGAATTTGCAATAATTATAGGGAAAAGAGGTAAAAATATCTTAGCAAAAGAAGCAGATAACTATATTGCAGGATTCTGTATTCTAAATGATTTAAGCGCCAGAAGGTTGCAAATGGAAGAGATGAAATTAAATTTAGGACCCGCAAAAGGAAAAGATTTTGCTAATATAATTGGTCCTTATTTAGTAACTCCTGACGAGCTAGAATCTAGAAGTATTGACACACCAAATGGGAAGAAATACGATTTAAAAATGAGTTGTTTTGTGAATGGAGAATTACTTTCTGAGGGAAATGCAAAAGATATGAATTGGACTTTTGCAGAAATTATAGAAAGAGCTTCATATGGAGTAGAACTTTTCCCCGGAGATGTAATTGGGTCTGGCACTGTTGGAACAGGATGTTTATTAGAGTTAAATGGTACAGGTAAAAGAAATAACCCAGAGTATAAAGAACGATGGGTTAAAGAAAATGATGAGATAGAAATGCAAATTGATGGACTAGGAAAACTCACCAATAAAATTATAAAATCTGTAAGTAATCATTCTATATTAAAACTTAAAAAATGATAAAAACAATAGATGTAAAATCCGGAGAAACAGCTGGTTTGTACCAATATCTTTCTTCTGCAATTACACCACGACCTATAGCATTTGTTAGCACTATTGATAAATCTGGAAACAAAAACTTAAGTCCTTTTTCCTTTTTTAATGTTTTCTCTGTAAATCCTCCTATTTTAGTTTTTTCTCCCGTTAGAAGAATGAGAAACAATACTTCAAAACACACCTTGGACAATGTATTACAATTAAAAGAATGTGTTATTTCTTTAGTTACTGAAGATATTGCTCAACAAGTTTCTTTATCTTCTTGTGATTTTGATTCGGAAACAAATGAGTTTGAAAAAGCTGGATTTACAGAGATAAAATCGGATTTAGTTAGTCCTCCAAGAGTAAAAGAATCTCCAATAAATTTTGAATGTAAGATAAATGAAGTTATTCCTTTAGGGGAAGAAGGAGGGGCTGGTAGCTTGGTGCTGTGTGAGGTTTTAAAAATACATATTGATGAAACTGTTTTAGACAAAAATAATGCGATAGATCCACTAAAGCTAAATATAGTAAGTAGATTAGGATCAAATTGGTATGGAAGAACTACAAAGGATTCCCTATATGAAATTGCTAAGCCAATCTCCAGAATAGGTATGGGTTTTGATAATTTGCCAGAAAAAATTCGAAATTCTAAAATATTAACTGGAAATGAATTAGCCATTTTAGCTTCTGCTGAAAGTATTCCTCAAAAAATTAGTCCTGAAAATAATTTAAGTTCTTTTGAAAAACACACTATAGCTAAACAATTATTGTTAGATGGAAAATATGAGGAGGCTTGGCAAATTTTGCTTTGATTATGATAATAGAATTCATAAAAAATATTCTTTTCCATTTTAAAAAAAACAAATATACATTCTCTCCTGTTTTTATAATTGGATGCGGTCGTTCTGGCACTACTATACTTGGAAGAACATTGTCAAATCATCCTAAAATTAAATATTTAAATGAGAGAAGGGATTTATGGCACAAAATTTATCCAGAATTTAATATTTGGGAAGAAAATGTTATGAATTCAAAACTATATGCTAATGAAAAAGATTATTGTAAAGAGAAATCTTCTAAATTAAGAAATCTCTTTTTTAAAGAGCAGGTGTTAGGTAACGCAACAATTCTTCTAGAAAAATTACCAATTAATAATTTTCGACTAAAATTTTTACAAAAATGTTTTCCAAAAGCAAAATACATCTATTTAACCAGAAACGGATTAGAGGTAAGTAGATCCATTGAAAAAAGAATACAGAAAAACAACTGGTACACTGGAAATAAATTTAGATTGTTACAACAACATTTTAAAGACAAAATAAATATTCTGTCTGATCAACAAAAGGGTATGTGGGAATGGAAATTATCTATGGATCAAAGTGATGTGTTTTTTCAGAAATTAAATAGAGAGAAATTTATCCACCTATCTTATCAAGATTTTATCGAAAACACTGAAGATTTTCTAAGAAAAATTTTTGAATTTATAGAACTTGAAATTAATGATGAATTTTTAGAAATAATTTCGCAGAACATTAAAAGAAAAAACAATGCTGTTACTAACACAACGGATAAAAAAATATTAGAAATTGGGGGGGAAATATTAAAACAAACAATAAATAATAGCTATCCCACTTTTTAGTATATTAGCACACTAATTTAAAAACTACAAATATGTCATTCGAATTACCAAAATTACCTTATGATTATGATGCTTTAGAGCCTCATATTGATGCAAGAACTATGGAAATACATCATAGCAAACATCATAATGGATATACAAACAACTTAAACAATGCTATCTCTGGAACAGATTTAGAAGGAAAAACTATAGAAGAAATTTGCTCAAGTCCTGGATTAAGTGGAGCTGTTAGAAATAATGGAGGGGGGTACTATAATCATTGTTTATTCTGGGATATAATGAGTCCAAATGGAGGGGGAAATCCTTCAGGTAAAATTGAAGAAGCTATAAACAATACATTTGGTTCATTTGAAAATTTCAAAACAGAATTTTCTAAGGCTGCTGGAACTAGATTTGGATCTGGATGGGCTTGGCTCTGCTGTTGTTCTGGAGAGTTAAAAATATGTTCAACACCTAATCAAGACAATCCTTTAATGGAGGGTCAATGCGGGGGAACTCCTTTACTCTGTTTAGATGTATGGGAACATGCTTACTATTTAAATTATCAAAATAGAAGACCTGATTATATTGAAGCCTTCTTTAATGTAATAAATTGGGAAGAAGTTAACAGAATATATGAAAACTCCATATAAGCAGGAATTCAGATAAATTTCATACATTTGCGACACTAAATTTTAAAAAATAAAAAAATGAAAAAAGGATTTGCACTATTTACTTTAATTGCGTTTTTATCGATGAGTAACTTAACGATTTTTGCTCAAGATACTACAACTACTGAAGAGGTTGTTACAACAGAAACTGTAATAGAAGAGGAAACATCTACAGATGAAGTTGTTGAAAATGAAACAACAGAAGAGAATTCTACAGAAGTTGTTACAAAAGAGGAAACATTTCACCAAATAATTAAGCAAAAATTTATGGAGGGAGGTCCTGAATTTATGGGAATTGTACTTCTTTGTTTAATTTTAGGTCTAGCTCTTGCAATTGAAAGAATTATATACTTAAATATGGCAACTATCAATTCCGATAAATTGTTGAATGATGTTGAATCTGCGCTGAAAAGTGGAGGTGTTGATGCCGCTAAGGATGTATGCAGGAATACAAAAGGACCAATCGCTTCGATCTTCTACCAAGGATTAGACAGATCAAATGAAGGCTTAGAACAAGTAGAAAAATCAATTGTAGCATACGGTAGTGTTCAAATGGGACTACTTGAAAAAGGACTTTCTTGGATTTCTTTATTCATTGCTTTAGCTCCTATGTTAGGATTTATGGGTACAGTAATTGGTATGATTGGAGCTTTTGATTCTATTGAAGCTGCCGGAGATATTTCTCCTTCATTAGTAGCAGGAGGTATTAAAGTAGCCCTTTTAACAACAGTTTTCGGACTTATTGTCGCTATGATTCTTCAAGTCTTTTACAACTACTTAATTTCAAAAGTAGATTCTATAGTAAACGACATGGAAGATTCGTCTATAAAGTTAGTGGATATTCTTGTAAATAATAAGTAATTATGGGATCTTTTATTGAAAACAACTTAGATATTTTTTACTGGTTAACAATAATTATGTTAACTGTAGCAACTTTAGTTATTCTCGCTTTCTCAGTAAAAAACATGGCTACTAACAATAAATCTGCTAAAAAGACTCTTACTTCAATAGGGGGGTTGTCTTTAGTACTATTGATATCATACTTTGCATTAGCTTCTGATGAAGTACTACCCACATATCAGAAGTATGATATAAGTGAGGCTACCTCTAATTTGGTAGGAATGGGATTATGGTCTTTCTATATCCTTTCAACTATTGCAGTAGTGTCTATTATTATTACTGAATTTTCGAAGAAATTTAGCAAGTAAAAATGGCGAGTAAAAGAAGAGGTTTACCTGAAATAAATGCCGGATCAATGGCCGACATCGCTTTCTTATTACTTATTTTCTTTTTAGTAACAACTACTATGGATGTAGACTCTGGAATTTCTAGGAAACTACCCCCTATGCCAGAAGAAAATATTGAAACTCCAGAAATTCATAAACGAAACATATTTGTGGTTTTAATTAATAAGAATAATAAAGTATTAGCGGGAATTGGATCTCCCACTAATAATATTGAATTAGATGGAAATGGCATTATTAGTGAATCATTAAAAGAAGATGTAAAGGCATTTGTTAGTAATAATGGGACTAAGGATAACTCGTCGGAAAGTCCTGAAAAAGCTGTCGTATCCTTACAGAATCAAGAAGGAACCTCATATAGTATGTATATTCAAGTTCAGAATGAGCTTACTAAAGCCTATAATGAATTAAGAAATGAGAAAGCAAACAACGATTATGGAAGGGATTTTGACAAATTAGATCTAGATGAACAAAAAATAATAAAGAAATATTATCCAATGAAAGTTTCAGAAGCTGAAACAAAAGCAAACTAAAACAATGAGTAAATTCAAAAAAGGGGGAGGAAAATCTATACCAGCAATATCTACTGCGTCTTTACCAGATATTGTGTTTATGCTACTTTTCTTTTTTATGGTTACTACTGTAATGAGAGAAACCACACTAAAGATTGAGGTAAAACCTCCAGAAGCTACTGAAGTAAAAAAGATGGAAAAAAAATCTTTAGTAAGTTATATTTATATAGGTTCTCCTACACAATCACAACAAGCAACTTTCGGAACAAAAGCACGAATTCAACTAAATGATGTTACTTTTAGCAGAAAAGAAGTAGATGAAATTCAAAACTTTATTAATGCGGAAAGACTCTCAAAAGACGAAGATGAGATTCCTTACATGACTACTTCTATTAAAGCTGATGAAAATGTTACAATGGGAATTGTAACGGATGTAAAAACAGAATTAAGAAAAGTTAATGCCCTCAAAATAAACTATTCTACAAAAAAATCTAAAGAATCAAACTAATCAGATTTTGGATTGTTTACTTTTATATACAAATAGAAAAATAATAGTACAACTGAAACACTAAAAAAAGCTTGAAGGAAACTTATTTCAGTGTTTTCTAAATTTGTTATATCTGTATTCAAATTGTCTGAAAAAGCAGAAAACATGAGTAATACGCCCAATGCATTATTTATAAAATGTGCTAGTATTGATGTACATAAATTTCTAGAGTAGACAAATAAATATCCCAATATAATACCTAGCAAAAGTCTAGGCAAGAACCCAAAAAACTGCATATGTATTGCTGAAAATATACAAGATGTTATAATAACCGAAAGATGAGTAGATTTTAAAATATTTGATAATTTTTTCTGTATGATTCCTCTAAAAAACAACTCCTCTCCAATAGCAGGAATTAACGCAATTAGAAATAAATTCAATATAAGATCCCAAACAGAATTCATACTTAAAAAGAAATTGGTTAACTCTGCTGCTTTATCTTCCATTAATTCCATCTGACTATAAATGACAGGGATATATTCTGAAACAGAATGTAAGAAAATAGTATTTAACTGCATACAAAACACAACAAATGGTTGTATAAATATTATCATGAATAAAATCAGTAATATGTTTTGTCTTTTTAATCTGCTCCTAAATCCGAAAACATTTAAAGAATCCTTCGAGGAAAAATAAGAAAAAAGAATACAGGGAATTATAAAAACAAAAACGGAAGCAATAAATTGAGAAATCTTTAGCTTGTTTTTGTTTTCCTCTAAAAATATATCTGCTTCGGCTGGAGACATTATGCTAGAAAATATTATTCCAATAAATGAGGATATAAATACTAACAACACAAAATACCATAATTTTAACGATTCTGATTTATCTTGTAAGATTCCTTTAAGGTTCATAAGCTTTGTTATTTTTGTAAAAAATTATTTTTGTAAAAAATATGTCTGTAAAAATAGGAAATATAGATTTAGGAGACTTCCCCCTTTTACTAGCTCCAATGGAAGATGTTAGTGACCCTCCATTTCGCGCACTTTGTAAGAAACATGGTGCAGATTTGATGTTTACAGAATTTATTTCATCTGAGGGTTTAATTAGGGATGCGGATAAAAGTACTCAGAAGTTGGATATTTATGATTTTGAAAGACCTATCGGGATTCAAATTTTTGGAAATAATATTGAAAGTATGATGGAGGCTACTAGAATTTGTGAAAGAGCAAACCCAGAAATTATTGATATAAATTATGGATGTCCTGTAAAGAAAGTAGCGAATAAAGGTGCCGGAGCAGGAATTTTACGAGATATTCCAAAAATGGTAGAGATGACAAAACAAATTGTAAAATCTACAAAACTTCCTGTAACTGTAAAGACTAGATTGGGATGGGATGAAAACACAAAACATATAGTAGAGGTAGCAGAAAGGTTACAAGACGTGGGGATAAAAGCTATATCAATACATGGGAGAACTAGAAAGCAAATGTATAAAGGAGCTGCAGATTGGACACTTATTAAAGCGGTAAAAAACAACCCTAGAATACATATTCCTGTTTTTGGAAATGGTGATGTTGACTCTCCTGAGAAAGCAAAGTTAATGAAAGATGAATTTGGATTAGATGGAGCTATGATTGGGAGAGCCTCTATAGGTAACCCTTGGATTTTTAATGAAATCAAACACTTTTTGAAAACTGGAAAATACTTAGATAGACCAAGCATGACTGAAAGAGTAGAAGCTTGTAAACAACACCTTAAACACTCTATTCAGTGGAAAGGAGATATTTTAGGAATTGCAGAAATGAAGCGTCATTACACCAATTATTTTAAAGGAATCATAAATTTCAAACCCTATAGAATTAAAATGGTAACTTCTGATTCTCAGCGAGAAATAGAAGACACTTTAGATGAAGTTGCAATAAAGTTTAAAGAGTATCAATTCCTAAGGCCTTAAAAATCTATCTGTCAAAACTTTAGAGGGAAAATAAGATGTTATTAATCCAATTATTATCACTATTAATTCTACAATAATAACATCTATCATATCTAATTTTACAGGATAAAAATTAACCACAAAATTTCCTTGCATAGGAATAAGTCCAAAATGTTGCTGTAATAAGGAAAATAAGACACCTATAGATAATCCAATTAAACTTCCAATTAATACCCCAAGAAAGCCTTTCATAAAAAATATATTTATGATTTGTTTTCTGTTAGAACCTAATTTCCAAAATGTCGTAATGTCATTTTTTTTATCAATCATCAACATGCTTAATGAACTGATTATATTAAAACTTGCTATAATTAATATGAAGGTAAGTATTATAAATACCGCTAGCTTTTCCGAGTTTAATAGCTTGTATAAAAATTGATGTTGTTCTATTCTTGTTTTTATTATAAAGTCTTCACCTAATATCTGTTGTAATTTAAGTTTAAGTTCATCCATATCCTTTTCATTTTTCAACAAAATCTCCAAAGAAGAAGCTTCTCCTTCTCTATCTAATAATTTCTGAACTCTTTTCAAAGGAGAAACAGAATACTTATTATCATATTCTGACTGTACTGAAAACATGCCTATTGGCGTAAAAACTGACCTTTCAATATCTGAACTATCTCTAATATATTTTGACTCTTTTTCTGGAACCGTTACTACTATTTTACTGAATATATTATTTAAATCTACAGAAAGATTATTCATTACTCCAGCTCCTAAGACTAAAACATCATTTTCTTTATATAAATCATCATAAAAATAACCTCCTAATTTTAGCAAACTATCTATTTCAACAATCTCATCAAAAGAATCATCTACTCCTTTTAGTTCAACAATCACCTCATTATTCTTGTGTTCCATCAGTACTCTTTCAGTAAGAGTAAAAGAATAATTCTCAATTTCTTCTATATCCAAAATTTTATCCTTAACATCATTTGTTGTGAATGTTTTTGACTGAGAGGAATATACTTTTAGATGAGGGTCAAAAGAATTATACATTTCGAGTACTATCTGTTCAAAACCATTAAATACTGATAATACTATAACTAAAGCAGCTGTTCCAATTGCTATTCCTAGTAAAGAAATATATGAAATAATGTTAACAATATTCGTTCTCTTACTAGAAAAGGAATATCTTTTAGCTATAAAATACGGAAAATTCATTGTTATAATTTATTGCTTTAACAATCTATCAATTTCTTCAGCATATTCTGCGGAATCATCAATGTAAAAAATTAACTCTGGTATAATTCTTAGCTGATGTCTACAGCTCTTCGCTAGTAAAATTCTAAATAACTTTTTATTTTCATTTAAAACACCAAGAGCTTCATCTGGACTAACTACCGGGAAAATACTTAAAAATACTTTTGATACAGACAGGTCTGCTGATATCCTAACTCGTGTCACCGTAACTAAAATATTTCCTAAATATTGATGAGCTTCTTTCTGAAAAATCAGAGCCAACTCTTTCTGTATAAGTTTAGATACTTTCTTTTGTCTTGTAGTTTCCATACTGCAAAGATACCTTTTCTATTTTCTTATCGTTACATTTGCAGAGATGAAAGATTTTTTGAGAATATTAAAATATACTAAATCATATTATTTATATGCTATTTTAAATATAGTTTTTAATATTCTTACCGTTCTTTTTTCTTTGGTATCACTTACAATGGTAATTCCTTTTTTAGGATTACTTTTTGGCACTATACAAGTTGATGATATAAAACCTGAGGGGTTTTATTTGACTCCAGAATCATTAAAAGATCATTTGTATTATGAAATAAATTTAATAATTCAATCTGGGGAGAAAGAAGATGCATTATTCTTTATCTGTGTCCTTATTCTTACAACATTTTTCCTTAGAAATCTATTTCGATACCTTTCATTATATTTTCTAACTCCTATACGAAATGGTGTTGTACATGATTTGAGAAGTAGTTTACACAAAAAAGTTATCTCTTTGCCTATTGGTTTTTTTACTGAAAAAAGGAGAGGAGATATAACCTCAAGAATGACAACTGATTTAGTAGAAATTGAATGGTCAATTATGAGTTCCTTGGAAATGATCTTTCGTGATCCTTTACAAATAATTGTGTATCTAATTACACTTATTTTATTAAGTCCACAACTAACTCTTTTTGTAGTAATCTTGTTTCCAATTACAGGCTTTATAATTGCTAAAATTGGAAAAAGTTTAAAAAAATCCTCTGAGAAAAGCCAACAAAAAATGGCTGATCTTTTATCAATTCTTGATGAGAATATTGGGGGGTTAAAAGTTATTAAACTGTTTAATACAGAAAAAAATGCTCGAAAAAAGTTTGATAAAGAAAGCAATCAATATAAGAATTTAATGACTTCTCTATTACGAAAAAAAGATATGTCATCTCCTATGAGCGAATTCTTAAGCACTATAATTATGGTGGTAGTAATGTGGTTTGGAGGAAAGCTCGTTTTAGGAGGAGATTCTGCTCTAAAACCAGAGGAATTTATTGGATATATTTTAATCTTTTCACAAATAATCCCTCCCGCAAAATCATTTACAACTGCTTATTATAGATTACAAAAAGGAGCGGCAGCATCTGCTAGGGTTTATGAATTGATGGATGCTGAAAATAATATAACCGATTCGAAAAATCCTATTTCGGTAAATAAAATAGAAAAAGGAATAAGTATACAAAATGTTAGTTTTAAATATGAGAATTCTACAATCCTAAATAAAATTAGCTTTAATATTCCAAAAGGACAAACTGTTGCCATTGTTGGGAAATCAGGTAGTGGAAAATCTACTATAGCAGATTTGTGCGCTCGTTTTTATGACATTACGACAGGGGAAATCTGTATTGATGACATCAACATAAAAGATATTAGAGTATTTGATTTAAGAAAACTTATGGGAGTTGTATTTCAGGATTCTATTCTATTTAACGATACTATCTATAACAATATACTGATAGGCAATCCTAGAGCAAGCAAGGAAGAGGTTTTGGAAGCTTCAAGAATCGCTAATGCTGAAGAGTTTATCTTAGAAAGCAAAAATGGTTACGAAACAAATATTGGTGAAAGAGGAAATAAACTTTCTGGAGGACAAAAGCAAAGAATAAGTATTGCAAGAGCTATTCTTAAAAATCCTGAATTCTTAATTTTAGATGAAGCAACATCCTCTTTAGACACACAATCTGAAAAATTAGTGCAAAATGCATTATCTAATTTAATGAAAAAACGAACAACATTAGTTATAGCTCACAGACTTTCTACTATAATAGACGCAGACGAGATAATAGTTTTAAATGAAGGAAATATTATAGAAAGAGGAAGTCACTCTGACTTAATAAAACTAAATGGTCATTACAAACAACTGATAGATTTACAGACTATCTGTTAATACAAGAAATTGTTATACGGATATCTTTTTACGTGTAACTCTTTTATTCGTTCATACATTAAAGACCTTAACTCCTCAAAATGCGTTTTATTTAACGCAGAAATAAAAATTGCATCATTATTTGATTTAGCCATCCAGGTTTTTTTCAAATCTGCAAGTGAGATATTTTCTTTTGTGACAGGGGTTAAATCATCCTCTTCTTTTGGTGTGAATGTATATTGATCAATCTTATTAAAAACAATTAAGGATGGAATATGTGAGGATCCAATTTCTGCTATTGTTTTTTCTACAACCTGAATATGATCTTCAAAAGAATTGTTTGAAATATCTACTACATGCAATAACAAATCAGACTCTCTCACCTCATCTAAAGTTGACTTAAAAGATTCTACAAGTTGATGAGGAAGCTTTCGAATAAATCCAACAGTATCTGCAAGCAGGAAGGGAAGATTTTGAAAAACTACTTTTCTTACAGTCGTATCCAGCGTTGCAAACAACTTGTTTTCAGCAAATATATCTGACTTGCTTAAACTATTCATTAAAGTAGATTTTCCAGCATTTGTATATCCAACTAAAGCAACTCTAATCAGATGTTCTCTTCTTTGTCTTTGAGTAAATCCTTGCTTATCAATTTTTACCATTTTCTTTTTTAAAAGAGATATCTTGTCTTTAATAATCCTTCTATCTGTTTCGATTTGTGTTTCTCCAGGACCTCTCATTCCAATACCTCCTTTCTGTCTTTCTAAGTGAGTCCACATTCTGGTTAGTCGTGGTAATAAATATTGATATTGAGCCAATTCAACTTGAGTACGAGCCTTTGCAGTTTTAGCTCTTGATGCAAAAATGTCAAGAATTAAATTGCTTCTGTCTAGAATCTTACATTTGTAAATCCTCTCTACATTTCTAAGCTGTGAAGCTGAGAGATCATCATCAAAGATGATCATATCAATTTCATTTTCTTCTACAAAGTCACGAACTTGATCTGTTTTTCCCTTTCCTAAAAAAGTTTTATTGTCTGGCTTGGGTAATTTCTGAGTAAATTGTTTTACTGTTATTGCACCGGCTGTTCTAGCTAAAAAATCTAGTTCTAATAAATATTCACTTACGAGATCCTCGGTTACTTCGGGTGTGATTAGCCCTATTAAAACCGCTCTTTCAGGCATATAGTATTATTTCTTTCTTGCTTCAATGAAACTTTTGACAAAAGTAATCATTGCTATTACTGAGGTCAAAACCATTAAGGATACTCTAAAGACTCCAAGGTTTCGTCCCTCTTCTATCGCAGACATTAATGGTTTTGATAATCCGCCTATAGCTATTAAGGTAATCACAACTGCAATATGAGATATAACTTTCCTTTTTTTAAGTTGTTTCTTAACCATTAATTCGGCATGTATTGGCAGGAATTCTTCATATGAAATATTCTCACCTTTTGCTAGCTTATATGCAAGCCAATGTGCTTTTAGTTCTTGCTCTGATTTAGTCTTGGACTTTTTTATTAATCCATAATGACATAATAATAATATAACTCCCAAAAAGAGAGGGATAAGAGCTGTTATTGATTGGTCCGGCTTTTCAACTGTACCTTCATAAGTAAGGTAAGACCATAAAGGCATCAATATTAATGTTATACTATTTATTAAATTAGCTTGAGATGTTTTCATTTTTTTTTACAAAATTATTAAAAATTAATTTACCAATTAAAAATCGGCTTACCAATTAAATAAGGAATTAATATATATATAATTGAATCTCTAATTAAATAAAACATAAAAAAATAAAAAACAAACTTCCATCCTTTTTCCTTAATAAGACCTTTGAATCCAGAATCTCTATATATCTGTACACTGTCAGAAATAAATTTTGGGGTAATATATGAAAGTAGTTTTCTCAATTTTTTATTTCATGCAAAATTACAAATATTAGTTAGTTAATTTTTGGTAAATTGTGCTTTTAAATTTTTAAACTATGAAGTTATTTAAAACCTTTTTAATACTCATTTTTTCAACACCTATATTTTCTCAGGATAGCTTCCCAGAAAATGGAGTAAAATCAACTTTTTCTCCTATATATGCTTTCACAAATGCTCATATTATTATATCCTATGATAAGGAAATTTTAAACGGCACATTACTTATACAAGATGATAAAATATTAGCGGTTGATAGTATTATTGACATACCAAAAGGAGCTATTGTTGCAGATTTAAAGGGAGACTTCATATATCCTTCTTTTATCGATTTGTATTCAAACTACGGGCTAGTTCCTCGCGAAAAAGGAGAATATAGTTATCGTCCACAGTATGAAAGTAAAAAAGAAGGAGCTTATCATTGGAATGAATCAATTCATCCAGAAATAAGTGCTGCTGATGGATTTACATATAATAAAAAACAAAATAAAAATTATTTAAATTCTGGTTTTGGGGTAGTTTTAACACACCATCAAGATGGTATAGCTAGAGGAACAGGGTGTTTAGTTTCCTTGTCTGATGAGATGGAACAAAAAAGTATCCTCTTGGAAAAATCTGCTTCATTTTTTTCATTTAAAAAGGGAGTTTCTAATCAGAGATATCCGACATCTTTGATGGGAAGCGTAGCTCTTTTAAAACAACTTTTTTTAGACGCTTACTGGCACCAGAATACTAATAAAACAACTAATATATCTTTCAATGCATTTAATGATCAAATAAATTTACCTCATATTTTTGAGTCTAATATAGTAACAGACTACAACAGGATTTATAAAATATCCGATGAATTTGAGATTAATTTTATCGTAAAAGGAAATGGAAAAGAATATCAAAGAATTGAAGAGTTGAAATCCTATGATTTTTCAATAATACTACCATTAAATTTCCCTTTAAAATATGAAATCAAAAATCCTGAAGAAAGTGATATAATTACTCTCTCCAAATTAAAGCATTGGGAAACAGCTCCATTTAACCCTAGGATTTTGTCGCAAAATTCTATTGAATTTTGTTTCACAATGTCTGATTTAGAAGATCCTAAAGATTTTATAAACAATCTTAGAAAAACAATTGAAAAAGGGCTTCCAAAAAAAGATGCTCTACGCGCATTAACTCTCACACCAGCAAAATTGGTTGGAGCTGACAATATGCTAGGAACTTTAGAAAAAGGAAAAAAAGCAAACTTTATTATATGTAGCTCCGACATTTTTGAAGAGGGAAAAATTTATGAAAATTGGATAAATGGAATACAAAATATAATAAATGAAAAAAACAATATTGATATTAGAGGACACTATACTTTTAAGTCTGAAAATGAAACTAAAAAGATTTTAATTTCAGGTTCTATTAATAAACCTAAAATGGAAGAGATAATCTCTGATACAACATCAGTGTCTTATGAAATTACAAAACATGACAATAACATAGTTTTTAACACACTAAACATTTCCAAAAGAGCTTCTGCAGATTTTATAGATGGGGAATTTAAAGGTAAATATCAAAATTTGAAAGGAGAAAATATTGAATTTACCATGCATAGAGACTCTTTAATTACAGAAAATAAAAAGGACTTTATAATAGAATATGATACTGTTATTCCTGCGATTTGGACTCCAAACAAATCTTACGGAAATGCATACGAAATAGTATCAGTACCAACTATTATTAAAAATGCAACTATTTGGACTAATGAAAAGGAAGGTATTTTACAAAATACAGATCTAGCAATCAACGATGGGAAAATTATTGCTATTGGCAAAGATCTCACAATAGAAATGATATTTCCAAAATCAAAAATTCAAGTACAAATTATAGATGGTAAAAACAAACATGTTACTTGTGGAATTATTGATGAACATTCTCATATCGCAATCAGCAGAGGGGTTAATGAGAGCAGTCAATCCGTAACCGCTGAGGTAAGTATTGGAGATGTAATAAATCCAAATGACCATAATATTTATCGTCAACTATCGGGTGGGGTTACCGCAGTTCAGTTATTACACGGATCTGCTAATCCTATTGGTGGTCAGTCAGCACTTATTAAATTAAGATGGGGAAGTTCCGCAGAAGAGATGAAAATAGATGGAGCAGACGGATTCATAAAATTTGCTTTAGGAGAAAATGTGAAACAATCTAATTGGGGAAGTTTTAATACCACACGTTTTCCTCAAACTAGAATGGGGGTGGAACAAGTTTTTTATAATGCGTTTTATAGAGCAAGAGCATATGAAAAAAAATGGAAAGATTATAAATCTTTACCAATATCTAAAAGAAGAAAAACAAATCCTCCAAGAGAAGATTTGGAGTTAAATACATTGGTAGAAATTTTAAATTCTGAAAGATTTATTACGTGTCATTCATACATTCAATCTGAGATAAATATGTTAATGCATGTGGCGGATTCAATGGATTTTACCATTAACACCTTTACTCATATTTTAGAAGGGTATAAACTTACAAACGAGTTGAAAGAACATGGAGCTGGAGCAAGCACCTTCTCTGATTGGTGGGCTTATAAGTTTGAAGTAAATGACGCTATTCCATACAACGCTACTATCCTAAATAATAAAGGAGTAGTAACTGCAATTAATTCGGATGATGCAGAAATGGGAAGAAGATTAAATCAGGAAGCTGCAAAAGCGGTAAAATATGGAGGAACAACTGAAGAAGATGCTTGGAAAATGGTAACATTAAATCCCGCAAAACTTCTACATCTTGATAATAAAATGGGGAGCATTAAAATTGGAAAAGATGCAGATATAGTAATTTGGGACGGAAATCCTCTTTCTATTTATACAAAAGTGGAACAAACATATGTAGATGGAAGGTTATTATTTGATAAAGATAAAAATGACAAACTGATGGAAAGGGATAGAAAAGAAAAAATGAGAATTATTAATAAAATGATTAATGGGAATACTGATGAAAAATCTCAAAAAGTAGAATTTGTAGAGGAACAATATTATCACTGCAATACAATTGAAGGGAAAGATCATGCTGGAAAACACATTTGTCATTAAATATAAAATTTAAAATTATGAATCAAAATATAATATCTTTAGTATTTATGTTCTGTTTTTCATTAGTTGTTTCATCCCAAAATTCGATATTATATATGGGTGGAATTGCTCATTTAGGAAATGGTGAAAAAATAGAGAATTCTGTAATAGTTGTAAAAGATGGAAAGTTTGACATTGTTGCAGACGCTAATAGAATAAGAATAGACCCTTCTGCTTTCGATACAATTATAAAAATTTATGGAAAACATGTTTATCCTGCATTTATTTCTCCAAATACTACTTTAGGCATGACAGAAATTGATGCGGTTAGAGCAACTAANGATTTTGATGAGGTAGGAAAGTTTAATCCAAATGTTCGATCTTTAATTGCATACAATACCGATTCTAAAATCTTNAAAACTGTCAGAACTAATGGTGTATTAATAACTCAAGCTACTCCAAG
This sequence comes from Flavobacteriales bacterium, assembly GCA_002696275.1. Classification (GTDB taxonomy): domain Bacteria; phylum Bacteroidota; class Bacteroidia; order Flavobacteriales; family BACL11. The sequence continues at coordinate 64,079 of NZRO01000025.1, forward strand.
AGGAGGGATAATTTCTGGNTCATCATCTGTAATGTTTTTAGATGGTTGGAACTGGGAGGACGCTCAATTAAGAGCTGATGATGGAATNCATTTNAATTGGCCATCAGCNTACNANACNTNNGGNTGGTGGGCNNAANCNGGNAGTACNTCAAAAAATAAGAACTATAAAAAAGGGGTTGAAGAGATAAAAAAATATTTTGAAATAGCTAAATCTTATTATCAACATAATACAGAGATGGATATTGAATTAGAAGCTATGAAGGGTCTTTTTAACGGCACAAGAAATTTATATGTGAATGCAGGATATCCAAATGAAATTAGAGAGTCTATCCGATATTTTAAAGGTATTGGAGTGAAAAATGTAGTAATTGTTGGAGCAAAAGGAGCATTAAACGCACTAACCACCATAAAAGAATTTAATGTTCCTATAATATTAAAAAGAGTACACTCTTTACCTTCTAATGAAGATGCACCTATAGATGAATATTTTAGTTTGCCGAGAAAGTTGCAAGATGAAGGAATTTTATTCTGTTTTGCCTATAATGGAGATATGGAAGCTATGGGAACAAGAAATCTTCCATTTACTGCAGGAACTGCAGTAGCCTATGGATTAGAATATGAACATGCTATTTCTGCTTTAAGTTTAAATACATCTATTATTTTTGGAATAGATAAAACCTCTGGAAGTATAAGTAAAGGAAAAGACGCTACATTTTTCATAAGTACGGGTGATGCTTTAGATATGATCGAAAATAATGTAGAATACGCATTTATTAAAGGGAAAGAAGTTGACCTAAACAATCACCAAAAAGAACTCTATGAGAAGTATAAGAACAGGTGATTTTTTATGTTTTTAAGTTTTATTAATTATTTTTTCCAAATCANTTTCTTCCCAAACCCAATTTGGTTATTAGTCATTTTTATAAAGTTTAATTTCATTTTCCATAAATGGAGATCCATCCTTTCTGCATAAGGAAAAGTATCAACATACAACTTTTTGGAGGTGTCTAGTTCTTCTCCATTCAATTCTGAAATAGCGCCTAATAATTGGACCCCTTGTATTTTTTCAATCGCTTTAGTTTCTAAATGTATAGCTCCGGCAACATTTGGATTGTGTATGAATTCTTGAGCATGTTTTGTTGACAAATCTGAGGAAAATACTAAGAAGTTTTTTTTGTCATTATAAACATAGTAAACACTACAACAATAAGGTAAATTATTAGAAGAGGTAGCCAAAGTAAGCACATGGTGCTCTTTAATAAATTTGACTATTCTCTTATCCATTTCAATAACCAATATTTTTTCTTACCCTTTGTAATACCTCTTGTGCAATAACCCTTGCCCTTTTAGCTCCTTTTGAAAGTTCTAAATCTATTATTTCTTTATTTTCCATTAGATGGTTAAACCTCTCTCTTTCCTCAAGAAATTTATTACAAATCAGTTCAAAAAGTTCCTGTTTAGCATGACCATAACCAAAATTTCCCAATTCATACCTTTTCTTCATTTCAGAGGTTTGTTGCTCTGTAGCTAGTAATTTATAAATCTTAAATACATTACAATTTTGGGAGTCTTTCGGATCTTCTAATGCGGTAGAATCTGTTTGAATACCCATAATTTGCTTCCTTAACTTTTTATCTGGGAGAAAAATNTCAATAAAATTATCGTAAGATTTAGACATCTTTTGCCCATCAGTTCCAGGTATAATCATAACCCTTTCATCTACTTTTGTTTCAGGAAGCACAAAAGAATTAGGGNATTTATGATTAAATCTACTNGCAATATCTCNAGTAATTTCNAAATGTTGTACCTGNTCTTTNCCAACTGGAACTATTTCTGCATCATACAANAATATNTCGGCNGCCATNAGNACNGGATAGGTAAATAATCCTGTATTAACNTCTGACAATCTATCTGATTTGTCTTTAAAAGAATGAGCCAATAGTAACCTCTGATAAGGAGCAAAACAATTTAAATACCACATAAGTTCTGTTACTTCTGGAATATCCGACTGTCTATAAAATAAATTTTTTTCAGTATCAAATCCAAAAGCAATCCAAGCTGCAGCAGTGGAATATGTATTATTTCTTAACACATCTGCATTTCTTACAGTAGTAAATGAATGTAAATCGGCTATAAAAAATAGACTTTCACTATCTTTTTGTTTAGATAATTCAATTGCAGGAATAATAGCTCCTAATAAATTTCCTAGGTGTGGAGTTCCTGTACTTTGTATTCCTGTAAGTATTCTGGCCATTTATTTTTTAATTTTTTGCTGTAAAAATAGGATTTTTATCTTTGCCTGATGAAATGGATAAGATATCTTTTTAGCTCTGTTTGGAGATTATGGTTTTTAATTTCGTTTATAATTGCATTTATTATTTTCATTCCAGCTTTATTTTTCTTTACAGCTATTGTTAAAAATAACTTGGCTGTAAATTATCTTACAAAATATTGGTCTGGAATGTTTATGATCATGTCAGGCGTGTTTTGGAAGGTGGAATTTGAAGAAAAGTTAGACCCTAAAAGAAAATATATATTTTGTCCAAATCACGCTTCTACTTTAGATATTCCATTAATAACTGCCGCGATACCGTTACCATTGCTATTTATGGGAAAAAAAGAACTAGTTTCTATACCATTATTTGGATATTTCTATAGAAAGAATTCAATAATTGTTGATAGAAGTAAAATTAGAGATAGTTATGCTGCATTTATAAAAGCGGGAGAAAAACTAGATAAAGGATTAAATGTTTGTATTTTCCCAGAAGGGGGTATTCCTCCATCAAAGATATTTTTAAAGAAATTTAAAAATGGTCCGTTTAAACTAGCTGTAGAAAAGGATATCTTTGTCGTTCCTATTACGCTAGCGGATAATAAAAAGAACTTTCCTCAAGAATATTATAAAGGATATCCTGGTATTGTTAGAGTAAAAATACACAAACCAATAAAAGCAAATACAGAAGATAAAAATGCTATAGAAAATTTGAATACTTCCACATACAATACTATTTTTGAACAATTAAAAATTTATGAAAGTTAATAATAAACTTATACAAGAAATTGCCAAGCTTTCCAAGCTTAAATTTGATGATTCTTCAACTAAGAAAATGAAAGAGGATTTCAAAAAAATGCTTGCTTTTGTAGATAAATTAAATGAAATAGACACAGAAGGGGTAGAGCCTTTAATTTATATAAGTGATGAGGAAAATGTATTGCGATCAGATGAAGTTTCCATGTTTACTTCTCAACAAGACGCTCTTAAAAATGCTCCTCAAAAAGATTCGGATTACTTTAAAGTCCCAACGGTTTTAAAAAAATAAATGACTAAAAAAAAATTTACGGTAACCTCCGCTCTTCCATATGCAAATGGACCCTTACACATTGGACATATTGCAGGGGCCTATCTTCCTGCAGATATATTTGTGAGATATCAGAAGTTGAAAGGGAATGACGTTGTTTTTATTTGCGGTTCAGATGAACACGGAGCAGCCATAACATTAAGAGCTAAAAAAGATGGTGTTAACCCTAAGGAAATAGTAGATAAATATCATAAAATTAATAAACAAGCCTTTAAAGATTTTGGAATAAATTTTAGTATATACCACAGGACAAGTTCAGATTTACATCATGAAACAGCTAAAGATTTTTTTTTAGAATTAAACAGCAACAATGGATTTACTAAAAAAGTTAATAAGCAATTTTTTGACGAAGAAAATAATCAATTTCTTGCTGACAGATATATTATAGGGACTTGTCCAAAATGTGGTCATGATCACGCGTATGGTGATCAGTGTGAAAAATGTGGTACTGCTTTGAGTCCAGATGAATTAATTAACCCTAAATCTACACTAAGCGGCAAAAGACCTATAAAAAAAGAGACTACACATTGGTATCTTCCAATGCAAGATCATGAAAATTGGCTGAAAGATTGGATAGTAAAAGGAATTCTTGATGGAGAGAATCATCATGATCCTAAAAATTGGAAAAATCAAGTTTTAGGACAATGTAAATCATGGATTGATGGAGGGCTGAAAGAAAGAGCTATGACTAGAGATTTAGATTGGGGAGTAGAAGTTCCTGTAAATGGAGAAAACGGAAAGGTTCTTTATGTGTGGATGGACGCTCCAATTGGATATATCTCCGCAACAAAACAATGGGCTGCTGACAACAATAAAAACTGGGAGGATTATTGGAAAAACAACTCTTCTGAATTAATACATTTTATTGGTAAAGACAATATAGTTTTTCATTGTATTATATTTCCTATATTATTAAAACTAAATAAAAATTTTAACCTACCAACAAATGTTCCTGCAAATGAATTTTTAAATCTAGAAGGGGAAAAGTTATCCACTTCTAGAAATTGGGCTATTTGGCTTCATGAATATCTAGAAGAATTTAAAGGTCAGGAAGATGCTCTAAGATATACTTTATGCGCCACAGCTCCTGAAAACAAAGACACCGACTTTACTTGGGCAGATTTTCAAGCAAGAAACAACAATGAACTAGTAGCAATTTTTGGAAACTTCATTAATCGTGTTGTAGTTTTAACCAACAAATATTGGGATGGAATTGTTCCTGAGAAATCAAATTTGGAAAAATATGACAAGGAAGTGATAGACAGCTTGTCAAAATATCCAGATTTAATTGGAGAGAAAATAGAGAAATATAAATTCAAAGAAGCACTTCAGGAACTTATGAAGTTAGCAAGGTTAGGCAATAAATATTTGGCAGATACGGAACCCTGGAAACTTAAAAAAATAAATGAAAAAAGAACTGAAACTATAATAAACATTTCTCTACAAATTGCGGCTTCTTTATCTATTCTATCAGAGCCGTTCCTTCCTTTTACTTCTAAAAAATTAAAGGGCATATTAAATGTTTCGGATTTAACTTGGCAATCCGCCTCAACTGAAAACTTAAATGCTGGATCGAAAATAAATAAATCTACTTTACTCTTTTCAAAAATTGAAGATGAAATTATTGCGAATCAGATACTAAAACTTAAATCCTAATTTTTATTATGATAACAAATTACTATATACTATCTTTAAAATGTCAAAAATTATGAGAAAATTACTTTTGATACTTACCATTTTTTTCTGTTATTCACAGTTATTTTCCCAATGTGATGGAAGATATGAAACAGAGATATTTACTAATGTAAATAAAACAACTGTAAACTACTCGGACGTGTTTATTGACTTAGAACACGAAATGGACATCTATATGCCGGAAGGTGATACAGAAACAAATAGGCCGGTGATTATATACATGCATGGAGGATCCTTTTATTTAGGAGATAAAAGTATGACTGATTGTGTTGATTTTTGTGAATCTTTTGCTAAAAGAGGTTATGTGTGCGCATCAATTAATTACAGATTATCTAATATATTTTCATTTTTATTAAGTCAAGATGTTCAATTAGAAACAGTTTTAAAAGCAGTTTCGGACGCTAATGCAGCTGTAAGATTTTTCAGAAAGGATGTGGTTGAAAATGGAAATACTTATGGAGTTGATCCTGAAACAATTTTTGCAGGAGGCTATTCAGCTGGATCTGTTATAGCAATCCACCAAGGTTTTGTAAGTGACATTTCTGAATTACCTCAAAATATTCAAAATCTAACTGTTTCAATTGGAGGAACAATTGAAGGGAATTCAGGAAATGATGGCTATTCTTCTGAAATTTCTGGGATAATTAGTTTAGCTGGTGGAATACATGACCCCAGTTGGATTAATTCACATGAAACACCTATTGTTAGTGTGCAAGGAACTAACGATAATACCATTGATTATTATTGTGCTCCCGCATTAAATAATCCTGCTGTTGTTAATTTATGCGGAGCGGGAGAAATTCATCCTCAGGCTGATTTAGTTGGACTTCATAATGACAAACTAATTTTTAATGGAGAAGGTCATGGTTGGGCCGCTAGTGGAAATTCAAATCAGTTGTTTTTAGATGCTTTAGATTTTTATAGTAACTTTTTATATCCACTACTCCCATGCAACAATATTTCAAATACTGAAACTCATAACTCTACAAAAAAAAGAAAATTAATTAAGGTGGTTGATGTTCTTGGGAGAGAAGTAAAAAATAACCATTCTAAAATTCTATTTTATATTTATGATAATGGAGTCGTTGAAAAGAAATTAAATAATGAAATCATTTGGTAGTATTATATTTAGATAAATTTGTAGGTTGAAAAAAAAGAAGTCATACTCAAAAGAAAACAAAAATACTTTAAGACTGAACCAATATTTGGCACATGCAGGTATTTGCAGCAGAAGAGAAGCTGATTTGTTTATTAAAGCTGGAATTGTTGAAGTAAATGGTAAACACATTACCCAAATGGGATATAGAGTTAAAGAGTTTGATGTAGTAAAATTTAATGGACGCACATTAAAATCAGAAAAAAAACAATATCTATTGTTAAACAAACCTAGAAATTATTCTTGTAGACTTGAAAATTACGGAAAAAGAGATTCTGTTTTTGAACTAATTAAAAATGTTTGCAAAGAAAAAGTTCTTCCTGTTGGAAAATTAAACAAAAATACAAGTGGATTACTTTTATTTACTAATGATGAGAAGTTATCTACAAAACTTTCTCATCCTAAAAAAGAATTTAAAAAAATCTACCACATAACTTTAAATAACCCATTAAAGTCATCAGATTTTAAAAGAATAAAAGAAGGATTAATCATTGATGGAGAGAAAATAAATATTGACCTAATATCTTATGTTTTAGATAAAGCAAAAGATGAAATTGGATTGGAATTAAAATCCAATAAAAGAAATATAGTTTCTAAAATATTCGAACAACTAAATTACAAAGTGCTTAGGTTAGATTTAGTGTTTTTTGGAGGACTCACAAAAAAAGATATACCAAGAAAAAAATCTCGTTTTCTTACAGAGAATGAAATAAATTTGCTGAAAAGACTATAGATTTATATAATTCTTCCTCTACTTTCGTTATTTATTAGTATTATCGTAATTTTAGCTGGTAATGAATAAGTTAAAATATATATTAAAATTTCTCTCTATAATACTGTTGACGTTCTTATTGATAGGAATTAGTGTTAATTATCTTTTTGGTGATAAAATCGAAGAAGTAATTCTTAAGAATATTAACTCAAAACTCAAAAATGAAATTATAAATACAGATATTGAGTTTTCAATCCTATCAAAATTTCCATATGCTTCAATTACTATATCAGATTTATTAATTCATGACTCTCATACAAATAAGGACACGCTTCTATACTCCAAATTATCGGTTATAAAACTAAATGTAATCGATGTTTTCTCAGGTGACTATACTATTAAAAACATAGAAATTCAAGATGCCAACTTAAATATTTTATTTAACAAAAATGGTTTGTCTAATTTTGAAATCTTATCAGATACTGTGAGTAATAATTCTGAAATAAATTTTGATAAAATTAAACTTAATAACTTTAATCTAAAATACGAAGATAAATACAAAAATCATCTTATTTCTGCTAATATATCCTCAGAACTTAATTATTTTGAGCAGAACCTAACTAAAAATATTTCTATTAATGGAAATTTATATACGAAACATGTAATAATTTCAGATGATAACTATATAAATAATAAAAATATTGTTATAAATTCAGATATAGAAGCTTCAAAAAATGACTGGAAAATTAATGCTTCTAAACTAGAAATTGAAACTATAATTTTTAATAATCTGTTGTTTAATAAAGATGCTGAAAATTGGGATCTACAAACAAAATCAACAGGAGAAATTTCTGAGATAATTAAAAATACCCCTGAAAAATTTCAATACCTATTTAACGATCACGAACTATCGGGAATAATATCAGCAGATATTCAAATTCAAGAAAAAAAAAGGTTTAAAAATCCATATTGTAACATAGATTTTGAAATAAAAGATGCGAATTATAAAAGCAAAACACAACCTTTCTTTTTATCTGATATAAATACAAAAGCTAACTTTAATAACGGTGCATTTAGAAATTTTTCTAGTTCAGTATTTAAATTTGAAAATTTTGAATCTAGAAAACAAAAAGGCGTAATTAAAGGAGAATTTACATTGTCTAACTTAAATAAATATTTTCTAAATGCTAATTTATTTTCATCATGGAAACTGCAGGAACTAAATGATTTTATAATTGAACCTCCTATTAAAAACTTGAAAGGTGAAGTTTTTGGAAACCTCTACTACAATGGAAATATTAGTTTTGACGAGAAATTTCCTAAATATTTTGCATTATCTAAGCATATTGCAAATTTAAACTTTAAAAATGTTTCTTTTAATTATCAAAACTCTCCATTAAATTTCTCATCGGAAGAAATGAATTGGAAAATTGAAAATCACAATATATTTTTGGATAATGAAAATCTATATATAAATAATACAGATCTAAATTTTGAAGGAGAGGTGCAAGATCTGCTATTATATCTTTTAAATCAGAAAGATAAAATTTTAATTAATGGGGATGTAACTTCCGAAATTATGAATTTTAAAGATGTAATTGCTATTTCAGAAATAGAAGGTGATGAAGAAGAGGTCTTTACTTCCGTATTGCCAAAGTGGATAGATACTAAAATAGAATTAAATGTCGATTCCTTTTATTATGATAAGTTTATTGCAAAAAAACTATCTGGAAAAGTTGAGTATAATAGCAATAATCTGAAATTAAAGTCTGAAAAACTGGTAATGAACACATTAGATGGGGAGATAAAAGCTGATTTTCAATATTATGAAAACAAATTACATGATTTAGTTTTAAAATCAAATCTGAATTTATATAAAATTGACATCTCAAAAGGGTTTAATAGTTTTAATAATTTTAATCAAAAATACATTACTGATAAAAATATAAAAGGTACTGCAACTTCAAACATGTACATACAGGCAATGTGGGACAAAAACTACAAATTTTACAGCTCTTCTTTAAATGTAAATACTCAACTAAAAATTGAAGAAGGAGAGTTAATTGAATTTGAGCCAATGTATAACTTATCGGATTATGTTAATTTAGAAGAATTGCAAAATGTAAAATTTGCTACACTAGAAAATAAAATAAGAATAGAAAACAAGAAAATAATTATTCCTGAAATGGACATTAATTCATCTGCATTGAGTGTTCATGTTTCTGGGCGTCTTAGTTTTGATAATATTATGGACTTTAAAGTAAGGTTATTACTTTCTGATTTATTAAGCAAGAAGTCTAGAAAAAAAAGTAATATCAATATAGAAAACTTTAGCATTGATGAAAGTGGGAAAACTACAATTCAGATGAGAATGAAGGGACCTATAGATGATCCAAAAATATCTTTAGACAAAGTTAAAATAAGAAAAGATGTATTTAATGAAATAAGAAAAGAAAAAAATAAAGTAAAAGAAATTTTTGAAGAGAAAATATTAGAAAAAACCAATGATTCAGAATTAGAGGATAATAAAAAATCTGAATTTGAAATAGAATGGGACGATGAAAATTAAAAAAATGAATTTTTATAAACGAAAACAAAAATGGAAGTATGCGCTTTTTACGGTAGCTATAATAATTTCATCACTATCCATTTATCTAACACGCACTTTAGAGAAATCCTTGGAAGAGTCTATCAACTCTTTATCTCAATCTATTGAGACTTTAAAACAAAATGAAGAAACTCTTAAAAGAGAGGAGGCCGAAAATATGGCAAACTTTGCAAAAGCCATACAGCACCTAAACAATATGGACCCTGAAATTGAAGGTGACTTTTCTTTTTCAATGGAAATTGTAAAACAAAATGTTCGTATTCCTCTGATACTTATTGATGAATGTCAGGACATACTTCAAACCAGAAACCTGAATATACCATTAGAAATTGAAAGAGATCCAGAAAAAAAGAAAAGTTTTATTATAAATGAGTTAGAGACAATGGAAAGGTTAGGTGATTCAATATTTATAGATGTTTTTGGAGAGAAGCAAAGGTTATATTATAAAAATTCAGACATATTAAATCAAACAAGTATGATGCATGAATTTACTTTAGAAAAACAAAAATTTACTAAAGAAATTTTAAATGAAATGAAATGGTATCCATTTTATCAACTATCATTTATATTGCTGTTCGTTCTTTTTGCTTATTTTATTTTTAATGCCGCAAGGAAGTCTGAACAAAACCAAGTTTGGGCAGGCATGGCTAAAGAAACCGCTCATCAAATTGGAACTCCTCTCTCTTCTTTAATAGCTTGGGTAGAGTTACTAAAGCAAGATAATAATAATGAAGTTATGACTAAAGAAATGGAGAAAGATCTTAAAAGACTTCAAACTATTACAGAGCGATTTTCAAAAATTGGATCAAAAGCTGAATTAATTGAAGAAAATCTGGAGGATATTATTTCAGAATCGATCTCTTATATGGAGAAGAGATTTTCAAAAAATATTCAGTTTGATCAACAATCAAACCTAATAGAAAAAAAGTTGAAAATAAATAAAGTTCTTATTATATGGGTTATAGAAAATATATGTAAAAATGCTGCTGACGCAATGAAAGGTGAAGGGGTGATCAGTATTAATTGTACAGAACATGACAAAAATGTTCAGATTTTGATTTCAGATACCGGTAGTGGAATTGATAAATCAATTGTAAAATCTATATTTATGCCTGGTATAACCTCTAAGAAGAGAGGATGGGGGCTTGGTCTGTCTTTAGTAAAAAGGATTATTGAGGATTATCATAAAGGAAAAATTTTTGTTGAAAAATCAAGTAAAGATGAGGGAACTACATTTTGTATCATCCTTCCTAAATAATTTTATAGAGAGCAGTTTCCTAAATTATTTTTATTTAGATAGTTTTGGTGATACTCCTCTGCTCTAAAAAAAACAGGAGCTTTCTCGATTTTAGTAACTATTGGATTACTCCACTTTTCTTTAATAAGTTCAATAGAATTTAAAGCCAAATTCCTCTGAACATCTGTAGTATAAAAAATTATAGACCTATATTGTGTCCCTATATCTAATCCCTGTCTATTTAGAGTGGTTGGATTATGATTTTTCCAAAAAATATCTAATAAACTTTCATATGAAATGACATTTTCATCAAAATATATTTCAACAACCTCAGCATGATTGGTTTCTCCTGAACATACTTCTTTATAATTTGGGTGGATAGTATCCCCCCCCATATATCCCGATTGACACATATAAACTCCTTTTCTCTCTCTAAATACCCTCTCAACATTCCAAAAGCATCCAGCCCCAAAATATGCTTTTGATAAATTATTATATTTCTTGAATTGAATACTTAAAGAATTTACACAATGTCGAGTATCCTTTTCAGTAATTTGCTCTCCATGAAATACATGTCCTAAATGCCCGTTACAATTGCTACAACAAATTTCAGTACGCACTCTTCCACCACTAAGGTCTTCATGTCTTGATATAGCTCCCGGAATTTCATCATCAAAAGAGGGCCATCCACAACCAGAATTAAATTTAGTTTTTGATTCATATAAAGGATTTTTACATGCTCTACAAATAAAAACACCTGCTTCAAAGTGATTATTATATATACCTGTAAAAGGAGCCTCTGTTCCCTTGTTTACGATAATATCTCTTTCTTCCTTGTTTAAATCTGAAAAAAAATCTTTACTACTCATTATTTAATCTTTAAAATACATTTCCTTCCTTATCAATATTGACTATTGGAGCCCTTTCCCAATCAATTAATTTATCCGCCTGTCTAATATCAATAAAGTTAAACTCTTTAATTAACTTCTTAAATTTAGTAAATGCCCCAGATAGATTATAATAGGACTTAAACTTTCTTTTTAATGACAGCCCTTCCAACATAGGTTGATTTGGATCAAAATCTCTTGGATGAAAATAAGTCATAGTATAATCTGATTTTTTGACTAAAATCCTAATTAATGAGTATGGGAAAAATCTAAAATACCCTCCACCAGTTGTAGTAAACCTATTTCCTAGAAAACTACTCATACTCATAGGGAATTCTTTTATTTCATGTTTATTAAATTTTAATTTAACAGGTCGTGATTCTGTGAAATTTATAAAACCCCCGTCGTCTCTTACCGCAGGAAAAATAGATGCGTCATATTTAATTCCTAATTCCTTAAGTACATCAAAAACCCAAACATTTTCCTTTCTCACAGAGAATCCTGGAGCTCTATAGGACACAACTTTCTCAGAAGTAATATCTTCTAATCTTTTTATACATGTTTCTAAATCTGTTTTATATTCTTTTGGAGATTGCTGATATGCAACTTTATGCATATCTGAATGCGCTGCTATCTCAAACCCGTAATCATGAATTTTTTTTATGATTTGTGGATGTTTTTCAGCTATATATCCTAAAATAAAAAATGTTGCTTTTACATTATTTTCTAACAGTACCTCAAGTATTTTATCTGTTCCTATATGTATTCTATCTTCATATGCATTCCATTTTTCAAGAATATCTGAAGGATATTTATGAAGGATATGATACCAGTCCTCTATGTCAAAAGTTAGAATATTCATTTAAAGGTTTTGGGAACTTTCACAAAAATACAAAAATTTCTAAAAAATTTAAACGAGTTAAAAATGGTAATTTATTTCGATCTTAATAGATTTGCATAAATATTTTTCTAATTGTCTGCTATATACATACATATTCCTTATTGTAAACAAAAGTGTACTTATTGTAATTTCTATTTTAAAACAAATCTGAAAGATAAAAATAAACTAATTGAATCACTAATCAAAGAAATCTCTCTCACAAAAGATTATCTCAAAAACAATAAATTAAAAAGCTTATATTTAGGAGGTGGGACCCCATCTGTAATGAATAAGGAAAGTTTAGGTTTAATTTTTAGGAAAGTCCAAGAATATTATCAAATTACTTCAGAAACTGAAACAACTATTGAATGTAATCCAGAAGACTTATCAATAGAAAAGTTAAACGAGTTGAAGGATTTAGGCTTTAACAGATTAAGTATTGGTATACAATCTTTTAAAGATCAAGATTTAATTTTTATGAATAGAAATCATAATAGATATCAAGCCATAAATAGTGTGAAAAATGCAAAAAAAGTTGGATTTAAAAATATCTCTATAGACCTGATATTTTCTTTACCAAATCAAAGCCTAAAGGATTGGAACCAAAACTTAAAGATAGCATTTGAATTAGATATTCAACATATTTCCTCATATTCACTTACTATAGAAGAAAAAACAAAACTAAAATATCTAATTGATAAGAAAAAGGTAACTGAATTAGTGGATATCGATTCTTCGAATCATTTTAAATTATTAGTAAATGAATGTGGAAAAAGAGGATTTATTCAGTATGAAATTTCAAACTTTGGAAAAAAGAATTACTTTTCTACTCACAATTCAAACTATTGGATTGGCTCAGAATACCTAGGTATTGGTCCATCTGCTCATTCTTACAATGGAAAAAGTAGAAGTTGGAACATTTCTAACAATTCAAAATATATAAATTCAATAAATGATAATATTATACCGTCTACTGTAGAAAAATTAACAAATTCTGAAAAATTTAATGATTATATGATGACTTCATTGCGAACAATGTGGGGTTCTGATTTGGTATTTATAAAGAAAAAATTTGGACATAATATTTATTATAATTTAAATCATCAAATTCAAAAGTGGATTAAATCTAAAGATATTTATCAAGAAAAAAATAAAATATATCTAACGACTAAAGGAAAATTTATATCAGATTCTATTTGTTCCGATTTGTTTATAGTGGATTAACTATTTTCAACAAAAAACTGTTTATAACTTGATTTACAACAACTTACAAAAAAAGACTTTTGTAATACCTTTGTAATAGTCGTAATACTTGTTTTGGGTTGTACATTTCTTTCTCAGATTTTCGTACAGCATAAAAAAAGCCCTTCTGGAAGAAAGGGCTTTTTTATTTATATATATTGTATGTTTATCTCATTATTTGATTTTCAGTAGAAGGACGGAAAGTAATTCCAAACATAAACTCGTGGGAACCTGAAGTATAAGAATTGATATCTGAGTTAGGGATATCATAAGAATATCCAACCATATATTTATCTTGTATATAAAATCCTAGTAATGCAGAAATATCCCCATTGTTTCTATAGTCCATACCCATCCAGAATTTATCATTATATATTGTTTTTAAACCTATATCAACCTGAGATTGATCAGATACTGATTTATACAATACAGAAGGTTGAATCCCCCAATAATGACTTACCTTAATATTATATAAACCCATTATATTCATATGACGAGCTAAACTAGCGTCTAATGTAACTGTATCTGTTCCTGTTAAAGTTAACTCACTGTTTAATAATTGTGGAATAGAAGCTCCTATATACCACTTATCTTCATTGTAAATATTTAATCCAAAAGTTGCATCTGGAACTATATTTACAATTTCACCTCCATTCATTAAGGGATCATCAGGGTTAGCTAAATTCCAATTTACTTTATCAATTTTAAATTGAGAAAATCCTCCCGACAGAGCTAACGAGAGTTTTATATTTTGGGATATATTTAGATGATAAGCATAAGTTAATGCAGCTCCAGCCCTACTAGTAGGACCTACTTGATCATTAAAGACAGTCCCCCCTAATCCAACATGGTCGGAAGTTCTTCCATAGATACTTAATAAGGTAGTTTTTGGAGCATCCTCAATTCCTACCCACTGGTTTCTAACAGATGTCTTTATTTGATAATAATCATTCATACCCGCTATTGCAGGGTTTACTGCAAAATCGTTAATCATAAATTGTGACAATTGAGGAGTTTGTTGAGCATACAACATACTTCCTATAAAAATTGATACAAATAATAGACTTAATTTTTTCATCTTAATTTAAATTTATCTTACAATAGTAACAGCTCCTGTTTGTAAATCTGAGCCATCATTTTGGTTAATAGTATAATAATATGTACCTACTGGTAATGGGTTCCCTTCTGAAGTACCATCCCATTTATTATTGTTATAATTTTCTCCAGTCGAGCTATAGATTAAAGTACCCCATCTATTAAATATCTTTATTTCAGCATAAGGATATCTTTCTATATCAAGTATTTCCCACTCATCATTTATTCCGTCGCCATTAGGTGAAATTGCATCATAAGGAACCGCTCCTACAACTACATAAATAGAGTCAACACCTTGACATCCTATATTATCTGTTACTGTAACATAATACCAAGTTGAAACATCAGGGTAATCTGTTATACTAAATCCTGTTGCTGTGTCATTATCCCAAGTCCACTGAAAGTTATTATATAAATTAGAAGAGGAAATAGTTGTTTGATCTCCTTTCACAAGCGGATTTGGATCAGCAGTAGGATTAATATCTAACTGCTCCACCTCAAAAGTTGCTTCAATATTAAATGGATCTAATGGACAATTTACCTCATCAGTAATAGTAAGCTGGTAGTTTGTTATTGGATCTTGAGGGGTAACTGTGATAGAAGCAGTTGTTCCTATTATAACATTATCATTCATGTTTGTCCACATATAAGAATGATTTGGTTTATCTTCTATCTGAATAAATACTGATTTTCCTAAACATATTGTTGAGTCTAAATAATCATCATTATTTGGTAAAAACACATTCATGTGGCCATTAATATGAGTTTGATCAGTAATTGTACATCCATTATCATCTGTCACAACAACAGTATAAGATGTATTAGGAGTAAGATTTGTTGCTGAAGATGTTGTTTGGCCTCCAGGAGTCCATAAATAAGTATAGTTTGGAGTTCCTCCTAAAACATAAGCGGTTGCACTTCCTTCGGTTAAACATGTTTTATCTGTAGAATCTGTAAAAATACTTAAAGGGTTAGTTGGTTGTGCAACATATACCATGTTCGAATTTGCTGTACAATTATTTACATCTGTTACAACAACCTGATAAATTCCAGTGTCTAAGTCTGAATATGTTCCGGTTCCAGTACTTGTGCCAAAATCATAGTTTGTAGTAGCATTACCAATATTTGGAGTCCATGAATAAGTATATTGATTATTTACATTTACAGAACCTCCATTAACTGTAACAGTAATCTCACCCGTTGATTCTCCAAAGCATAAAACATCTGAAATATCAACATCAAAAATATTTGCTTGTAACAAATCTGGTTGTGAGAGAGTATAATCTGTTGTGTCCATACATCCTAAAACATCTGTGGCAACAACAACATATGTTGCTGCAGACAGATTATTAATTGATGTTGACGATGAAGATTGACCTGTATTCCAAGTATATATTACATTGCCTGTATTTCCACCAGTCGTAGAAACAGACAGAGACCCGTTACTACCACCATAACATGATATATCACCTGACTGTAAAATCGATATTTCAAATTCTTCTGGTTGAGTTAAATCATATGTTTCTGTTGTAGTACATCCTAAAGCGTCCGTAATAATGCAGGTAAATGTTGAGATGTTTGTAATTTCATCCACACACAAACCTATAGCTGTTTGTGTTGTTTGAGATAATACATCATTCCATTGAAAGTTATATATTGAATTTCCAGATCCATTAATATTCGGGACTCCACCTGAAACATTAATTGTAATCTCTCCGTCACAATAATTCCAGCATGTAGGGTTTTGTGTCGCGCCAATATTAGTAGATAGGACACTATTTCCATTTACAATAGCAGTTGTAGTAGAAGAACAGTTGTTTTCATCTGTTACAGTAATATCATAATTACCAACTCCTACATTACTAATAGAATAAGTTGTATCTCCAGTGTTCCACAGATATGAGTAAGTTGTAGCAGATCCTACACCGCCTGAACCATTCCAAGTAATCGCTCCATTTGTCCATCCAGAACAGGTAATATGATCAATGACAAAATTATGAGAAATCACTGTTGGTTCTTGGTATGTTAAAACCTCTTGATAGATACAACCATTGACATCAGTAATTTCAAAAGTATATAATCCAGCCACAAGGCCTGTTATATAATTAGAGGTTCCATTATAAAATATATTATTAGAGGAATCATATATTGTTTTAACATAAGGTCCATTTCCTCCATTTATTGAAATAGTAGCTGTCCCAGAATTATCTCCATTACACTTTATTTCATATCCGTTCCACAATGAGGTAGTAATAGATACATCTAATACATCTGGCTCTTCTATTATAATTATATCTTGAGCTGAACAATTATTAGAATCTACAACCTGTACAGTATAAGTTCCAGGACCATACGAATGGAAATATGCCATATTTGTATGGTAGGCCCCTCCATTTACAGAATATAAATAAGGAGATACACCTCCGAAAGCATCAATCGCCAGAATTTGACCATCATTTGCTCCATTACAAGTAATATGAGAAAAAATAGTTGTATCTATATACAAAGAATCTGGTTGAGTAATAATAACAGTATCTCTATCTATACAGCCTTTAGAATCTCTAACATACATTATATATTGATTAGGAGAAAGATTAATAAATGAAATTCCATTCTGAGTAAATACTCCATTAGTATTAGAATAAACATAAGGCAGTTGACCACCAGTTGCTAAAACGGTAATAGAAGCATTATTCGCATTATTACAAGTAATTTCAGATATAATTAATGAATCTATTTCTATAGATTGTGAAGGTTCTAAAATTTCTACTGAATCAATAAATAAACAAGAAAATGAATCAGTAACTGTTAAAGTATGATAACCAGCGGTAAATGTATTAACAAAGTTTACTGTACTTCCGTTAGACCATAATAAATTATACGGTCCAACACCGCCGGAAATAATCGCGGTAGCTTGACCGTCTGAGCCACCTAAACAGGTTACAGAATCTCTTAAAAACTGTACCGAAATAGCAGAAGGTTCTGTAACTGTAAAATCTTGTGATGTAACACATCCGTTATCATCTGTAACTGTTGCAGTATAAACACCTGCAATTAAAGTTGAATTAGAACCTCCACTCCAGGTATAATTGTAGTTAGGAGTTCCACCAGAAACTGTAGCAATAGCAGAACCATCAGACCCTCCATTACAACTTACATTTGTTACTGTAATATTAGAGATAGTTAAGCTATCTGGTTGTGTAATGTTTTCATTGGAAGAAGTTGTAGTACATCCCATTGAATCTGTAACTACAACATTGTAAGTTGAAGGCATTAAATTTATTGCGGGATTGGAAGTTTGTCCATTATTCCATAAGTAAGAATATGGAATTGTTCCGCCAATAACATTTGCCGTAATTTGTCCATCTGAACTATCATAACATAATACATTTTGAATTGTTAAAGAGTTAATTACTAATTCATCTGGTTCATTTACAAAAATTGAATCTGAGTCAGTACATCCTTCAGAGTCTACAACTGTAATAAAATAAGAAGCTTCTCCTGAGGGCCCAAAAGGAGTCCCTAATGGGACAAATGTATTTCCTCCATCAGAAGAGAATTGATATGGAGCGGTTCCAGAGGTTGCTGATGTAATCAGCATACCGTCATTTGCTCCATAGCAAGAAACATTTTGAACTGTTACATTAAGTATAGGGTTAGTTCCTGGATTAATAACCGCTGTGTCTGTAATCATACATCCATTTGCATCCGTTATATCTACAATATAAGTTCCCGGAAACAATAAAGATATATTATCTGTGTTAGCTCCAGTTGACCATAAGTAGCTATAGCCTGGTGTACCTCCAGAAACAAATACCTGAGCCTCTCCATTTGCAGCGGTCTGACTTCCAGAACATGATGAATTACTTATTATATTTGTATTAGATGTTAAAGCAAAAGGCTCATTAACAATGACCGAAACTTGTAGTGGGTTAGATGTACAGTTATTCACATCTGTTACACTTACCGTATATGTTCCAGCTGTTAAATTATTAATTATAGATGTATTCTGACCTGTATTCCATGTATAAAAATAAGGAGCGGTACCACCAGAAACAGAATCTACCAAGACAACACCATCAGATCCTCCATTACAACTTACATCTATAGATGTAGCAGAGTAATAAATAACATCTGGCTCAGTAATAGTTACTGAAACAAAATCAGCACATCCATTAGCGTCTTCGGCAAATACATTGTACGTTCCTGCATATAAACCACTAAATATATTATTGTATTGAGGAATTGGGAATACACCAGGTATATAATACTGATATGTTCCTAGTCCTGTTCCTCCAGCCGCGATTACGGTAATAGTATCTGACTGAAATCCATTACACAATACATCTAGAGTTGAATTTGACACATCTAAAGAAACAGTTACAATAGCAGAAGCAGGAACTTCAACAGAATCTGTTACGGTACAACCTGTAGCGTCTGAAACAGTTACAGAATAATATCCTGGACTTAGACCCGTAATTGAATTAGTTATTGACCCAGTTTCCCATAAGATATTATATGGAGGGGTTCCACTAGGAATTACTGTAGCAGATCCATCTGCTCCTCCATTACATGGTGGAATACTATCAAAACTTAATGTGATATCTGCTTCTGGAACAAAAACATCTTCTGTAAATTCACATCCATTTGCGTCTGTCACTCTTACTTCATACAATCCTG
Source organism: Flavobacteriales bacterium (assembly GCA_002696275.1). Classification (GTDB taxonomy): domain Bacteria; phylum Bacteroidota; class Bacteroidia; order Flavobacteriales; family BACL11. The sequence continues at coordinate 83,630 of NZRO01000025.1, forward strand.
TAGATAAATTTGTTGCTATTGCTGTAGTTTGTGCAGACAAATCATCCCATAAATATACATATGGATTAGTGCCTCCTTGAGTTACAGAAATAGACGCTTGTCCGTTTACTAAATTACAGGTTTCTGTTATTGAATCAACAGTGTACACAAAAGGTAATGGTTCAGTTAGAGTAATATTTGTTGAAGCTGTACATCCATTATCATCCGTAGCGTTCAAGGTATAAGTTCCAAAACTTATATCGCCGCACATACCTGTCCACGACTGCGAAGTCTGAGTAGAGTAACCCGTCATATCATAAATAATTGGAGAAATGCCATTAGTATTAAGAACACTAACTGAGCCATCACAAATTCCAGGGCAGGATATTAAATTATCCATTGTGTAATTAATTGTAAATGGCAATGGCTCCGTCAAGTTTACTAATATTGTACTAATACAACCATTCGCATCTTGTACAGAAATATTATATGCACCAGATGATAATCCAGTATAAGACATAGAGTTAGTATAATTTACTCCATCAATTGAATAAGTATATGGAGCTTGTCCTCCAGATGGAGCATTAAATGTTATTTCACCATCACTAAACCCAGCACAACTTATATTAAATCCATTATAATCAGAGGTTGTATAAGAGAACGAAACCTCTGTTGGTGTAGATATAAATTTATTTGCTGTGAAAGTACATCCATTAGCATCTTGAACTGTTATAGAGTATGTTGTATTTCCACATAGGGATGAAAATGTACTTGAATTTTGATAAGCTCCACCATCAATTGAATATGTGTAAGGAGCGGTTCCAGTCAAAATATTATCGACCTGAAAATCTAATACTCCATCACAAACTCCAAAACATGAAACTTGACTCGTAATTGAAATAACTCCAGATAGATCTGGTGGGTTGTTTAGTGTTATCGTCTCTGAGGTATCACAACCATTAGCATCTCTGTAATAAATTGTATATGTTCCTGCTGAAAGATTAGAGAAAATTGCAGAATTTCCATAAGTTATTCCGTCTAAAGAATAAGTATATGTCGGGGAACCACCAGAAACGGAAGCGGCAATTTCTCCATCTGCAGCTCCAAAACAACTAATATCTTGCCCATTATAATTAGAAGAAACTGATGCATTAGGAACCAAAGCGGTTGGTTCATTGACTGTTGTAGATGTTGGAGATGATCCATCAACAGTACACCCATTCACATCTGTAACATTTATATTATAATTTCCAGCACATAGATTAGAATAAATTGAGTCAAATGCATCTATTATTGTAGCATTACCTCCTCCAAAAGCAATTGAGTATGGGGGTGTTCCCCCAAAAACATTTACAGCTATTTGTGCGTCACAATCTCCATAGCAATCTAATGATGCATTTTGTGTAGCTGTATTCGACAACTGTAATGGTTGCGATATATTTATAGAAGTAAAATCATAAATTGAATTAGGATCAGCGCCATCTGGGTTAGTAATGTAATAAGATACTGAATCAACTAACCTAACGGTGTAAGTTTGAGCTCCAAGACCCGGAACATTTATATTAGTTACTGTAGTATTATTGGTAGATGTTATTGGAATAAATGTTCCAAAAATATCATAACCAACAACAACCTTCAATAATGTTGGTGGAGATGTTTGATTTACCTGAATGTTTATTGAAGCAAAATCACCAAAACATAATATTGGTGAAGTAACAGAAACATTCTGAATAGTTTGAGATTGTAAACTAATCGAGTAAATCGACAATAAAAAAGTAAATCCTAGAAGTAATTTTTTCATTTCTTAGTACTATTTAGTGTAAATATTTTAATGGTGCAAGATACAAAAATTATTAAAACATGTTCTAAATATCTTTTTATAAAAATTCCATATAAAAAAGGAGGGGGTTTCCCTCCTATATCAAATGTAAATTTTCTGATTCGATTTTACTTAAATATCAAGGTTTTTCTAGCAAACTTGAGTAAAAGCATCTTTTAAATTATCCGCAATCATTTGGGCAGATCTTCCTTCAATGTGATGTCTTTCAATAAAGTGAACTAATTCACCATCTTTAAACAAAGCTATAGATGGAGATGAAGGAGGAAAGGGATTCATATACTCTCTGGCCTTTGCTGTCGCGGCAACATCTTGTCCGGCAAACACTGTGGCAAATACATCAGGCTTAGGACTGAATTTAGAGGATAATTTTACAGCGGGCCTTGCGTTTCCTGCTGCACAACCACAAACAGAATTCACCATTATTAAAACCGTTCCTTCTTTTTTATTTAGAATTTTCTCTACCTCTTCTGGGGTTTTCATTTCTATAAAACCAACTGAAGTTAGATCTTCTCTCATTGGCCTACACATTTCTTCTGGATACATAATTTTAATGTTAATTTTTTACAAAAATACGATTTATTGTCTTTTCTTTTTAAAGAAATCTTTTAATAATTTAGCACATTCCTCATCTAGTATTCCCTTGACAACTTCAGTTTTTGGGTGAATAATTGTCTCTTTTATGCTTGAAAATCCTCTTTTTTTATCTGAAGCTCCAAAGACAATTTTCTTCAGATGTGTCCAATAAGAGGCTCCCGCGCACATTACACATGGTTCTAAAGTTACATATAAAGTGCATTCTTTTAGATACTTTCCTCCTAAATAGTCTGCCGCTGAAGTGAAAACTTGCATCTCCGCATGTGCAGTTACATCATTAAGCGCTTCTGTATAATTATGCGCTCTCGCAATAATTTGATTGTCACACACCACTACGGCTCCTACTGGAACCTCATCTATATACATTGCTTTTTCCGCTTCTTTCAAAGCTTCCTTCATAAAATATTCATCTGTGAAAGGATTTATTTCCATTTTGCAAATATAAAGTAGCTATTTTGTATTTTTGCATACTAAATACAAAATAAAATGTTAAGAACTAATACCTGTGGAGAATTAAGTATAAATAACGTTGGGGAAGAAGTAATGCTTAGTGGTTGGGTGCAGAGGAATAGAGATTTAGGGGGAATGACCTTTATTGATTTAAGGGACAGAGATGGAATCACACAACTTGCATTCAATATGGATGAAAACTCTAATCTATGCGAACAAGCAAGAAAACTAGGAAGAGAGTTTGTTATAAAGGTAAGAGGAATTGTTATTGAACGTAGTTCTAAAAATAAAAACATCTCTACAGGAGAAATTGAAATTAAAGTTTCTGATTTAGACATATTAAATCCATCTAAAGTTCCTCCTTTTACTATTGAAGACCAAACTGATGGCGGGGATGAATTACGAATGAAGTATCGATATTTAGATATAAGAAGAAATCCAATAAAAGAGAACTTAATACTACGTGCAAGAGTTTCTTCTGAAACAAGAAAATATTTAGACAAACAAGGGTTTTGTGAAATAGAAACACCATATCTAATAAAATCTACACCTGAAGGAGCAAGAGATTTTATTGTCCCAAGCAGAATGAATGAAGGGCAATTTTATGCCCTACCACAATCTCCTCAAACATTTAAACAATTGTTAATGGTTGCCGGAATGGACAAATATTATCAAATCGTAAAATGTTTTAGAGATGAGGATTTACGAGCGGATAGACAGCCTGAATTCACGCAGATTGATTGTGAAATGTCTTTTGTCGATCAAGAAGAAATATTAAACACATTTGAGGGTTTAACTCGTCATCTTTTAAAGGAAGTTAAGGGTGTTGAATTAAATGAATTTCCAAGAATAACATACGATGAAGCTATGAAGATGTACGGTTCAGACAAACCTGATATTCGTTTCGGAATGAAATTTGTAGAATTGAATTATATATGTAAGGAAAAAAATTTTCAGGTATTTGATAGCGCTGAATTGGTCGTTGGAATTAATGTGAAGGGAGGGGCAACTTTTAGCAGAAAACAAATTGATAAACTAACTGATTTTGTAAAGACTCCACAGGTAGGAGCGAAAGGATTAGTATATTGTAAATGTAATGAAGACGGCTCCTTCAAGTCCTCTGTAGATAAATTTTTCACACAAGAAGATTTAAATAATTGGGCCGATACATGTAAAGCTTCATCTGGGGATCTGATTTTAATTTTAGCAGGTGAAAAAGACAAAACTAGAAAAGCTCTTTCTAGTTTAAGATTACATTTAGCAGAAGAGTTAGGATTGAGAAATCCAGAAGAATTCTCTCCTGTATGGGTATTAGATTTCCCATTGTTAGAATGGGATGAAGAATCAAACAGATATCATGCGATGCATCATCCATTTACATCTCCTAAACCAGAAGATATTGAAAAATTAAATACCGATCCAGCGTCTGTTAGAGCGAATGCTTATGACTTGGTTCTGAATGGAAATGAAATTGGAGGGGGGAGTATTAGAATACACAATAGAGATTTACAAAAATTGATGTTTAAACATTTAGGATTTTCAGATGAAGATGCGAAAGAACAATTTGGATTCCTAATGGAGGCGTTTGAGTATGGAGCTCCTCCTCATGGAGGTGTCGCTTTCGGATTTGATAGGCTCTGCGCTATTATGGGAGGACAAGAAAATATTAGAGATTTTATTGCTTTCCCGAAAAATAATTCGGGTAGAGATGTAATGATAGACTCCCCATCTATAATCGACAATGAACAATTAAATGAACTAAATATAAAACTCAAATAAAATGAAAAAGAAAGACTCTTTTTTTGTTCCGTTAATTATTGCACTTTCTGTTATTGTGCCAATAGCTGTAGCCGCCTTAATGATTTTTCCGGATTACCTCCATATTGAATCAAATAATATTGACTTTAGTTCACTTCCATTTTTTCATGCTATTTTAAACGGGTGTACTGGAGTACTTCTATTTACAGGCTATGTATTAATTAAAAATAAAAACACAAAAGCGCATAAATTTTCAATGATGTCAGCTTTTGTATTATCATCCATATTTTTGATATCCTATGTTGTTTCAAAGCTAACCAATGCTCCAACACCATTTGGAGGAGAAGGATCTATAAGATATATATATTTTTTTGTTCTAATAAGTCATATTATTCTTTCGGTTCCAGTTTTACCACTAGCTCTGTTTTCAATTTACAGGGGGCTAACTGGAGAAATTTCAAAGCATAAAAATATAGTTAAATGGACCTTCCCCATTTGGATGTATGTTGCAGTGACAGGGGTGATGGTATATTTATTCATGATTCCATATTACTAAAATGAAAGAAAACAAATCTGTAATATTGTGGCTTCTGTCCGGTTGTTTTCTTATACTTTCGATGGTTGTTATAGGGGGTATAACTAGATTAACTGACTCCGGACTTTCTATGGTAGACTGGAGCTTAGTTAAGGGAGCAATTCCACCTCTAAATCAAACAGACTGGATTGAACTATTTAATAAATATAAACAAACACCTGAGTTTCAAAAAATTAATTCTGATTACACTTTAAAGGACTTTAAATTTATATTTTTTTGGGAATACTTACACAGAATGATTGGTAGATTACTAGGGGTTGTATTTATTTTGCCTTTTTTATATTTTTTAATAAAGAAGCGTTTAAACAAAAAACTTATACAGCAGTCATTAGTTTTATTTAGTTTGGGAGCTCTTCAAGCTACAATTGGATGGTGGATGGTTAAAAGTGGATTAGTAGGCAGACCTGATGTAAGTCACTACAGACTGGCTGTACATCTAACCACAGCTTTTTTAACATGCTCATATACTCTATGGGTTGCGCTACCACTAATTTTAAAAAAGAAAAATATTGGTAATCATAAAGTATTAAGATATTTAATGTTTTTAAGTTTAATTGTTATTATACAAATAATCTATGGGGCATTTGTAGCTGGATTAAAGGCCGGGGAAGCCTTCCCAACATGGCCAAAAATGGGAGAAGAATTTATTCCTAGAGAAGTATTTTCTTCTAACCCTCAGTGGAATTTTTTAAATGGAATGTTTGGTGTACAGTTTATACATAGAATCTTAGCCATATTCATTGTAATAATATCTATATTTATCTACTATAAAACCAAATTTTTAAAACTAGAATATATCCAGAAAATTAGTTTAAAAATAATTTTCTCATTAATTTTTATACAATTTGTTTTAGGTGTTTTTACTTTAATATATTCTGTTCCAATATCATTAGCAATACTTCACCAACTAGGCGCATTTTTCCTATTGTTATCAATAGTTTACGCGCTGTTTGTTTTTAAAATTGACTAAAAAAATATTTATCAACAACATAAATAATTTGAAGAACAGGTAAATAAATAAGCGATGACATCATTAATTTCTTAGCAATTGTATCATCTGTTTTAGTATACAAATTTACTGATTTTAACGTGAACCATATTCCCAAGATGACGACAAGAAAAAAGGAGACTATCGACAACTGAAAACCGTCAACAAGAACAAAATATGGAATAACTGATATAACAACCATTAATGTTGAGGTAATTAATGAAATCATAGCGGGGTATCTTCCCTTAACACCACCAAACATCATCTTAAAACCTGCTTGTTTATATTCTTCATCTCTTATCCATGAAATAGCTATAAAATGAGGAAATTGCCAGAAAAACTGAATAGCAAATAATATTCCAGCTGCTAATCCAAAATTATCAGTTGCAGCAACATATCCTAATAAGAATGGAATTGCTCCAGGTATAGCTCCAACAAAAATAGATAAAGTGGAAATTCTTTTTAAAGGAGTATAAGATAAAACATACATTAATATTGAAACTAATCCAAAAAAAGTTGATTTGGACATTATGCCATAAAAACCATTACTAGAGTGAATTAAATTTAATAAGTAAAGTCCTAAGACCCCAATAATTGCAGAAAAGAATGTAGCCTGAAAAAGGGTTAAATTATTTTTTGGCAATGGTCTATTTAAGGTTCTTAGCATTAACTTATCATAATCCTTTTCTAGAATTTGATTAAATCCATTTGCAGAACCGGTCACAAGAATTCCTCCAATAATCAATAAAATAAATTCAATTAAAATAAAGTTGTCAACTCCAATCAGATATCCCATCGCTGCTGAGAAAACAACAGTAACTGACAACCTAAATTTCAACAATTGAAAATAAAAGGAAATCTTTTGCATAACTATGAAACCTGTGATTGTTTCTGTTTTCTTTTTTGTAAAAAATAAAATATTCCAAATAACAAAACAACTAAATATGGAGCAGACATTAAATACAATATTCCATCATTCAATCCTGAACCAATATCGTCTCCAGATTCTAAGTTTGATTCAACTACAGCTTTACACATCGCACACTGAGATTTAATATACGCTGAATAAAAAATAAATACTAATGATAGAAATAATTTATTGCTTTTCAAGTCTTTCAATTTTTGGATTATTATGATACTCTGCTAAAAGGGTTTTAACATCTTTTATTAAATCTTTAATAATATGATCTTTCGTGCCGTCATAGGTGCCTACTGGGTTTCCTTCATAAGTAAAGTTCTTTCCTGTAGTAGGACATGTCATTAAAGATTTTTTTGAAACATCTCCACATTCTCTACAAACAAAATTGGAATATCCAGATCTAACTCTTCCTTCTTTATCTACTAATATCAACTGACCAGAATGAGAATATCCTCCTGGCTGTGTACTATCTTCAGAAGCATGAGCAAAGTATGAATTTGCAATACTATATATTGAATCTTTACTTCCAGTAAGAAAATTCCAGTTTTCATCATTTATTCTCATGGATTTAATATACTCTCTTAAGACCTCCGGCGTGTCATTTTCAGGGTCAACTGTAAATGACAAAAACTTAACACCGGGATAAATGTTTAGCTTTTTCTGAATATATTTCATATTATAGGTCATTACAGGACAAATTGTTGGGCACCTTGTGAAGAAAAAGTCAGCTATATAAATATAATTATCATAATCTGCATTGGTAATTGTATCATTGCTCTGATTCAAAAATGCAAAATCAGGAATTTGATGGCCTTCAGATCCAATAACAGCTAGTTTTACGAAATTGTTAGTTCCTTTAGATACATATTTATATACCAGAAAAGGCACTATTAACAATAACAATAATAAAGCAGTAGCAGATAATGACCCACCAGGTAAGTTTTGGGTTATTTTTTTCATGTAATTATATCATTATTGAAGCATATAACCCTTCAGTTAATAAAATAAATAACATATATGGAATGAGGATAAGAGCGGGTAATAAGATAACTAATTTTAAGCCCTTTTTCTCTTGACCTAAGTGCATAAACTCCATCACAATATAAGCAGCTTTAATTAATGTTAGTATAATAAATATATGATTAATAAGTTTAGTCCCGAAATAAACTTCCATCATAAATGGAGGTTTAATTATTCCTAAAGCAACCTCAATAGCTGTAACAATTAATAAAATCCAAAAAACTTTCCAGATCCACCAATTAGAGTTAGAATGATTTCCCATAATTAAATTTTTTAATTAAACTAAATAAAAGAAGGTAAAAACAAATACCCAAACCAAGTCTACAAAATGCCAATAAAGGCCAACCTTTTCAACCATTTCATAGTGACCTCTTCTCTCATATGTTCCTTTTATGACATTTATTAAAATGATTATCAGTAAAATTACCCCACTAAATACATGAAAGCCGTGAAAGCCAGTAATGAAATAAAAATAATCAGCAAAAAGACGATGTCCATATTCATTACGCGTGAGATTAGCTCCAAGAATTACTTCAGTCGCGTTCTCATTTAAATAGTTTATTGACTGTTCATTTGTTAAAAATTCTCGGTTCGCTTTTCTTATATGATACTCAGGGTTTTCTTCTAAAGAAGTGATTATTTGGTTTACTGTAAATTCATATTCGTTGCCATCATAACTATCCACACCCATCATATCATAAATTGATGATAACTCGTTATCCTTAGCAAGATGGACGACAGATTCTGTTTTGGTGTCAATTCCTCCTTTGTCTCCATGGATAAAATGACCCCATTCCCATGCTTGCGATAACAGAAAAATTGAACCTCCAACAATAGTAAGAGAAAGCCACAAAATTACTTTGTTTTTCTGCATCTTATGTCCATAATTTACAGCTAATACCATTGTTACAGAACTCATAATTAGTATAAAGGTCATTAGAGCAACAAATAATAATGGATGATCGCCTTCTAAAAAAGGAAAATGACTAAAAACATCCTCAGGATTAGGCCATATTTCTGGATATTTAAATCTACTCCATCCGTATGCTGCTAAAAATCCTGAAAAAGTTAAAGCATCTGTAATCAAGAAAAACCACATCATTAATTTTCCATAGCTTGCATTAAAAGGCTTATCTCCTCCTGACCAAGCTTTAGGTGTATTCTCTTTATGTTCTGACATAACTTATTTGTTAAATAATATATAATAAAAAGGCAAAAAGATATATCCATAATATATCTAAAAAATGCCAGTATATTGATGTTAATTCAATTCCTAAATAATTCTCTTTAGAATACTTTAAATTGACCGATTTAGTGTATGTAACAAATATAGATATCAATCCACCTATCACATGTATTAAATGGGCAAATGTAATAACATATAAAAACGAACTCGCCGGAGAACTTCCTTCGCCTACAAAGAATTTCCCTTGCTCAACTAATGAAGACCATCCCTTAAATTGAAAGATTGCGAAAGTAACTCCACAAACAAATGATAAGAAGATATAATCAGCTGGATTTTTTCCGCTCTTAACTGTTTTTTTAGAAATAATTAAGAATATACTGCCCAGAATAATTACTAAGGTACTATACCAAAAATACTTTGGCATAGATATATCTTGCCAACCAGACTCTGATGATCTAACAATCACAGCTGATGTTAAACCTGCAAAAAACAATGTAATGGACGCCATTCCAATCCACAACAATTGTTTATACGTTGTATTTTTAAGATTTAAATCCATCTAATGTTCTTCTTCTCCTTCTTTGAGGGATTCTGTTTGAGGTACAAAATCTATATCATATCCAGGTTTGGAATAATCATAGGCCCACCTCTTAACCGTCGGAATTTCTCCTGGCCAATTTCCATGAATTCTTTCTATTGGTGTTGTCCATTCAAGAGTTGTAGACCCCCATGGATTTTTTGAAGCTTTAGTTCCGTAAAAAATACTATAGAAAAAATTAAAAATAAACAAGACTTGTACAATTCCCCCAACTATTGCAAAAAATGTTATTATCTCATTAATGTTTGTTAATCCTTCAAACATTGGAAAAGCAGTGTTTGAATAATATCTACGTGGTAATCCTGCCAATCCCAAGAAATGCATTGGAAAAAAGACACCATATGCGGATATGAAAGTAACCCAAAAATGAATGTATCCTAACTTTTTATTCATCATTTTACCATACATTTTAGGGAACCAATGATATACACCAGCGAACATTCCATATATTGCGGATAACCCCATTACGATATGAAAATGACCAACAACAAAATATGTGTCATGAACATTAATATCCAATGCTGAATCTCCTAAAACAATTCCTGTTAGTCCTCCAGTTATAAATGTAGAAACAAATCCAATTGCGAACAACATTGCGGGAGTAAATCGAATACTCCCTCTCCATAGAGTTGCTAAATAATTAAAAACCTTAACAGCAGAAGGAATTGCTATGAGTAATGTTGTAAACGTGAATACCGAGCCTAAGAACGGGTCCATCCCAGTAATAAACATATGGTGACCCCAAACTATAAATGATAAAAATGCTATTGCCATTAATGAAATTACCATTGCTTTATATCCAAAAATTGGTTTCCTCGAATTTACAGATATTACCTCAGAAACAATTCCTAATGCAGGTAGTAGAATGATATAAACTTCTGGATGCCCTAAAAACCAAAACAGATGTTCGAATAAAATTGGAGAACCTCCAGTATGATGTAGTGCTTCTCCAGCAATCACAATATCTGATAAATAAAATGATGTTCCAAAAGTTCTGTCGAATACTAGTAACAATGAAGCAGATAGTAATACCGGGAATGATAAAACACCAAGTATTGCAACTATAAACAAAGCCCACATTACTAAAGGAAGTCTAGTCATACTCATTCCTTTGGTTCTAAGATTTAATATTGTGACAATATAATTTAAACCTCCCAACAACGAAGATACAATAAATAATGTCATAGCAATTAACCACAAGTCCTGTCCCAAACCAGATCCTGGGATAGCCTGTGGTAATGCAGAAAGTGGGGGGTAAATAGTCCATCCCGCTGCAGCCGGACCAGTCTCAACAAAAAGTGACGTTAGTAAGACTACAGTTGCGGCAAAAAAGAACCAATATGAAAGCATGTTAATAAAACCTGAAGCCATATCTCTAGCTCCGATTTGTAGTGGGATTAAAAAATTTGCAAATGTTCCGGTTAAACCCGCGGTCAACACCCAAAAGATTAAGATGGTTCCATGCATAGTAACTAATGCCAAATACATATTTGGATCTAAAACACCACCAGGCGCCCACTTCTCACCTAAAAACCACTCAAGAACAGCAAAAGATTCCCCTGGATTAGAAAGTTGAAGACGAAATAAAATAGACATAAGCATACCTACAACACCCATAAACATTCCAGTGATTAAGAACTGCTTCGCAATCATTTTATGATCTAAGCTAAAAATATATTTTGATAAAAATGTTTCGTTGTGATGATCTGACATTCTAGTATTATTTTTGTGTTAGTAATTTTTCTGATAATGTGTTTTGTTTTAACAACCACGCGTCGTACTCTTCTTGAGTTTCAACAACAACCTTCATTTGCATATTGTAATGAGCTACGCCACATATTTTATTACATAATAACACATATTCAAAGTCATCTCCCTCTAACATTTTCATCTCTTTTGTAGTTTTTGTTGGGGTGAATGTAAATTGTGTTGTCATACCAGGAACACAATTCATCTGAACACGAAAGTGTGGCATAAATGCAGAGTGAATTATATCTTGAGAACGCAGTTTTAATAACACTGGTTTCCCCTCTACTAAATGTAATTCTCTAGTGACTTTATCGTCTAACGAATTTTCATCATCTATATCTATTCCCAAAGCGTTAGCGCCTCCAACTAGTTTGTAATCGTATGAACCCAACTTCTGATCTTCACCAGGATACCTAGCGGACCATCCAAATTGTTTGCCGTATACCTCTATTACAGAAGCCTCGGATGTGTCAGCATTGGTGATACGATCCCACACATTTAAACCATACAAAATCACACCAGTTAAAATTATAGCAGGAACAATTGTCCATATAAATTCTAATTTATTATTGTGAGTATAATAGTATGCTTTATGTTTGTCAGAGCTCTTTTTGTACTTATGTAAAAAGTAAAAAAGAAACAAGTGTAATAAGAAAAAAACCGAAATGATTAAAATCATTGTAAACCTCATCAGTTCATCAATTATCACCCCGTGTTCAGAGCTAGCTGAAGGAAGGAGTAATGGATTCCAAGCAAAATATTGCCATACACATGAAGTGAGAAATGTCAACCCAACTATCAGCATTAAAAAAGATTGTCTTTTGTTGTCACTTTCAGTTACTATGTTAAAGTCTTTTTTACGAATATCTCCCAACAGTTGCCCAACCCTAACTAGTTGCACAAGAGTTACCACAAGTAAAAAGCTAATTACAACAATAAATACATTTGTCATTCTATTGAATTTTAGTTCGGCAAAATTAAACAAACAAAGTCAATTCTGATGCTATTTTAATGACTATTTTCAAGAAAAAGCACATTTTAAATCAGTCGAAAAAAATAATTTTTATTTTGTCTAATTTAATTTGATTTATTTTGAAATAACCTCTACAAATTATCTTGTAAATTCCACTCAGCAAATGATGTTGCAGTTTCTGACAAAGTTACTTTTAAAAGGTCTATATTTTTAGGTAAATTTTCTTGTAAAATTTGTGCAAAATCTGTCACTAAATTTTCAGATGTGGGCTGATAAGGTAAGAAGAAAACTTTCTCAAATGCTGAAAAATTTAGGTTAGCGTGTGGTGAATTTGCATTCAACACTAAAGAATGGTCATATTTGTCTACAATTAAAGGTTTGACTATTTTCTTTAAACTACCAAAATCTAAAACCATTCCATCCTTTTCAAACCCCTTTTCATGTCTTACGTGACCTCTGACTGTGATCCATAATCTGTACGAATGTCCGTGTATATTTGCGCATAACCCATCGTAACCGAAAAGTGCATGAGCCATCTCAAATTTAAACTCTTTTGTTATTCTAACTAATTCCATATTATATTACAATATTTATAATTCTTTTTGGCACTACTATTATTTTTTTCGGAGATTTACCATCTAAATAATGAGCGGTTTTCTCATGTTTCATAACCTCATCTTCTATCTGATCTTTTGTCATTTCTACAGGAAGCGACATTTTAAATCTCATTTTACCATTAAAGGACACAGGATAATTTACCTCGTCTTCTACTAAGTAACTCTCAATAAAAGAGGGAAATTCGGCAAAGGTAACGGATGTATCGTTGCCTAATTTCTGCCAAATTTCCTCAGTAATATGAGGAGCGTAAGGAGAAAGCAATATAGTAAAATTAGATATAATTTCTCTAGAATTACATTTTTGCTCTGTTAATTCATTTACACAAATCATAAATGAGCTTACTACTGTGTTGAAAGAATATCTTTCAATTTCTTCTTCTACTTTTTTAATAGTTTTGTGTAGAGTTTTATAACTTTGTTTTGTTGGGCTTTCTTCTGAAACAACAAAATTATTATCTGAATCATGTGTTAGTCTCCAAAATTTACGCAAAAAATTATGTACACCATTGATCCCTTTTGTGTCCCAAGGTTTAAATTGTTCTATTGGGCCCAAGAACATTTCATACAAACGTAACGTGTCCGCGCCAAATTTTCCGACCAACTTTTCTGGTGTCTGAACGTTATACTTTGATTTTGACATTTTTTCTATTTCATGCCCACATATATATTTTCCTTCATCATTTAAGATAAAGTCTGCATCCGCATATTCTGCTCTCCAATTTTTAAATGCGTCTAAATCTAAAATATCATTGTCTACAAAATTAATATCTACATGTAATCGTGTTGTTTTATACCCCTTCTTCTTATCAAAACTCACATAAGTATTTGTATCTTTTATTCTATATACAAAACTAGACCTTCCTAGTATCATGCCCTGATTTATCATTTTTTTAAAAGGTTCGTCAAATCCGATCAAACCTCTATCAAACAAAAATTTAGTCCAAAATCTAGAGTATAACAAATGTCCAACAGCATGCTCTGCTCCGCCTATATATAAATCTACTTGTCCCCAATAATCTGATTTTTCTTTTGCGCAGAATTCTCCATCATTTTTTGGGTCCATATATCTTAAAAAGTACCACGAACTTCCGGCCCAGCCAGGCATGACATTGGTTTCCATTCTATCTCCTTCAAATACATTCCAGTCTTCTTTTCTTGCCCTAGCAAGCGGAGGGTCCCCTTTTGAAGTTGGTAAATATTTGTTAACTTGAGGTAAGGTAACATGTTTATCATCATCTAAAATAAAAGGTGTGTCATACTTATAATATACTGGAAAAGGTTCCCCCCAATATCTTTGTCTACTAAAGATTGCGTCTCTCAATCTGTAGTTGGTTTTAGCTCTCCCTATTCCTAATTCTTCAATTTTATGTATAGCTACATCTATTGCTTTTTTTGATTTTAATCCGTTCAAAAAATCTGAGTTTACAATAATTACATCTTTTTCTTGATTTGCTTTTTCGCTAACATCAATATTTTCAAAAATGTTAATAATGTCTAATCCAAAATGAGTTGCAAAATCCCAGTCTCTTTGGTCTCCACAAGGAACAGCCATGACCGCTCCAGATCCATAAGTCGCTAACACATACTCTCCTGTCCAGATTTGCACTTTCTCTTTGGTAAATGGATGGATCGCATAAGATCCTGTGAAAACTCCGCTAATACTTTTATCTGCCTGTCTTTCCCTTTCCGACTTTAATTTTGTTTTATTTACATAATCTACTACTTTTTGCTTTTGATCTTCACTTGTAATTTCGTCTATCAAATCATGTTCTGGAGCTAACACAATGAAATTAACTCCAAAGATGGTGTCTGGTCGAGTAGTGAACACCTCTATTGTTTTATCAGAATTTTCCAAATTAAAATGTACGGAAACTCCATTTGACTTGCCTATCCAATTCTTTTGAATCTCTTTTATCGAATCTGTCCAGTCTAAGGTTTCAAGGCCTGAAATTAACCGATCTGCATAAGCTGTAATCCTAAGAGACCATTGTTTCATTAGTTTCTGTTCCACAGGGTATCCTCCTCTTTCAGAAAGCCCGTCTTTTATCTCATCATTTGCGAGAACAGTTCCTAAACCTTCGCACCAATTTACCCAAGTATCTGACAAAAACGCTAATCTATATTTTTGTAAAACATTTTCCTTTTCTGTTTCGTTAAAACTGTTCCAGTCTGAAGCTGTAAATGAAGTAGTATTTTCATCGCATACTGCTTGGGAATTTATATTTCCTTGCTTCTCAAAAAATGAAATCAAGTGAGAAATCGGCATAGCTTTATTTTCAGACCCACAATAAAAAGAGTTAAATAATTGCTTAAAAATCCACTGAGTCCATTTATAATAATTAGGGTCTGAAGTTTGTACTTCTCTACTCCAATCGTATGAAAACCCAAGCTGATCTAATTGTTTTCTGTATCTTTCTGTATTATCTTTTGTTGCAACCTCAGGATGTATGCCTGTCAGTATAGCATATTGTTCGGTTGGTAGGCCAAAAGAATCGTAACCCATTGGATGTAAAACATTATACCCTTTTAATCTTTTATATCTCGCGTAGATATCTGAAGCTATGTAGCCTAATGGATGCCCTACATGCAGTCCAGATCCTGAAGGATATGGAAACATGTCTAAAACATAATACTTTTCTTTATCAGAATCTTCTTTTACATTGTAAGTCTTATTATCTCTCCAATAGGTCCTCCACTTTTTTTCAATTTCAGAAAAATTATATTCCATTAAAATATTTTTTAATTTGCAAAGTTAAGGAATAACATCAATTACTAAATTGTATTTTTTATTTTAGCAAAAATTATGCCAAAATTTATTTCAAATAACAACACACCCCATGCAGCCCCAACAATTATAAGTTTATCTTTGGTTTTATTTGTAGTTGGTTTGCTGGCTTTTGTTTTAATAAATGCTGATAAGGTGTCAAATAAAATGAAGGAAAGTATTGTTTTTACTATAATGTTGAAAAATAATGCGGATAGTATTGATTATGAGAGAGTCCTTAATCAGAGGGAAGAATTTAAAAATTACTTGGAAAATACTCCATTCTTTAAAAAAGTGACATTTAAACATAAAGACAGCGCTTTTTCAGAACTTAAAGAAGAATTAGGAGAAGACTTTTCTTCTGTACTAGAAAGCAATCCATTATTAGACTCCTATGATGCTTATGTAAATGCAGAATTTGTTTCCTCAAATGGGTTAGAAGAAATAGAAGAGTTTATTCATAATTACAAAGGATCTTCATTAGTTCAAGATATATTCTATCAAAAAAATCTAGTAGCGAAACTCAATGAAAATGTAAATAAAGTGAGTCTATTCCTTCTTTCTTTTTGTGTGATATTTTTTCTAATTTCCTTTACTCTAATTAATAACACTATACGACTTGCTATTTATTCAAAACGATTATTAATACGAACAATGAGATTAGTTGGAGCAACAAATTTTTTCATACAAAAACCCTATTTATTAAGTAGTATCTATCAAGGGTTTTTTAGTTCAACACTCGCTATTTTTATGTTGATTGCAAGTCTTGAAACCCTAAGAAAACAAATCCCCGGCTTAATACAAACAGAAAATGATTATGTAGAATTGGGCTTTATGTTTGGACTATTACTTATTTTTGGAATTATTATTTCTTGGATATCTACATTTTTTGCCGTAAGGAGATATTTAAGTTTAAATGAAAATGAACTTTATAATTAAAACTATGAAAGAATATAACAATAATTCAAAATTTGCCTTTTCTAAAAAAAACTATATCCTTTTAGGTGTTGGTGTTTTATTTATAGTTATTGGGTTATTTTTAATGCAGGGGGGAGGGTCAGAAAACCCTTCTGATTTTAACGAGGAAATATTTAGTTTTCAAAGAATAACACTCGCTCCATTAATAATTGTATCAGGATTTATCATCAATGTGTTCGCAATACTTTATTCTGCAAAGAAATAGTATTAAATGGATATTTTACACGCTATAATTCTAGGTATAGTTCAAGGGCTTACTGAATTTTTACCAGTAAGTAGTAGTGGACATTTAGAGATTGCTAAAGTTTTACTTAATGATGAAAGTATTGGAAAGCAAAGCATGTTAATGACAGTGGTTCTTCATGGAGCTACAGCTTTAAGTACTATTTACATATTTTGGAAAGATATAAAAGATATTATTAAAGGTTTATTTTCTGCAGATAAAAACAAGGTTTCATTCTCGTTAAAAATAATTCTGTCCATGATTCCCTCGGTAATTGTTGGAGTAGTTTGGGAAAAACAAATAGAGACCTTATTTGGAGACAATCTGGAGCTTGTTGGCGCTATGCTAATTATAACCGCCCTATTATTATACTGTGCAGATAAAGCAAAATCAACTGATAAAAATGTAAGTTTCGTTCATTCTATAATAATTGGAATTTCACAAGCTATAGCTATTTTTCCAGGAATATCAAGATCTGGAGCAACTATCTCCACCTCCGTTATGTTGGGGGTTGATAAAGAGAAATCAGCTCGTTTTTCGTTTCTTATGGTTGTGCCGTTAATTTTAGGAAAAATTCTAAAAGATATTTTATCAGGTGACATATCATTCACATCAACTGAAAGTCTACCTCTGTTTTTTGGTTTTATTTCTGCGTTTTTTGTGGGATTATTTGCGTGTAAGTTGATGATAAAAATTGTAAAAAAAAGTAAGCTAAAATACTTTGCGTTGTATTGTATCGTTGTTGGTGGTTCTATTATTTACTATTCCGTTTATAATGCTTAATGCTAATATAAACATAAGTTCAGAAACTAATTTTCATGAAGGGCAAGTTTTACTGTTTAACAAACCCTTAAGATGGTCCTCTTTTGACGTAGTTAAAAAAGTGAGAAACATCATTAAATCCTCGGGAAATATTAAAAAAATAAAGGTAGGACACGCTGGCACTCTTGATCCATTAGCAGATGGATTACTGATAATCTGCACTGGAAAATTTACAAAAAGAATAAAAGAGATTCAAGAACAAAAAAAAATCTATACTGGAGAAATAACTTTAGGAAAAACTACTGCTTCCTACGACAGGGAAACCGAAGTAAATGAAACTTTTGAAATATCGCACATTACTAATGGGTTATTACTTGAAACATGTAAAAGATTTGAGGGGAAAATCATGCAGAAACCTCCTATTTTTTCAGCTCTAAAAAGAGAGGGAAAAAGACTTTATCAACATGCTAGAGAGGGTGCTATAGTAGAAATAAAACCTAGAGAAGTTGAAATAGAAAAATTTGAAATCACCAATATAAATATTCCCAAGCTAAAATTCAGAGTTTCCTGTGGGAAAGGAACTTATATAAGATCTTTAGCTCATGATTTTGGTAGAGAACTAAAATCTGGAGCTTATTTAACCTGTTTAAGAAGAGAACAGATTGGTAATTTTAAGTTAGATGAAGCTTATAGTATTGACAAATTTCAAGAAAAAATTCTAAAATAACAAATTGCTTGACTTCTGCTTTTTGACGCTGTATATTTGCTGATTATTTTTAAATCCTAAAAAATGAAATATAAATTATCTCACTTCAACTATGATTTGCCAAAAAAATTTATTCCACAGAACCCTAGCGAACAAAGGGATGAGTCGAAACTAATGGTCATTTATAAAAGCACTGGTAAAATAGAACACAAAAAATTTAAAGATTTACTAGAATACTTTAATGAAGATGATGTTATGATTTTTAACAACACAAAAGTATTTCCCGCAAGAATGTATGGAAACAAGGAAAAAACTGGGGCAAGAATCGAAGTGTTTCTACTTAGAGAGTTAAATAGAGATAATAGATTATGGGATGTTCTTGTTGATCCCGCTAGAAAAATTAGAATTGGGAACAAACTATATTTTGGAGAGAATGATGAGTTGATAGCTGAAGTAATTGATAACACTACATCTAGAGGTAGAACCTTAAGATTTCTTTTTGATGGAACTCATGAAGAATTTCAAGAGACGCTTGATTTATTAGGACAAACACCACTTCCTAAATTTATTGACAGAGATCCTACTAGTAATGATGACGACAGGTATCAAACTATCTACGCAAAAGTAAAAGGGTCGGTTGCAGCTCCCACGGCAGGTCTTCATTTTAGCAAACAACTAATGAAAAGAATGGAGATAAAAGGGGTAAACCTTGCTGAAGTCACGTTGCATGTTGGATTAGGAACATTTAGATCTATTGATGTTGAAGATCTATCTAAACATAAAATGGATTCGGAGGAAATAAACATATCAAGGGAAGCTTCAAATATAATAAATAGAGCTAAAGAATATGAAAAGAAAATTTGTGCTGTAGGGACAACAGTAAATAGAACTATTGAAAGTTCTAACACAACAAATAATATGGTTATTCCGTTTACAGGTTGGACTAATAAGTTTATATTTCCTCCTTATAATTTTAAAATTGCGAATTGTATGATATCAAACTTTCATTTACCAAAATCTACACTATTAATGCATGTTTGCTCATTTGGAGGTTACGAGTTAATAATGAAGGCTTACAAAGAAGCGATTAAGAAAAAATATAAATTCCATACTTTTGGAGACGCAATGTTAATCTTGCCTTAACATGAAGAAAGTAGCAGTAATTGTTGCCGGAGGAAGGGGGCTCCGAATGAATTCTAAAATACCCAAACAGTTTTTACAACTAAAAAACAAGCCAATTTTAATTCATACTATTGAGAATTTTATTCATTTTGACGAGAGAGTTTTGGTGTTGCCAGAATCTCAAATTGGATATTGGAATGATTTATGCGTAACAAATAATTTCAAAATATCACACAAAATTGTGGGGGGAGGCAGTACAAGGTTTCAATCTGTAAAAAATGCATTGGAGAAGGTAGACGACAATTCTATTGTAGCAATACACGATGGAGTTCGTCCTCTTATTTCCGAAAATTTAATAAACTCTTTAATTAAAGAAGTTGAAGCGGGAATTGGAGTAATTCCTGTTCTTCCTCTAACAGATTCTATTAGAAAGGTAGAAGGGGAATATTCAAAAAACATGGACAGGAATAATGTGTTTACAGTTCAAACTCCTCAATGTTTTTTAAGTTCTGAAATAAAGGAGGCTTATTCTCAAGAATATTCAAATTCATTTACGGATGACGCCTCAGTTTTCGAAAATAATAAAGGGGTGATCAAAACTATTATCGGTGATGAAAAAAATCTAAAAATTACGACCGAAGAAGATTTAAAAATTTCCTCATGTCTTTTGCGCTAAATACTGTCTAAAATAACACATGCAATATAATTCATTAAACCTTTCTCGAAAGAATAAAAAATTACATTATTCTTTTAACTTCATGAAAGTTATTTATTAAATTCACCCCAGGAGTTTTTCCTTTCTCAAAAGTTCCTAAATGCTTAAAACCTAAAGCTTCAGCTCCATTTTTACATGCGATTTTTAAAAGTGTATTTAAATCAAAATCTGTGTTTTCTTTAAGAACCTTGAGTTCCTCTAAAATGCAAAGGGAACTATTAGAAGCTAAACTATCCGTGCCAATGCAAAGTTTCTCTGCGTCAAAAATTGAGTAATCTGGTAAGCTGTTTTCGATATATAAATTCGCTTTAGGACAAGTGCACCAATAAACAGAGTAATTATTTTCTTTAGTCCATTCTACATCATCTATACTAGTAAATGTATTATGTACTAAAATTATTTTTGATTTTTTTGACATTTGTAGTAAAGAAGTTTGTAGCGCTGAAATTCCACTTTGATTTACCCTGCCAATTTTTTTTAAAAAATCATATAAATCCCCGTTCTTAATTCTAAATAATTCATCTTCAGATTTGGTTTCCTGATTATGAAGACACACTATTTCTCCCTTATTCTGTTCTTTTATTAATGAAAATAATTTTTGAGAAACCGAATAAGTAGCGTGTGGCGCTATAGAATTTGGTTTAGGGCAATTTTTTAATAACTCTATTCCTTTATTAAAAGTGATTTCTGCTTCATGATTATTTAACGAGAACAATTCCACAAATGTGTGGTACACTATTTCACTTTTTTTTTTAATAAAAAAAGAATGGTCTGTATTTGATATATCACCTACAGCAACTATACCATTTTTTCGCATTGTAGTATCTGCATCTATTATTGCTTTTTTTATATCTGATAATTCTACATTTCTTTTCTCTATCAGATTGGAAATAAAATCAGGAAGTCCTTTTTTCTTCGGGAGTAGGCCTTTTAGATGAGAAAGTTCTAAATGACAATGCGAATTTACAAAGCCAGGACATAAGATGCCCTCAAATATTTCTAATTTATCTTTTGGAGATTTTTTCCTACAGTTAAAAATGTTAACTATGCTTCCTTTTTCAGATATTTGTATCACCCCTTCTTTTATTGGGTTTATATGTAAGGGGAATATATAATTTGCTGATAAATACCTCATCTTACAAAAGTAAGGAAATTGAATTACTATCTTTGCTGAAAATATGAAGAAAGATGTTAGAAATATTTCACAAGAGGAATTAGAACAATTTTTCGCTAATAATAACTTACAAAAGTTTAGATTAAAACAATTGAATGAATGGTTATGGAAAAAAGGAGCCAGTTCATTTGATGAGATGAGCTCATTGTCAAAAGACTTGCGTGAATTGTTAAAAGGTTCCTTTGTTTTAAAATCTACCGTCATTGATCAAGAGTTCTTATCAAATGACGGGACTATTAAGTACAGTATGAGACTTCATGACAATAAGTTTATTGAAGGGGTTTTAATTCCATCCAAAAAAAGAGTTACCGCATGTATTTCGTCTCAAATTGGTTGTAGTTTGGCATGCACTTTTTGTGCAACTGGAACATTAAAACTGAGTAGAAATCTTACTCCTGGTGAGATATTTGATCAAGTATATAAACTCAATCAAGAATCTAAAAAAAAACATGGAAGAACTTTAACAAATATTGTTTTTATGGGTATGGGAGAACCATTACTTAATTATAATAATCTATTAAAAGCTATTGAAAAGATTACTTCTGAAAACGGCATGGGTATTTCTCCAAAAAGAATTACTGTTTCTACAGCTGGACTCGCTAAGCAAGTAAAGAAACTTGCAGATGATGAAGTAAAATTTAATCTAGCAATTTCATTACATTCTGCAGTAGATGAAATAAGATCAGATATAATGCCAATTAATAATTCTATTAATTTAGATGATTTGAAAGAGTCTGTTATCTACTTTTATGAAAAAACCAAAAGTAGAATAACTTATGAATATATTTTATTTAAAGATGTAAATGATGATTTAGATTCAGCTAGAATATTAGCTAAATTTTGCAGTATCACTCCTTGTAAAGTAAATTTGATTGAATATAATAAAGTGGATGGTTTAAATTTTGAAAAATCTTCAAAAGAAAACACTGAAAATTTTATTCAATTTTTAGAGGGAAGAAATATAATTGTAAACTTGAGAAGAAGTAAAGGAAAAGATATTGATGCCGCATGCGGACAATTAATAAATAAGCTAAGCTAATTTTTAAACAATTTTAATTTCAACAAATTTTCTGAGGTAAATATTTGTATATTCGCTTTGTCTATTTAATCCAGCATAAGTGAGTATAATTTCCGAGATAAAACATCCTATTAAACAAGAAATGCAACTTTTTGAAAAAAAGTTTAAAAACTCTTTACAAAGCAAGGTGCCTCTTTTAGACAAAATAATGCACTATATCATAAAACGGAAAGGAAAACAAATGAGACCTATGTTTGTGTTTTTGACCGCTAAAATGTTTGGTGAAATTACTGACAAAAGCTATAGAGCGGCAGCTTTAATTGAACTTTTACACACCGCAACTCTAGTTCATGATGATGTTGTAGATGAAGCAAACTTTAGAAGGGGTTTCTTTTCGATAAATGCCCTTTGGAAAAACAAGATCGCTGTATTAGTTGGTGATTTTCTTCTATCTAAAGGACTTCTTTTATCTGTTGAAAATGAAGATTATGACCTTTTAAAAATAGTAAGTTCAGCTGTTAAGGATATGAGCGAGGGAGAGCTACTTCAAATCGAAAAAGCAAGAAAATTAGATATTGAAGAAAAAATATATTTTGATATTATCCGAAAAAAAACTGCTGTATTAATTTCTAGCTGTTGCTCATGTGGAGCAAGTTCGATGAACCAAGATAAAGATGAAATTGAAAAATTAAAACTTTTCGGGGAAAAAGTGGGAATTGCCTTTCAGATAAAAGATGACTTATTTGATTATACCCAAAGTTCACTAATTGGAAAGCCAACTGCAATTGATATAAGAGAACAAAAAATGACTCTACCTCTAATTTATACCCTTAATAAAGTTGACACTAGCATCAAAAACAAAATTATTAATACTGTGAAGAACTATCACAAGGATGATAAAAAAGTGGCAGAACTTATTAAATTAGTTATTGAAAATGGAGGGTTAGAATATTCTGAAAAAATAATGATTAATTATCAAAAAGAAGCTTTGGAAATTTTATTAGAATTTCCCAAAAACCAATATAGAGACGCTTTGGAAAAATTAGTAGATTATGTAATAAATAGAAAGAGATGATTCCTAAAGAAACCGTTGATAAAATTTTTGACAGTATTAAAATTGAAGAAGTAATTACTGATTATCTTCCTGATTTAAAAAAAAGAGGAACTAATTATTGGGCATGTTGTCCTTTTCATAATGAAAAAACTCCATCATTTTCAGTTTCTCCAACAAAAGGTATATATAAGTGTTTCGGGTGCGGCGCTGGTGGAAATGCAGTGAATTTTGTTATGGAAATAGGGAGTCTTTCTTATCCAGAAGCACTAAAAGAACTTGCTTTAAAATACAATATTGAGATTAAAGAAAAGGAACTCACTCCTGAACAGATAGATAAAGAAAATAAAAGAGATGGGATATATTTAATTAGTTCATATGCAAACAAATTTTTTCAAGAACAACTTTGGGAAACAGAGGAAGGGAAAATAATTGGTCTAAGTTATTTTAAACAAAGAGGATATTCTGAAGAAACCATCAAAAAGTTTCAACTTGGATTTAGCCCTAAACAAAAAGACGCCCTTAGCAAACAAGCTATCAAGAATTTATATCAAAAGGAATTTTTAGAAGAGTCTGGACTTTCATTTTTTAATGAAAGAGGTTGCGCGGATAGATTTAAAGAAAGAGTGATTTTTCCAATTCATAATTACTCTGGTAAAGTATTAGGATTTGGAGGTAGAGCTTTAGATCCAAAAAATAAAGCTAAATATTTGAACTCTCCTGAGAACCCTATATATAATAAAAGTAAAGTTTTATATGGTCTATATTTTGCTAAATTAGCAATAGGCAGAAGAGATAATTGTTTTATAGTTGAAGGATATACTGATGTTATTTCTATGTATCAAGCTGGGGTTGAAAATGTTGTTTCTGCATCTGGAACAGCGCTCAGTACAGAGCAAATAAATTTAATTGGGAGATTAACAAAAAATATAACATTATTATTCGACGGAGATGAAGCTGGTCTAAGAGCGTCCTTCAAAAGTATTGATCTGATTTTAAGAGAGGGCATGAATGTTAAAGTTGTAATGTTTCCTGAAGGAGAAGACCCTGATTCGTATTCCAAAATGTTGTCCCAAGAGGATTTTATAAATTATTTATCTGAAAACTCTAAAGATTTTATTCAATATAAATCTGAATTGTTAAATAAAAACAGTAAGAACGACCCCGCTAAAAGAGTGAAGCATATAAAAGATATTGCTCGTTCAATCTCTGTAATTCCAGATAGACTATTAAGATCAGAATATTGTAAAGTTAGTAGTTCATTGTTAGATGTTTCTGAACAAGATTTATTAAGAGAAGTCTCTCTATTTCTTCAAGAAAAAAAGAAAGTTAAATTTATCCATTCTAAAACATCGCAACAAAACAAAATAGCTGCAGAAATAGAAAAAAAACCTGTAAAAACTAATCTTTTAGAAGTATGTGAAAAAGAAATATTGAGATTACTCTTTAATTATGGTAATGAAATATTAGAATTTGAAGATGAAAAAATAAATGTTAGTGAATACATAATGGGTGAACTGCATAATGACAATATTACTTTTTCAAATAGTTTTTACAAACAAATTATGAATGAATACAAACAAAAGATATTGGAAAAAAAGATGTTTAATCTCAATCATTTTTTAAATCATGAAAACTCGGAAATTCAACAATTATCTATTTCATTTGTAAGTAAAAAACATGAAATCAGTAAAAAATGGGAGGATATTCATCATATATTTACTGGAGATGAAACTAAAAACCTGGAACTTACCATTGAAAAAGCTGTGTTAAGTTTAAAACAAGCTTTCATAAAAAATGAAATTGAACAAATAAACAAAAGAATAAGTGATGAAGAGGATCCGTCTATTATAATCATTACTAAACTTACAAAACTTAATAAAGCTTTAGTAATAATCAATAAATTATTAGGCAGAAACTTTAACTAGTTACTTTATTCCTTTTAACCTTAGTTGTAAAGAGGTCTTACCGTTCCAATTATTTTCATCAACAGAATAGCATATGTCAAATTCTTGATTATTTTCTGTTTTTTTTAATTCTTTCCCCATTCCAAACCCAATTGAAGCAATAGGCTTTGTAGAAGTATTTAGTACCAGCCTGAGATGGGATTTGTCTTTCCCCACTCTTTTTCCTTTTCCTGAATCAGTTACATTTCTACTAACAAAATTTGGGGTTCTATTTTTTGGTCCAAATGGAGCAAACTGTTTAATAATCCTATATAATTTAGGGGTAATTTTATTAATATCTATTTCTAAATCTACCTCTATTTCAGCTTTTTGTTGTTCCTCTGTAATAGAACAGGCAACGACTTTTTCAAATTCTGAGATAAAAGAGTCTAAATTTTGTTTTTTAACTGTTAGTCCTGCAGCATATTTATGACCACCGAATTTTTCCAATAAATGTTCACATTTTAATAACGCGTCATATAAATCAAAACCTTTTACTGATCTAGCTGAACCAGTTAATTCATCATCCTTCTCAGACAATACAATTGTCGGCTTATAATGTTTCTCGATAAGCCTTGAAGCAACTATCCCTACAACTCCTTTGTGCCAATTAGAACTATACACAACAGTTGATTTTTTATCTTCATCAATCATCAATAAGGCTTCCTTAGTAATATTCTGATCTAATTCCTTTCTGTCATTATTGTGATTTTCAATACCCTCTGCTAATATTTTTGCCTTTTCAATATCTTGTTCTATTAATATTTCTACAGCTCTCTTACCATGTTCTATTCTTCCTGCTGCATTTATTCTTGGGGCGATTCCAAATACTACATCTGAAATTGACAGCTCTCCAGTTTTTCCGCTTCTTTCAATTAATGCCTTTAGACCTGGTCTAGGGCACTGATTTATAACTTTCATCCCATAAAAAGCCAATACCCTATTTTCTCCTGTTAATTCTACAATATCTGCTCCAATACTCAAAGCCAATAAATCTAGATATTCACCTATTTCATTAAAGTCTATTTTTTGTTGTTTACTTATAGCTTGTATTAGTTTAAATCCAACTCCACATCCAGAAAGTTCTTTATAAGGATAGGTACAATCATTTTGTTTTGGATTTAACACAGATATAGCTCTAGGTATATTAACTCCAGGGTTATGGTGATCACATATAATAAAATCAATATCTTTATTAGAGGCATATTCTACTTGTTTTACTGCTCTAATGCCACAATCTAAAGCAATAATTAAAGAAAATTCTTCCTGTTGAGCATAATCAATCGCCTTAAACGAAATTCCATAACCCTCTTCATATCTATCAGGAATATAATAGCATATGTTTTTAGTAAATCTATTCAGAAAATTATACATCATTGCTACAGAGGTAGTACCATCTACATCATAATCTCCGTATATTAAAATTTTTTCTCCTTTTTTAAGAGCAAGTTGAATCCTCTCAACTGCCTTGTTCATGCCTTTTAATAAAAAGGGATCATGCAAATCTGAAATCTGAGGTCGGAAAAATTTCTTCGCATCATTGTATGTTGTAACTCCTCTTAATACCAATAGATGCGAAACAATCTCATTTACCCCTAATTCCTCAGAAAGCCTCTTCACTAAATTAGAATCTGATTTTTGTATGTTCCAACGCGCATCCATATTAATTCTTCATTATTTTTGTTTGTGTAATGATTGAATATTTATGAATCACTTCAAAGAGATCAGTAATCATTTTATCGTCAATACCTATTTCATTAGCTTGTTGTTTTCTTAATTTTAAAATATTATACCATCTTTCTAATTGAAAAATCGTTATGTTGTTTTTTAATTTAAAATCTGCAATATTCATTACTAAATCTGTTCTAGAGTGTAAAAGCTCAACTATTTGCTCGTCTAGTTCATCTATCCAACCTCGCATCTTATTTAATTCGTTATTTAGTTGATTATCTTCAAATCTTCTTTTTCTAAGAATTAAATTATTTAAAATCTCTTGTAATTCTTTTGGTTTTATTTGTTGACGAGAATCACTCAGGGCATCTTTAGGAGATTGATGTGTTTCAACCATTAATCCGTTCATGTCTAAGTCCATTGCAATTTGAGAGAGTTCAAAGATAAATGAAGAATCTCCAGCTATATGACTTGGATCACATATTATTGGTAATTCAGGATAATTTCTTTTTAATTCAATTGGGATCTCCCATTTTGGCTCATTTCGAAACACAGAAGATTCGTAAGTAAAAAACCCTCTATGAATTGCTGCTAATTTTGTTATCCCCACATTATATAATCTTTCTAAGGCTCCAGCCCATAAAGCAATTTCAGGATGAATAGGGTTTTTTATAAATATAGGAATGTTGACTCCTCTTAACGCTTCTGCAATTTCTTGGACATAAAAGGGATTAACAGTTGTTCTAGCTCCTATCCAAAACATGTCAATTTCAGCCTTTAAACATAATTCTACATGTCTAGCGGTCGCCACTTCTGTCATAGTTTTTAAACCTGTTAAATGATGAACATTTTGAAGCCACTGTAATCCTTTTTCTCCTACACCTTCAAATGAGTTTGGATTTGTTCTAGGTTTCCAAATACCCGCTCTAAACACATCTGTTTTATCTTTTATCTCTTCAGCTATTTGTAATAATTGAAACTCAGATTCTGCACTACAGGGTCCTGCAATTATAAATGGTTTTTTTTGGATAAATCTTTCTAAGTTCATTTTTTTCCCTGTATAACAATTACGAATTCTCCTTTTGGTTTTTTGTGTTCAAAATATTGCTTCAACTCTTTTGTGGTGCCTCTAATATGTTCTTCATATATTTTTGAAATTTCTCTTGAAACTGAAATCTGTCTATCTTCTCCAAAATGTTCGCAAATTTGAGTTAGCGTTTTTACAATTCTATGTGGGGATTCATAAAAAATTATTGTTCTTTTTTCTTCTGATAAAAGTTTTATTCTTGTTTGTCTACCCTTCTTTATTGGTAAGAATCCTTCAAAAATAAATTTTTCTGAGGGAATTCCTGAATTAATTAACGCCGGAACAAATGCTGTTGCTCCTGGTAAGCATTCTACTTCAATTTCTTGCTCTATACACCCTCTAACTAATAAAAATCCAGGGTCTGAAATTCCTGGGGTTCCGGCATCAGATATTAACGCTATCTTTTCTCCTGATTTTATTCTATTTATGAATTTAGTTAAGACCTTGTGTTCATTATACATGTGAAATGAAAATAACGGAGTGTCTATTTCAAAATGAGAAAACAACTTTTTAGATGTTCTGGTGTCTTCTGCCAAAACTAAACTAACCTCTTTCAAATAACGAATTGCTCTTAAAGTTATATCTTCTAGATTTCCTATTGGAGTTGGTATAATGTATAATTTTGACATACTACAAAACTACATGAAAATTTGAGAAAGTAAGAAGGATAATTTTTATATTTTTGTGATAGCAACTTAAATTAAATTCTTTGTAAAAATGTTTTTAGAATCGCACTTAAACCACTCAATGAAAAGTGGAAGTATTGAAGTAATTTGCGGGTCTATGTTTTCTGGGAAAACAGAAGAGTTATTAAGGAGGTTGAAAAGAGCAAATTATGCAAAACTGAAAGTTGAGATTTTTAAACCTATAATAGACACCCGATATGATAATTCAAAAGTAGTTTCTCATAATGATAATTTTATTAATTCTACTGTTGTAAGAGATTCATATGAAATTCTAGAAAAGGTTGACAACCCTGATGTTGTTGCAATTGATGAAGCTCAGTTTTTTACGGATGACATTAGTATAACTTGTAATAAATTAGCAAACACAGGAATAAGAGTAATTGTATCGGCTTTAGATATGGATTTTCTAGGTCGTCCATTTGGATATATTCCTAAACTTCTTGCTATTTCTGAACATGTTACAAAAACACATGCTATATGTATAGATTGTGGAAATATTGCAAATCATTCTTTTCGAATGTCTGATAACAAGGAGCTATTTTCTTTAGGTGAAAAGAATAATTACAAACCATTATGTAGGCGATGTTATAATAAAAGCATAAAACATGCATAACTTTCATGAAACTATACTTGAAGTAGACTTAAGAAAATTAGAAAATAACTTTAATTTTCTGTCTTCAAAGCTAAAAGAGAATTGTAAAATAATTGCAGTCGTAAAAGCATTTGGATATGGACATGGAGATATAGAAATAGCTAAAAAACTGGAACAATTAGGAGTGTATGCATTATGGGTTGCTGATTTTGATGAGGGAATAAGATTAAGACGAGCGGGATTAAGGTCAAGAATAATTGTTGCAAACCCGGGATGGAAAAGTTTCAGAGAGATTATTAAGTATAACCTTGAAGTTGTTATTCATAATTGTAGATTGTTAAATTTTTATATTTCAAAACAGGAATATTTAAATATTCATTTAAAGTTTAATACCGGAATGAATCGTTATGGTTTTGATAAAAAAGACTTAAATTTTGTTATTGATAGATTAAAAAACAATTCAAATCTAAATATTACATCTATCTGTTCTCATCTATCATCAGCTGACGATAAAACTAAAAAAGATATTAGTAAAAATCAGATTGACCTATTTAATACTTTATCAAAAACTTTAGAAGACAACTTAAATAATAAAATAGATAAACACATTCTAAATTCAAATGGTTTTATGAATTTTCCAGAAAGTCAGATGGATATGGTGAGGCTAGGAATTTCTTTATATGGCAGTTACAACAATACCAATCTTCAGCAAATTAGTAAATTGAAATCTGTAATAAGTCAAAACAGGAATATTGAAAAAGGGGAAGGTGTTGGATACTCTTCTGATTTTATTGCAAAAAAACCAATGAATATATCTGTAGTTCCTGTTGGCTATGCTGATGGGCTAAATAGAAAATTAGGAAATAGCATTGGAAATGTGATTATAAAAGGAAAAAGTTGTCCAATCATTGGGAATATTTGTATGGATAGTTTTATGGTGGATACAAGTAAAGTTGATTGTAAAGAAGGTGATGAAGTAGTGATCTTTGGCCCAAAAAACACAATTTTAACACTTTCTAAAAAAATTGGAACTATTCCGTATGAGGTATATTCAACTTTAAACAGGAGAATTAAGAGGGTTTATATTGATAATTAACAACTATTACAGACAAAAAAATATATAATATTAGTGTATTATGCATCCCAAATAGGTAACTATCTGTAAACATAATTGCTAAATACATTATCGGCAGCAAAATTCTTACAAATCCATCTTTTAATTTTTTTAATTCTCTAATTTGAAAATAAAAAACAGAAAGAAAGATTATCAAGCCAGGTATTCCCAGCTCTACCCACACATATAAATAGTTATTATGAGGTGTTTGATGATATTTCACTATCTTTTCTGTTTCGTTGTCAATTTTTCTAAAGACATCTGTGAAAGCACCAGCTCCATAGCCAATTATTGGTTTCTTCTTAATAAGTTCTATGGAGTGTGTAAATAAAAGAGAACGAGAACTAGATTGTTTATTTAAAAATCTACTTATCTCTTGTTTGTATCTTTTTTGTAGCATTTCTGAAGAGTTGTACACAACAAACAAGCCTAAAAATAGTAACCCTATAGCTATAAGCAAATACTTTATATTTTTTCTCAAGTGTATAAATATAAAAATCAGCAACAATAAAACAAAGACTAGCTGACCCGATTTTCCAGCTTCTGTAAAAAGAGAAAATAAATAAAAGGGAAGAAATATGAGAAGTAAAATTTTAAATTTCGGTTGTAAATTTAACTTAAAATAAGAATAAATTAGAATTAGTATTGTTGAAGCCAGAAAAACATTATGTTCTGTATATTTTAGATACGCAGCGATAGTCCAGTTTTCTTCATTTATGTTTAAAATACCATAATTTTCAGAGATAGCAATAACTGAAGAAACAAACATAGAGATAAAAAAAGTAAATACTGATTTCTTTATAATTTTATTCGAAAAATTGGTGCTGTAAAAAACTGGCAATAACCATAATAAAGAAACTCTTTTTAAGAGCCAATAAGTGTCTGTAAATGTTACAAAACAAATCGAATATATATAATATAGCAACAAAAGAATGATGATAGATACCATCCATTTACTAGAAAGTATTTTTTTAATTTTGTGATTAAAACCTCCTTCAAATATAACGGTGATTAGCAGTGTTAAAAGTATGATATTAGTAAGAAATACCGACAGGGAAATACTTAAGGCTAGTAGAACTAAAAGTAAACTCTTAATATTACATAGTAAAGATTTATTCATCAACCCTTAAGACAGAATTATATTCTTCTAGATTTTCAATTAACCTCAAAGCTTCTTGAACATCTTTGTCGTATTTTAATCTTTCTTTTATTCTGCCTTCTTGATAATAGTATCTACTAACAATCTCACCTGATAAGAATTTTTTTATCTCCTCCTTATTATTTATTAAATCATTTTTCTTGTTAGATCTTATCTTTTTTAATATTAAAGATAATTCTTCTTCTAGCAATTCAGAAGTTTTTTCTTCATCTGTGATTTCTTTAAATATCTCTAATGCATCTTCTGTTGCCGTTGTATACTCATAATCTTTATCAGACAAGAAGGAAATAAAATCATTATATATTTCATCTGTAATTTCAAAGTTTTCTACTATATCTATTGATTCATTTTTATATCTAAAATAAGTAGCAAAATCAAATATTAACCTTTTATTCATTAATGAAATTGAAATGTCTGAAACATTTTCATTATTAATAACTATATCTGGATTTATACCCCCTCCATCTTTTACCTCCCTCCCGTTTCTAGTGGTAAAAGTTGATGTTAAGGAATCTGGAACTTTTCCTACACTTCCGTCTTCATTTCTATTTGAATAATCTAAAGCTTGAATACATCTTCCGCTAGGTATATAGTATTTTGCAACGGTTACTTTTAACTGTGAATTATATGGTAATTTTCTAGTTTGTTGAACCAACCCCTTACCAAAGGACCTACGTCCGATTATAATTCCCCTGTCTAAGTCCTGGATAGACCCAGAAACAATCTCTGAAGCGGAAGCGGAAGTGGAATTAATCAATATAATTAATGGAGTTTTCTCATCAATTGGTGATTTTTTTGACACATATGTTTTTGTCCAATCTTTAATTTTGCCTTTTGTGGTTACTATTTCTTCATCTTTGGCTACAAATAGATTGACAATGTCTATTGATTCATTTAGAAGACCTCCAGGGTTCGACCTTAAATCTAATATAATACCCTTTAAGTCTTGTTGAGATTTTAAATCTATGATAGCACTTTTTACTTCATTTGCACAGTTTCTTGTAAATGACCTTAATTTTATATATCCGACACAATTCTCTATTAATCCATAATAAGGTATGCTCTTAACTGTAATTTTTTCTCTATTAAATTTTTTGGTAATCCTTTTTCCATTTCTTTCTATTAATATAGACACCCCCGTATTGGGTTGACCTTTTAAAATTGAACTGATTTCTTCTGTAGTTTTATTCTCAGCCGATATTCCATTTATTTCTAATAATTTATCTCCTGCCATTAAGCCCGCTTTTTGAGCTGGAAAACCTTCATAAGGCTCGCTTATATATACAAAATTCTTTCTTTTAGTTATCATAGCTCCAATACCACCGTACTGACCAGTAGTCATAAATCTATAATCTTCAATATCTGATTCTGGGATGTAAGTTGTATAAGGATCAAGTGAACTTAACATTTCATCAATTGCAGTTTTCATTAAATCTCCAGGCTTTATATCATCCACATAAAAAACATCTAACTCTTTATATAAGTCTGTAAAAATTTCTAAATTTTTTGAAGTCTCAAAATAACTATCTGATTGTGATTTTACTTGAAAACACAAGAAAACTAGAATAACTATTACTGTTATCTTTTTACTAAAATTGAAAGTTTGTTTTGTCATAATTACATTTATGGTACTAAATCTTCACCACTTCCTCCCCAGGGATGACATTTAGATATTCTTTTTATTGTTAAAAAACCTCCTTTAAAAGGGCCGTGTTTAATTATCGCTTGCTTTCCATATTCCGAACATGTGGGAATATACCTGCATGAAGATGGGAATATTGGAGATATTACTTTTTGATAAATCAAGATGATTAAAAGAAATAAAGATGAAAATAATTTTTTCATAATCGATTATTTATACGTTGTAAAATTACTTTTATTTTTTCTTCTAACGAATTAAAATTTGGAATTTCTGGGGATAGGTATATGACTCCTAAATGAAGTTTATTTTTATTTTTTAATATCTTCTTATTTTTCCTAAAAGACTCTCTAGTTAATCTTTTTATTTTATTTCTGTGTACGGCCTTTGGAATTATTTTCTTTGGAACAGCGAATAATACCTTAATACTATTCTCTTCTGAAAAAACTAAATTCCAATAAACCTTTATGTTCTCATATATAAAATAATTATTTTCATCAAATAATCTTTCAATATCTGATTGAGAACATAACCTATGTTTTTTAGGAAATTTATACATTACAGAAATAAAAAAACACTAAAATAAATAAAAGGGTTCGAAAATCTCTTTTGATTTTTACTTTTTCTTTCTCTTTCTTTTGTTTGCTTTTGTAATATAATCATCTAATGCCATGGACATAGATGGAAACTTTTTATTTGGAACCTCAATATCTGTTATTAAGTCATTACTTTTAACCGCATTTATCGTAGTAGGCCCGAAGGCTGCTATTCTAGTATCTTCCTGTACAAAATCTGGAAAATTCTCATATAACGAAGTAATTCCTGTAGGGGAGAAAAATACTAACACATCATATTTTACATCTGATAAATCTGACAAATCAGCCGCAACAACCTTATACATTACCGCTTTTGTATAATCTAAACCACTCTCTTCCATTGTTTTGTTAGTTTGATCTTTTAACAGGTCCGAACATGGCAACAAAAACTTACTTTCTTTATGCTTTTGCATTAAGGGCAGTAAACTTGCAAAAGTTCTTTCGCCAGTGAATACTTTTCTCTTTCTATACACAATGAAGTTTTGTAGATAATGAGCAATGGCTTCCGAAACACAAAAATATTTAGTGTGTTCAGGTATTCTTAACCTCAACTTTTCCATCATCCCGAAATAATGATCCATTGAATTTTTAGAAGTAAATATAACCGCATCGTGGTTTAGTATCGAAATTCTTTGTTCTCTGAATTCCATTGTAGTTAATTCATCTACTTGAACAAATGGGCGATAATGAAGTTTTAATTTATGTTTTTCCGCTAATGCGTGATAAGGAGTCTTGTTTTCTGGTTCTGGTTGTGAAATTAGAATCGATTTTACCTTTTTCTGTCTGTCTGTATCCATATTCTTTTTCTTTTTACGCAAAAACAATCCCTCTGTAAACTAGTACGAGAGGAAAAAATTCAAGAATGCAAATATATAGAAATAAATAAAACCTTGAAAGTCCGAAGGATTTTATTCCAATTTTTAGTTTCCAGTAAATTTTTAAAAAAAAGAATACTAGTAAAAAACTTAATAGCAACATTGAAGATATCTCTGTAATATCTGTAAAACAAAAATGAAACAATACTAACAAGGGATATGCAAATAAAGCAAAAACTTTATCAAATAAATTAGTAAAAAACAATGCTATATAGCTTATTTGTTTCATTTTTAATAAGATCCCTAAAAACCAAATGCAAGCAAACTTTAGAAAATAATACAAACTTGTATAAAAGATCGTCATTAGGAGTGATGCTAAACTTACTTTTGATTGTAATAATACAGTGGAAACAAAAAAAGATATATTTAATATCATTAAAATTGTAAAAAGTATATTTACCCTTTTTTTAAAAATATTATCATCCCTTAAATATTGATTAGCGTACCTCTGTCCAAAAGAACTTAGAATTAATTCTTTAGAATATTTATAATGAAAAGCATACAGTATGCCTATAATACAAAATGAAATTGTTAGTAGAATGAAACTTAAATTATTAGATTGATAACTTAGTTGAATAGCGTTCATTATAAAAAATTGAGTAACAAAGATACTGATAAGAGATTATTCAATACTTTTGCAGTGATAAAAATTTAAAAAAATAATTATGTCACAAGATTTATATCAAGCTCCTGATTATTTTTTGTTAGATGAATTACTAACAGAAGAACATAAGTTAATTCGGGATGCTGCAAGAGAATGGGTGAAAAGAGAGGTCTCTCCTATAATTGAAGAAGCTTGCCAGAAAGCTGAATTCCCAAAACAAATTATAAAGGGATTAGGTGAGATAGGTGGTTTCGGCCCGTATATTCCAATAGAATATGGGGGCGCTGGATTAGATCAAATTTCATACGGATTAATTATGCAAGAATTAGAAAGAGGAGATAGTGGCATTCGTTCCACCTCATCTGTACAATCTTCTTTGGTAATGTATCCAATTTGGAAATATGGAAACGAAGAACAAAAAATGAAATTTTTACCCAAACTAGCGACAGGAGAATTTATCGGTTGTTTTGGATTAACAGAGCCTGATCACGGTTCAAATCCAGGAGCAATGGTAACAAATATCAAAGATATGGGCGATTATTATCTTTTAAATGGCGCTAAGATGTGGATTTCCAACGCTCCATTTGCAGACATTGCTGTTGTATGGGCAAAAAATGAAGAGGGAAGAATAAAAGGAGTGTTGGTGGAAAGAGGAATGGAAGGGTTTTCTACCCCTGAGACTCATGGTAAATGGAGTTTAAGAGCTTCCTCTACTGGAGAGTTAGTATTTGACAATGTAAAAATTCCTAAAGACAATATTTTACCAAATAAAGATGGATTGGGAGCTCCTCTTGGTTGTTTAGATTCTGCAAGATATGGGATTGCTTGGGGAACTATAGGCACTGCAATGGACTGTTACGACACCGCATTAAGATATTCAAAAGAAAGGATTCAGTTTGGAAAACCAATTGCATCCTTTCAACTACAACAAAAAAAATTAGCAGAAATGATTACTGAAATTACAAAGGCCCAGTTCTTAACATGGAGATTGGGAGTCTTAAGGGATGAGGGAAGAGCAACTTCTGCGCAAATATCTATGTGTAAACGAAACAATGTAGAAATGGCTCTAAATATAGCAAGGGAAGCAAGACAAGTCTTAGGGGGTATGGGAATTACAGGAGAGTATTCTATCATGAGACATATGATGAACTTAGAGTCTGTGATTACATATGAAGGCACTCATGATATACACCTATTAATTACTGGACTAGATATTACAGGAGAGAACGCGTTCAAATAATGAACAAAACTTTTAAAATTGTTGCATTTTTAGAGGGAGTATCATACATACTCCTTCTTTTTATAGCTGTTCCAATTAAATATTGGGCAGACGAGCCTAAATGGGTGGGTATTTTAGGAATGCCACACGGAATACTTTTTATATTATATATTTTATTATCTCTAATCCTAAAATATCCTAAAACATGGAACATGTTGGGACAACATATAAATCTAAAGATAAATATAGATAAGGCGCCTAAATGGGATTTCAAAGACCTTAGTATTATATTGTTCGCTTCAATACTTCCTTTTGGAACTTTTTATGTAGATCGAAAATATATGAAAGATAGTCTTATTTCTTCAAAAGCTTAGCGGCCTCAAGTAATTCTTTATACCAATCTTCTCCATACTTACGAATAAGTGGTTCTTTTAAAAAAATATATAGGGGAACCTCTAGCGCACTTCCACATTCACAGGCTGCTTGACATATTTTTATTTTCTCATAATTTACCGCGTCAAAATCTCGATATTCGTTTATACGAATTGGAAATAAATGACATGAAATAGGTTTTTTAAAATCGATCACTCCATCATTAAAAGCTTTTTCTATAGAACATTTAGCAATGCCATTTTCTAATGTCACAAAGGAACATTCTTTATTATTTACTAAAGTTGTTGTTAAATCATCTTCTGAATCATATACCGCCACCCCCTCATTCTCAACTACATCAATTCCTTCTTTTCTCATATAAGGCTTCACTTTTTCATAAATCTCTTCTAAAATTCGCTTTTCTTCAGGAAGTAAAGGAGCTCCCGAATCTCCCTCTATACAGCAAGCTCCTTTACAAGCGTTTAAGTCGCATACAAAGTATTTTTCAAATATATCTAAAGAAATTATTTTGTCTTCTACTTGAATCATATAGCAAATCTACATAAATAATATTTTGATTTACTATTTTTGCTCTATGGCAAACTATGAAGACATCTTTAAAAAAGTAGTATCCCACGCTAAAGAGTATGGTTATGTATTTCAATCCTCCGAAATTTATGATGGATTAGCAGCAGCTTACGATTATGGTCCGTTTGGGGTAGAGTTAAAAAACAACATTAAAAACTATTGGTGGAAATCCATGGTGAATATGCATGAAAATATTGTAGGATTAGATTCTGCAATTTTTATGCACCCAACTACTTGGAGAGCCTCTGGTCATTTGGACGCATTTAACGATCCTTTAATTGACAATAAAGATTCTAAAAAAAGATATAGAGCAGATGTTCTGATTGAAAATCATATTTCAAAAATTGAAGCTAAGATTGAAAAAGATTGTGTAAAAGCCGCTAAGCGCTTTGGAGACGACTTTAATAGAGAAGAGTTTGTTTCTACCAATGGAAGAGTTTTGGAAAGGCAGAAAAAAATTGATGAAATCAACGAAAAGATGAACTCTTCTCTTTCTTCTGGAAATTTAGAAGCTGTAAAATCTTTAGTTGAAGAGTTAGATATAAAATGTCCTGTTTCTGGGACAAATAACTGGACAGATGTTCGTCAGTTTAATTTAATGTTTAAAACACAAATGGGATCTACTGCGGATGCGTCTTCTGATTTGTATTTAAGACCGGAAACAGCACAAGGAATTTTTGTAAACTTCTTGAATGTGCAAAAAACTGCAAGAATGAAAATCCCTTTTGGGATTGCTCAAATCGGTAAAGCCTTCAGGAATGAAATTGTCGCTCGTCAGTTTATTTTTAGAATGAGAGAATTCGAACAAATGGAAATGCAATTTTTTGTTCGGCCTGGTGAAGAAATGAAATGGTACGAATACTGGAAGGAATTCAGAATGAAATGGCACCAATCCTTAGGAATAGGAGAAGATAATTATCGTTTTCACGATCATGAAGCCCTGGCACATTATGCAAATGCTGCTACTGATATTGAATTTAAATTTCCTTTTGGGTTTAAAGAGTTAGAAGGTATTCACTCTAGAACTGATTTTGATTTAAAAGCACACCAAGAATTTTCTGGAAAGAAAATACAGTATTTTGATGCTGAAATAAATGAAAGCTATGTACCTTATGTTGTAGAAACTTCTATTGGGCTTGACAGGATGTTCCTTACTATTTTGAGTAATTCTTTCAGAGAGGAGGAGTTAGAAAATGGGGACAGTAGAGCCATGCTTAAAATTCCTGCTGTTTTGGCTCCATTAAAAGCTGCCATCCTACCGCTTACCAAAAAAGATGGAATGCCAGAAAAAGCAAGAGAAATCATGAAGTCTCTTCAAACAGACTTTAATTGTCAGTATGAAGAAAAAGATTCTATCGGAAAAAGATATAGAAGACAAGATGCTATTGGAACACCATTCTGTATTACGGTTGATCATCAAACTTTAGAAGATAATACAGTAACTTTACGGGACAGGGATTCTATGAATCAAGAAAGATGTTCAGTAGAAAAATTACATTCCATCATTTCTGAAAAGGTAAATATTGCTAAATATTTATTTTAGTTCTCTCCTTTAGAAGTAACGGAGATTTTATCAAATGTTGCGTCAATTGGTGGTTGAATTTTTTCTAACTCCACTTCAACTTTTTGCACCTTATTTAAAGTTAAGATTTTATCAACAATTCTTTTTGCTGGAACCTCAATCATGTCTGCTCTTATTGACATTTGCTCCTTTACAATTTCAATGATTTTTACATAATCAACTGTGTCGTTTAAATCATCTGATGTTTCTACTTCAGATGTATCTGCAGTAACCCAAACATTCACAATAAAATGACCTCCTAGAATTGCTTCCTCAGGCAAATGTCCATGAAATGCAAAAACTCTAATTCCTTCTACAGTAATTAATCCCATTAGTTTATTTTTTCTAAAGCGGTTTCCATTCTTTTAATTGTTTCTTCTTTTCCCAAGAGTGATGAAATATCAAACAGAGAAGGCCCCATACCAAGTCCTGTTAAAGAGACCCTAAATGCGGGTAATAATTTACCCATTCCTAACTTATTTTCCTCTAAGAACGATTTAAATTCTTTTTCAATATTTTCAGATGAAAAATCTGAAATTGCTTCTATTCTATTTTTAAATTCTGACAATAAATTTGATGTGTCTTCTTTCCATTTTTTACGGATTGTTTTTTCATCATAAGATGTGGGAGCTACAAAATAGTACTTCCCTTCTTCCCACATATCCCTCACAAAAGTTGCTCTTTCTTTTAATTGCTCACAAACTTTTCCTACATAATCATCATTTGCAACTACCCCATTTTGTTTTAAGATCTCTTGTAAATCTTTTGCTAAATCTTCTTTTGATTTTGCTCGTAAATATTGCTGATTAAACCATCTTGTTTTGTCAAAATCAAATTTTGCCGCGGATTTACCTACCCGTTCTAAAGAAAAAGATTCGCATAATTCATTCATAGAAAACAATTCCTTTGAAGTTCCGGGGTTCCATCCTAAAAAAGCCAACATATTAATGAATGCTTCTGGCAAATATCCACTTTCTCTATATCCTGAACTGACGTCTCCAGTTTCTGGATTTGTCCACTCAGTAGGGAATACCGGAAACCCTAATCTATCTCCATCTCTTTTACTTAACTTACCGTTTCCATCCGGCTTTAAGATTAAAGGTAAATGAGCAAATTCTGGTATTTTTTCTTCCCAACCTAAATATCTATACAACAACACATGTAAAGGGGCGGAAGGCAGCCACTCCTCTCCTCTTATTACATGAGAAATTTTCATAGTATAATCATCTACTACATTAGCTAAATGATAGGTTGGCATTCCATCTGATTTAAAAATGACCTTGTCATCCATGTTATTAGTGTTTACTACAACCCATCCTCTAATGATGTCATTAAGTTTTACTTCTTCATTTCTGGGCATTTTTATTCTAATGACATAAGAATCTCCCCCTTCTATTCTTTTTTTTACTTCACTTTCAGAAAGTGACAAGGAGTTTTGCATTGTTGTTCTGGTAATTGCATTATATTGAGGAGAAGGAACTCCTGCTGCTTTCATTCTTTCTCTCATTTTGGTTAGTTCCTCTGAGGTGTCAAAAGCATAATACGCAAAACCATTTCTTACCAACTGCTCAGCATAAGGCAAGTATATTTCTTTTCTTTCCGATTGTCTGTATGGTCCAAACTGACCCCCGTCAACTACGGATTCATCTAATTTAATACCACACCATCTAAGTGCGTCTATTAAATATTCTTCCGCCCCAGCTACAAATCTAGTCTGATCAGTATCTTCTACGCGTAAAATCATCTTTCCTCCTGTTTTTTTTGCAAAAAGATAATTGTATAATGCGGTTCTAACTCCTCCAATATGTAATGGTCCTGTAGGACTTGGGGCAAATCTTACTCTTACTTCTGACATCTTTGTTCTCAATTTAGGCGGTAAAGATAATGCTTCAAAATTATTCATTTGTCTTTAACAGATATAAAATTGTATTTTTGCATTCTGATGAAAGAAAGTGAAAACAATTTATTATTTGATAAATTAAATAGATTTATCAATAAGTATTATAAAAATAAAATCCTCAAAGGGCTTATATTTTTACTTTCATCCTTATTAATTTTTCTATTGTTTTTCTCTTTTATAGAATATTTTTCAAGATTAAGTTCTTTTGGAAGAGGTGTTCTTTTTTGGATTTACTGCTCGTTAAATCTAATTATATTAATTAAATTTATTGTTGTTCCCTTAACACAGCTGTTGCGAATTGGTAAAACCATTTCGTTTTCTGACGCTGCCAAAATTATTGGCAGGCATTTCCCAGAGATTGATGACAAAATACTTAATATTTTACAGCTAAATGAATTATCGGATTCCGATAATCTATTAATTCAAGCAAGTATCACGCAAAAAACCGAAAGTATTCAATCCTTTTCTTTCAGTAATAGTATAAATTTTAAGGAAAATAAAAAGCATCTAAAATGGATCGCTGTGCCTTCTCTATTGATTTTTCTATTTTTTATTACTGGAAACAAACACATTATTACAGCGAGTTCTGCAAGAATAGTTGATCATAACACAGAGTATGATCTAGAAGCTCCTTTTAAATTTATTATAAACAATAAAAAATTAGAAATTATTCAACAAGAAGATTTTGAGCTGGATATTGATGTGGAAGGATCGAAAATTCCTAATAATATCTATATTGAAATCGAAAATAACAGATTCAGTTTAAAAAAGAATGATTTTACAAATTTTCGATTTTTATTTAAAAATGTTGTTTCCGATATTAATTTTAAATTATATGCTGATGGTTTTTATTCAGAATCCTTCTGTTTAAAAACTATACAAAAACCTAATATATTAGAGTTTAATACAATTTTACACTACCCTGCTTACACGAAGAAAAAAAATGAGATCTTATCAAATATTGGAGATTTAATAATTCCTGAGGGAACCATAG
Source organism: Flavobacteriales bacterium (assembly GCA_002696275.1). GTDB lineage: Bacteria > Bacteroidota > Bacteroidia > Flavobacteriales > BACL11. Next base: position 126,012 of record NZRO01000025.1, read on the forward strand.
TTAGCTGGGGTTTTGAATTTAAAAATACGGACTCACTATACTTTCTTTATAAAAATAAATTAGAAAAACACAAGGTTATAAACGACTCTATATCTATACAGAAAACCCTATTAGAAGATGAGACATATTTTGTATCTGTTTCTAATGAAAATATAAAATCAACTTACACACAATATGATATACAGGTTCTAATAGATGAGTTTCCAAATATAAACCTTGAGGCAAATTTGGACAGCGCTAATAATATATTATATTTTGAAGGAATTGTTTCCGATGATTATGCGATATCAAAACTAGAATTCAATTATGAGATCATTAGAAATGATACTAGCCTGAAAATTAATGAAAATTTGATCGTTAACCATACATCGAGCGAGAATTATTATCATTTTTTAGATATACAAAATCTCAATCTCGCACCATCTGATGAGATAAATTATTATTTTGAAGTTTGGGACAACGACAAAGTTAATGGTCATAAGTCGAAAAAAAGTTTTATTGGTAAACATAAAGAACTTTCAGAAGATAAATTAAAGGAACAAAGAGATGAGGAAAGCAAAAAAGTAAAAAACGGAATGGACAAGTCTATTGAATTAGCCAAAGCGATAGAAAAAGACATTGAAGAATTGAAAAAAAGTTTAATTGAAAAAAAATCATTAGGTTGGGAAGAAAGAAAGAAGGCTGAAAATATTATTAAAAAACATAAGAATCTCGAAAATCAAATCCAAAAAAACAACATAAAAAACTATAAAAAAAATTTAACAAACGAAAAACTAAACACTTCAATTCTAAAAAAACAAAAACAATTAGAGGATTTAATGGATAAGGTTTTAGATGACGAAAGTAAAAAGTTAATGCAGGAACTTCAAGATCTCCTTGAGGAAATGAATAAAAAAGAAATGAAGGATGTGTTAGATAGGATAGATCAAGAAAACACAGATTTAGAAAAAGAGTTAGATAGAAATCTGGAACTCTATAAAGAATTAGAGTTTGAACAAAAGTTAGAAGAAACTATTGAGAAAATTGAGAATATAAAGGAAAGGCAAATAGAACTAAAAAAAGAAACAGAGGATAAAAATTCAAATACAGAAGATCTTTCTAAAATACAAGATAAATTACAAAAGGATTTTCAAAAACTGGAGGAAGAAATAAAAAATCTAGAAAAGAAAAATTCTGATTTAGAAGACAAAAAAAACCTGCCAAAAACTGAGGAGGAACAAAAACAGGCTTCTAAATCTATGGAGGAAAGCAAAAGTTCTTTAGATAAAAAACAAAAAAATAAATCCTCGAAAAAACAAGAAAAAGTAATTGAAAAATTAGAAGAAATATCAGAAAAGATGGCGGGACTTCAAAGTTCTTGTTCGAACGATAAACCAATGGAAAACATGGAGACTCTTCGTCAGATTTTAGAAAACCTTATAACACTTTCTTTTAATCAAGAAGAGTTGATACATAATATCTCTTCTATACCAAAAAACAGTACCAACATTGTTAAATATATTAAGGAACAGAAAAAGTTATCAGAAAACTCTAAAATCATTGAAGACTCCTTATTTGCTTTAAGTAAAAGAGTGATACAGATTGAATCATTAATAAACAAAGAGATAAGCGCGATTAATTACAATATCGACAAATCCATTTCGCTACTTGAAGAAAGAAAAGTAAATCAAGGACTTTCTAAACAACAATTTACAATGACATCTGTAAACAACCTGGCTTTATTACTTTCCGAAACCCTAAAGCAAATGCAGATGGACATGGCAAATAAAACACCTGGTAGTAAACAGTGTAATAAACCAGGTAGTTCATCAAAACCATCACTTAAAGAACTAAAAAAGATGCAAGAAAGCCTTAAAAATGAAATGAAAGGAAAAAGTGGAAATGAGGGAGAAAAAGGAAAGAAAAAAGGAGAAAATAAATCAGAGGAGGGGGAGAGTAGACGATTAATGCAGATGGCTCAAAAACAACAACAAATAAGACAAAGACTTCAAGAAATTAGAGATGAGATAGGCGAAAGTGGAGAAAAAGGTAATATTGATAGAATTTTAGAGAAGATGGAAGAAAATGAGATAGATATTTTAAATAACAAAATTAGTAATGAATCCTTATTAAGGCAGGAAGAAATTCTTACTAGATTATTGGAAGCTGAAGAGTCTCAAAAAGAAAGGGGGGAGGAAGAAAAAAGAGAGTCTATAGAGTGGAATTATGAAATAAAAAACAATAATTCAGAATATTTGGAATATATACAAAAAAAGAAAGAACAAGAAGAATTGCTTAAGACTACTCCTTTACAATTAAACCCATTTTATAAAGAAAAGGTCAATAGATATTTTAATACTATTTCAGAAAAATAATGATAGAATTTCATTGGAAAATTAAGTTTAAATTAAAAAATCAGAAGGAATTACAAAAATGGATTGAACTGGTAATAATTTCTGAAAACAAAACTCTAGGCGATTTAAATTATATTTTTTGTTCTGACGAATATTTGTTGGAAAGAAACATAAAATACCTAAAACAGAACACTCTTACAGATATAATTACCTTTAATTATTGTGAAGGAAGGATCATTAACTCAGATATTATGATAAGTATTGATAGGATTAAAGAAAATTCGATTATTTTTGAAAATTCTTTTTCAGATGAGTTACACAGAGTTATGATTCATGGGGTACTACACCTAATTGGTTATGACGACCAAACCACAGAGGAAAAGAAAATAATGAGAGAAAAAGAGAATTTTTATTTAAAAAAATTATGTATTTGATTGATTGTTAATTATTTATGTAATTTGTTTCATGTGGAACAATTATGATTTTAGAGGAAAAATATGATTTAATAGTAGTAGGTGGTGGTCACGCCGGCTGTGAAGCCGCTAACGCCGCGGCAACCTTGGGTTCAAAAACATTATTGGTTACTCAAAGCCTAGAAACTATCGCTAGAATGTCTTGTAATCCGGCAATGGGAGGCATAGCTAAGGGTCAAATTATACGAGAAATTGATGCTTTAGGAGGTTATTCCGGAATAGTTACCGATGAATCTTCTATTCAATTCAGAATGCTGAACAGGTCTAAAGGTCCGGCAATGTGGAGCCCAAGAGCTCAATGCGACAGGAAGGTGTTTGAACAAAAATGGAGGGAAAAACTGGAGTCTAATCCAAATATAGATTTTTGGCAAGACATGGTATACGAACTACTGATTGAAGGCAATAAGACTGTTGGAATTATTACTAAAATGGGGGTTAAAATACATTCAAAATCAGTGGTATTATGCAGCGGAACGTTTATGAATGGTCTTATTCATTTAGGGGAAAAGAATTATGCTGGGGGGAGGTCAGGAGAACCAAACTCTAGAGGCATAACTAAGCAACTGATGGAGTTAGGTTTTACACACGGAAGAATGAAAACAGGGACCCCTCCCAGACTAGACGGAAGAACCATAGACTACTCAAAAACTGAAGAGCAGTCCGGAGACATAAATCCGGAAAAGTTTTCATATACAGAAACAAGTTCTTTAAGTTCAGATCATAGTTGTTATATCACATACACATCAGAGGAGGTTCACGAAATACTTAAAGAAGGTTTTGAAAAGTCACCAATGTTTACAGGTAGAATAAAAGGGTTGGGGCCAAGATACTGCCCTTCTATTGAAGATAAAATAGAAAGATTTTCTGATAAAAACAGGCATCAACTATTTATTGAGCCAGAGGGTGTTAATACTGTAGAAATATATTTAAATGGGTTTTCTACCTCACTACCTGAAGATGTACAACTTAAAGCGTTAAGAAAAATAAAAGGATTGGAAAATGTAAAAATGTTTAGAGCGGGATACGCAATAGAGTACGACTACTTTCCTCCAACGCAATTAAAACACACTCTAGAGACAAAACTTATAGAAAACCTATATTTTTCAGGGCAAATAAACGGAACAACTGGATATGAAGAGGCAGCGTGTCAGGGCTTAATTGCCGGAATCAATGCGCATCAGAAAAACTATAATAAAGAAGAATTCATCTTGAGTAGATCTGAGGCGTATATTGGCGTGTTAATTGATGATCTTATAACTAAAGGTACAGAAGAGCCGTATAGAATGTTTACCTCTAGAGCGGAGTATAGATTATTGTTGAGACAAGATAATGCAGACATACGATTAACTGAGAAGGGTTATGAATTAGGGCTAGCAAATAAAAAAAGGTTGAAAAATTTAAAAACAAAAATAGAGAAAAGTATTTTACTTACTTCTTTTCTAGAAAAACAGAGTGTTAGTCCAGTGGAGGCTAACAAAATTCTAGAGGAAAAGGGAAGCTCTTTGTTGAAACAAAAGGTTAAATTAAAAAGTATTTTAGCTAGACCTCATATTTGGATGGAGGATTTGCTTATGTTAGTAAGCCTGAAGTCGTTTATAGAAAAAAACAACATAAAAGAGGACTCAATAACTCAAACAGAAATAGAAATAAAATATAGCGGGTACATAAATAGGGAAAGGGACAATGCTGAGAAACTTACTAAACTAGAAAAAATAACTATTCCTGAAAATTTTGATTATACTAAACTACATTCGGTTTCTGCAGAGGGAAGGGAAAAATTAAATGAAATAAAACCAAAAACAATAGGGCAAGCCTCTAGAATTAGCGGCGTTTCTCCATCAGACATAAATGTATTGTTAATATATATAGGTAGGTGATGGAAGTCGTTAAATATTGTCATATCTGTGGTTCAAGTTCGTTTGAAACTCATATAGTAAGTAAAGACTTTTCAGTTAGTAAAGAGGACTTTACAATTGTCAAATGTAAAGGTTGTAACTTTCACTTCACCAACCCAAGACCTAGCGTTAAAGAACTTGCGAAGTATTATATTTCAGATCATTATATATCTCATAACAACACCAGTAAAAATCTTTTTGAAAAAACATATCAACTAGTAAGAAAAATTACAATTAGAACAAAATATAATCTAGTTTCTGATTTTTTTAAGAGTGGAAGAATTCTAGATATTGGATGCGGAACAGGAGACTTCTTACATAAGTGTAATAAGAAAAACTGGAAAACGAAGGGAATTGAGCCGAGTGCAGTTGCAAGGAAACAAGCAGTTGAAAATCATAATTTAGATGTAGAAGAATCTACGGATTTAAGAAAATTAAATGGCGAGTTTGATATAATTACAATGTGGCATGTACTAGAACACGTAACTGAATTAAACAATACGGTTTCAGAAATAAGAAAATTACTATCTGCAGATGGAAAAGCAATAATTGCCGTTCCAAACCTAGAAAGTTTTGACTCCTATTATTATAAAAAATTCTGGGCTGCATATGACCTGCCTATTCATTTGTATCATTTTTCTAAAACAAGTATCACTAAACTTTTTGAAAAGCATGGATTTAGTTTGAAAAAAACAAAAGGTATGAAATTTGATTCGTTTTATGTATCAATGTTGAGCGAAGAGCACAAGACAGGAAATAAAAACTTTTTAAAATCCATAATTATAGGGTCTATTTCTAATTTTTTTGGAATTTTTACAAAAAGAGGTTTTTCGAGCACCATTTATGTCTTTGAAAAGACAAAATAATCCATCAGAAAGCTTCTAAACGATTATTTTCACATTCTGGACACTAAGTCTCTATTTTTTGAGTTCTTTAAAATAATGGGTTTTTTTATTTGTCTGGTTTTCAGAGCTTTAAGCGCAATTAGTTAAAATAACATTTTTTGTAGTTTTGTATATAATTGCATTTCTATGAAAAAATTTGCGGTTTTAATTTTATGTTCTCTGATTAGTTCTCTGCTAAAGTCCCAATGTTTAAACGCAGACAGCTTGATCGCGACAAACATTACACATATAAACGCTCAGGCAAATTGGGCCCCAGCTCCTAATGCTCACCATTATCTAATTCATTATAGGGAAGTAGGAACATCAAATTGGAGTAATTTGGGAAATATTGACTCTACTATGACAAGTAGAAATATTCCTCAGTTGCAACAGTTAACAACCTACGAATGGCAAATTAAAACATTTTGTGACTCAACAAATCAACCGAATTCAGGGTGGTCATACTCAGACACATTCACAACATCAGCCTTTATCCCATCACAATTTAACCCAAGCATATTACCTATTATTGCTAATTCTACATGTGGTCAGAATACTGCTTTTTCAATTATAGCACAACAACTACAGAACGAACCCGATATATCAACCTCGGTATTTTATTCTAACAAGGGTCAGTTTGAAATGAACAAAATTAGTAATGGAGACACGCTGGGAAACGCTTCTTACAGTAGTCCAGCAATAAGTTTCAGCTCATTATTAGTATTAGATTTTAAACTCGGTCCTAACTACGCGAAAATAGATATGATTGATTCTTTAGGAGATGTTGTTGGTTTTTTTGTAATAGAAAATCTGTCAAGTGGGATAAAAGTTACAACTATAGGTCCAAACGATGGAAATAATTATACAAATGGGTATGTTAGTCAAATAAACTTTACAGATTTATTTGTAAACCCAAGTGAAGAAGGCCCAATCATATTTACCGCTGATATAAACTCCGAGACGGGAGACACTTTACAGAAAATTGATTCCTCAATTGTAATTAGCTGTCCTCAAACAGGTATAAAAAAACCTGATAAAGAAACTAAACTTATAACGATCTTAGATCTTTTAGGAAAAGAAGCCAAAAAAAGTTCAAATAAAATACTCTTGTACATTTATAGTGACGGTACTATAGAGAAAAGGTTATATATAAAAAATTAAATTGACATGAAAAAAACATTACTAATTTTAATGTTACCAAGCTATTTGTTCTCTCAAACACACTCTGTTGATAACAATGTATTATTTATGAGTGGAAATGATGTTAATTCTGACATAGCAATTAACACATTTTATAATTCAATAGACACGTGTGACATTAGCTGGAACATTATATACGATTCATTGCCGACAAATTGGGAGTTCTCAATATGTTTTCCAGATTGTAACAACATTGGAATTGTTAGTGGATCAGGCCTCTTTTTTCCTAATGAGAAATCATATCTAAATTGTCATATGTATCCAAATGGCGCTTTCGGAGAAGGTGTGGTACAAATGGAGATTGTTACAAATAACATGTATCGAGACACTATTACATGGTATGGTCAGGTTAAACTTGCTTCAAACACAGAAGGCCTAAACCCCGCAAGTGCTTATCATAAATTAATAAAAATTACTGATGTTTATGGGAGGGATGTTACTGATTACAATAACAAATTATTGCTTTACATATATAGTAATGGTAAAGTTGAAAAGAAAATTAATTTGAGGTAAATGTTAACACACCATTATAGTGAGGACACGGTTGAGAGAAAATAATTATTGAAAGTAAAAACAAAATCTGATAGGTGATTTTATTTATAACTAGGTCCTTAGGCACTAATTAGAACTTTTTAGAAAATTACTAGATACTTTTGCATCATGAAAAATTCCTTAATTTATTTATTATTTTTATTGATCCCTTACACTACATTTTGTCAATTAGTTCCAAACAATACTAATTACAATCAAGATATTGTATGGAAAAATGTTTTTACTAATGGCCCCGCAGGCAAAGTAAATAGAGGTTTAGTTGATCTAGATGGTAATTGCGCAGTTATTTTTATGCCACCAAATATGTCTAGAATACATAAAATAAATGGTGCTGACGGGCAATTAATATGGACAAAAGCGATAAGCAATACTGTTGGTTTTGGGATTACAGAAATTTATGATTCTGGAAGAGTAGATTATATTGTTTCAGGAGGAGCGGGGCCTTCACAAGAACGATGGATAGCAAGGCTAAATGGAGATGACGGTTCGGTTATTTGGGATAAAACATATAATTATTCTGGAAGCACTAATGAATTTGATGGTGTTCGAATGACAATAATTGGTTCAGATGGATATATCTATGCCTCGGGCTTTATTGGGGGCGATGAGTCGGGTACTATATTTATTGTGTACGCGGGACAGTCGGTTGTCATGAAAATTGATCCATCAGATGGAAGTGAGATATGGACTAATATAAATCCAAATTCTGAATATTCAATAGCTTTAGTTGAGTCGTCAGATAATTATATCTATTCTGCGGGTACTAGATGGGATGAGGATTTGAGTGTGACTAAAATAGATAAATTTGGGAATAGACTATGGACGGAAGATATTGCTAACACATCAGATATTATTCCTGCGGATTTATGTATTTCAAATGATGATATTATTTATTATGGAGGACACAAAGGAAGATCTGGGGCTGGTGATCCTTTTGATTATTCTTGTCTTAGTGTTGACACAAACATGAATGTAAATTGGATAAAACATTATGCTAATCCAAGGGGGTATAGCTTAAACCATATAAGAAATGAGTTATATGGAATCAAGGCTGGAACAGATGGTATATATATGTTTGGAGGAACTGGAGATGAAGGAAGTTATAGCGCGACAAATTCTCCTTTTCTTTCATCTGATATATGGAATGGATGGGTGCTTTCAGTTGATCAAAATGGTGATATTTTAAAAAGTGATATATACTGTCATGATCAAGTAAATACCGCAACTGAATATGGAGCGCTTATAGACAACGGATATGTAATATTTAATGATACCGATGCTCAAGGAGATGAAGAGGTTGGTGTTATGAAAATTATTAATGGTAGTAATAGTCCAACTTCATTGAAAGATAACCTGTGTGAAATCCGAAACCCTCTGATTAAAATTGTTGATTTATTAGGTCGCGAAACAAAAGAGACAGGGAATCAACCCTTATTTTATATCTATGATGACGGAACTGTAGAGAAGAAAATTATCATTGAATAAATGAAAAAAATACTAATACTACTATTGTTCCCCATATTAGTTGTTTCTCAAACTAATAAAGAAAGTGTTCAAGATGAAAATATATTTACTATGTTTTATAATGTGGAAAATCTGTTTGACACTATTAATAATGCCACTACAAAAGATGATGAATTTCTTCCAACCGGTAAAAAAAAATGGAACACATACAGATATAATCATAAAATAAATCAATTATCAAAAGTGTTTTCTAGTATAATTCAAGATGAAAATGACAATAAAATGCCGGATATTATTGGTTTATGTGAAGTTGAAAATAAACAAGTAATCGATGACCTTTTAAAAACTCCAATTTTTAGTAATTATAATTTCACGATTATTCATCAAGATAGTCCTGATAGTCGAGGGATAGATTGCGCCCTATTGTTTAATAATCAATTTCAGTTATTAAAATATGATTTTATTTTAATTGATAATCCAGAGATAAAGAAACCGACTAGAGATATTGTATATGTTAAGTTAAAAATAAAGAATAAGGTTATAAATTTTTTTGTGAATCATTGGCCATCAAGATGGGGGGGACAAGAGGAAACAAATTATAAAAGAGTATTTGTTGCAAAAGTTCTTAGAAAATATATTGACATAAATGTTTCTGAGGATGAATATACTATAATAATGGGAGATTTTAACGATTATCCAACTAATGAAAGTTTATCAGAAGTTTTAGTTGGAGATAATTTAATTAATTTAATGACTACAGATTTTATTTTACAGAAGGGGTCTTATAATTATAAAGGATCGTGGAATTGGTTAGATCAGATTATTATTTCTAAGAATTTTCTTGATTCTGATGTGAAAATATTTTCTGCTGGGGCGTTCCAGAAAGATTTTATGCTTTACACAAACAAAAAAGAGGAAGTGTACCCTAGTAGAACATTTGGTGGGAACAACTGGTATGGTGGTTTCTCTGATCATCTTCCCGTTTATTATCGGTTTAGTCTCACATCTGATTGATTATAAATGTCGCTTTTAGAAAATAAATAATTACTCGGGCAATCTTAAATATTTATATTCTTGAAAACCAAAAAGAACGCTTTTATACTAATAAAAACTGTTTGAAGAACTATAACGCAAATGCCATCGCGTGGTAGACCCGCCACTTGTAACGGTAATGGAATAAGGCGGCTCGGTAAAAATATAATTAATGTTTTTATTTGTAGCATAAGTAGAATTACTTTTAATGATATACTCATCGGGAGTGTAAGATGTCGTCGAATAAGTTGAGTAACTTACTGATTCCAAAGTAAGGCTCTTATAACTGTTATTTATGATAAAAGTATTTCCTTGTTCCCAAATGTGCTTAACTCTTGGGTCATCATCAGTTACTTCTTCAATATTATAACTGTCGTCAGAAACAATAATTATTTTTTTCTTTTCAGGTTGAAAATTAAAATATAATATTACAGAAACTATGAGAATAATTGCCCAATTCCTTATTAAAAAAGTTAGTATCGAGTTTAGGTTCATAAAAACAAAGGTATAAAAATTACATTAAAATTAATAAACCGACATACATCAAAAAGATTGCGGGGAAAACAATAACTAATAAAACAAATTTAAAAATTATTTGATAATTTTTTCAAGTTTATATCTATAATAATTTAGATATGAGGTCCATTTAGAGACACGAACAGTTGGAAACCTTTTGGATGAAGGTTTTTGTCTTATAAACTATTTAATCTGCCAATCAAAACATAACATTGAAGGACTAGATTCTAAAGGCTTAGAACAAGAGCTCAACCCATAGTGATGACAGTTGGCGCAAGAAGAATGTTTGCTTATTGATTCCTTGTATAAATGACTATCACAAAAATTATGGATTCCAACCTCTTCATTATGTTTTTTACATATAAAATTTTGAAGTAAGTTTTCACAGTTTATACAGGTGTTAGTTGTTTTGAGATTCATAATTTTAATTTTTTATTAATACAACGACAATATTAATGAAATTGTTACATACAAATGTCTCTAATTTATTGATTGTGAGAAATTTATATTTAGAATAAATAAAAATAAGACATAGTTACATCTATAAAGATATTACTATTATATATTTAACTTTTATATCGAGAAGCTGTTTTCTTGTATTAACTAAAATTAAATATTATGGCACAAAACATAACAAGAAATTATAGTTATCAGAGTAAAAAAATAAAGTTTATAGAGAAAATGGTGACCTAGGGAGGATTCGAACCCCCAACCCCCAGAGCCGAAATCTGGTATTCTATCCAATTGAACTACTAGGCCATATTTAGCAAATCTACAAAAGAAGTTTATACCCACAATTTTTAGTTTTATTTAATGTTATCTAGTCAATATGTTATAATATTGTAACTTGATGAAAAAAACTATATTTTACCTTCTATTTATATGCTTGTCCTATGCGTTAAAAGGACAAAACACACCTGTATATTACTGGCAAGAACATCTTTCCCACTCAAATGCAAAATATATTCTAGAGGTAGAAAATAATATGTACTGCGCTACGGAAAATGGACTATTCTTCTATAATAAAGAAGATTATACCATAAATGTATTAAATAAAATAACTGGACTGTCTGATGTTGGAATTTCTGCTATGAATTACGACTCAAAAAATAATATTATTATAATCTCTTACCATAACACTAATGTAGACCTGATAAAAGAAGGGGAAATTATAAATATCACAGATATAAAAGATAAACTTATAATAGGAGAGAAAAAAATAAACAATATTGATGTTGAAGATGGCGTCGCCTATCTGTCCACTAGTTTTGGATTAATCCTAATAGACCTTTTAAACGAGGAGATAATTGACACTTATAAAATAGGTGCTAATGGAAGTTTTGAAGGAATAAACGATTGTTATATTGACGACACCTGTATTTTTGTTGGCACTACTGGGGGAGTTTATTACGCCGATAAAAATTCAAATACTTTATTTGATTTTAACAGCTGGATCAAACATCCTTCTCATTCTAGCGAGGTTTCAGAAATCATTTTAGGTTTTGGGGAGATTTTATTTAATAATCAATATCCTAATATAAGAATGAGAAATAGTAACGGCCATTATTTAGAGGTTGGAAATGATTTTATTAATGTTTATCAAGATGACAATCTTATTTCAGAACTAATTGGAGGTTCACAATTTAGTAAAATTCAAGATGCTTGGGTGGATAAAAATAATATTCTTTGGATTGCGGATAGTTCTAATTCCTTATTAAAATACGAAAATTTTGAGTTTGCAGAAATTATAAAACCAAATGGGCCAGCTTCCAACACGATAGAAAATATCAAGATTCAAGATGGCTTTTTGTTTATCGTTCACAACAATACTTCGAATACCGTCTCCAGAACAGAAGATCTAATAGACTGGACATATTGGGATCAGTTTAATGATATTGTTTGCTCAGAAAAAATTGGCAAAAAAATTTATTTCGGAAGTTCCACATCTGGACTGTGGAAAAAAGATGGGGGCAGTTTTATAAGGTATACAAATGGAAACACTCAAAATATATTAGACACCAACTATTATATCTCTAATCTAACATCTGACAAGGAAGGAAACTTGTGGGGAACGATTTCTAATTCAGGAAAAGTTCTTTTTGTAAGAACTTATGACAATTATTGGGACTACTTTTTCATGCCTCAGTTACCAAACGATAGGGATATCCGAAACTTAATTATTGATAACCATGGTCAAAAATGGGGTTCTGTTCGAGCAAAGGGTTTATTTGTATATAACGATAACGGAACAATTGAAGATAAGTCTGATGATCAGTATAAGGTAATTACCACGAGTTTAGGAAGTGGGAACTTACCAAGTCAGGAGGTGTATGCATTAGCTAACGATTTAGATGGAAACATTTGGGTAGGGACCAATGAGGGAGTTTGTGTTTTTTACTCACCTTCATCGGTCTTTAGCGGTTATAATTTTGATGCCCAACAAATAATTGTCGAGGAAAATGGGTTTGGACAATATTTATTGAATTCTGAAATTGTATATACCATTGTTATAGATGGGGGTAATAGAAAGTGGATAGGAACACTAGGCTCAGGATTGTATCTTCTTTCAGAAGATGGAACAGAAGAAATATATCATTTTACTAGCAAAAATAGCCCCTTAATCTCAGATAATGTTTTGGACTTAGAGATTAATAATAGTACGGGGGAAATTTTTATCTCTACAGACAAAGGCCTTATGAGTTTCAGAAATGACGCTACTGCAGGAAATACTAATATCAATTCAATAAAAGTGTTTCCAAATCCTGTTAGAGAAAACTATTATGGCGCCATTAGTATAGAAGGGTTGTCTTTCGGGTCGAATGTAAAGATTACTGATGTGAACGGAAACCTAGTTTTTGAAACAAATTCTAATGGAGGAACTGCCGTCTGGAATGGAAAAGACGCAAACAACAAAAGAGTTGGGACGGGAGTATATCTAGTGTTTAGTTCTGACAAATATGGCGATGAGAAAGCTGTGGGAAAGATTTTATTTATACACTAATGACTGAATCTACTTCTGGAATTTGTTTACATTATTATAAATACTCAGAGAGCTCTGTTGTTGCAAAAATATTTACAGAAAAGTTTGGTTTAAGATCCTTTGTTTTAAAAGGGGTTAGAAGTAAAAAATCCAAAAACAAACTTAATCTTTTACAATCTTTAAACATTGTACAATTAGAAGTAACAAACAACAATAAAAGACAACTTCAGTATGTAAAAGAAATTAGTAAATTAGACAAATTTCCATCTAACATTTTAGATATGAATAAGCGTTTTATTGCTTTATTTATTTCTGAAGTTTTACTTAAGGTTCTGGTAGATTCTGAAAAATCAGATTCTATATACACCTTTATTTTAGATTCTGTTTTTATGATAAATGAAAAAGAGGAGATATCCAAGAATTTTTCAGTTTTGTTCTTAATGAAACTAAGTGCGTACCTTGGTTTTTATCCAAACTCTGAAAATTATGAGAGAAAGTACTTCAATCTTGAAACAGGGGAGTTCAGCAATCAGTTATCTTATTATTGTTTATCTGAAGAAAATAAAAAATATTTTGCCTTGCTTTTAAATAATATCGAAATAGATATTCCTTACAAAAACAGAAAAGAACTCTTAAAATCTCTACAGAAATATTATAGTTTACATAATTATAATATTGATAACTTAAAATCATATGATGTTATAGAATCACTAAGAACATGAAAAAAATACTTACACTAATTCTTATTGGATATTCTTTCATTTCTTTCTCTCAAACTTTTAAAGTAATAGACGAAAACGGCAAAAAAATAGGGGGTGTGTTGTTTTATTCTAACAACAAAAATATGACTTCCAACAAAAGTGGTAGAGTTGATCTGTCTAAATTTCAGAACGTGGAATGGATAGATGTTTATCATATTTCTTATAAAAGAGAGCGAATTAAAAAGGAGAATATTACTAATAATCTTATTGTGCTTCAATCAAACAATATAGAATTAGAAGAGGTGAGCATACATAGCTCCTTAAATGTAGAAGAAAATAAAACGCAAGTAATAAAAATGAACCAACTTGAAATACAGGGTTCTTTATCAAAAAATCCAGCAGAAATTCTTGAGAAGAGCGGTGGTCTTATAATTCAAAAAAGTCAGAATGGTGGAGGATCACCAAATATTCGTGGATTTGAAGCAAATAGAATATTACTGGTAGTAGATGGGGTAAAACTAAATAACACTATTTATAGAAGTGGACACCTCCAAAACATCCTAAGTGTTGACCCTTACGTTTTAGAAAGCGTTAGTGTGTTACATGGCCCTTCTTCGGTGTTTTATGGTAGCGGAGCTTTAGGGGGGGCTATAATTCTAAACACTATAAACATTGAAAAATTAGAAGAAAATAAATCTTCATTCACACAACAATTTGAAAGCTCTTCTTCTTCAATCACCACTAATTTTCATAGTAAATATCGAATCAACAAAAATTCTTTTTTAAGCTCTATTAGTTTTAAGAAATATGGAAATCTACATATGGGCAAAAATCGTTTGCACGGATATGAAAACTGGGGAGTAGAAGAATATGCAACTGATAGAAATGAACAGTTATATGGAGAATATTATCAATATGATGCTATTCAAAAAATGTATTTTCCTATTAATTCAAAATCTTCAATAAGTTTAAACTCTCAATTTTCAACTACCTCAAACATCAATCGATTTGACAAGTTAAATGATGTTTCCAATGGAAATCCTAAATATAAATTTTGGTACTATGGGCCACAAGAAAGAATTCTTCAGTCTATTCTATACAATAGAGATGATAAGAGTCTTTTTTATGACAATATCAAATTAAAAATTTCGTATCAAGCCGTAAAAGAAAGTAGAAACACACAAAAATTTACAGAAGAGTTTTTAAGAAACAGATCAGAAATTATAAATATTTATGAATCTAAATTAGATTTTGATAAACAGATAGACAAACTTCTTTTACGATTTGGTATAAGTAATCGTTATGAAAATTTAAGATCAACTTCTTTTAAAGAAAACAACCTTGGAGATGTTGAGTTTAGTACAACTAGATATCCAGACAATGGAGGTTCAGACAACAATTTTGCGTCTTACATACACACGGAGCTTAAACTTCATAAAAGATTAAAATGGTTTAACGCCGTTCGATATGACTATAATGAAATTAATATGAATTTTTCTGAGAATAACCCCTTTAATATTGAAGGTATTTTGAAAAACAATAATGAGAATTATTCTGCCAGCACAAATTTCTTTATAAACGCTAACGAAAACAATTTTATAAGCTTTTCATTATTCAATTCTTTTAGAAATCCAAATATAGACGATTTAGGGAAGGTGTTTTCTAAAACTGATGGAATAGTGACTGTTCCTAATTTAAACTTAAAATCAGAAAAAATTCTTTCTTCTGAGTTCATCTGGAAATTTATAAATGACAAAACGTCTTTTGATCTTGTTTTATTTTATAGTGACTTGAAAGACGCTATAGAAAAGCGTCCATTTAAATTTAATGGTCAAGATTCAATAATTTATGATGGGGAGATGATGCGGTGTATAGCGAACACAAATATTAATTCTGCTAAAATGAAGGGAATTAATTTTAGATTCAAAATAAATATTATTAAATCTCTACTCTTTAGCGGAAACGCTTCCTACGTAAGTTCTATTACATCTGACTCTATTCCCATGGCTCATATTCCTCCTTTTTCATCAAGAGGAGAAATTATACACAATATTAACAAAAAATCAAAAATTAAAATTTATTCTAATTTTAACGGATGGAAATATGCTTCTAATTTTGATCAAAATGGGATAGATAATTTAGATGAAGCTACTATTGATGGAACTCCATCATGGTGGACACTTAATTTAATTTATTCAAAAAAAATAAATAATTTAAAAATTTCTTTTGCTTGTGAAAACATCCTAGATGCGCATTATAAAACATTTGCCTCTGGAATTAGCGCTAGTGGTAGAAATTTTATCTTAAATTTACAAGCAGATTTTTAAAATAGATATTCCTTATGAAAAACAACATACTTACCTTTTTAATACTTGCTATTAGTCTTGTTTCTTTTTCTCAAACTTGGGAAGAAAACGCATACGAAGAAAATAAAAATGCTACCTTTTTTGATTTAAAAAAATCATTTGATGATTATAGAAAAGCTATACCATACACCAAGGGAAATGGCTATAAACCATATGCTAGAAATATGAATTTTTTAGAATCAAGAGTTGATGAGAATGGATTTTTTCCTTCAAACGCTTTATGGGATGAATGGTTAAAAATAAAAAATAAAAAATCTTCAACAGCAAACTGGACTCCTTTGGGGCCATTTGATGTTCCTATCATTATTTCAAATAACAAGAAGAGAGGAAACGGTAGAATAAACTGTATTGAGTTTGACCCAAACAATGAAGATGTTTTTTGGGTGGGCGCTCCTGGCGGTGGTTTGTGGAAAACAACTGATGGGGGATTAAGTTGGTCAACAAATACTGATAACCTTCCAGTTTTAGGAGTTTCTGATATTTTAATTGACCCAACGAATACTGACATAATGTATATTGCGACCGGCGATGCTCATGGTAGTGATACTTATTCAATTGGAGTACTAAAAAGTTGGGATGGGGGTGTAACATGGGACACAACTGGATTAAGCTACAATGTGAGTCAATCTAATGAAATAAGCAAGCTAGAGATGAACCCTAATTATCCAGATAGTATCTTTGCTGCTACCGGAGATAATATTATGCTTACAATTGACGGTGGATCTAACTGGCTTCCTGTTGGGCCAAGTGGTAGGTGGAGAGATATTCATTATAAACCTGGAAACACAAATATTTTATACGCTATGAAACAAACTAGTGGCACCTCTAATGTTTATAGGTCTGTTGATGCTGGCGCAAGCTGGCAGGTTTGTGATAATGGAGTTTCAAGTATAAATAAAAGAAGGCCTTTGATTGCTGTAACACCTTCAAACCCTGAAGTTATTTATGCTTTATTTTCAGATAACGGATGGGGCTTTCATGGTTTGTATAAATCTTCTGATGGTGGTGATAATTGGTTGTTACAGTCTGACACTCCGAATATACTAGGAAGAGACACAGACGGAAGCTCAACAGGAGGGCAGTCGTGGTATGATATGAGTTTAGCTGTTTCTAACGAGGACGAAAATCATATTATTGTTGGGGGAATTAATTTATGGGAGTCGTTTGATGGAGGAATTTCTTGGAACATTTCTGGAAGTAGTGGCAATAGCTCTGATTACTCATATATGCATGTAGACCAACATGCTGCAGAGTTTAATCCACTAAACAATGTTGCTTATGTAGGAAATGATGGTGGTGTCTATAAATATTTTAACACACTAAATACGTGGATTGATATTAGTGATGGCTTAGAAATTTCTCAATTTTACAAGTTGGGATTGTCATCTATTAGCGACTATACACTTGTTGTGGGAGCTCAGGATAATGGGACAGAAAGATTAACAGGGACAACTTGGGAGGCTATTAGAGGAGCAGATGGTATGGAGTGTATTATTGATCCGTATAATGACGATATTATTTATTCCTCATCTCAATATGGTGGAATAAAAGTATCTTATAATGGGGGTGTAGATTGGAATAATATTAAGCCTGTAAGTTACGAAGGCGCTTGGGTTACTCCTTATAAAATGCATCCCTTAAATAATAATGTTTTAGTTGCGGGTTACAATGTCGTGTATAAAAGTAATACCGCCGCCGCTTCTTGGGACTCAATATCCCCTACATATGGGCAATTGAAAACAATCGCTTTAGCTCCTTCTGATTTAGATTATATTTATGCTGCTACTTACTCGGGTTTATGGGTAACAAAAGACAATGGTGTAAATTGGAACTATATTAAAACCGGGCTTCCTGCAGGCAGCATCTCAGATGTTACCGTTTCTAATACTAATCCAGATAGGGTGTTTGTTACTTTGTCCTCTTTTAATGAAAATGATAAGGTCTTTGAAAGTAATGACGCTGGAGATACATGGGTAAATATTTCGGGAACACAGTTACCAAATTTACCTGTCAACTGTATTGTTTTCCAATCTTACGCGAAGGACGACTTGTATATTGGCACAGATATTGGGGTATATCACAAAGATAGCACAATGACAGAATGGCAATTGTTTAATAATGGACTGCCTCATGTAAGTATAAGAGAGTTAGAAATTCAATATACAGCTGGAAAAATAAGGGCGGCTACTTTTGGAAGGGGGGTCTGGGAAAGCGATTTAAATATATTTCCGGTTTCGGTAAACTCTGTAGACCCTCTATTAATTAAGGTATATCCTAACCCTGTTGATGAGAAACTAACAATCAATACACCGTATAAACTTAGTAAGAGTTATATTCAGATTTTTACTATAACAGGTGAGTTAGTTATAAATGAAGATTTAGTTTCAGATAACACGAATATATCTTTTAAAGATTTTGAAAAAGGAGTATATGTATATAAGATATTTAACGGGTCGGAAATTTTAAAAACAGATAAGATTCTTGTTTACTAAAGAATGGCCTCAAAGGTTCTTACATAATCTCTTTTCTTTTCATTTGGGTAGAAAACCAACCCTAAAGATACGATAATTCTATCACCAATATATCTAGATTTCATAATAAATGGACCCGCCATAAACCCATTTTTTAAAGTCCACATTCCCTTATATGTGCCGTCTATTTCAGATAAAGGCATCCTTCTATCTAATTGAACAAAAGTTCCATCAATAGATCCTTTAATATTATCTTTCAAAATAGAGTCTGTAAAATTTATTATTTGGGTCTGGATGCTGTCTATTTCATTTGGGGAGAATTCATAAACCAAAATATACTTTAATAAATCTTGTTTTTCATTAAATGAATGAAAGTCTGCGACAAACAGCCCCTCCTGTTTTAATGAAACGGAATATTCGGTAGGTAAAAACAAATCTATTCCAAAACTTTCTTTGAGGTGTTTTCTTGCTTCTGTATTATGAGCTCTCTTATAAGAGTGCTTAATATTTTCTAGTTCTTTTCTGTTAAGAAAATTGAAAGATTTAGTACAAGACTTTTTAAACTCCCGCTCGTTAGAATTAGAATTTAAGTACATGACAATTTGTGATTTCGCCCATTTGTTTTTAGTATATGAGTCTTTATAATCACTACCAACAAACATAATATTTTTATGGGTTCTGAAAAAACGACTAAATTCAGAAGTGTTAATCTGAACAAGATTAAAAATCTGCTCTGGTTGAGGAAGTCCATCAATCTCAAATTCAAATATTTCTCTTAAAATAACTCCGGCAAAACCCTCCCAATCTGAATCATCTATAACTAAAATTACTTCATTTTGTTTGCCTGTATTTTCAGATAATATCTTCTTTTTAGGGGTTTCACTATTGCAAGAAAACATTAAAAGAATTGTGGCGGTAACAATATATTTAAATTTCATCTGGTATATATAAAATTAATTTATCTCCAATAGAAAGATTATCTGAGTGCATTTTATTCCAATCCTTTATATTGGAAACTGTTAAACCGTACTGTTTAGCAATCTTACCTAAATAATCTCCTTTTTGCACCACATATACCAATCGAATTTCGTCAACAAGAATTTCTTTATTGTCTACTTTTTCTAAATACTCATAAAAATAATCTTCATTTCTTACTACGTCCATGATAATTTCTTTAGGAAAACATATAGTTTCTCCTGCGGGTAATAACTCTTTTTTAAAGGATGGGTTTAAGTAGTTTAATGTTTCTATTGATACACAAAACATATCTGAAATTAAATTATACGATACCTGTTTCTTAAAGGAAAATGTATCAATTTCTTGTATGTTTAGGTTGGATTTGTGGATCTCTATATTAAGCTCTTTATAATAAGTCATAGCATAGGTCATAGCAATAAATTTAGGGACATAGCCCTGAGTTTCTTTTCTTAAATATGGGAGCAGATCCCAAAAATTATTTATCTCTTTCTTCGCAATTAATCTTTTTAAGTATCCAGGGCCCCCATTGTAAGCCGCTAAAACTAAATTCCAGTCGCCAAATATTTCATATAAAACTACAAAGTATTCACACGCGGCAATTGTAGATTTTAGAGGGTCTTGCCTTTCGTCAATATAAGAAGTGACCTCTAATCCATACTCTTTTCCTGTTAGGTACATAAATTGCCAAAGTCCAGTTGCTCCAGATTTACTTCTTGCCTTAGGGTTTAAGGCAGATTCAACAATGGCTAAATATTTTAATTCTAATGGTAATTGAAATTTATCTAAATGTTGTTCTATCATTGGAAAATAATATGATGAAACACCTAACATTCTACTCACTAGTTTTACATCTTTTCCTAAATACCTATCAATATAAAATTGAGTATGTTTATTATATGGAAAATCCATAGGTGAGGATTCGTCAAGTTTTCTTAATCTTTCATAGATTAATTGTTCCTTTGGAGAAAGTAAATAACACTCGTCGATTTTTGTTTTAGTGTCTTTATATGCAAATGATCCGGAGTCTAAAACACTTAATTTAGTGTCTACTTTAGAAGAAATTTCTAAATCGAGTAAGTCTAATTCATTAATTTCTTCAATTAAGATAGTATCTGTTTGAGCAAGTGAAACATTTAGATTTATTAATGTTAATAGAATGACCAATAAGATATTTCTATTTTCCATCTTTAGTGTATTCATGCATTAATTCTAATGAGAATGACAACAATTCTCTCTCTGAAAACTTTTTAGATAATAATTGTAAGCCAAAAGGCATTCCATTAGTATGTTTGTACATAGGAAGAGAAATTGCGGGATTTCCGGTAATATTTGCATGTACAGTAAAAATGTCTTCAAGATACATTACGGTAGGGTCCGTTTGCTTCTTCCCAATATCAAACGCGGTGTGGGGGGTGGTCGGGCTTAGGATAAAATCGAAATCTTTTAAAATCTCATTTGTTTTATCTTGAACAATTCTTCTTACTTGTTGAGACTTCTTATAATAATCGTCTTTATAACCCGCGCTCAAAACAAATGTTCCTAACATAATCCTTCTTTTTACCTCCTCACCAAAAGCTTCTGTTCTAGTGTTAATATATGTGTCCTCTAAATTTTTTGGGTGCTCTGTCCTGTACCCATAATGAACACCGTCGAATCTAGCTAAATTAGACGACGCCTCAGCCGTTGTTAAAACATAATAAGTTGGAACTAAAACATCTAGATAGGGAAAAGAAAGATATTCCACCTCATGCCCTTCTTGTTTTAGTTCTTCTATGGTTTTATCAATACTATTCTTGATTTCACTATCTAAACCATCTAGTTCTAAACAGTCTAACAAAACAGCTATCTTTCTTTTTTCTTTAGTATTAACACAGGTGTAATTACCAACCTTTCTTGAAGATGAAGTGCTATCATTTTTGTCTATTCCAGCTATAACTTCTAAAACCAAAGCTGTGTCTTCTACATTATTAGCTAGTGGTCCAATCTGATCAAAAGATGAAGCGTAAGCAATTAAGCCATATCTAGAAACTCGTGAATATGTTGGCTTGAGACCAACAACACCACAAAAAGATGCAGGCTGTCTAATAGATCCCCCTGTATCAGATCCCAATGCTACCAAACACATTTTTGCCGCAACTGCAGATGAAGACCCACCAGAAGAGCCTCCCGGTACCTTGTTTCTATTTAAAGGGTTTCTTACTGGTCCGTATATCGAGTTTTCACTTGCGCTACCCATAGCAAATTCATCACAATTTAATGAACCAATAATTATTGCATCCTCTTTAATTAACCTCTCAACAACGGTAGCGTTATATAAAGACTCAAATCCTTTCAATATTTTGGAAGAGGCTGTAACATTATGGTTTTTAATACAAATATTATCTTTAATTCCAATAACCATTCCGGCCAATTTCCCGGCTCTTCCCTCTAATATTTTTTGATCTATTTCTTTTGCTCTTTGTAACGATTCTTCGGAGAAAACCTGAACAAACGCATTGATTTCAGGGTTTTTTTCTGAAATGGTTTTTAGATAATCTTGCACAATAGTATAGCAAGAAGATTTCCCGCTATTAATTGCTTTTATTGTGTCTTTATAAGAAGTGTAATGTTTCAATTCAAAATGTATGAAGACTATTTTTCGTCTTTATCTTCAATTTCTTTGTCAACCTCTTTCTTGGCTTTTTTAAACTCCTTTAATCCTTGGCCTAGCCCCTTCATTAACTCTGGAATTTTTTTTCCTCCGAACATTAATAAAAGTGCCAAAACAATTAAAATAATCTGCCATGGTCCTATCGCGACCAAAAATGTTGAGTTCATAATTTTAATTTTTATGCAAATTTATACAATTTTTATTATTTAGCCTTGTAAAGCCATTTAACTGGGTTTTGTGGGGTTTTTCCTTTCCAAATTTCAAAATGAAGTTCTGTTGCCCCATTAGATTCGGAAGTAACAACTGATCCAATTTTCTGTTTAGAAATCACTTTTTCTCCTGTTTTTACAACAAGATCCTTAAGTCCCGAATAAACAGTAAAATATCCACCATGGCTTACTAATATAGCTTTTCCTTTTCCTTTTATATAAAATATTCGTGAAACTGTTCCGTCAAAAACAACTCTAACCAACTGCCCTTCATCTGTTTCAAAGTCTATGCCATTATTTTTTGTTTCAACACCAATTATGTGTTTATTTTTGTGTACACCGTACCTTTCTGTAATTTTTGCCTTAGTTAAAGGCCATGGCAATTTACCTTTATTTAACTCAAATTTGGAGGAAAGCTCTAAAGCTTCTGGAGTTAGGGGTGATCCTGAGTTGTTTTTTTCAGCCTCTTCTCTAGCCTTTCTTATTTCATCTTCAATTATTGTCTTTATTTGATCCTCGATTTCTTGAGCTTGTAACTTTTGCTGATTAAGTTGATTTCTATAAAAAAGTTCATTTTTCTTAATTTTAGAAACAATTTGTTCTTTTTGTTGTTTCTCTGTTTCTAATATTATAGTTTGATTTGTTTGTTCAATAAACAGCTGTTCTTTATTTTGTTTTTCGGTAATTAAATCATTTTTCTTTTGAGATAATTCTTCATTTTTCTCAATCAACTCTCTTTTTATTCTTTCAATTTTCTTTATCTGATTTGATCTATGTATAGTAAGCTGTTTTAGATATTGTTTGCGTTTGTATAGTTGATTTAAATCTGAGGCCGATATTAAGAAATAACTTTCGTTATAGGTGTTTTTCCAAATGTGTGTCTGATAAATTAATTTTGAATAGGCTTCTTTAGAAAAGATAATCTCTTTCTCCTTTTGTGTAATTTCAGACTCTGTCTGTTCAATGCTTTTCTCAATACGTTTTATGATTGTGTTTTTAGAGTTTATTGTGTTTTCTAAATTTAATAATAGTTTTTTGTGTTGTTTAATTTTTCTGTTTGATAATTTTAATTGTGATAATGCTGAGTTTTTCTTTTTCTTTTCTTTGTTAAGTTTATTGTTTGTTTGTTTAATATCGTTCTCTAATTTCTCTTTTTCTTTTTGTAACTGTGTTTTACTCTGAGAAAATAAAGAGACAGAACTAATTATAAAGAAAAAAAACAAAAAACATCTAATCTGATTTGACATAAGAGTCTGGTATTTTAAAACTTAGGGATGATTTTTTGTTAAATATGATTTTTGAAAAATCTATAGAAGCTGCAAAGTTTTCACTAGATATTACTTCTATGTTTAGGTTTTGGGGGTAATAGGAATTTACCTCTTCAAAATAAGCATGGTTATTAAAATTAATTTTAAGTTGATGCCCGTCTTGGGTTGAAACATTCATTTTGTCAATTCTAAAAATTTGACTAATAGTATAAGATGTGGTTTCAGAACTTAAAATATATTTTCCTTCTTTATTAAAAGAAAGTTTTAATTCCCGGTTTGAAATATCAGGCGAAGAAAACAAAATCTGCTGAAATTGAAAGAAATTTATACTTGTTTTCACCACCTCTTTTATATGAGAAATGGGTTTGATAAAATACGTTTTATCCATTCTGCTCATGAAATAAATAGAGTCAGGTGTTATCAGGGTCCTTAAAACTTCAATTCCTAATGGAGCTTTTAAAGAGACCCAAATAACACTATCTTTTTTAACTCGAATATTAGCATTAACAATCGTGTTTTGTCCTTCTTTCTCTATTTTAATTTTTGAGTTTATTGAAAGCCAATTAGGTGAGATGTTTAGCTCTTTAACTCTGGTTTTAATATTGTTTTTATTAGTAATTTTTTCAATTTCTATAGTGTTGTTTTTTAACAAACTACAAGAAGAAGCTCCTAAGCTAATAAAGATTATAAGGATATATTTATTCATCTTCTAACTCTTGAGCTTTTAGTTTATATTTTTCAGCCTCTTCAAACTCTCCTAACTCTATAAGAATATCTGACATATGATTATAAAATGTTTTACTTTCTGCTATTTCAATTGCTTGAAGCATAAATGTTTTAGCAGAGGCATAATCTTTCATCTTATATAATATCCAAGCATAAGTGTCTAGGTAGTTTGCTTCTCTAGGAAATAATTCAATAGTCTTTTTTGACATTTTTTTTGCTTTCTCTAAATTCTCTCCCCTAAGAGAAAGATAGTATGCGTAGTTGTTTAAAACCATAACATTTTCTGGTAAAAATTCCAGCGATTTTTCATATGATAAATCAGATTTTTCATATTCTTTTATCTCGTTATAAGAATTACCCAAAATAGAGTACATTTCTGAAGACAGGGTGGGGTTTTCAAAAACAAAATGAACCCCATTATTTATAGATTCAATAGCTTTTTGATACTCTTTAATAGTGTAGTAAGAAAGGGCGTTTAGATAATAAAATGTAGGATTTGTAGGAAAAAGTTCTATTACTGTTTCTGAGTCTATAATCAAATCATCTATCCTGTTTTCTTGTAACTCTAAAAAAAGTAGGTCTATCCAAGCGTCTTGTTGGTTTGGATTTATTTTAACGACTTTTTTATAATGAATTATCGATTTTTCTAAATTATTAGTTGACCTGAGTAAATCCGCGTAGATATAATTGCTCATCTCATCTTCAGGGTGAGTTGCTACTAATATTTCACAAAGCTCCACAACAAAAAATAGATTTGAAGAATCGTTCTCAAAGACCTGTGTCAACAGGGGCACTATCTTTCTAATTTTTGTTTGTGCATCTAACTTTTTCGACAGAAAAGCTAATTTTAATTCTTTTTGATATTCCTCTATGTTTCCTTTTTGAAGATAAAAATCTGACAAGGTTAAATGCACTCCCGCTGAACCAGGGTTTAGTTTAGATAGTTTTTTTAAAACTTCAAATGCTTTTTCTAGGTTATTATCTAAAATATAACAATCAGATAACATTTCATAAACTTGAATATCATATGGATCTTCCTTTAAAAATAACTCTAATTCTCTTGCTGCATTTTTTAGGTCTTCTAATTCAAGGTATATCTTATATTTCTGAGTACTTGTATAATGATTAATTCCTTTTAAATTCTCTAAAGAATTATAGGTTTTTATAGCTGATTTTAAATCTTTATTATAAATATAACAAAGAGCTAATTCAATGTAGTAACTTTCATTATTAACTTCTTGTTTTATTAAGTTTTTATAGACCTTTGTTGCCTCATAAAATTTTTTATTTGAGAATAAATTTTCCGCGTAAAAAAGGGAATACCATTTATTTTTAGGTTCTAAATCATATGCTGTCTTTGCATATTTTAAGCTTTCTAATAGCTTTTCTTGAGAATAATAAATTTGAGATACCTCATAGTATGCTGCCGCTTGTTTTTTGTCTAATTCAATGCATTGTTCGAAAAAATTAATTGCCTGACTATAGTTTTCTAATGATTTTTGTTTTAGTGCGGAATAGAAATAATTCTTATACCGATACTCCAGTTTGTCTTGGTCCTCCTTGGGATGTTGATTGTTTATTCTTTTGTCGCTAAAAAAATTATTCTGAGCACTTAAAAAAGAAATGCTGAGATTAAAAACTATAAATATGACTGATTTTTTTCCCACTTTATTATTTTATTCCCGTACTTCCGAATCCTCCAGATCCCCTAAGTGTTTCTTCTAATACTTCAACTTCTACCCATTCCGCTCGCTCGTGCTTTGCAACAATCATTTGAGCGATTCTTTCTCCATTTTCAACTACGAATTCTTTTGAAGATAAATTTATAAGGATTACACCTATTTCTCCCCTATAATCCGCGTCTATAGTGCCTGGAGAATTTAAAACTGTTATGCCTTTTTTAAACGCCAAGCCGCTTCTTGGTCTAATCTGAGCTTCATAACCAGTAGGGAGTTGTATATAAATCCCTGTTTTTACAATTGCTCTTTCAAGTGGTTTTAGGATTATCGACGCTTCAAGGTTTGCTCTTAAATCCATTCCTGCAGACGCATCGGTGGAATATTGAGGTAATTTATGTTTTGATTTATTTACTACTTTAATGTTCATTTTATCTTAATCAAATAATTTAGGGTTTGAAATTACTGCTTTTTTAGGTTTTTCTAATATAAATGCTATAGATATAAACAGCAGTATGAATAAGATTTTAATAACAACACCTAAATTAAACAATATACTTGCAAAAAATAATACAGAAACTAAACTTAAATACATTAGTATTCTATTGATTGGGTAGGGAATTCTATAATGTTTTCTGCCCAAATAGAAAGAAACTATTGACATACATAAATAACAAACCAAAGTAGCCCAAGCGGACCCCACAAAACCTAAAATAGGTATCAGTAAAAAGTTTAGTGATAGAGTAATTAGCGCTCCAAAAATAGACATGTAGGCCCCGTATTTGGTTTTTTCTGATAATTTATACCAAACAGACAAATTGTAATAAATTCCTAAAAATAGATTAGCTGCTAACAGAATTGATACGGTAAGAAAACCTCTCTCATCATGATATCCACTTCCTAAAAAGAGGATTATAAAATCATATAACATGGTAACTACTAAAAAAATAAAAGAAGTAATTATAACAAAATACTTCATTACTTCCGCGTATACCTTTCTTGAGTTTTTCTCTTTTTCTTGAGCAAAGAAAAATGGTTCTGCCGCAAAACGAAATGTTTGTATAAAAAGTACTATTAAGATAGATAGTTTATAAAAAGCCCCATACAAACCTATTTCTGCTGAAACATTTAAATTTTGGGGCAATAAATGTTTTAAAAGTATCCTATCAATAGTTTCGTTAGTCATTCCCGCTAATCCTGCTATTAATAAAGGAAAAGCGTAGATCATCATTTTTCTCCACAATGATTTATCAAAGATCCATACAGATTTTATCATTTCTGGAAGCAACATGAGGAAAGTAATGATACTTGCTATTAAATTAGCAATAAAAATATATCCTATACCATATCCTTCTTGGTAAATAGAGTTTACAAAATCTGTTGATGGTAATCCTTTTTCAAGTGCATATGGACAATAAATAATAAAAAACAGATTTAAACCAATATTTATAAAGATGTTTAACAACCTTACCAAAGCAAATCTTGTTGCATTATTCTGTTCTCTCAATTTTGCAAATGAAATAGCAGATACAGCGTCTAGACCTATTATTAGTGCAAAAAACTTAATATAGTCTGTATTGTTTGGATATTGAAGCCAGTTTGATATTGGCTGAGCTGAACAAAAAATTATAAATATAAAAACACTAGATGTAACTAACAACGAAATTAAAGAGGTGCTATATACAGTTCTTTTGTTTGGTACTTTTTGAGAGTATCTAAAAAAAGCTGTTTCAATTCCATAAGTAAGTATAACTACTAAGAACGCCACATATGCGTATAGTTCTGTTACTATTCCATATTCTTCTGGTAAAAAATAACGGGTATAAAGTGGTACGAGCAGATAGTTAAGCAGTCTTCCGACAACACTACTTAAACCATAAATTACAGTTTGTCCCGCTAATTTTTTTAATGGATTCAATTAAAATTTGCTTTTCTTTTCTCTAAAAATGCTGTTGTTCCTTCTATAAATTCATCGGTTCCGAAACATTTTCCAAATTCTTTTTTCTCAACCTCATAACCATCAACACCGTCAATAAAACCAGCATTTACTGATTTTATTGCAGAAGAAATTGCTTTTGCTGAATTTCTACATATTTTGAAAGCAATTTTTTCACAAAACGAAATCAATTCTTCTTGTTCGCATGTATTGTTTACGAGCCCCCATTTTAATGCTTCATCAGCGGATATCATTCCAGCGGTTGATATTAGTTCCAAAGCTTTTCCTTTTCCTATTAGATTTGCAAGTCTTTGAGTGCCTCCGTAACCAGGTATAACGCCTAAAGAAACCTCCGGTAATCCCATTTTAGCGTTTGTTGACGCAACTCTAATATGACAAGACATCGCTAGTTCTAACCCCCCACCAAGAGCAAATCCGTTAATAGCTGCAATAGTTGGTTTGGTACAATTATCTAACAAATCAAACAACATTTCTTGTCCTTCTCTCGCTAAATTTTCTCCTTGTTTAGTATTAAAACCTGCAAATTCTTTAATATCCGCACCAGCCACAAAAGCCTTTTCTCCAGCTCCTGTTAATATAATACATCTTACTTCATCGCTCTTTTCAGAATAGTTGATTGCTATATTTAACTCTGTAATTGTCTTTGAATTTAGAGCGTTTAATTGATTTGGTCTGTTTACTGTTATGTAGGAAATATTATTGGATATTTCTACTAAAATATTTTTAAATTCCATATAGTTTGTTTTTACAAATATAATATTTAGGATATATGTTGAATTAAAAAAACCCCTATATTATAGGGGTTTTTTAACAATTTAATTTTAGGTATTCTTAACCGTTTAACGCCTCTGCTCCTCCTACAATTTCTAGGATTTCTCCTGTAATTGCCGCTTGACGGGCTTTGTTGTAAGATAATGTCAACTCCTTTTTAAGTTCACCAGCATTGTCTGTAGCTTTATGCATTGCGGTCATTCTTGCCCCGTGTTCAGAGGCGTGTGAGTCTAAAACCGCTTTAAAAAGTTGTGTTTTTAAAGATTTTGGAATTAGACTCTCAACAATATCTTTTTGATTTGGCTCAAAAATATAATCCCCAATAGACTCGTTCGATTCTTCTGGAGATTCAACGGGTAAAAACTGTTCATTCATTACAATCTGTGTTGCCGCGTTTTTAAATTGGTTGTACAACAACACTACTTTATCATACTCTTCATTTGAATAGAGATCCATTATAGATTGAGCAATTTCTGAAGTATTACTAAAAGTTAAATTAGAGTATAAATCATCATGAGTTGAAAGTATATTATAATTATTTTTAGTAAAATGCTCTGAAGATTTTTTTCCGATAGAAAGTAAATCAACCTCCACATGTTTATATTCATCCTCTATTAAAGATTTTGCTTTTTTAATTATGTTTGCATTGAATCCCCCGCACAACCCCCTATTAGAAGTTATGGTGACGAATAAAACTTTTTTTAACTCTCTTTTTTTAGAATAAACACCACCTTCAGAACTATCTAATGTTGAGCTTAAATTTACTAATAACTCTGTAAGTTTATTTGCATAAGGTCTCATTTGGGTAATAGCGTCTTGAGCTCTTTTTAATTTAGCGGCAGATACCATTTTCATTGCAGATGTTATCTGCATTGTGGACCCTACAGAGGTGATTCTAGAACGTATTTCTTTTAAGTTCGCCATAATTATTTAGCGTATTTTAGAGAAAGATCGGCCGCTACCTTCTCAATTGTAGATTTAATTTCATCTGTTAATTTACCAGCAGCTAAAGCGTCTAATGTATCTTGATGCTTTTCATGCATGAAAGAAATGAACTCTATTTCAAACTCTTTAATTTTTTCAACAGGAACATTCATTAGCAATCCGTTTGTTCCACAATAAATTATAGCGGCCTGTTCTTCTACTCTTAATGGAGAATACTGTCCTTGTTTTAAGATTTCAACATTTCTTTTACCTTTTTCAATTACAGCTGTTGTAGCGGCATCAAGATCGGAACCAAACTTGGCAAAAGCCTCTAACTCTCTATATTGAGCTTGGTCTAGTTTTAATGTTCCTGAAATCTTTTTCATAGATTTAATTTGAGCTGAACCGCCTACCCTAGATACAGAAATACCTACATTAATTGCAGGACGAACACCGGATAAGAAAAGGTTAGACTCTAAGAAAATCTGACCATCAGTAATAGAAATTACATTTGTTGGAATATATGCAGATACATCTCCCGCTTGAGTTTCAATAATAGGAAGCGCTGTTAAAGATCCTCCACCCTTTACTTTTCCTTTTAAGGATTCTGGTAAGTCATTCATTTGAGAAGCAATGGTATCGTCATTAATTACTTTTGCGGCTCTTTCTAACAGTCTAGAGTGTAAGTAAAACACATCTCCAGGGTACGCCTCTCTTCCTGGAGGCCTTCTAAGTAATAAAGACACCTCTCTATAAGCAACAGCCTGTTTTGATAAATCGTCAAACACAATTAAAGCTGGTCTTCCTGTATCTCTAAAATACTCACCAATTGCAGCCCCTGAAAGTGGCGCGTAAAATTGCATAGGAGCTGGATCAGATGCGTTTGCAGAAACAATAACTGTATACGCCAAAGCTCCCGCGTCTTCTAAAGTTTTTGCGAGAGCTGCAACTGTAGATGCTTTTTGACCTACTGCAACATAAATACAAAATACCGGATCACCCTTGTCATAAAACTCCTTCTGATTAATAATTGTGTCAATAGCCACGGCTGTTTTACCTGTTTGTCTATCTCCAATAATCAGCTCTCTCTGACCTCTACCAACTGGAATCATAGCGTCTACCGCCTTTAATCCCGTTTGTAGCGGTTCATTTACAGGTTGTCTGTAAATTACACCGGGGGCCTTTCTTTCAATTGGCATCTCATATGTTTCTCCTGCTATAGGCCCTTTTCCATCAATAGGATTACCCATTGTGTCTACAACTCTACCTAGCATTCCCTCACCCACATTGATAGATGCAATTTGATTGGTCCTTTTTACAGTGTCTCCCTCTTTAATTCCTTTAGAAGGCCCTAAAAGTACCGCTCCAACATTATCTTCTTCAAGATTTAGTACGATAGCTCTTAATCCGTTTTCAAACTCAATTAATTCTCCTGATTGAACATTAGTAAGCCCATAAATACGAGCAATACCATCTCCTACCTGTAATACTGTTCCAACTTCCTCTAATTGAGATTCTGATTTGAAACCTGAAAGTTGTTGTCTTAAAATTGCTGATACTTCAGCTGGTTTTACTTCTGCCATTGTTTTAGTTTTTATTTTTAGAAGTTCTTTATGTAAAGGTTTTTGTTAAATATTTTCTTTAATTCTTTTATATCTCTGATTACACTTGCGTCTAATTGTTTGTCTCCCATTTTCACAATTATCCCACCTAATATGTCCTCATCAATAATTTCTGTTAACTCAACATCTGATTTTCCGTTTTTCTTAATGTAAGATAAAATTTCTGATTTTGTGCTTCCATCAATTGGAGCGGCGGTTGTTAATGTTACTGTTTCTATGTTATTGTGTACTTTGTATAGGGAAATAAAACTTTCCGCTATACCCTCTAAATACATTTCTCTTTTTTTAGATGTAATAATGTGAATAAAAGACATTGTTACATCTGAAACTGATTTTGAAAATATTTCAGATAAAATAGATATCTTTTTGTCTGTTTTTACAATTGGGCTTTTTAACAATAAAGACAAATCTTTGTTTTCCGAACACACACTTATAATGTGCTTCATATCAGAAAGAGTATCTTCTGTTTTGTTCTGCTCTACCACTAAACTAAGTAGTGATTTTGCGTATCTTGAAGAGAGTCTGGTCGCTTTCATTTTTTTATTAGTTAAGTTCTGCTTCCTTTAAAGCTTCTGAAACTAATTCTTTTTGCTTGTTGGCATCTTTTAGTTCTGATTTTAAAACCATGGTAGCCATATCAATTGAAAGATCTGCTACTGAATTTTTTAACTCAGTAACCGCCTTCATCTTCTCGTTGTTAATTTGCTCTTTGGCAGAGGTTAAAATCTTATCCGCTTCAGTATTTGCTAGATCTTTTGCCTCGTTAATAATGTTGTTTTTTATTTCTCTAGCTTCCCTTAACAGATTATCTCTTTCTAACCTAGCTTCTGCTAAAATTCTTTCATTATCTGCATTAAGATTTTCCATTTCTTCCTTAGCTTTTTCTGCTGAATCTAAAGCGTTTTTAATACCCTCTTCTCTTTCTTCGACCGCATTTAAAATTGGTTTCCAAGCATACTTTCTTAAAAAGAACACTAATATTACAAACAGCAGTGTTTGCCAAAAAAACAATCCAATTGAGAAGTCGTTAAGTAATTTTTCCATTTTGTTTTTTAGTTTTCTAATTTGTTAATTTAAATAAATCAAAACTACAAGCAACCCTTGTAGTTTTGATTGTTGGTTTTGTTATACCGCAAATAAAGCGGCAAATCCAATACCCTCAATAAGAGCGGCTGCAATAAGCATAGCTGTTTGGATTTTTCCAGTAGCTTCTGGTTGTCTTGCAATGGCTTCCATTGCAGAACCACCAATTCTACCAATACCAATACCAGCTCCGATTACTACCAATCCAGCTCCGATAATTTTAGGGATTTCCATAATTAAATTAATTTAAATTAAACATTCTAGTTAATATTTTTAATGCTCATCATGATGTTCTTCAACTGCAGAACCAAAATAAAGAGCAGATAACATTGTAAATATATAAGCCTGTAGAGCGCACACCAACAGTTCTAATAAAGATAAAGCGAACGCCAACCCAAATGAAAGTGTTCCTCCAAGCAGATTTTTAAATATAAATATCAGTCCTAATATACTCATTAACACTACGTGACCAGCGGTAATGTTCGCGTACAAACGTATCATTAATGAAAACGGTTTAATAATTGTTCCCAATAATTCAATTGGTGCTAGTAATATTTTCATTGGAACAGGAACCCCTGGCATCCAAAAAATATGACCCCAATAACTTTTGTTTGCTGTAAATGTTGTAATTAAATAAGTAAGAATTGCTAATGAAGCGGTTACAGCAATATTATTCGTGACATTAGACCCTATTGGAGTAAGTCCAAAAAGGTTTACAATCCAAATAAAGAAAAATACTGTAAGTAAAAAACTCATGTATCTTTTATAGTGTTTTTCTCCAATATTTGGTCTAGCGATGTCGTCTCTTATGTAAAGTACGATTGGCTCCAACAACCTCCCAATTCCAGTTGGTATGGGATTGTTTTTATAGGATTTAGCCATTCTACCAAAAATTACCAGCATTAATACCAGGCAGATTAAAATAAGAACAACGTTCTTTGTGATGGAAAAATCCAGAGGCATTTCATTTAATACCTTATCGTTTTCATCATAATTTATTGTACCTAATTTATCTGTTTTGTAAATCTTGTTGTGATATAGTTTGTAGAAGCTACCATTATGTTCTACTACTTTTTTTCCAAAATAAAACCTTGAGGACAAAAATGTCTGAACGCCGTTATCCCATAAAATTATCGGAAGTGGAAAAGAAACGTATTTGGTCTTTTCGTCTGTTTCATATTTAAATAATTTGAACGAGTGGTTGTCTAGTAGATGATGATTTTTAAACTCGCCATATTCTACCCTAACATCTCTCTCTACCGTAGAATTTACTGGGGACTCTCCAGCAAATGAATATAAACTTAAAAATGTGGAAAATACAAGCGTTAAAATTGTAGTTTTTATTTTCATTTTAATAGACTTAATTTATATTTTTAAGTTCGGCCCAAAAATAGATATTTCTATTAATATGAGTGTGTGTTTTTTTGAATAATTTAAGAAAAGAAAAAAAGAAAAACTAATCGTCTGAATTTAACAGAGAAATTAAACACTTCGTTTCGACAAACAAGGATATGACATAGGGGGTAAAAAAGGAAAAAAACTCTGTTTTTGTAACAACCTCATCCTCTTTAAAAACCGGTAATATTATAAAGAAAAAAACCAAGAACTTTATAAGTGTTCCTGCTAAAAAATAATATCCCAGGGATTCTTTTTGTTTGTTTCTTAAAATAAAAACCAGCCAATAAACAAAAATTGCAATAGAAAAATTTAAACTGTATAAAAATAACAGATGGGAAGGGTCAACAATAAAATTATGTATTACAAACGACAGTGTTAGTGTAAAAACCAGCCAACCATGGAAGTTTAAAACATTATTTTTCATTGTTTATTTTTTTTAGTTGTTTTAATATGTTATAAATGGAAAAAAATAAAGCTATTAGGATAAGGGAAATTGTGCTCCATTTTTTTTCAAACATATATTTCTCATCTAAATAAGACCCTAAATATGCGGCCAGATAAAACGCAACACCCATTTGGAATGAAACAGAGGTAAGTGTAAGATATTTATTAAGCGGACCTTTCTTTTTTCTCTTGTTTTTCCGCATGTTTTATGTCTTTAATAACCGCGCCCATGCTACAAGAGCCCGAGAAGGTAGCCCCCGGCTCAATTGAAAGTTTGTTTGTTACAATGTCTCCGTTTAATTTTGATGTTGATTTAAGTGATAAAAGTTGAGACACGGTGATTTTCGCTTTTATTTCTCCAGAAATATCAGCATTAGAACAAACCACATCACCCTCTACGACCCCTGAAGAACCTACAACCAGTTTTCCTTCGGTTTTAACAGACCCCTTTAGTGTTCCGTCAATTCTAATGTCACTTTTAGATTGAATATCTCCATTAATTACGGTGCCATTTCCAACTGTGTTAACTACAGATGAGTTGTTTGTTGAATTTTTCATATTGTTGTTGTTTGAAAACATATTTGTAGTTCATTTGATAGTGCTAAAATAACATATTTTTTGTGTTTATCTAACTTCTAAATAATTATTATCAAAGAACCTTGAATAGCCATCAACATCTTTGTTTTTATAAAATTCTATAAAGTTTTGTTGAGAAATAATAATTTTTTTAAATGTTGTTTTGTTTATTTCTTTTAACAAATCTGGATTGGAAAACAATGTTTTTCCATAAGCTGAAACATCTAAAGAGTTTTGGAAAGTTTTAACCATTAAAATATGTTGATCTATCCCCATTAACATTGTGTTTATTTCTAAATTTGCAACACTATAATTTTTGGTGTTAAAATCAGAAACTATTGTTTTGATATAATTTATATCAGTGCCCTCTTTTGGACACATTATTAATAGATAGTGATTAGTGTTGTCTTTATACCTGTAGGGTGTTTTTAGAATTGCTGTAGTGTTTCTCTCTTCTAAACCCCGGATATTATTGAGTGTTGAAAGCAGCTCCACGCATCTCTCTGATGCACTAGTGTTAGGATATTTTAACTCTCCGAGTTCTAATTTTTTAATAAACGCAAGTGTGTCTTTATTTAACTTAAAATCTGATAATGCATTAATTAGGAAATATTTTGGGCGGTATTTCAAGTTTTCTTCAGTTAAAGGTTCTTGTAGTTTTATTGAGGATTGAGAGGAAGACAATTCAAAGCTATCTTTCAAATAATAGTTGTGTATATTATAATACTCTAATTCTAATTTTATTTTATGATCTAGAACCGACTGTATATAGTTACTGTCCAAAAGTGATTTTGCATAGTTACTCTCTGGAAACTTATCAATTAAAGTTTGTTTTGTGTTTTTCGATTTTGACAGGCTGTTGTTCTCTGTTTGTAGTTTGTACATTAAATAATATGAAAGTGGTGTTATTTCTTTATGACTCGGGAACCTTCTAACTAAATTTTCCAACATGTTTTCAGACTTTATCAATTCTTCTAACTCATCTTTATAAATGATTGAAGATTGGTAGTAGGCGTTAATGATTTTTGCGTTAGATTCTGCAATTGCTTTTTGGGTTAAGGGGATTTGATCTAAGTAATATTGTTCTGATTTTAAATCTTGATCTTTTTGACCGCTGCCCACATCTGATATTGTGGAGTCTCCATCAAATGTGTTTAGAGTCTTTTTATTAGACCTTCTCCAATCATCTTCTAGTTTACGTTTTCCCCATTTTTTTCTGAATTCTGACAGTCCAAAACTTAGGGTTGCGGGGTTATAGAAATACCACTTTCCCCCCGAGGTATTTCTTCCAAAGTTGTCGTCCCTCATCCCCCTGTCTAACATTCCTCTATACCCTCTATTTTGTTTTTCTCTTAATTCATCCTGTTCTTTTTTAACTATTTCTGCAATAACAGACTGAATAATCTTTCTTCTTTCTGATTCGGGAAGACTCGACAGCATTTGTAAACTATCTTCTAATGAAATGGTTGATAGGTGGTTTACTAGTTTTTCTAATATTTTTTGTGTGTTTTTGGTTTCTTCAAATTGAGAATGTTCTTCAGGCATAAATGTGTACGCGCTATCATAAAAAGTTTTTGAAGAAATATAATCAGATCTGTTATAGTATATTTTTCCCAATTGTAAAAAAGAAAGTGATTTTTGAATATCGTTATCTATACTGTATTTTGTTGAAAGCTCGTAGTTTTCAATTGCTAATGCCGTGTCTTTATCAACAATGTCCATTTCAGCCAGTGTGAAATATATTTGGTCTAAGTAATCTTTGTTTTTTTCATCTTTAATCATTTTCGTCAAATTGCTTCTCATTTGATATAGATCTTTTTTGCTCCTAAGGGTTCTTGCTAAACTCATCTTGGCGTTAAACACCATTTCATACTCTGGGTTTGAACCTAATACCAGTTCAAAATATTTTTTTGATTGCTTTATATTTCCCGCGTCTTGGTAAACCTGGGCTATTATATAATAAAATCTAGCTCTCTTATTTTTTCTTTTAATTAATTTACACGCTGACTTTAATTCATCAGCTGCTTCAGAAAATAAATTTTGATTTAAATATAAATCCGCAAGTGTTAAATAAAGGTCTCTATATAGCCTTTCGGGAAACTTTTTTTTTGATTGTAGTTCTTCTAGTATCGTTTCTGACGAGTAATAGTCCCCTAAAGCAATATAACATTTTGCTATCCACAACTCTGATTCAAATGATAATTCTGTTTTTTTCCATTTATTTTTAATAAACTCGAATGTCTTTTTCGCTTCTAAAAATTGTCCCTTATAATAATATGATTTTGCCACTAAAAAATAACTGTCATCAATCCACTTACAATATTCTTTATTTCTAATGTTTATGGAGTGATTTTGTATGACTCGAGACCCCTTTTTTATGGATTTGTCCATATATGAGTGATGAGCCGTAGAGCTTGTAATATTATTATATTTAAAAACAGGAAGTATTTTGGAGTAATCGTCATTATGTGACTTTTCTAATTTTAATATCCCGTATTTCAAGCTTTCTTTACCATTAAAATATCCATTGTACCTCGCTGTAATGTCGTGATATTTTCTATGTACAAAGGTCTTTTTCTTTGTGGAACAAGAGCTTATTATTAGAAATAATAATAGCGCTGATATGTGGATTTTAATGTTCAAAATTTTCATACCTTTTGGTAAACAAACTAAAATTAATTTAATTTATTTTATTTCGATTGAATTTATACAGCAAATATGAGTATATTTTTATGATATTTGCAAGGTTTTATGACAGATAATACAAAATATCGTTTTTTTAGAAAATTAAAAAACAAATATCGTTTAGTAATACTAAATGACGGAACCTATGAAGAAAGAATTGGAATAAAAATTACTCCTTTATTGGTTTTGTCTGTATTATTCGTGGTTAGTTTAATTTTAGTTTTTACAACCTTTATTTTGTTTTCTTTTACACCACTAAAAGAATATGTACCAGGAAAAACTAAAATAGAAACACATAAAGAACTCGTGAAAATAGCAACGAAAGTAGATTCTCTAGTTCTGTTGTTAGATGGAAGGGATGTGTATGTGGATAATTTAATAACAATACTTAATGGGGGCGAGGTAATGGAAAATGAAAGAATCCCGTTAAAAAACGAGGTGGGGAACATGATGAGTTTAGATGTTTCAAAAGAAGACTCTTTATTTAGATTAAGGGTTGAAGAAAAATCTAGTGGTGACTATATTTCTGTTTCCCCTAGAGTTAATAATTATTTTTTAAGCCCTTTAAAGGGAATGGTAATTGATAAATATAATAAACAAAACAAACACTTTGGTGTAGACATAATAAGTGGGGACGGATCAATTATTAATTCCGTGTCTGAAGGGGTTGTTGTTACAAGTAATTGGACAAAAGAAACTGGTTTTGTAATAGCTGTTCAACATTCGGGGGGGTTTTTGTCTTTTTACAAGCACAATTCTGTTTTGTTAAAAGAGGTTGGGGATTATGTTAAGAGAGGGGATCCCATTGCGGTGATTGGAAATAGTGGAGAACTAACTTCGGGGCCACATTTACACTTTGAATTGTGGAAGAGTGGAGAAAGTGTTGACCCTGAAAATTATATTTCTTTTTAAAATGAGTATTAAGTCATTTTTAAGTCTTCCGTTTGCTAATTACATTGTTTTTAAAAACAAAAAATGGAAACACAACGCGATAAGGTATCAGTCTAAGGTGTTTAATGATTTAATCTGTCGTGGAAAAAACACGGTTTTTGGAAAAGAACATGATTTTTCTTCGATTAAAACTTATTCTGACTTTAAGAAAAGAGTGCCGGTTAGAGGGTACGAAGAGCTATCTAAATATATTAAGAGGGTAATAGACGGAGAAAAAAATGTGTTGTGGCCCAAAAAACCAATATATTTTTGTAAAACCTCTGGAACTACTTCTGGCACAAAGTACATTCCTATTAGCAAAGAAAGTATGCCAAACCACATAACCGCTGCTAGGGACGCTATTCTATCTTATATTTCAGAAACAAGAAACACCTCGATTGTAAAAGGCAAAATGATATTTTTACAAGGTAGTCCTGTTTTAGAGAAAACCGGGGGTATTTTAACTGGAAGGCTATCAGGAATTGTAGCTCATCACGTGCCTTCTTACTTAATAAAAAATAGACTCCCTTCTTTTGAAACTAACTGTATTGAAGACTGGGAATTAAAGGTAGAGGAAATTGTGAATGAGACTGTTGATGAAAGAATGAGTTTAATATCTGGTATCCCCCCTTGGGTACAAATGTACTTTGAAAAACTTAAAAAGAAATCCGGAAAAAACATCAAAGATATTTTTCCTCATTTTGAGTTGTTTATATATGGGGGTGTAAGTTTTGATCCTTATAAGAGAGTTTTTGAGAATTTGATTGGGAAAAAGGTTGACGGAGTGGAGTTATACCCCGCTTCTGAGGGTTTTATTGCGTATCAAGACTCTCAAAAAGAGCCTGGTATGTTGTTGTGTGTAAATCACGGAATATTTTATGAGTTTATAACTTCTGATGAGTTTTTTAACAAAAACCCTAATAGAATTTCTTTAAGCGAGGTTGAGGTGGGGGTGAATTATGTTATAATCCTAAATACAAACGCTGGTTTGTGGGGATATAATATTGGAGACACAATAAAGTTTGTAAGTGTTGATCCTTATAGGGTTATTGTTACAGGAAGAATTAAGCATTTTACCTCCGCGTTTGGTGAGCATGTTATTGCAGAAGAGGTGGAAAAAAGTTTAAAAATCACTCTAGAAAGTTTCCCGCTTAGAATAAATGAACTACATTTAGCTCCTCAGGTTAACCCTGTCAATGGTTTGCCTTATCATGAGTGGTTTATTGAGTTTGAGGGCGATGTAGGCGATTTAGACCTGTTCTCTAATGAACTAGACAGAAATTTACAAAAGTTAAACACATATTACAAAGATTTAATAAAAGGAGGGGTGTTACAACCATTAAAAATTACTGTTCTAAAAAAGAATTCTTTCAGGTCCTATATGAGGTCTATTGGTAAATTGGGGGGTCAAAACAAGGTTCCAAGACTTGCAAACGACAGAAAAATTGCAGATGAACTATCAAAATATATATTATAATGGAGATTAAGAAAAAACACATTGCTATTTTGGGTTCTACGGGTTCAATAGGGACACAAGCGCTTGAAGTAATTGACGAGCACCCGGAAAGGTTTGTTGTTGAGGTTTTAACCGCAAACAATAATTCAAGTTTGTTAATTGCTCAATCAATAAAGTACAGACCTAGCGTCGTTGTTATAACAAATGGAGAGAGGTACCATGAGGTAAATGATGTTTTATCTGATTTAGGAATAAAGGTTTTCTCTGGGGAACAGTCATTAGAACAGGTGGTGGAAAATGATAATATCGACATTGTTCTTACCGCATTGGTTGGATATTCTGGCTTAAAACCAACTCTTAGGGCTATAAAGTCCGGAAAAAATATTGCTTTAGCAAATAAAGAAACATTGGTGGTAGCTGGAGATTTAATCACTCGTTTGTGTCATCAACATGGAGCTCGTATTTTTCCTGTAGACTCTGAACACTCTGCAATATTTCAATGTCTCGTTGGAGAAGATTACAATCCTGTTGAAAAAATTTATTTAACCGCCTCTGGGGGGCCTTTTAGGGGGAAAAAAAGAGAAGACCTTTTAAGGGTCACAAAAAAAGAGGCCCTAGACCACCCAAATTGGGTCATGGGCGCGAAAATTACAATTGATTCTGCTTCTTTGATGAACAAGGGTTTAGAGGTAATTGAAGCGAAGTGGCTATTTGATTTACAGCCCGATCAAATTGAAGTGGTAGTACATCGCCAGTCTATTATTCATTCTGCTGTACAATTTACAGATGGATCAATAATTGCTCAATTGGGCCTGCCCGACATGAAGCTGCCTATACAATACGCTCTGACTTTTCCAGAAAGGGTGAAAAATAACTTTAAACGATTTAGTTTTTTTGACTACCCAACTCTTACATTTGAAAAGGCTGACACAAAAACTTTTAGAAATCTGAATTTGGCTTATCGTTCTTTAGAAAAGGGGGGGAATATGCCTTGTGTATTAAACGCGGCTAATGAAGTTGTGGTGGAGGCTTTTTTAAACGATAAAATAGGGTTTTTATCTATGTCAGATGTTATTGAAAATTGTATGGAAAAGATTACTTTTGTAAAAAATCCTTCGTTGGAGGATTATATAAAAACCGATATTGAAACAAGAATTTTAGCTAGGGAATTATTATAAATGGAAATACTTTCAAAAACACTTCAACTTATTTTTAGTCTATCAATTTTAGTTGTTCTACATGAGTTAGGGCATTTTATACCGGCTCGGATTTTTAAGACTCGAGTAGAAAAATTTTATTTGTTTTTTGACCCGTGGTTTTCTTTAGTAAAGAAAAAGGTTGGAAACACAGAATATGGTATTGGATGGCTTCCTTTGGGTGGTTATGTCAAAATTTCTGGAATGATTGACGAAAGCATGGATAAGGATCAGATGAAAAAAGATCCCGAGCCGTGGGAGTTTAGAGCTAAGCCCGCTTGGCAACGATTGATTATAATGTTGGGGGGGGTTACTGTTAATCTGTTGTTAGGTATTTTTATTTATTCAATGATACTGTTTGTTTGGAATGACACATATCTTAAAAATGAAGATGTGGTAAATGGTGTAATTTGTAGTGACTTTGCCAAAGAAATTGGTTTTGAAAACGGAGACAAGATAATTGCTATTGACGGGTTGGGTATTGATCGTTTTTCTGACATCAACAAAGACATGGTTTTGCGAGACAAATCTTTTGTCGTTGATGTTGTAAGAAACGAGTCTCTTGAAAGGGTGGAGATCGGAAATAATTTTATTAAACACTGGAAAAACAGTGGAAAGGAAAAATTATTTGTTCCAAGATCTGTTGTTAAGGTTGCTGAAGTAAGTGAAAATTCATTTTCGGAAAAAGCTGGAATAATATCTGGAGACATTATAGTGTCTGTTAATGGGATTCCAACCAAATATTTTGATGAGTTTAAAAGAGAGCTGTTGGAAAACAAATCTAAAATCGTGTCCGTTGGTTTAGATCGGGGGGGGGATTATAGTTTGACGCAAGTTGAGGTTTCAGAAGATGGAAAAATTGGATTCTCTTTAGACAATAATTTCAATTTGTCCGTTGAAGAATTTAGTTTTCTAGAGTCTTTTCCTGCTGGATACAGATTAGCTATGACAAGACTAGGCGAGTATATTAGTCAGTTTGCTTTGATTTTTAACGCTGATAATGACCTAGCAAGTGAAATGGGTGGGTTTGGAGCTATTGGAAGCATGTTCCCCTCATCTTGGGATTGGTACACTTTTTGGGAACTTACAGCGTTTCTGTCATTGATGTTGGCTTTTATGAACTTGTTGCCTATACCCGCTTTAGACGGAGGCCATGTTATGTTTTTATTATATGAAATCGTAATGAGAAAGCCCGCTCCAGAAAAGGTTATAGAATACGCTCAGATTGGGGGCATGATTATCTTATTTTCTTTATTAATTTTTGCAAATGGAAACGATATAATGAGGCTTTTTTGATGTTGGACGTGTTATCAACATATCATTATATTATAATTTTTGCCTCCATAATTATTATTTCCTATTTTTTTAACTCCTTTTCAAAGAGTTCTGGAATTCCATCGGTATTAATGCTTATTGCTTTAGGAATGATTATTGGGATTTATGTCCCTTGGCAAAACAAGTTTTCGTTTATTTTAGAGGTGTT
Organism: Flavobacteriales bacterium; assembly: GCA_002696275.1. Classification (GTDB taxonomy): domain Bacteria; phylum Bacteroidota; class Bacteroidia; order Flavobacteriales; family BACL11. The sequence goes on from NZRO01000025.1 coordinate 168,911, forward strand.
GGGAACAGTTGGGTTAATTTTAATAGTTTTAGACGGGGCTCTCGGGTTAAAACTCTTAAAGAATAAAGTTTTTATTATATTTAAATCTTTTTTGGTCAGCATTGTTACTTTGGGGGGGACCTCTTATTTAGCGGCGTTATTTTTAAATCATTTTTTTAAAATAGACCTATATGTTTCTTTGCTTTTAACGGTCCCTCTGTCAATTTTAAGCTCAGCAATTTTATTGCCCTCTATAAGCTCTGTTGAAGAAAATAAAAGAGAGTTTTTAATTTATGAGAGTACGTTTTCTGATATTGTTGGAATTATAGTTTTTTATACTGTCTTAGGGTTCTTAAACCCGGTGAGCGAAAAAGCGGGGGCTTATGGTTTTATTATTGGGGATTTGATTGGAACAACCGCTTTTTCAATAGTAATTTCTTATTTTCTAATTTATGTTTTTCAAAAGTTAAAGGGTCAAGCAAAGCTGTTTTTATTAATTTCTGTCTTAATGATACTTTATGCTTTTGGAGAGATGTTAAACCTATCATCTCTAATAATTATATTAATGTTTGGGCTTATCTTAAATAATTATAAATTGTTTTTTAGAGGAGCTTTGTATAATTTAATTGATGATGAAGAAAAAACTCTGGGTATTATTGAAGACTTTAAAACGGTAACATTGGAGTCTGCGTTTGTCATCAGAACCTTCTTCTTTATACTGTTTGGTTGGTCTATAAAGATGGATGACCTGTTTAATCTAAATTCGTTTTTGATTGGGGCCTCAATTGTTTTTATAATCTTTTTTGTGAGGTCTATAACACTGTTTTTGTTTTCAAGAACGATTAAAATTAAAGAGATTACACCCGAGTTGTTTTTGGCTCCTAGGGGATTGCTTACTATTTTGTTGTTTTATGCAATCCCTAAAGATTTGTTAGGGTCTGAGATCAATTTTGAGGGAGTGTTTTTATATGTTATAATAATTTGCAGCTTAATTATGGCTTGGACATTGGTTAAAGAGAAAAAAAAGTTGGAGGTTCAAGAACAGGAGGATTTTGAACATTTAGATTCAGAAGATGAAGCGTGTAACAATAACCCAAAAAGTCAAGAACAATGAGGGTTGCTTTAATCACGGGGGCTAGTTCAGGTATTGGCCTTGCTACCGCAAAGAAACTTTCCAATTTAGGTTTTAATTTAATTTTATGTGGAAGAAATGAAAAAATTCTGATTGATTTAAAAAACTCACTTTCTAAAATTACAGATGTAGTTTGTTTAGTTTTTGACGTAAGAAACAAAAATGATGTCTTTAAAAAAATTGGTTCTTTAGATAAAAAGTGGAGAGATATTGATGTTTTGATTAACAATGCTGGCAACGCGCACGGAAAAGATCCGCTTGTTGATGATGATGTTGAAAATTGGGAGGTAATGATTGATGGAAATGTAAAAGGGTTACTATATGTGTCTAAAGCGGTAATTCCAAGGATGGTTGAAAGAAAGGGTGGCCATATAATAAACATTAGTTCTATTGCTGGTAAAGAGACTTATGAGGGGGGGGTGGTGTATTGCGCTTCTAAAAAATCTGTAGAATCTATTAGTGAAGGAATGAGAATAGAGTTAACAAAACACAACATAAAGGTTAGTAACATAGCTCCTGGCGCGGTTGAAACAAATTTTTCAAAAACTAGGTTTAAAGGAGATATTAAAAAATATTCCGATGTATACCTTGGCTATGAGGCTCTTGTCGCGGATGATATTGCTGATCTTATCTCTTATATTATAAATTGTCCTGATAGGGTAAACATTGCAGATGTAACTATTTTTCCAAAAGCTCAATCTTCGGCTACGGTTATTCATAAAAGCTAATTCGCTTTAGTTTTTTTTTATTTTTGTAACTTAATTCTAACAAAAAACAAATGATCGATATTAAAAACTCTTTAGATATTTTAGGTATTAAAGAAACAAATCACGGAACTTCAACCGGACAACAGTCTTTTGGGGGGGGGAAAGAAATTTCTTCATATTCTCCTGTAGACGGACGTTTAATTGGAAAGGTGACCACAACTACACAGGAAGAATACGAAAAAGTAATTCAATCTGCGACGACAGCGTTTAAAGAGTGGAGGCTAAGGCCGGCTCCTCAAAGGGGTGAAATTGTACGACAGTATGGTGAAAAACTAAGAGAGTATAAACAAGCGTTGGGAGAATTGGTTTCTTATGAAATGGGAAAGTCCTTACAAGAAGGGCTAGGTGAGGTTCAAGAGATGATTGATATCTGTGACTTTGCTGTTGGGTTATCTCGTCAGCTTTATGGATTAAGCATGCATTCTGAACGGCCCGGCCATAGAATGTATGAACAATATCACCCACTTGGCGTGGTTGGAATAATTTCCGCTTTTAATTTCCCAGTTGCTGTTTGGAATTGGAACACAGCTTTAGCCTGGATTTGTGGAGACACCTGTGTTTGGAAAGCTTCTGAAAAAACCCCTCTTTGTGCGGTTGCTTGTCAAAACATCTGGAATGAAGTTGCAAAAGAGAATAGTTTACCAGATGGAATCTCTTGTATTATAACAGGTGATTATGTAGTTGGGGAGATGATGACTTCTGATGATAGACTGCCATTAATATCTGCAACGGGTTCCACAAAGATGGGTAGAACCGTGGGGTCTAAAGTTGCTGAAAGGTTTGGGAAAACATTATTAGAGCTTGGGGGAAACAACGCAATAATAATTACCCCAGAAGCTGACCTAGACGTTACTGTTGTTGGAGCGTTGTTTGGCGCTGTTGGCACATGTGGGCAAAGATGCACCTCTACTAGAAGATTAATAATACATGATTCTGTTTATGATGAGGTAAAAAATAAACTTGCCGCCGCTTACAAACAACTAAACATAGGAAGCCCTTTAGACGAAAGAAACCATGTTGGTCCTTTAATTGATAAAGACGCGGTAAACATGTATTTAAGCGCTATTAAAAAAGCAAAAGATGAGGGGGGGAGCATTTTAGTTGACGGTGGGGTGTTAGATGGAGAGGGGTTTGAGAGTGGCTGTTATGTAAACCCTGTTATTATTGAGGCGGAAAATCATTTTGAAATTGTACAAGACGAAACTTTCGCTCCTATTTTATATATTATGAAGTATTCTAAACTTGAGGAAGCTATTGAAATGCAAAATGGTGTAAAACAGGGATTGTCCTCGTCAATAATGACCACTAATTTACGTGAAGCCGAAAAATTCCTTTCTGCTGCTGGAAGTGACTGTGGAATTGCTAATGTAAATATTGGCACAAGCGGAGCTGAAATAGGTGGTGCTTTTGGTGGGGAAAAGGAAACTGGCGGGGGAAGAGAAAGCGGGTCTGACGCTTGGAAAATTTACATGAGAAGACAAACTAACACTATAAACTATACTAAAGAACTGCCCTTAGCTCAGGGAATAAAATTTGATTTTTAGTTGTTGTTACCTTTTGAGATTTGTAGTTTTTTGTGAAAAGTTTATACTCTTTAGGTTCTAATCTATTTTTATTCTGATTTATCAACTACAATTCTTTCTTCTCTATTGACAATTTCCCAGGCGGTCAAAAATATAAGTTTTGTTATTTTCTGAATTTTGTCAAAATTTATTTTTTCTATTGTGTCTGTAGGTTTATGATAATCCTCGTGTATTCCATTAAAATAAAATATAACCGGAATATTATTTTTTGCAAAATTGTAATGGTCTGAACGATAATAATACCTGTTTGGGTCGTTTTCCGAATTAAAAGTGTAGTCTAATTCAAGTTTAGTGTGTTTTGCGTTTACTTCTTCACTGAGATTGTGTAGATCTGTACTCAGCATGTCTGATCCAATTAAATATACATAATTCGGGTGCGTATGAAAATCGCCTATTCTACCAATCATATCAATATTTAGATTAGCAACCGTATTTTTTAGAGGGTATATGGGTTTGTCTGTATAATACTTACTTCCAAGAAGTCCTTTTTCTTCTCCTGAAACAGCCATAATCAAAACGGATCTTCTAGGTCCAAAACCCTCTTTCTTAGCAATCATAAAAGCCTCTGCTATTTCCATCGCTGCCGCCGTTCCACTAGCGTCGTCGTCTGCTCCATTAAAAATTAAACTGTCATGCTTTCCTAAATGATCATAATGAGCAGTGATTATAATTAATTCTTGCTTTAGATCTGTTCCTTCTATATATCCAAGAACATTTTCTCCGTGTATATATTTGTTTGCTCTTAGTATCCTTTTAATAATGTCTACATCACAATCGTCACATTTACACAGGTGCCTTCCATTTTCTACTCTAAATTTTTGATAATAGGTCTGGTCTTTATATGGGGGTATTCCTATCTTTTTAAAATGGTTCATTATATAGTCTGCCGCCATTTTTTGTCCTCTTTTTCCGGTTTCTCTTCCTTCTAAAGAATCGGAAGCGAGTACGGAGATATGTTTGTATAGGTCTTTTGATGATATTGTTTCTGAGTACTTAATGTTTTCTTGAGAAATCAATATTGTAGACCCTGTTAAAATCAGTAGTAGTATACTTTTTTTCATTTATTTTTTTTAAAAATATTTGACAAAACTTCTTTGTCTTGTTTTGAAAAACACAAAATTCTGGAGATAAGAAGTGTGGTTATAAATATAAATATCATGGAAAACACCATCCAATACCACTGTGAAATCAAAATAATGTTAGTTAACATATTGAAAAACAATATTAGTATTATTGTTGTTAAAACAATAAATATAATTAACTGACCAAAATTTTTATTGTAAGGAGTTATTTTTAAATGTTTGTATAAAATTAAATAGTTTATAATATTATTAATTACAATTCCTAATCCTAAAGCAAAAGCAGCTCCTTCCATTTGGAATCTTGGTACCAAGATTAACATGAGAGTAATAACAAAAATAGTTCTAAAAACCTCTACCAAAAATATATTTACATGTTTGTCAGTCATTTGTAATATTGTTCTAACGGAACCAAACATAATGCTTATTGAATGAGCAATAGTTAGTATTATCAACACCCATTTTCCTGATTCAAAGTCTGATCCGAATAACAGCATGAGTTCTTTATTAAAAACTATAATAAAAAAAACTATTGGGTAAGATAGTATCAGTGTCCATTTTGTAAAAAAGTGATATAGTTTTTGTAACTCTTGTGTGTTTTTTTGTTCCCATATTTCACTTATATTAGGGGCAAATATTCTGTTTATAGATTTTAATATTATTGGTATAAAGTTGATAAATGTAAAAGTTATATAATATATTCCAACATCACGTATAGACATATGTTTTAACAATAACCACTTATCTAAAAGTCCGGTAAACTTTGATAAGAATCCTAATAATAAAAATGTGAGAGCATAAACAACAACTTTCCTTTCAGCCCATTGGAAATTAATACCAAAACTATAATTCTCCTTTAAAATGTTTTTTAAAATTATTATAAATGAAATTAATATAAATAATAGGGTAATTATTTCTGAGTACAGATATCCTTGTAAATCTAACCCTAAGTTTAACAATATTATTACCAATAAAAATTTTAAAGGAAACCCTATAAAACTAGAGTATATAACTATTTTTTTTAACTCCTTAAACCCTATTAAAAATTGATTTAATATGGATGTTTGGTGTTTCAAAACCATTATCACTAAAAATATTGGTATTAGATATAAAAACTCTTGCTGAATGGTTTGGTTAGAGTTTTTATATATTAAATTAGTTAAATAAAGTAATTTGTCTTTATATAGAAATATGAATAATGATAACAATAAACTTAAAAACAATACTATCAAGGTAGCTGTTGAAACAAAATAATTTTTATAATTCACTTGTTTTTTTACTTCCCAACGAGGTAGATATCTAGTGGAAACAGCTCCTAATCCTAAGGATGTAAAAGGGGATAAAAAATCAATTAGTGCAATTCCAAGAGCAAATATTCCTAAGGAAAGGGTTGCATCTAATAAATTGTGAACTAAATATAATTTAAAAAAAAACCCTAATATTTTTATCAATATTTCTCCTGAAAAAGAAATAAAAGATTGTCTTATTATATCTAAAATTTTATCCACCTATTAAATACTTTAAATAAAATATTTTATACTTGAAATTCAATAAAATTCTTTTTGTTTTGGATTTGTTATATTTTACTCTTCTATTTATTTTTTTTTCTAGTCTTATTAATTTTTTTGTTGGTTTTCTAATTTTATTTGGGTATCCAAAAAAATCTATTACATCTCTTAGTAAATATTTTAAACTTTCTATTTCTTCTTTAGGTAATTCTTTAAGATATTTATCTATAGATTTTGTGTTTAGTTTTTTATCTATATTCTCATGATATTTCTTTGTTTTTTCTTCTAAAAATAATGTGTTTAAATTATATTTCATGTCTTCATCATAATCTACATTTAAATGATTACATATTTTCTGAAGTGTTTCTGTTGTTTTATTAATTATGTCTTCATATTTTATTAATATTAAATTATTTTCATTTTTATAATTTAAATATGAAGAAAAATATGTTTTTATTACAACGCTCACTTTAAATAAAAAATATTCTGATGTGTATTTTTTTAACCATCTGTTTTTATAAGAATTTGCTATGGATAAAGGGTTCCTTGTTAAAAACAAAAATTTACTGTTTATAAAATTATTTTTTATAAAATTAAAATGTAGAGTATTAACTGGATTTTTCTCTCCCACAAACATATTTTTTTTACCAATTATTTTTTTATAAAAGTCATTAAAATATACTTCTTTTTTCTCACAAATATTTAAGGAAATATTTTTATGATTAGTTTTGTTCTTTTGGGTTTTATTAAATAATTGTATTAAATATTTTTGTTTGTTATAATTAATTTTTTTCCAACCTAAAATAGATGTTGTTGATATTAACCAAGATTCATTAACTAAATCAATATCCTTATTGTTATTTAATAGATTACATAGTAATGTACTTCCAGATCTACTAAAAGACAATATAAAAAATAAATTACACATCTTAAATTGTATCTTAATTACAAGAAATTTTATTAACTCTTCTTTCATGTCTACCTCCTTCAAAATCTGTTGAAAGGAAAGTTTCTACAATTTCTACTACCTCATTCCATTCTAAATGTCTTGCTGGCATAGTTAATACATTGGCGTTATTATGTAGACGAGATTGTTCGGCTATATGTGAATTCCAACATAAAGCAGCTCGAATGCCTTGATGTTTGTTTGCAGACATATTTATACCATTACCTGTTCCACAAAATTGAATTCCTAGACTATTTTCATTTTTTAATATACTTTTAGAAAGTTTATGTGCAAAATCAGGATAATCTACACTTTCTAGTGAAAAACATCCATAATCTGAAACTTTTATATTTTTATTTTCTAAATAATTTTTTAATTTTTCTTTATATTTAAAACCTGCATGATCACAAGCTATTCCAATTTTTATTTTCATCTTCCTTGTTAATATTTTTTTGTTTAATTTATATATTTTTTATTAATAATGTTTTGTTTTTTTTGTTTAAAAGTTTTTAAATAAAATTTAATAAATAATTTGGGTAATTTAATATTTTTTTTTGATTAAAATTTTAATAAAAATATCAAGTAATTTTATTTTTTTTTCTCTATTATTTTTTAACTCTGTTACTAACATTATTTAGCTTTAAAAATAATATTTTTTATTAAAATTAATATTTTAATTTGAATATTAACAACACACTAAATTTGTTAGTAAAATATCTAATTAGTTAAATTTCAATAATTAAAAATTAACATTTTTTTTTTTTTTAGTTAATATTTATTAAAAATATAAAAATCAAAATATTATTAAAGTTTTTTTTTAACCATATTAACATCTATTATTATTATTAATAAATATTATAAATTATATAAAACTAAATAATAATATAAATGTTGTTAATATAATTCTAAGTTTACTTGTTTTTTGTTTAAATCCACACTTTTTATCTTAACTTTAACATCATCTCCAAGTTGAAAATAATTTTTTGAGTTTTTTCCTCTTATTGAATAATTATTTTTATCAAACATAAAATAATCTCCCTTAAGACTATTAATTTTTACTAATCCTTCACATTTGTTTTTGTATAGCTCTACATAAAAACCCCATTCAGTTACCCCAGAAATTACCCCAGAAAATACTTTTCCTATTTGATTTTGTAAAAATTTTGCTTGCATGTATTTAACAGAGTCTCTTTCTGCCATTGTACTTAATTTTTCTTGTTCGGAAGTATACTTACAAATCTCTTCTAATTTTTTCTTTGAAACTGATATCTTACCATTTAAATATTTATTTAGTAATCTATGTAAAACCAAATCAGGGTACCTTCTTATGGGAGATGTAAAATGAGAATAATAATCAAAATTTAAACCATAATGTCCTATATTTTTTGTTGAATAAATTGCTTTACTCATACTTCTTATAGTTAAAGTTTCTATCATGTTACTTTCAGGATTTCCTTTAACTTTTGTTAAAAGATCATTTAAGGACTTAGTTAAATTTTTTGTATTAGATTGATCAATAGAATACCCAAATTTTTTCACTATATTATTTAATGAATTAATTTTATCAGCATCAGGTTTATCATGAATTCTATAAATAAATGTTTTTTGTTTTTTCTCAATAAAACCTATTTCTTTTGCAACTATTTTATTAGCAATTAACATAAATTCTTCAATAAGATTATTAGTATCAATTGTTTCTTTAAAAAAGACATCAATAGGGTTCTTCTTTTTATCAAGAATAAACTTAACTTCTTCTCTATCAAAATTTATAGACCCAGAGGCAAATCTTTTTTTTCTCAAAATTTTAGATATTTTATTTAAAATAAATAACTCTTCATAAAACAATCCTTTTTTATTATTGATAATATCCTGAGCTTCTTCGTATGTAAATCTTTTATCAGAATGTATTATAGTTTTTTTTATTTGATGAGAAAGTATCTCTGATTTTTCATTAATTTCAATAATTACTGAGTAACACAACCTATCAACTCCTGATTTTAAAGAACAAATTTCGTTTGATAAAATTTCAGGTAACATAGGAACCACCCTGTCTACCAAGTAAACAGATGTAGATCTTAATGATGCTTCAACATCTATAATACTTTTTTCTTTTACATAATAACTAACATCTGCAATATGTATTCCTACCTCCCAATTTCCATTATTGAGTTTTTTAATTGACAACGCATCATCAAAATCCTTCGCGTCAATAGGATCAATTGTAAATGTGGTAGTATTTCTAAAATCAACTCTATTTGCAATTTCAGAATTAGGAATTTTTAAAGGTATTTTTTCAGCTTCTTTTTCTAAATGTTTAGGAAATTTTGGGTTTAAATTATATTTGTATAAAATGGATTCTATTTCCGTGTTGTGTTCTTTAGGATTTCCTATAACTTTAATTATTTTTCCAACAGGGTTTTTTTGTGTTTTATCCCAATTTATTACCTTAATTAAAACTTTTTTTCCTATAACTAAAGGGTTTATTTGAGTTTTTGGTATAAAAATATCAAAAGATATTGATGTATCAGGAATTACAAAACCAAAACCCTTAGACACTTCTAATAATCCAACAAAGGTATCTCTTTTTCTTTCTATTACTTTTAACACCTCCCCCCGTATTCTTCCTCCTTTTTTTGGATAAATTAAAACCTCAACAATATCATTTTTTAAAGAAAATAAACTATACTTATTAGGAATAAAAACTTCTTCATTAATGTTTTCTATGTCAACATAAACACCAGATATTACAGAAGTATTTACCACACCAATAAGTTTTTGTGTAGTTTCTATTAATTTAAAGCTCCCTCTTTTTTCTTCTTTCAAAATACCAGAATCAGCTAAAGATATCATTATATCATTTAAAAGAATTTTTACTCCTAAATCTTTTATCTTTAGAATTTTTGAAAGTTGTTTGTAGTTGAATTGTTTTAATGGATTCTCTTTAAATATTGTAAGAATTAAACTTTCAATTTTTTTTTTAGTAAAAGCTTTATTTTTTATTTTTTTTTCGTTTTTTTTTCATTATTTTAAATAATATTGCTAAAGTAATTTTCTTTTATATTCATAATGTATAAAAAAATCATTTTCATTTTTTTGTTATTCACAATACTATCAACTTCATGTAGATCAAAAAAAGAAGTAAACTGTCCCTCTTTCGATATAGAAAAAAATGTTATAGAAAAAGAAAAAAAAACATCCAAATACAGAATAGTTATTTTAAAAGATGGAAGAATAATTAATAATAAAAAAAGAAGAAAAAAATCACAAAACCAACTTTTTAAGAAAAAAATGTATTAATAAATGAAACACACTCAACTAATGTAGAAATCAAAATCTACAACATGCAAGGAGAATTAGTTGATGTTGTTTTAGAAGAAAATAAACTAAAGGTTAACCATTTTCTTTATTTTAATGAAGACAACTCAAAAATGGGAACATATTTGTGTAGTTTTAAAACGGAAACACTAAAAGAAACAAAGCGGTTTGTAGTAATGAGGTAATAAAAGGAGTAGAAAATTATAATAAATACAAAGAATTATTTTTTATATTTGTAAAAAAAAATAAAAAAATGAACGAAAAATTAAAAGAAACATACACAGAAATGTGGAATAAATTAACAAAAGCGGGAATGAACATAGATGAAGTATATGAAGCAATAGAAGATTATTGTAGCGCGGACCCAGAATTATGGGATCTTTCAGAAGACATGGAAGGAGAGGTGCATCAAGAATATTGTAATGAAATGTACGACTTCCTTCAAGAGCTTGATACAGAAGGAATGTTTTAAAAACCAATATCATAACTCTTATTTTCAAATAAAATATATAGAGACTATCACGAAAAAAACCGCTGTATACAGCGGTTTTTTTACAAGCTCCCCCTCTTGGGCTCGAACCAAGGACCCTCTGATTAACAGTCAGATGCTCTAACCAGCTGAGCTAAGGAGGAATTTTACAAAATTTGTTCGCAATATTAACACTATTCATTTAATTAAACAATATATTTGTAAAAAAAAATAATGAGCATTTTAATAGTAGGAACGGTCGCTTTTGACGCGATAGAAACCCCCTTTGGAAAAACAGAAAAAATAATAGGAGGAGCTGCTACCTATATTGGTCTTTCATCATCTTTTTTTTCAAAAAACCTTAAGCTTGTATCGGTAGTTGGAGAAGACTTTCCAAAATCAGCAATAAACATGCTGGAGAAACATAATGTTTGTACAAAAGGACTTCAAATTAAAAAAGGAGAAAAAACCTTTTTTTGGTCAGGAAGATATCATAAAGACATGAATACAAGAGACACCTTAGAAACACAACTAAACGTGTTAGAGAATTTTGACCCAATTATTCCCAAGGAATATCAAAATTCAGAATACCTAATGTTAGGAAATCTTATGCCAGCTGTGCAAAAAAAGGTTTTAAGTCAAATGAAAAAAAGACCAAAATTAGTGGTCTTAGATACTATGAATTTTTGGATGGATCATTTTTTAGAAGACTTAAAAACCTCATTAACAGATGTCGACGTATTAACAATAAATGACGAGGAAGCTCGTCAATTATCAGGAGAACATTCTTTAGTTAAGGCAGCAAAAGTAATCTTACAAATGGGTCCAAAATACTTAATTATAAAGAAGGGTGAGCACGGAGCGTTACTTTTTAACCATAAAAATGTGTTTTTTACTCCAGCTCTTCCTCTTGAAGATGTGCTGGACCCAACAGGAGCTGGAGATTCTTTTGCAGGAGGGTTTATAGGATACCTTGAAAAAACAGATGACACCTCGTTTGAAAACATGAAAAAAGCAGTCGTTTATGCTTCTGTGATGGCCTCCTTTACTGTTGAAGAGTTCGGAACAAAAAAACTACAAGAGATAAAAAAACAACACATCTCCAGCAGAATTAAAAACATTACAGAATTAGTTGATTCCGGCTTAATACTTTAAAACAAGGTGTTTTTGTTTGCGACATTATTTTCATACCAAATATCTTTTTTAAGATTTTTTGACTCAGCGGCAGCGACAGCGAGATGATCACACCGTTCATTTTCTTTAACATCGGAGTGTCCTTTTACCCAAACAAAACGAACGGTGTGCTTCTTGTAAACCTTTAAAAAACGAATCCACAAATCAGGGTTTTTCTTGTTTAAAAAGTTCTTTTTTTCCCAATTAAATACCCATTTTTTTTCTATTGCGTTTACCACATATTTAGAGTCAGAATAGACAATCACATCTATATTTTGTTTTTTCAAACTTTCCAAAGCAATAATCACACTTAACAACTCCATTCGGTTGTTAGTTGTTAGTTCAAAGCCTTCAGAAATTTCTTTTCTGTGTTCTCCAAAAATCATTACCACCCCATACCCCCCTTTTCCTGGGTTGCCTTTAGCGGAACCGTCTGTGTATATAATAATATCCATTTAACTAAACCACACTTCAATTATAGAAAAAATCATTTTAAAAGTTTTTCAATAATTTTAGGAAAAATCTCCTTTTCTAGACACTTTATTTTGTGCTGTAAACTAAACGGAGTTTCGTCTGATGTTACAACACATTTTTCTTGGTGAATTATTTCTCCCTCATCATAACCTTCATTTACATAATGAAATGTAATGCCAGATTCTCTTTCCTTGTTTTCTAAGACGGTTTTATGAACATTTAAACCATACATTCCCCGTCCTCCGTATTTGGGGAGTAAAGAGGGGTGAACATTTATAATTCTATTCTCATATAAATCAATAATTTTTTGAGGGATTTTAAATAGAAACCCCGCCAAAACAATTAGGTCAACAGAGTGTTTTAAAAGACGCTCTTCTAATAATGTAGAATAGTTCATCTGGTTTTTTGAAAAAACAACACGATCTAAATCAAAAGAATTAAATTTTTTTAAAACCCCCGCTTTTTTGTTGTTAGTAAGCAATAAAACAACAGAAATACTCTTTGAGCCCTCAAAATATTTGTAAATATTTTCAGCATTAGTTCCTTCCCCAGAAGCAAAAATTGCGATTCTTTTCATCATACAAAAGTAATCAAATCAGTTAATAAACAAAGAAATGTTAAAATAGAAAAATATAATACTTGTGAGATATGTAATTAATGTATTTATTTGCATTATTATTAATTCTAAAAAAAATTAAAATGTCAGATGTAACCACAAAAGTAAAAGCAATAATAGTTGATAAATTAGGTGTAGACGATTCAGAGGTAACTCCAACAGCGAGTTTTACAGATGATTTAGGAGCAGACTCTTTAGACACTGTAGAACTTATTATGGAGTTTGAAAAAGAATTTGATATTCAAATTCCAGATGACCAAGCGGAAAAAATTGCTACGGTTGGTGATGCTGTTTCTTTTATAGAGGGTAATTGTTAAACAAATGAATAACAGAAGAGTTGTTATTACCGGTGTTGGGGCGCTTACCCCAATAGGAAACAACTTACAAGATTATTGGGAAAACTTAATTAATGGAGTGAGCGGAGCCGCTCGGATCACCCGCTTTAATGCGGAGCAGTTTAAAACTCAATTTGCTTGTGAAGTAAAAAACTTTAATCCAACAGACTTTTTAGACAGAAAAGAATCTAGAAAACTAGACATATTTAGTCAATACGCTTTGGTTGTTGCGGAAGAAGCTATAAAACAATCCAACTTAAACACTGAAGATGTTAATCCAGATAGAGCGGGTGTTATTTGGGGGTCTGGAATTGGAGGGATGTTTACTTTTTTTAATGAGTCTGTAAATTATGGAACAGGAAACGGAGCCCCTAGGTTTAATCCGTTTTTTATACCCAAATTAATTTCAGACATCCCAGCTGGACACATTTCAATAAAATATAATTTAAGAGGCCCAAACTTCACCACTGTTTCAGCGTGTGCCTCTTCCACAAACGCTTTAATTGACGCGTTTAATTATATCAAATGGAACAAAGCAGACCTATTCATTGCGGGTGGTTCGGAAGCTTGTGTTTACGAGCCTGGTATTGGAGGTTTTAACGCCATGATGGCTTTATCAACAAGAAACGATGATCCTAAAACAGCTTCTCGACCATTTGATAAAAATAGAGACGGTTTTGTTATGGGAGAAGGAGCAGGAGCTTTAATATTAGAAGAGTATGAACACGCAAAAAAAAGGGGAGCAACAATATTTGCCGAGATAGTTGGCTGCGGACTTACAGCAGACGCCCACCACATTACAGCTCCACACCCAGAGGGTTTAGGAGCAAAAAATGTAATGAAATTAGCAATTGAAGACGCGGAAATAACCCCCCGCGATATTGATTATATAAATGTTCACGGAACCTCAACCCCACTAGGTGATATTGCTGAAACAAAAGCGATTAAATCTTTGTTTGGATCCCACGCGTATAATTTAAACATAAGCTCCACAAAGTCTATGACCGGACATTTGTTGGGGGCAGCCGGTGTTGTTGAGGCAATTGCGTGTGTAATGTCGGTAAAACATAATATAGTCCCCCCGACAATAAATCACGAAACATTTGATCCTGAGATAGACGAAAAACTAAACTTAACACTAAACAAAGCTCAAGAACGAGAAATAAACTACGCTTTGAGCAATACATTTGGTTTTGGAGGGCACAACGCCTCGATTTTAATAAAAAAATACAAGAAGTAATTATTTTAAAAAAAATCATAACACAAGCTCCCTTTCTAACCAAAAATAAAGACGGGATTTTTATTTTCTTAAGAAAAGAATGTAATATAAAACCCAAAAACATCAGTAGTTACAAAAAAGCGTTTACACACAGCTCTTTCAACAAAACAGATAATTATGAAAGACTAGAGTTTTTGGGAGACGCTGTTTTGAACACTGTTGTTAGCGAATGTTTATATATATCATCGCCACAGAACAACGAGGGTAGTTTATCTCAAAAAAGATCCGTCATTGTCGGTAGAGATAATTTAAATAAAATAGGAGAAAAACTTATACCAAAAGAACTAATTAAACACAAATTAAAAACCATCAGCAAAAACATTTACGGAAATATTTTAGAATCATTAATTGCAGCAATTTATCTAGACTTAGGCTATAAAAAAACAAGGGTTTTTATAGAGAAAAATATTTTAACAGACAAAGAGGTTAATTTAAAACACTATAATTATAAAAGTAAAATTTTAGAGTGGTCACAAAAAAACCAAAAAAAAATACGATTTGTCAATTCAAAACAAGCGGGCCCCGACCACCAAAAACAGTATTTAGTCCATCTGTACATAGATAAAGTTAAAATATCAGAATCTTGGGGAAAAACAAAAAAATCAGCAGAACAAAGAGCGTCTAAGATTGCAATTAAAGTTTTAAATTAGCGGTATATGAAAACCCACAAAATAGACAATGAATATGAAATAGACCTCCTTGTTTTGGCTATAAACAGCCATGTAAAACTATATAAGTTGTGTTGGGAAATAAACAAAAAATTAAAAAAGAACTATGTAAAGACTCAAAATCACACCCCACAAAACACGAAGAACCAAAGTTTTGAGAGATATAGTTTTGTAGATGAAAACACCCAAACAGAATATAACATTCTGTCAAACAGAAGCGATTCTGGATATTTAGACCCAAGCAATAAAAGTGTAAATTATTTTATAATAGTACAAGGCGGTGTTTACAGCTCAAAAAAAATAATAGAAAGTTTAAATAAAATAGAAGGCATTTTGTTGGTTTTTGAATTAAATTTGTCCAAAATTAATACAATTACCCCATTTATAATAAATGATTAACAAAACAAAAATAATAGCCACAATAGGGCCCTCTACTTTTTCAAAAGAGATGTTGAGAAAAATGATTATTAGGGGGGTTAATGTGTGTAGAATAAACTTTTCTCATTCTGATCATCAAGATGCAAAGGAGATTATTAAAAACATAAAAGAAATAAATAAAGAGCTTGGGGTTCACACCGCTATTTTAGCAGATTTACAAGGGCCAAAAATAAGAGTTGGAAAATTTGAGAGACCAGTCCATCTAAAAAAAGGGTCTTACATCTACTTTAACACCAATCCCAAAAAAACAGAAGACATATTTATTAGTTACCCGAACTTTCCAAAAGATGTAAAAAGAGGAGATAGGGTATTGTTGGACGACGGAAAAATTTCATTACAAGTAGACTCTACAAATAATAAAAACAGGGTAAAACTTAAGGTGATTTTTGGAGGTCAGCTACAATCTAATAAGGGGGTAAACCTGCCAAACACTAACATTTCATTACCATGTCTAACCAAAAAAGACAAAAAAGATTTAGAGTTTATATTAGAAGAAAAAATAGAGTGGATTGGACTTTCTTTTGTGAGGTCGGAAAAAGATGTCAAAACCTTAAAAAAGATTATTAAACGACACAAAAAATCAAAAGCCTTAGTACTTGCAAAAATTGAAAAACCAGAAGCCATTTCAAACATTGAAAATATAATATTGGAAACAGATGCGATTATGGTAGCGCGTGGAGATTTGGGGGTTGAAGTGCCCCTACACAAGGTTCCTGTTTATCAGAAAATGATTGTGCAAAAATGTATAAAACAATCAAAACCAGTGGTTATAGCAACCCAAATGTTGGAAAGTATGACAGACAACATTTCAGCTACAAGAGCAGAAATAAATGATGTTGCTAACTCCGTAATTGACGGAGCGGACGCAATGATGCTTAGTGGAGAAACCTCGGTTGGTAAACATCCCTTAAGGGCTGTAGACACCATGAGAAAAGTGATTAGAGATGTAGAGAGGAGTAGGCACTCTATATCAAAAAACACTACTGAAAGAGAATTAGTAGTAAACGAAAGGTTTGTTTCTAACGCAATTTGCGCTAACGCTTGTCAGATTTCAGAAAAAGTAAAGGCAAAAGCAATTATTACCGCAACATATTCAGGATATAACACGATAAAAACCTCTAGTTTTAGACCCTCTGCATATATTTATGCATTTACTAATAACCACACAATTTTAAACACACTAAGTTTAGTTTGGGGGGTAAAAGCATTTCATTACGAAGGGGGAAAAACAACCGACCAAACTGTTTTGGAGACAAAAAACATTCTCAAAAAACATAAATATGTTAAAAGGGGGGATATGGTAATAAATATCGCAAGCATGCCAGCAGAAGAAATGGGTATGACCAACATGATGAAACTTAGTAAGGTAAAATAAAATAAACAAATGATAAATACAGAATTATTAGCTGAAATATGTGAGGCGGCCGGCGCGCCAGGACACGAGCAAAGGGTTAGAGAATTAGTACTAAGGGAAGTGTCTCCCTTGGTAGACGAGATAAGAATCGACAACATGGGCAACGTTGTTGCTGTAAAAAAAGGAAAAGAAGACAAAAAAGTAATGATTGGAGCTCACATGGACGAGATTGGATTTATTGTTACTCATATTGACGAGAATGGTTTTATTTTCTTTCACACCCTAGGGGGTTTTGATCCTAAAACACTTACCGCTCAAAGAGTAATAATACATGGTAAAGAAGATGTGGTGGGGGTAATGGGGTCTAAACCCATACACCTAATGAACGCGGCGGATAGAGCAAAGGTTCCGACAATAAAAGATTACTTTATAGACACAGGAAGATGTAAAGAGGACATAGAAAAAATTATTTCTATTGGAGACACGATTACAAGAGAGAGAGCGTTAATTGAAATGGGCGATTGTATCAACTGTAAATCTTTAGATAACAGGGTGTCGGTTTTTATCTTAATTGAGATGTTTCGAGAAATGAAGACAAAGCCTACTTATGATGTATATGGAGTTTTTACCGTACAAGAAGAAATTGGCATTAGAGGAGCAAATGTTTCAGCAATGGACATAAACCCTGATTTTGGTTTTGGATTGGACACGACGATAGCTTTTGACACTCCCGGAAGCACTAAAAAAGAACAGGTTTCGGCTTTAGGAGAAGGAGCGTGTATAAAGGTGATGGACTCGTCAACGGTTTGTGATTATCGCATGGTAAAGTATATGAAGGAATTAGCAAAAAAGAAGAAATTAAAAACACAATTGGAGATCCTTCCCGCAGGAGGAACGGATACCGCCGGAATTCAAAGAATGAATCCGGGAGGAAGTATTACTGGAGCAGTTTCCATACCAACAAGACATATACACCAAGTAATAGAAATGGTACACAAAAAAGATGTAAGAGGATCTATTGATTTATTAAGACATTGCGTTGAAAATTTACACACTTATGATTGGAGTTTCAAATAAAATATTTTTAGCCTCCAGATGTGTTTGAGGCAAATTTTCCTAATTAAAAACTATTATTAAGCTAGTTTTGTTAGAAAATTTGAATAAAAATGAGTATGTTTTTATAATTAATAAATAATAAAAATTATAAAGAAGAAAACTGTTTTAAAAAGCGTATATCGTTTTCAAAAAACAAACGTAAATCTTTTACCCCATACTTAAGCATAGCGATTCTTTCAATCCCCATCCCAAAAGCATAACCGCTGTATTTTTTAGGGTCGATTCCACAGTTTTCTAACACATTAGGGTCCACCATTCCACACCCTAAAATTTCTAACCACCCAGTTCCTTTGGTAATTCGATAATCAGAATCGCTGTTTGTTCCTAAGTAAATATCCACCTCAGCAGAAGGTTCTGTAAACGGAAAGTAAGAAGGCCTCAGCCTTATTTTTGTTTTCTCTCCAAACATCTCTTTCGCAAAATAAAGCAGGGCTTGTTTTAAATCCGCAAAACTCACCTTTTCATCAATATACAACCCCTCTACTTGATGAAAAATACAATGGGCTCTTGCGGAAACCGCTTCATTTCTATATACCCTACCCGGAGATAATGTTCTAATTGGAGGGGAGGTATTCTCCATATGCCTTACCTGTACAGATGATGTGTGTGTTCTTAAAAGTATATCCGGGTTGGTTTGTATGAAAAAAGTGTCCTGCATGTCTCTTGCTGGGTGTTCTTCTGGCAGATTAAGAGCAGAAAAATTATGCCAATCATCCTCGATTTCTGGACCTTCACTTATTGTAAAACCAATCCGATTAAAAATATCTAAAATCTCACTCCTTACTAACGAAATGGGGTGTCGTGAACCTAAATTATTTAACGAAACAGGCTTGCTTAAGTCGACATCACCGCCAATTTCTTCCTCCTCAAAAAAGTCTTTATAGCTCTCAATTTTTTTCTGCACCAAGTTTTTCAAGTTGTTTATAGACGATCCTAACTCTTTCTTTTGTTCATTGGGAACCCTCTTGAACGAAGAAAATAGACCGTTTAATACCCCTCTCCTTCCTAAGTATTCAACTCTGAACCTGTTTAAATCCTCTTCAGATTTAGGGGTGTATTTATTTACTTTCTCAGCTAGTTTTCGTACTTTTTCTAACATCTTAAATATTTACTTATATTTGCTACAAAGTAAACAATATTTTTATACATATCATGAAAAAAACACTTCTTAAAACATCATCAGTAATTTTGTTGTTGTTTTTTATTACAATAACATTTACATCTTGTGAGAAAGAAAAAAATACGATAGGCGTGATAAAAGTAGTAAACTCTTCTGGTCAAACCATGAGTGGTGTCACTGTTGTGTTGAATCAACAAAACACTATTCCGGGGACAGATCCAATAGAAAACCTAAGAAAAACAGGAACTACTGACGCAACAGGGAGGGTTTCTTTTACATATAAACATGAGGCTATATTAGACGTGAATGTAAACAAAACCTCTGGTAATGACACATATTCGGGAAGCGGTGTTATTAGATTGCTTAGAGGAAAAACAGAGCAAATTACTGTAGAGGCGGTAAAACAGTAACTACTCAAAATACCTTAATATAGCTCGTTTCATTAAATTTTTTTGAGACTTAGCCCCTAGCCTCTCTAATTTTTTTACCTCTTCAAAATGAGGCCAACCATCTTCATCAACAGATTTAAATTTATAATACCCAAACGGAATTAACAATTTACATGTAGCAATGTGCAACAAATAGGTTTTTTCTTCTTTATCAAAGTCCCTAATACCTTGTCCCAGTTCTTGCACGCCAATTAAAAAAAGTATAGATTTTAATGTAAGTTCATCTTCAAAAACCGTTTCTAGTCTTAAGATAAGCTCCTCCCATTTTTTTTCTAAATCCTCCATAGTACAAAAGTATTAAAATACTATCTTTACACCATGAATTATATCGATATTATTATCAGTATTTTAGTCTTGATCTTTGCATATAGGGGTTTAAAAAGGGGTTTAATAAAAGAACTTATCTCACTTTTTTCTCTAATCATAGGGGTTTATATTGCAATCAATTTCTCATTTTTACTAGAATATTATCTTGCTAAACCCCTATCAAAATATGATGAATTTGTTTCCATAATTTCATTTATTTTAGTTTTTTTAATAGTGCTTCTGTCTTTTAAAACAGCGGGCTTTCTTATTAAAAGAATAGTTAGATCATTACAACTGGGATTTTTAGATAAACTTTTTGGGTTGTTATTTGGTGTGTCTAAAATTCTACTAATCCTTTCAGTCCTGCTTTTTGAAGCTCAACACTTATCCAGCACCTTTGGAAACATTATTCCGAAAAAACAGATAAAAAAATCTGTATTATACAAACCTGTTTATAAAATAGTTCCAACCATAGCTCCAATTACAAAAGAGAGAAAAAAATGGGAAAGAAAATTAAAAAAATCAATAAATAACACAGTAAAAGAATTAGAACATCTTATTTCAGAATAGCTCTCACGCCAGGAAGCTCTTTTCCCTCCAAATACTCTAACATAGCCCCCCCTCCAGTAGAAATATAACTTACCTGATCCTCTAAGTTAAATTTTTTGACGGCAGCGACAGAGTCCCCCCCACCAACCAAACTAAACGCTCCGTTTACAGTAGACTTACAAATAGCCTCACCAATCTTTTTTGTTCCATTCTCAAAATTACTCATTTCAAAAACACCCATAGGACCATTCCAAATTATGGTTTTTGAATTCTCAATTTCTTTTGAAAAAATATTAATGCTTTTTTCTCCAATATCTAACCCCATGTAAGAATCTTGAATGTCCAATATGTCTGATTTTTTTATATCAGCATCACTATTAAAATCATTTGCGTTAACAGAGTCTACCGGCAAAAGAAGTTTTACCCCCAATTCTTTTGATTTTTTTATTATAGATTTTGCCAAATCAATTTTGTCTTCCTCCAACAAAGAACTACCTATTTTTCCTCCTATTGCCCTTACAAAAGTATAAGCCATTCCGCCTCCGATAATTAAACAGTCTACTTTTTCTAATAAAGACTTTATAACCTCAATTTTTCCCGAAACCTTAGCCCCTCCAATAATAGCGGTAAATGGTTTTTCTGGATTGTTCAAGGCTTTTTCTAAGCTATCCACTTCTTTTTTTAATAACAAACCAAAATATTTTTCGGACGGGAAAAAAGACGCGATAGTGGATGTAGACGCGTGATTTCTATGTGCGGCCCCAAAAGCGTCGTTTACATACACATCTGCTAAATCTGAAAGCTGTCTTGCAAACCTCTCCTCCCCCAGTTTTTCTTGCTTATAAAATCTTAAATTTTCCAAAACCAACACCTCCCCATTATTTAGTTTGCTTACCGCTTTTTTAGCAGAAGAACCAATACAATCATCAGAAAAAGACACCAACACCCCTAATAATTTTTGTAAATAATTAACGAGATGTCTTAAAGAATACCTCTCTTCTTTACCTTTTGGCCTGCCCAGGTGAGACATTAAAATAACTCTTGCTTTATCATTTAACAACTTATTAATAGTTGGCAAAGCGGCGTTAATTCGACTACCATCAGTTATGTTGAATTTTTCGTCTAACGGAACATTAAAATCAACTCGAACAATAACTCTTTTGCCTTCAAAGCTTTGATCTAATATATTTTTCATTCTACAAAAATAAACAAAGTAAAAAATCAAACCAATGATTTGTGAAAAATCAGTAAATTTGACGGTATTATAACTATGAAATTTTCAAATATTTTAGCGCCGGAGGGTTTAAAGAAACAACTGATTAACTCAGTTAAAAACAATCGATTAGCTCACTCACAAATGTTTTTGGGAGAAAAATCTAGCCCCAAACTTTTACTCGCTTTAGCTTATGCCCAATTTATTAGTTGTCAACATAAATCTTCAGACGACTCGTGTGGATCATGCCAATCATGTGTTAAATATCAGAAATTAACCCATCCAGATCTCCATCTAATCTTTCCTGTTTTACCACTTAATAAATCATCTAGTTCAAATGTTTCAGATAATTTTGTAAAAGAATGGAGAGAATGTGTTTTAAAAAACCCTTTCTTAGACCTAGATGTTTGGTTTGATGTTTTTTCTAATGAAAACAGAAAAGGAAAAACAGGATACATATACGCCCAAGAATCAGACAATCTTCGTAAAAAACTATCTTTAAAGCATTACGAATCACAATTAAGAGTTGTTCTTATTTGGTTACCAGAAAAGATGCAGGTAAAAACTTCTAACAAATTGTTAAAATTATTAGAAGAGCCCCCACAGAAAACGATATTTTTATTGGTTTCAGAAAATACAGATTTAATCTTAAACACTATTTTATCAAGATTACAGATAACAAAAGTACATAATTATAACCCATCAGAAATAGAGGCCTTGTTAAGAGATAAATTTCCGATGAAACACATTAGCGAGATTAAAGCGACCATCTCCCTAACTGAAGGCAACCTAGGCGGGGCCATTAAAATTTTACATAATGAAAGTTTTGAAGACAGACATTTTGAAGAATATCAAAACTGGATGAGACTATGCTACTCTGTAAATATTGAGGAAATTACAAAATGGGTAGATATCAGGAGTAAAAAAGGTAGAAGATCACAAACAATATTTTTAAAATACGCTTTAAAAATGACAAGAAATTGTTTAGTTTTTCACTTTTCAGAGACAAAAAATTTATTTGTCACACAAAAAGAAATTGATTTTTTAACAAAATTCCACCCTTTTATTCACCAAGATAATATAAACGAAATATCAGAAAAACTAGAGGAGTGCATTAAAAATATAGAAAGAAATGCAAATTCAAAAATTATGTTTTATGAACTATCACTACAATTAATGAAACTCTTAAAAGTAAAGCGTAAGTTTGTAGAAATAAATTAAATAATATGGCATGCGGAACAGGTGGTGGATGTAATGGTTGTTCTGTCTCTGAGAAAAGAGGCTGCGGAACGAGTTCAGTTTTTAATTGGCTAGCAAAAGTTGACGACGCAAAAAGTAACACATTTTCTGATTTAGTAGAGGTTCAGTTTAAGATGAATAGAAAAGGATATTTTCAAAACACAGAAGACATAACAATTTCGGAAGGAGATTGGGTTGTGGTAGAAAGCAATTCAGGATACGATATTGGAAAAATAACCCTTATTGGTGAGATTGTAAACTATCAATTAAAAAGAAAAAAAATAGACACCTCAAAGGAACCCTTAAAAAAAATATATCGGATTGCAAAAGACATAGACATAAAGAAGCTTCAATCATCTGTTGAATTAGAGGACCCCACCCTAAAAAAAGCAAAACTTATTATTAAAAACCACAAACTAGAAATGAAGCTCGTTGATATTGAATATCGGGGAGATAAGTCGAAAGCAATTTTTTATTATACCGCTGAAAAAAGAGTTGATTTTAGAGAGTTAATAAAAGAATACTCTAAAGCCTTTTCCATAAAAATAGAGATGAAACAAATAGGAGTAAGACAAGAAGCAGCTATGGTTGGGGGTATTGGAAGTTGTGGAAGAGAACTTTGTTGTTCAACATGGATGACAGAATTCCCCCCAGTATCAACTTCTTCTGCAAGATACCAACAGCTATCTATAAACCCCCAAAAGATTTCAGGCCAATGTGGAAAATTAAAATGCTGCTTAAACTTTGAACTAGACTCTTATCTAGATTCACTAAAGAGCTTCCCAAAATCCAAACAAATTTTAAAAACCGAAAAGGGAGACGCTAAACAAATAAAGATAGATGTTTTTAAAAAGAAGCTTTGTTATGTATATAAGGGTAGGGAGCCGGGGATTTTTGAGCTTTCATTGAAACAGGTTATCCAAATAATTGAAGATAATAAAAAAGGAAAAACTCCCCCATCACTAGAATATTTTATAGGTGAAAAGGAGGGCAATAAAACTGGTTTCAAAAATGTTGTTGGACAGGATAATATCAATAGGTTTGACAAGAAAAAGAAAAAAAAAGGATGGAACAAAAACAGCAGAAAAACCCAAAAAAGAAAAAATAATGAAAAGTAAACTCCTCATAAGCTTTTTTATTTTAACTGTGTTTTTTTCTTGTGAGAAAGAAGGGATTACATATCATAATTTTAAAGAAAATATTTGGGATTCAAGCAAGATTGTAAAATTTGATATTAATTTTGAAGACACAACCCGACTATACAGCTTAGATTTTTCTATAAGACACAACACCTCATATTCTTATCAAAACATAATATTTTTCACCCACCACTTTTTTAATAATCACAAGATGTCTACAGACACACTTAACATAGATTTAGCTCAAAAAGACGGGGAGTGGTATGGAAGCGGTAAAAGCGATATAAGAGAGTTAAGTGGAGTAAATTATAGTGTAGATAAATTTTATGAAAAAGGAGTCCATACTTTTGAACTTGAACTAGCAATGAGAGAAAATAACAATCTTAAAATTGATAACCTGCCCCACATTTCAGACATTTCCCTGTATGTAACAGATATAAATGAGTAGAAGAAAAAAAATATTGATTTGGTTAATTTGTTTAAGTCCATTTTACAGCTTTATTCTTTTGATGTATTTTGTAAAAATGAATACGATTTCTGAAAACTTAACAGAAGGAGAGAGTCGAGTTCCTGGTGTGGTTTATTTTTCAGATATTGACAACCCTCAAAACAATTTATCTACAATAATTTATTCTTCAGATGGGGTCATATTGGGTGAGTATTATAAAGAAAATAGATCAAATACTAATTATTCAGATTTATCCCCCGTTTTAATTGACGCTTTAATCTCCACAGAAGATATAAGATTTAGAAGCCACTCCGGTATTGATGTTCGTTCTCTTTTTAGAGCTATTTATGGAATTATAAAGGGAAGCAGTAGCTCTGGAGGCGCTAGTACCCTATCACAACAATTATCAAAAATGTTATTTACCGGTAGGCCTTCTACTGGTTTAGGCAGAATAAAACAAAAACTTAAAGAATGGGTAGTTGCTGTTGAGTTGGAAAAAAGATATTCTAAAAATGAGATCTTATCAATGTATTTAAATAGGTTTGATTGGATTAATCAAGCGGTAGGAATTACATCAGCTTCTAAAATATATTTCAACACCAAGCCAAACACTTTAGATATAAATCAATCAGCAATGTTGGTTGGGATGCTTAAAAACCCCTCATTATATAACCCAAAAAGAAACCCAAAGGGAACACAAAATAGAAGAAATGTTGTTTTAGCTCAAATGATGAAATACAAAAAAATCACTAAACGAGAATATGATTCATTAAAAACCCTTCCCTTAAACTTAGATTTTCAAAAAGTAGATCACAATGAAGGTTTAGCCCCTTATTTTAGAGAGCAATTAAGGTTTTGGATGAAAGAATGGTGTTCTAAAAACAAGAAACCTAATGGAGAACATTTTGACTTATATACAGACGGATTAATTATCCACACCACAATAGACTCTAGAATTCAAAAACATGCCGAAGCGGCTGTAAAGAAAAAAATGGCCAAACTACAAGAAAAGTTTTATAAACACTGGCGGGGGTATTCTAAAGCTCCTTACCCAGAAGATTTTAGCAGAAAACAGATTGATGAAATAATTTATCAAGGAATAAAACGATCAGAAAGATATAGAAAACTAAAAAACCAAGGCAAATCAAAAAAGGAAATAGATAAAATTTTTAATATTAAAGTTAATACCACGCTTTTTTCTTGGAAAGGAGAGATAGACACGCTTATCTCACCCAGAGATTCTGTAATTTACAACAAATTCTTTATTCATACAGGCTTGATGAGCATGAGCCCTACAGACGGATATATAAAAGCTTATGTTGGAGGAATAAATCATAAGTTTTTTAAATACGATCATGTTATAAAAGGGAAGAGACAGGTGGGCTCTACCTTTAAACCGTTTTTATATTCTTTGGCTATACAGGAAGGAATGGGGCCGTGTGATAAAATCTTAAACTCCCCTGTAGTGTTTGATAAAGACAAGTGGGGTTTAGAAAAAGACTGGATCCCATATAACTCTAGTACAGATTTTGATGGGTTGTCACTCTCTCTTAAATTTGGCCTAGCAAATTCTATTAATATAATGACAGCTTATATTATGCATCAATTTGGTCCAAAACCAGTAGTAGACATGGCTAGAAAAATGGGGGTAACCTCATATTTACAGGCGGTGCCTTCAATTTGTTTAGGAACATTTGATTTGTCTGTAAAAGAGATTACGGGGGCTTACTCAACATTTGTAAACAAAGGAGTTTATACAGAGCCCATTTTTGTTACAAAAATCAAAGATAAGAACGGGGTTGTATTAGAAAATTTTCAATCAGAAAAAAATGAAGCGTTAAGTGAAGAAACAGCTGCAATTATGGTCAAGTTATTACAAGGAGCCGTTGATGGTGTTTATGATAAGGGATATAAAGAAAGATCGATAGAATTAGACAAATGGAATAAATCAGGAGTTAGGGGAACCGCTAGAAACTTAAGATATGAATATGATATATCAGCTGAGATGGGAGGGAAAACGGGAACTACCCAAAATTATTCTGATGGTTGGTATGTTGGTATTACCCCCAATTTAGTAACCTCTGTTTGGACTGGTTGTGAAGATAGATCTGCACATTTTAGAGGGGAGGATGGTTACGGAGGTAATACCGCATTAACCGTATTTGGTCAATTTATGAAGAATGTATATGAAGACGACAATATATCCGAAGTAACACAAGAAGATTTATTTGAATTTGCAGATGTAAAAGTAAAAAACTGGGTTGAAAACAAAATGAACTGTAATCAATTAGATTTGTTAAATCCAGAGCAAAATATAGACGATGAAGAATTTTAATTATGATAAATAAAGTAGTAAATAATATAGATTCCGCATTGAAAGGAGTAGAAAGCAAAATGACATTTATGTTTGGGGGGTTTGGGCTTTCCGGAATTCCAGAAAACTCAATAGCAGCGCTTTCCAAAAAAGACATTTTTGGATTAACATGTATTTCTAATAATGCTGGAGTAGATGATTTTGGATTAGGCTTGTTGCTGCAGAGAAAACAAATTAAAAAAATGATATCCTCTTATGTTGGAGAAAACACAGAGTTCGAAAGGCAAATGCTCTCAGGAACTTTAGAGGTAGACTTAATCCCTCAGGGAAGTTTAGCAGAGAGATGTAGAGCTGGAGGGGCAGGAATTCCTGCATTTTTCACCCCCGCTGGATACGGTACAGAAGTTGCTGAAGGAAAGGAGGTTCGAGAATTTAACGGAAAACCTCATATTTTAGAATCAGCACTGACGGCAGATTTTGCTTTCGTAAAAGCTTGGAGAGGAGATTCTGCTGGTAATTTAATTTATAAAGGAACAGCGCGAAATTTCAACCCCTTAATGGCAATGGCAGGAAAAATTACTGTTGCAGAAGTAGAGGAGTTGGTTCCCGCGGGGGAGTTAGACCCAAATCAGATTCATACACCCGGAATATTTGTACAAAGAATTCTCCAGGGTGAGAAATATGAAAAAAGAATAGAACAGAGAACGGTTAGACCAAGAGAATAATGGCTTTAGATAAAAATCAAATCGCTCAGAGAATTGCGCAGGAATTAGATCACAACATGTACGTTAATTTAGGAATTGGCATTCCAACATTGGTTGCAAATTATATCCCAAAAGATGTAGACATTGAGTTTCAGTCTGAAAACGGAGTGTTAGGTATGGGCCCCTTTCCCCTAGAAGGAGCTGAGGATCCGGACTTAATTAATGCGGGAAAACAAACTATTACAACAATGCCTGGAGCTGCGCTTTTTGACTCTGCAACTTCTTTTGCAATGATCAGGGGGAGACATGTTCAACTTACTGTTTTAGGCGCTATGGAGGTTTCTGAAAATGGAGATATTGCAAACTGGAAAATTCCTGGTAAAATGGTTAAAGGAATGGGGGGAGCAATGGATTTGGTTGCTTCAGCGGACAACATTATTGTAGCTATGATGCACACAAATCGTCAGGGTGAGAGTAAAATACTAAAAAAATGTAGGCTACCAATTACTGGGGTAAATTGTGTAAAAAAAATAGTGACAAATCTTGCGGTTTTAGAAGTTACAAAGAATGGATTTAAACTTTTAGAAAGAGCTCCAGGAATACGACTCGAAGAAATAATAAAAGCTACTGAAGCGGAATTAATTATCGAGGGGGAAATCCCTGAAATGATTCTTTAATTTAAACGGTCAGTTAAAATTTGTATTTGTTTTTTAGGAGATTTTCTGTTATACAAAATATTATAAACCGCCTCACTAATTGGCATATCTAACTTTACCTCTTCGTTTATTTCAATAATACATTTTACCGCATAATATCCTTCAGCAATCATTTTTAACTTTAGTTGTGCAGAATTTACACTATATCCCCGACCTATCATTTCCCCAAAAGTTCTGTTTCTACTAAATTGAGAATATGCTGTTACTAACAAATCCCCCAGATAAGCTGATTCATTTATATCTCTTTTTATAGGGTGAACAGTGTCCACAAAACGTTTTATTTCTCTAATCGCGTTAGAAACTAAAACCGCTTGAAAATTATCACCATATCCTAAGCCATGACATATTCCAGAAGCAAGAGCGACTACATTTTTAAGTACCGCAGAGTATTCTGTGCCATATATATCATCAGACACAGTTGTTTTGATGTACCTACCTTCAATATAGTTTGCAAATAAATTTGCTTTTTTTAAATCACTACAAGCAATAGTTAAATAAGACAATCTTTCTAAAGCAACCTCTTCTGCGTGACAAGGCCCGGTTAAAACACCAATATTTTCATATGGGACCTTGAATTGATTATAAAGAAATTCTCCTACGATGGTGTTATTTTCAGGTACAATTCCTTTAATAGCTGAAAACACCACCTTGTCTTTAATAGAAACAGTCAAGTTCTTTAATGTAGATTTTAAAAACGCTGACGGAACCGCTAAAACTATATAATCTGAACCGCTCACAATCTTATCAATATCTGAACTTATGTTTAACCTCTCTTTTTTAAGTTCTGCATCGGATATATAATTAGGGTTGTGTCCATATTTTTGTATATGTTCTATAACATCTTCATTTCTCATCCACCAATTCAAACAATTAACATTCTCACACAACATTTTTACAATTGAGGTAGCCCAACTACCGCCGCCAATTACACCTATTTTTATAACATTTTTCATTGTATTACTCTTCGGTGCCTTTTTGATTTTCCGCTTTCATCTGAGGGAAAAACAACACATCTTGAATAGAATTAGAGTTTGTCATAATCATACTTAATCTATCAATACCTATTCCCAAACCAGCTGTTGGAGGCATTCCATACTCTATAGCTCTAAGGAAATCTTCATCTAATATCATCGCCTCATCATCACCCCTTTTGCCTAGCTCTAATTGTTCTTCAAATCTAGCTCTTTGGTCAATTGGGTCATTTAACTCAGAAAAAGCGTTACAAATTTCCTTCCCATTACAAATAGCTTCAAAACGCTCTACTAATCCCTCGTGTTTTCTGTGTTTTTTTGCTAATGGAGACATTTCTACGGGATAGTCGGTAATAAAAGTTGGCTGAATTAATTGTCCTTCACACTTTTCCCCAAAAATTTCATCAATTAACTTCCCTCTTCCCATGCTTTTTTCTACATCAATTCCCAATTTTTTGGCGGTTTCCCTCAGTGTTGTTTCATCCATTTTAGAAATGTTGATACCTGTAAAATGTTCTATTGCTTCATACATTGTATATCTTTTCCAAGGCCTTTTGAAGTTGATTAGGTTTTCTCCTAACCGAACTTCTGTTTTCCCATGCAAATCCAATGCAATTTTTTCCACCATTTCTTCGACTAAATCCATCATCCATTCATAATCTTTATATGCAACATACAATTCCATTTGAGTAAACTCTGGATTGTGAAAACGGCTCATACCCTCATTTCTAAAATCTTTTGAAAACTCATATACACCATCAAACCCTCCAACTACCAATCTTTTTAAATATAGTTCGTTAGCAATTCTTAAATACAAATCCATATCCAAAGTATTATGACGCGTTTTAAAGGGGCGCGCCGCAGCTCCCCCATAAATAGGTTGTAAAATTGGAGTTTCTACCTCTAAATAACCTTTATTATTTAAATAAGAACGCATAGAATTTGTAAGTTGTGTTCTTTTAACAAAAGCGTCTTTCACCTCCGGATTAACTACAAGATCAACATACCTTTGTCTATATCTCTTCTCTGGATCAGTAAAGGCGTCATGAACCTTTCCTTCTCCATCAATTTTAGGAAGAGGAAGGGGTTTTAGTGATTTTGTAAGTAGGGTCAACTCTTTTACTTTCACAGATATTTCTCCAACCTTTGTAGTAAAAACCTCTCCTTTTACCCCAATAATATCACCAATGTCAAGAAGTTTTTTGAAAACAGTATTGTATAAAGTTTTATCTTCTCCCTCGCATATTTCATCTCTATTTACATAAATTTGAATTTTTCCGTCACTATCTTGAAGTTCAGCAAAAGAAGCTTTTCCCATTATTCTTCTGCTCATAATTCTGCCCGCCAGAATAACATTCATTAACTCCCCATCCTTGTATTGTTCTTTAACTTGTGTTGACGAGGTGTTTACATTATACAATTCTGATGGGTAGGGGTTTATACCCAAATCTATCAATTTTTGCAAACTTTCTCTTCTTACTAATTCTTGTTCTGACAACTCTCTACTCATTTGTAAATTTTTTTGCAAAGATAGGAATTCTTTTATCCTAATATTTTGTAATTTCGGCTTCTTTACAAAAACATATTTATAAAATGAAAATGAAGGACTATATTAGTGATTTTACCAATCATTTAACAGAAGCAATGGAGATAGGAGGCTCCTCCGAGTTTGTTAATAAAGATAAGAAATTTAAAAATATTTTAATCTGTGGCTTAGGAGGCTCTGGTATTGGAGGGACTATTTTAAATGATATTGTTTCTCTTGATATAGACATTCCAATTTCATCTACAAAGGATTACAGCATACCTAATTTTGTAAATGAGAATACCTTAGTTATCGCGTCATCATATTCAGGAAATACAGAGGAAACTATTTCCGCGTTACAAAAATGTATAGAAAGAAATGCTGAAATTTGTATTATAACCTCTGGAGGAAAATTAAAGGACATAGCCATCAAAAATAATTTTAATCATATCATTATACCCGGAGACCACCCACCTAGAGCTATGTTTGGATACGCCTTTACAGAGCTTTTTTATGCGTTGAATTTTTATGGTATTATAGACAATTCTTTTCAAAGTGATTTCAAAAAGGCTATTCAAGTCTTAAACATAGAAAAACAAGAGATACAAAAACAAGCGATTTCATTAGCAGAAAAAATGTATAAACACACACCGGTAATTTATGTCTCCAAAGGTTTTGAGGGAGTGGCGGTTCGTTTTAGACAGCAATTAAATGAAAATAGTAAAATGTTGGGTTGGCATAATGTAGTTCCTGAGATGAATCACAATGAACTTCTAGGTTGGAGAACAAATGTGAAAAACTTAGCGGTTATTTACTTCCGCAATAAGTCGGACTTCAAAAGAAATCAAGTTAGAATGGACATTAATAAAAAGATTATTTCTAAATATACATCAAACATTTCTGAGGTATGGAGTGTTGGAGATTCCGTTATTGAAAACACATTATATCATATTAATCTAGGAGACTGGATAAGTTGGTATTTATCAGAAATGAATAATGTTGATGCAATTGAAATTGATGTAATTAACTATTTAAAAGGTGAATTAGAAAAAATTTAATGAACAAAAAAGTAATATTTAAAGATTTAGGACTGATAGATTATAAAAAATGCTGGGATTATCAGGAGGAAATTTTTGCAAAAACTATTGAAATAAAAACTAAAAATAGAAAATCAAACAGATCTGTTGAAACCAAAAACACTCTTATTTTTTGTGAACACCCCCATGTGTATACACTAGGTAAAAGTGGTGATGAAAATAATTTATTAGTAAATGCAGAATATTTAAAAAAAGTGGGAGCTTCATTTTATAAAATTAACCGAGGAGGAGATGTTACTTATCACGGCCCAGGACAAATTGTCGGTTATCCAATTTTAGATTTAGAAAATTTTTTTACCGATATTCATAAATATCTTAGGCTATTAGAGGAGGCGGTAATTCTTACTTTAAAAGAATATGGATTAAATGGAGAGAGATCTGAGGGCGAAACCGGCGTATGGCTTGATGTTGGCTCTAGTAAAGCAAGAAAAATTTGTGCTCTTGGAGTAAAAACAAGTAGATGGGTTAGTATGCACGGCTTTGCATTTAATGTTAATTCAGATTTATCTTATTTTGGAAATATTGTTCCATGCGGAATCGTTGATAAACAAGTTACTTCTTTACAAAAAGAACTAAATAAAGAGATGGACATGCGGGAGGCAAAGAACAAACTTAAAATACATTTAGTTAATCTATTTGAAATGGAGTTGGTTTGATTTAAAAAATCACTAAAATACTGGTTTTTAAATTTGTAGACATCTCTTTAAAAATGTATAACTAAAACCTATATACGATGAAAAATCTGATTAAAATTATAATTCTATTATTAATATTTAATAATTTACAAACTCAAAAAACACTAACAGACAATTCAGAGTTAATTATTAAACTTAAAGATTTGTACTTTAGTCACGAAATTAATAGAGGAATAGACGAGCAAAAAGAGCTTCTTATGTTGGGCTTCATGCATAATGAAGATGCAGATGAAGATGAGATAAAACAAAGTTTTCAATCATACACAGACTATTGTCAATCCATTAAAACTGAGGTTATTAAAGACGACTCTCTTAGGTATTATTTACAAAATTATATAAATCTGTTGATAGAGCTGAATATATCAATTGTTGATAAATCTAAAGATAGTAATCATGTTAATAAAGCAACACAAAATTTTTATAAGAAAAGAGATCAATATCACTCCTTCGTTAGTAGAGAGTATGCCACTCAAAAATTTATTAAAATTAGTGAAGATTATTATTGGGAAAGGATTGATAAGAATAATTATACCTCTGCAAAAGAATATTTAATTTATGATAGTCTAAAAACAACTAATGTTAAAAATGCGGTTAAATTTTTGGATTCAATCTCACTCATTACTTCAGATTTTCAAGAATACTCCATTTATCAAATTGAAATTGCTGACCAACAGATTATTAATGGTGATGAATTTAGTGTAGATGAAGACGGTTTGTTAATTGGAGAAAAAGTTGCTTTAGAAAAATATTTAGAATTATTAGAAAAGAAAGAGTATTCTTTATACTTGTTTGAAGCTTGGAGAAAGTGGAGAAGCGTGTATCAATATCAAAATGGATCTTCAAAGTTTTCATTTATTAATAATGATTTGTACAATAATAAAAGGAAAGAAATTTCATTTTTTATTTTAGATTTTATTAAGAATAATCCACAAGATGATTTAGCAATAAACCAATTTTTATTGTTTGCTACTCAAGAAAACATATTAAGATTTGGGCCATATGATTATGGCAATCAAAATGCATTAGAAATGTATAATTTGTTCCCAGAAAAATATAATTTTTAATGTTATCTAATTTAAAACTAAGTAAAGTCCTTTTTCTAGATATAGAAACTGTTCCTATAAAATATAATTTTAAAGAACTTTCTCCGGTCTTTCAAAAGCTTTGGGAAGAAAAAACAGCCTGGCAAAGAAAGGAGGAATTCACAGCTTCTGAATTTTATAAAAAGAAGGCGGGTGTGATGGCAGAATTTTCAAAAGTAGTTTGTATATCTGTTGGATACTTATTTACAGTAAAAGAAGAAAATCACCTTCGAATCAAATCATTTTATGGAGACGAAGAAAAAGAATTGTTATCTGAATTTATACTTCTCTTGAACAAAGAGTTTAACTCAAAAGGACATCGGTTATGTGCCCATAACGGTAGGGAATTTGATTTTCCTTTTTTATCAAGAAGGATATTAATAAACGATTTAAAACTTCCAAAAATTTTAGATATTGCGGGTAAAAAACCATGGGAGTTAAATCATTTAGACACAATGGATTTGTGGAGGTTTGGAGATTACAAAAATTACACCTCTATAAAATTACTTTCAGAACTTTTTAATATACCAACACCAAAGGATGATATTGATGGAAGTCAAGTTTCTAGAGTATATTGGGAAGAAAAAGATTTGGAAAGAATAAAAATTTATTGTCAAAAAGACACTATTACTGTCGCGCAGTTACTTTTAAAATACAAAGGAGAAGACCTTATAAAAGAAGAAAACATTGAGTTTGTATAACTGAGAAAGAAAAACTATTTTTATACGCTTAAAATCTAAATATAATGGGAAAGAAATTATTGGAGTTTAAAAACTTGGTAACTGAGTTTAAAACTGAAGGAAAATCGGTAAAAGCGGTAAAGGGTGTTAGTTTCACATTAAACAAGGGTGAAACTATTGGAATTGTTGGAGAATCAGGTTCTGGTAAATCTGTTACTTCTCTATCGGCTATGAGATTAATTCCCAATCCTCCAGGAGAAATTACAGGCGGAGAAATTATTTTCCATAAAAATGATGGCTCAGAAATAGATTTACTGTCTATTTCAGAAGAAGAAATGAGATCATACAGGGGAAACGATATTGCAATGATTTTCCAAGAGCCAATGACCTCTTTAAATCCAGTGTTTACATGTGGAGATCAGGTAGTAGAAGCAATTATACTTCATCAAAAAGTAAGCAAAAAAGAAGCAAAAGAAATTACTATTAAATTATTTGAAGAGGTTCAGCTTCCTGATCCTGAAAGAATTTACTCAACTTACCCGCACCAAATTTCTGGAGGACAAAAACAAAGAGTAATGATCGCTATGGCCATGAGCTGTCAACCATCGGTGTTAATTGCAGACGAGCCAACTACTGCATTAGATGTAACAGTTCAAAAAACAATTTTGGAGCTGATGCAAAAACTTCAAAAGGAAAGAGACATGGGAATTATGTTTATTACACATGATTTAGGAGTTATTGCAGAACTAGCAGATAAGGTCGTAGTGATGTATAAAGGAGATATTGTGGAGCAAGGAAATGTTTGGGACATCTTTACTAATCCACAACACCCTTATACAAAAGGGTTATTAGCTTGTCGCCCTCCTTTAGACAAAAGATATACTTTCTTACCAACGGTCTCTGATTTCATGAAAGTAGATGAGAATGGTATTATTATTGATAACGGTATCTCCGTATCGGAATTTACAAAAGATTTAGCTATTCCAGATAGTGATAGAAAAGATAAACAAGAGAAATTATTTGCAAAAGAACCAATTTTACAGGTAACGAATTTAAAAACACATTTTGCTATTAGAAATGGATTTTTTGGGGGGGTTACGGGATATGTTAAAGCTGTAGATGATGTTACTTTTGATGTATATCCCGGAGAAACCCTAGGTCTCGTTGGAGAAAGTGGTTGTGGCAAAACAACTACTGGAAGAACTATTTTAAGGTTGGAGGAGCCTACTGATGGACAAATGATTTACAAGGGTAATGATATCGCTAAAATGAACGCGGAAGAATTAAGATCATTTCGTAAAGAAGTACAAATTATCTTTCAAGATCCATACTCTTCTTTAAATCCCAGGATGACTATTGGTAACGCAATAATGGAGCCTATGCAAGTTCATAGTATTTTAAAAAATGATGAGCAGAGAAAAAAGAGAGTGGAAGAACTTTTAGAACGAGTAAGTCTTGACCCCTCACATTTTTATAGATATCCACACGAATTTTCTGGAGGACAAAGGCAAAGAATTGGTATTGCTAGAGCTTTAGCAGTAAATCCTAAATTTATTATTTGTGATGAATCTGTTTCAGCATTAGATGTTTCGGTACAAGCTCAAGTTTTAAATTTGTTAAATGAGTTAAAGGAAGAATTTGGATTGACTTATATTTTCATATCTCACGACCTTTCTGTAGTAAAATATATGAGTGATAGAATGGTAGTAATGCAAGAGGGTAAGATTGAAGAAATGGGCGATGCGGATCAGATTTACAACAAACCAGAGACGCCTTACACTCAAAAATTGATTGATGCAATTCCAGAAGGAAAACTAGAAGATATTAAAAAACACCTAGAAGATAAGGGGGTTAAAGTAAGTTAAATTATGAAAAAAGTATTATTATTTTTGGTAGGATCAATAGACTTATTTTCATAGGTTATTATGAAAACCGCAATAATTGGTGGTGGAGCATCGGGTTTTTTTGCAGCAATAAACACAAAAGAAAATTTCCCAAACTCGGAAGTTTCTATTTTTGAGAAATCAAGCAAATTACTATCGAAAGTCTTAGTTTCTGGAGGGGGAAGATGTAATGTTACTAACTCCGAAAACTCTATTTCTAACTTTTCAAAATCTTATCCCAGAGGAGAGAATCATCTTAAAAAATTATTTGGTAGGTTCAATAATCAGAATACTATAGAGTGGTTTGAAAACAGAGGGGTCGAAATTGTTGCTGAAGAAGATGGAAGAATGTTTCCAAAATCAAATACATCCCAAACTATTTACGATT
The DNA here is from genome assembly GCA_002696275.1 of Flavobacteriales bacterium. GTDB lineage: Bacteria > Bacteroidota > Bacteroidia > Flavobacteriales > BACL11. The sequence goes on from NZRO01000025.1 coordinate 205,660, forward strand.
TGTTTATTTCTGAATCTAAAAACTTAGGGGTGAGGGTAAATCTAAAATCATCTGTAACTTCATTAATACAAGAGGGTGAAAAAATAAGTGTTCAAGTAAATGGACAGAAATTATTGTTTGATAAAGTAATAGTGTGTACAGGAGGTTCACCTAAATTAGAAGGTTTTGATTGGTTAAAAATATTAGACCATAAAATAGAGTCACCAGTACCCTCTTTATTTACTTTTAATATTCCGAACGAAAAGATAACACAACTGATGGGACTTTCTGTTCCAAGTGCATTGGTATCAATTGAAGGAACAAAACTTAGAAGCACGGGTCCGTTATTAATAACCCATTGGGGATTCAGTGGTCCGGCAGTTTTAAAACTATCTTCCTTTGGAGCTAGAAATCTTTCTGATAAAAACTATAATTTTAGGATGGGTATATCTTGGTGTGGAGAAAATAATTTTGAAAAAGTAAAAGAGGAAATACAGAGTATAATCAATACCAATCAGAAGAAAAAACTATTTAAAATACGCCCATATAACTTTCCGAAAAGACTATGGTCTTATTTGCTAGAAAGGTCAGATTTATCAGCAGAGAAACCTTATTCGGAATTAGGAACAAAACAGTTAAATAAATTAGTCCAGATTATTTGTAATGATAGTTATGTAGTTAGTGGAAAAACTACTTATAAAGAAGAATTTGTCACATGTGGTGGCATTAATTTGGAAAGTATAAACTTTAAAACTATGGAGAGTAAACACATAAAAAACCTTTACTTTGCGGGAGAAATACTTGATATAGATGGCATAACAGGAGGTTTTAATTTTCAATCAGCTTGGACTACGGCTTTTATTGCCTCAAAACTAAATTAATGACCGAGGCAAAACTTACTAGAATAAATAAATTTCTTTCAGAAATTGGATACTGTTCCCGAAGGGCAGCAGACAAACTAATAGAGCAAGGAAGGGTAAAAATAAACGGAGAAGTTCCATTGATGGGAACAAAAATTTCTGATGTGGACGAAGTAAGTGTAAATGGAAAAATAGTACACAGGCCCAAAAAGAAAAAGATGGTCTATATCGCCTTTAATAAACCCAGGGGGATTGTTTGTACTACTGATCAGATAAGAGAGAAAGACAATATAATTGATTATATCAACTATCCCACAAGGATATTCCCTATTGGAAGACTAGACAAACCCTCAGAAGGATTAATTTTCCTAACTAATGATGGAGATATTGTAAACAAGATCTTAAGAGCTAGAAACAATCATGAAAAAGAGTATGAAGTTTGTGTTGACAAACCTGTAACAAAAGAATTTGTAGAGTCCATGCAAAATGGAGTTCCTATTTTAGAAACGATTACCAAAAAATGTAAAGTGAAACAAACAGGTAAAAAGACTTTTAAAATTATCTTAACCCAAGGTTTAAACCGTCAAATTCGTAGGATGTGCGAATATTTAGGTTACGAGGTAAAGAAGTTAAAAAGAGTCAGGATTATGAATATAAACTTAGATGTAAAATTAGGACAATATAGAGATTTTACACCTTCAGAGTTAAACACACTAAACCAACTCCTGACCAACTCTTCTAAAACTTTTGATAAGGATTTATAATTTTTCTACAACAATGTCCCACAAATTTTTACGAGCAATTAAGGAACAGATAGCTGTTTCTTCAACTTCCTTCCATTTCTTTTCATCCTCTTCACATAAATCAGAAATAAGCTGTAAAGCAAGCGGCCCGTGTTCTCCGCCATCTAATTCAATATGTCTTTCTAGATAGTACATAAACTTATCTAGTTTATTATCGGAATTATATTCCTCTACAATAGCGGTAAACATATCTGGGATTAAATCTTCCCTGCCAAATGTAAAAGCAGAAGCAATTTTATGGGGCTCACCGCTATTTATGACATCAAAAGTAGATTTTAAAAAACCATTTATTCCTTCGCTTACATATGGAATATTATTTTTAGAAACATCTGATACAAAACACTCAATAGGACCTGTGTTCGCTCCTGATTGTTTCATAGCGTCTAAATACATTTCATAGTGTGAAGATGGGTTTCCGTCCGCGTCTAAATCACTTTCCTCTTCCAAAACAATAGAGTTTATCAGCCTTCTTATTTGTGTGTCCCCAACAGGCTTCCAGGGTGCTGAGGTACAGGTAAGTATAGATTGTAGAGCTTTCAATAATGACATAAAGTCCCAAACAGCATACACATGATGCTCCATTAAAACAGCAATATCTTCTACACTATTCATTTTTTTATATAACGCGTGATTTACAATTTCCTCTTTATAGGGTTGAATATTTTTATTTATTTCTAAAATTCTAGGATTCATTTTTTCTTTTTATATACAGGAACAGCCGAGCAGGCTTCTCCAAACATTAAACTACTAACACTATTCTGCAATTTTTGTGTAATTGCTACATATAACGACTCACTTAAAGGGATATTGCTACAACCCTTTACAATTACCTTTTTTTCTTTAAATCTTTTAGAATCTATATCGAAAATATTTTTTAATAAGATTTTTTGAAAAACCTCTTCTTTAGTTCCAAAGTAAAGGTTTGAACAAATAGGGATTAAATAAGATGAAACTAACATGTAAGCCCACATGGGAATAACAGCTTCTGCACTACAATAAAGAGCTACTGTACCCCCTTTATATCTTGAAAAATCAAACCCTTTTAAGCAAGATCGAAAGTCTTTTTCTTTTAAAATAATTCCTTCAAACAACAAATCTTTAACATCAAAAATTAGTATATTTTCTTTAGGAGCGTAGTCCGAAAGATCAATAGTAATTAACTTGCTGTTAGCTACTCTGTTTACAATTTCTTTACTCATTTTAAAGCATTCCTAATTCTAACTTTGCCTCTTCACTCATCATCTCTTTTGTCCAAACAGGCTCAAATACTATTTCCACAGACACATCTTTTACTGCAGGCACGACCTTAACCTTTTCCTCAACCTCTACCGGAAGTGTTTCAGCGACAGGACAATTTGGAGAGGTTAGGGTCATCGTAATCTTCACATCACAATCTTCACTCACATGTACATCGTAAATTAACCCTAAAGCATAAATATTTACCGGGATTTCAGGGTCATAAATCTCGCATATAACTTCAACAACCTCTTCTCCAATCTTTTGTAGCTCTTTTTCTGTTTTCATTATATTATTTATCTATAGCTATCGCGTACAACTTCATTTGTTTAATCATTGACAACAATCCATTCGCTCTTGTGGCGGAAAGTTGTTCTTTTAAACCGATTTTATTAATAAAATCCAAATCTGCATGAGCAATATCATTTGCGCTTTGTCCAGACAATACTCTAATTAATAATGCAACAATACCCTTTGTCATAATAGCGTCACTATCAGCAGAAAAGATGATATTACCACTATTTTCTTCAGCGTGTAACCAAACTCTACTTTGACATCCCTTTATTAGGTTTTCTTCAATCTTGTACTTTTCATCAATTGAAGGAAGCTCTTTGCCTAAATCAATTAGGTACTCATACTTCTGCATCCAGTCCTCAAACATGTCGAAATCCTCCAATATTTCTTCTTGTATTTCCTTTATCGTTCGCATTTTTAAGACAACATTTGTTTTACTTTTCTAATAGACGCCATACAAACGTCAATTTCCTCTTTAGTATTGTAAATCGCTAAAGAAATCCTTGCGGTTCCGGGAATATTAAATCTTTCCATTATTGGTTGTGTACAGTGGTGACCTGTTCTTATGGCAACCCCCATTTTATCTAACAAAACACCAATATCATAGGGGTGAATTCCGTCTATATTAAAAGAAATAATTCCAGATTTTTTTTCTGATGTGCCATATATCCTTACCCCCCCTATTTTTGATATTTCCTGAGTAGCATACTCCAAAAGATATTCTTCATGCTTGGTAATTGTATTAAACCCTAAATCAGCAATAAACTCAATTGCAGACTTAAAAGCAATAACACCAGCAATATTAGGAGTTCCCGCTTCAAATTTATGTGGCAAACAAGCGTAGGTTGTTTTCTTAAAACTTACTTCTTTTATCATTTCTCCCCCTCCTTGATATGGTGGAATTTCATTCAATATATCCTCTTTTCCATATAACACCCCCACTCCAGTTGGCCCATACATTTTGTGGGCTGAAAAACAATACATATCCACATCCAAATCTTGCATATTAAGGGGTACATGTGAGGCCGCTTGGGCTCCATCAATCAAAACTCTCGCTCCAACTTTGTGAGATTTTTCAATAAACTCCTTTATTGGGTTTATAGTGCCTAATGAATTAGAAATATGAGAAAGAGCTACAAGCTTTGTCTTTTTAGACAACAGACTTTCAAATTTACTAATCTCCAACTCTCCATTGTCTCTTAATGGAATAATTTTTAACACAGCTCCACTATATTCACAACACATTTGCCAGGGAACAATATTAGAATGATGTTCTAACTCAGAAATAATTATTTCATCTCCCTTCTTTAGTAAGGAGCGAAAGCCATTTGCTACTAAATTAATAGAGTCGGTAGTTCCCTTAGTAAAGATTATTTCATGATCGTATTTAGCTCCAATAAACTTTCTAATTACCCGTCTACTCTCTTCAAATTTATCAGTTGCTAAGCCACTTAGAAAATGAACTCCCCTATGAACATTTGAGTTTTCCTCTTTATAATAATTAGAAACGGTATCTATAACGGAGTGTAATTTTTGAGTAGAGGCTCCATTGTCAAAATACACTAAATCCCTTCCATTTACTTTTCGTTTAAGTATAGGAAATAGATCTCTTATTTTAGAGACATCAAACATTACAGAGAAAAATCTAAATCAACACCTAGTTTATGTGCCAACAATCTTTGAGATAGATTTTTTAATTCAGGAATAGACAGGTTTTCAATAACTTCCGAAGCGAAAGCATAAGTTAGAACCGCTTTTGCTTCAGAGATTCCGACACCTCTGCTTCTCATATAGAAAAGAGCTTCATTATCAAGTTGACCTATCGTACATCCATGGCTACATTTCACATCATCTGCGTAAATTTCTAGTTGAGGCTTGCTGTCAATTGTGGAGTTATCGCTTAACAGTAGATTATTGTTAGATTGAAAAGCGTCTATCTTTTGAGCGTCTTGTCTCACCATTATTTTACCATTAAAAACACCTTTTGACTTTCCTAGATAAATTCCCTTATACATTTCATTACTTCTACAATGAGCAGTTTTATGGTCTACAAAAGTATGGTTGTCCGCAAATTGATTTCCGTCTAATAGAGATATACCGTTCATATTGCTTTCACAATTTGTACCATTTTGTTCAAAATTTAAATTGTTTCTAGTAAAATCCCCTCCAAATATTAAAGTATTTACCTCACAAACAGAGTCTTGTTTTTGAAAGATATTCATACAGTCTATTAGCGTAGAGTCTTTACAGTTGTTCTGAATTTTATTGTATTCAACTTTTGTATTCTTATTACAAGAAACATGTGTAAAATGGTTTACTAATGTAGAAGATTTACTTAAGTCTTGTATGTTTTCTATTATCTTTATTTCTGAATTTTCTCCAACAGTTATTCTGTTTCTGTATTGAGAAAAACTGTTTTTAGTTAAATTGAAGAATAGTATCTCTATAGGATTTTCAACTACAGTGTTTTTTTCAACCACAATAGTAAAACCACTTTTTGCAAGAGCTGAGTTTAGTTTTGAAATAACATCATTATTTCTGCAATCAAAATCAGAAAAACCAGAAATATGAACTCCCTTAATCTCGGGAGAGTAAACCAGATTACCATCTACAAACACAATCTTATCTTCAACGCCTAAACTATATTTGTTAATTACAGAATTTTCGATTTCTGTGTGTTCTAGCAATAGATTGTAATCAGATTTTACAACTTTTTTTAAAGATGTATATTTCCACTCCTCATCACTAGTGGTTGGGAACCCTTTTTTAATAAAAGAATCAAACATCACTCTTTTGTCTTTAGACAAATTTTGATGTTGAGCATATTTTTCTAAATTATCAATTAACCCCACTCTTTTATTAATTTTTTGTTATCCAATCGTAGCCCCTTTTTTCTAGCTCAAGCGCTAATTCTTTACCTCCAGACTTTATAATTCTACCTTCATGTAACACATGAACAAAATCAGGAACAATATGCTCTAATAATCTTTGGTAGTGGGTAATCACAATTGTAGCGTTGTCTTTTGTTCTCAATTTATTTACACCATTTGCAACAATTCTCAAAGCATCAATATCTAGTCCGGAGTCTGTTTCATCTAAAATAGACAATTTGGGCTCTAGCATAGCCATCTGAAAAATTTCATTTCTTTTTTTCTCCCCACCAGAAAAACCCTCATTCATATTTCTGGATAAATAACCCTTTTTGATACTTAATAATTCCATTTTTTCACGCATCATTTTTAATAAATCTTTCGCAGGTAGAGGATCTAGGCCTAAAGCTTTTCTTTTTTCTGCAAGTGAGGTTTTTATAAAATTAGACACGGAAATTCCTGGAATTTCGACAGGGTACTGAAAAGAAAGGAACACTCCTTTGTGGGCTCTTTCTTCAGGATCTAGATCCATTAGATCTTCTCCTAAAAAATCAACAGAGCCATCTTCTACCTCATAATCTTCTTTGCCAGCAATAACAGCTGATAATGTACTTTTTCCTGAACCATTAGGCCCCATAATAGCGTGTACCTCTCCAGCCTTAACCTCTAGATTTATCCCTTTAAGGATTTGAACTTCTTCTATTCCCGCTTTTAGGTTTTTTATTTTTAACATTTTTTATATTTTTATCCTACAGAGCCTTCAAGGCTTATTTCTAATAATTTTTGAGCTTCTACCGCAAACTCCATTGGTAGTTGATTTAATACATCTTTACAGTATCCATTGACGATTAATGCAATAGCTTCTTCTGTTCCAATTCCTCTTTGATTACAATAAAATATTTGATCTTCTCCAATTTTTGATGTAGTTGCTTCATGTTCTACTTGTGAAGAGTTGTTCTTCACTTCAATGTAAGGAAATGTATGTGATCCACATTTGTCACCCATCAGGAGAGAATCACATTGCGAAAAATTTCTAGAGTTTGTAGCGCCTTTCGCAATTCTAACTAGCCCTCTATAGTTTCCATCAGAATACCCTGCAGAAATACCTTTGGCGATGATTGTGCTCTTTGTGTTTTTACCAAGATGAACCATCTTTGTCCCAGTATCCGCTTGTTGCTTATTGTTAGTTACTGCAACCGAAAAGAACTCTCCAATTGAGTTGTCCCCCTTTAAAATACAAGAAGGGTATTTCCAGGTAACAGCAGAGCCCGTTTCTACTTGTGTCCAAGAAATTTTAGCATTTTTATGACAAATTCCTCTCTTTGTTACAAAATTAAATACTCCGCCATTTCCATCTTTATCACCTGGATACCAGTTTTGAACAGTAGAATATTTTATGTCCGCACTATCTAGCGCAATTAGTTCAACTACCGCAGCGTGTAATTGGTTTTCATCTCTCATTGGGGCGGTACACCCCTCCAAATAACTTACTTGAGACCCCTCATCTGCTATTAATAGTGTTCTTTCGAATTGTCCGGTCCCCGCTTCATTAATCCTAAAATAAGTAGAAAGCTCCATTGGACACTGTACTCCTTTAGGAATGTAGCAAAAAGATCCGTCAGAAAAAACCGCAGAATTTAAAGCGGAAAAGAAATTATCTCTAACTGGGACAACTGTTCCCAAATATTTTTTAACCAGTTCAGGATGCTCTTGTATTGCTTCTGAAATAGAACAGAAAATAATTCCTTTTTCAGCAAGTGTTTCTTTGAAAGATGTAGCTACCGATACAGAATCCATAACAATATCCACCGCTACATTGGCAAGCCTTTTTTGTTCTTCAAGCGATATTCCTAGTTTATCAAACGTTCTCTTCATTTCAGGATCTAGGTCATCTAAACTATCTAAAACAGGTTTTTGTTTTGGAGCAGAGTAATAAATGACATCTTGGTAATTTGGTTTTTTATAAGAGACATTTGCCCAGTTAGGTTCTTCCATCTCTAACCAAGCTTTGTACGCATTTAATCTATATTCTAACATCCATTCTGGTTCGTTCTTTTTTGCAGAAATTGTACGAACAACCTCTTCTGACAATCCTTTTGGAATAGTGTCCGACTCAATGTCAGTTGTAAAACCATATTTATATTCAGAGGAAGTAACTTCCTCTAATAATTCGTCTTCTGATTGTTTCTTTATGTCGCTCATTTTAATATATATTAAAGAGAAAAACTTTCTCCACAACCACAGGTTCTACTTGCATTTGGGTTATTAAACACAAATCCTTTTCCGTTTAATCCGTCAGAAAACTCTAAAGTAGTCCCAACCAAATACAAGAAACTTTTTTTATTTACCAAAAGTTTTATGCTGTTGTCTTCAATTAATTCATCATCATCTTGTTTGATGTTGTCAAAATCTAGTTTATAACTTAATCCAGAACACCCCCCACTTTCTACTCCAACCCTAACATAAGAATTGTTTTCACTGTCTTTTTCTAGAAGTTGAAATAATCTATCTCTAGCTGAATCACTAATCTTAATCATTATAAAATTGTTTATTATAGTTTTTGCAAAGATACAAAACAAATTTTTTACAATTAACACTAAATTAGAATATATATCTTTGCAGTATGAGCATATTTGAAGACAAAAAAACAAAAAACACACCAGTTTCAGAACTTGGTGAGTTTGGTTTAATTGATTATTTAACAAAACCTTTTAAAAATAATAATAAAAATACGATTAAAGGCGTAGGAGATGACGCCGCGGTTATTGAACTATCTAAAGACCAATATCGTTTATTAAGTACAGACATGCTTGTCGAGGGAGTACATTTTGATTTATCTTACACGCCCTTAAAGCATTTAGGTTATAAAGCGGTTTCTGTTAATGTATCAGATATTTGCGCTATGAATGGTAAAGCGTCACAGATAACGTTTAGTATTGCTGTTTCAAACAGATTCTCTATTGAAGCACTTGAAGAATTGTACTCAGGTATTAAACTAGCCTGTGAAAATTATAAAATAGATTTAGTTGGAGGCGACACAACCTCTTCTACAAGTGGACTAGTAATTTCTGTGTCGGTTCTTGGAGAAGTTGAAAAACAGAAAATATCTTACAGAAACGGAGCTAAGATAAATGATTTAGTTGTGGTTACAGGTGACCTTGGAGCTGCGTATCTTGGGTTACAAATTTTGAAAAGAGAGAAAGAAATATTCTTATCAAACCCTGGGGTTCAACCGGACTTACACGGAAATGACTATGCTTTACAAAGACAATTAAAAACAGAAGCTAGATCTAATTTTGTAAAAGTTTTAGACGATTTAAACATTGTGCCAACTTCTATGATTGACATATCAGATGGATTAACCTCTGAAATATTACACCTGTCTAAGCATTCAGATGTTGGAATTACAATTTACGAAGATAAATTACCAATCGATTATACGACGATGAATTTAGCAAAAGATTTAAATCTTAATCCAATTTTTTGCGCTCTAAACGGTGGAGAGGATTATGAGTTATTGTTTACCATATCTCAATCTCATTATGAAAAATTAAAGAAAGATGTCGATTTTACTATAATTGGACATGTAACCGACAAGAAAGAAGGAAATAATTTTATAACAAAAGATTCGACCTCACACCCAATAACCGCACAGGGTTGGGATCCGTTAATTAGTTCATAAGATCTTCTATTTCTTCTATTTCTATAGGAATGTTTTTCATTAAGTCTTCAGGTCCTCCTGCGGCAACTAAAATGTCATTTTCTAATCTAATTCCCAATTCTTCTTCCAAAATATAAATTCCTGGCTCACAAGTGAAGACCATACCTTCTTTCATTGGCCAGTCAAAACTTCCAACATCATGTACATCTAATCCTAAATAATGAGAAGTTCCGTGCATAAAATATTTTCTATATAGAGGTTTTTTAGGGTTTTGTTTTTGAACATCGTGTTTGTCTAGAAGACCAAGCTTAATTAGCTCGGACTCCATAATTCTGCCTATTTCAGAGTTATACTCTTTAAACACAGTACCAGGCCTTAACATCTTTGTGGCTTCTTTCATCACATACAAAACAGAATTATAGACATCTTTTTGTCTTGATGAAAACCTTCCATTTACGGGAACAGTTCTCGTTAAATCAGAAGCGTAATTTGCATATTCCGCTCCAAAATCCATAAGAAGAATATCCCCATCTTTACACTCTTTATTATTATCAATATAATGAAGGACACAAGAGTCTCTACCAGAACCAATGATAGGTTGATACGCAAACCCATTAGATCTATTTCTTAAAAACTCATGCATTAATTCCGCCTCAATTTCATACTCCATGACTCCAGGTCTAATAAAAGGAAGAATTCTTCTTACTCCTTTTTCTGTAATATCACAAGCGTTTTGTATCAGAGAAATTTCAATTTCAGACTTTATAGATCTTAATTCATGCATAATTGGCGCCACCTCTAAAACTTCTTTATTGTATTTTTCAGCAAACTCCTTCCTGAATCGATCATCTCTTGTTTCCACGATAGACGCCGCCCGACTATGAATATTGTTATTTAAATAAACACCATCACAATTACTGATTAATTCTTTTAGTTTCTCTTCCATTTCACTCAGCCAATAAACAGTGGAAATTCCAGAAACATTTAAAGCCTCTTCTTTAGAAAGTTTAGCTCCCTCCCATATTGCAATAAGCTCATTAGTTTCCTTTAAAAACAAAATTTCTTTTTCGTCATTATCAGGATATATAACTAAAACACTTTCCTCTTGGTCTACCCCAGACAACCAAAACAAGTCATTGTTCTGACGGAAAGGCATAGTACCATCCGCATTAGTAGGCATGATATCGTTAGAATTAATAATAGCTAATGTGTTTTTTGCTAATTTATTTTTTAATTTTTTTCTGTTTCTTATAAATAAATTGTTGTCAATTTTTAAGTATTTCATCTAAAATTTTGTTTAATTTTTCAAAAGTAGTAAAAAACTTTACTTATTTGAAATCATTCTGAATTAGAATTTTTATTGTTTATTAGATTTAGTAGCACTAAATTTGCAGAATAATAATTTAATTGAATTTAAAATAATGAGTAAAGGAATGTCTACTTCTTCAATTGGGAGAAAATTATTAATGGCACTATCAGGGTTTTTCCTGATGGTTTTTTTATTACAACATTTAGTAATAAATATGTTCTCTGTATTAAGTGCAGAATTGTTTAATGAGGTCTCTCATTTTATGGGAACAAATGGAGTGGTACAATTTGTTTTACAACCGATCTTATTATTTGGGGTTTTATTCCACTTGGGGATGGGAATCTATCTAGATATAAAAAACAGGGCTGCTAGACCTATAAAATACGCAATGGACAAACCATCAGAAAACTCTAATTGGATGAGTAGAAACATGGTGATAACGGGATTAACGATCATGTTGTTTTTAGGGCTTCACTTTTATGATTTTTGGATTCCTGAAATTAACACCAAATTTATCGAAGGAGATTGGACAGGATTACATCATGGGGAATTTAGATATTATGATGAGTTACAGATGAAGTTTTTAGATTTAACAAGGGTAATTATTTATTGTGTTTCTTTTGTGTTTTTATCCCTACATTTGTTACATGGATTTCAATCATCGTTTCAATCAGCAGGATTCAATCATAATAAATATACACCAACAATTAAAAAACTTGGAAATTTATATGCTATAATTATTCCTGCGGGATTTGTGTTTATCGCTTTATTCCATTACTTTGTTCAGTTATAAAATTAATAATTAACTATGTCAGTTTTAGATTCTAAAATTCCAAAAGGTCCATTAAAAGATAAATGGACTAATCACAAAAACAAGATTGATCTTGTAAACCCAGCTAATAAAAGAAATATAGATATTATTGTTGTGGGTACAGGTTTGGCGGGTGGTTCTGCATCAGCCTCTCTTGCAGAGATGGGATACAATGTGAAAGCCTTTTGTTATCAAGACTCTCCAAGAAGAGCTCATTCTATCGCAGCACAAGGGGGGATAAATGCAGCAAAAAATTATCAAAACGATGGAGATTCGGTTTACAGATTGTTTTATGATACAGTAAAAGGAGGAGACTATAGAGCAAGAGAAGCAAATGTGCATAGATTAGCTGAAGTCTCAGGGAATATAATTGACCAGTGTGTTGCACAAGGAGTTCCTTTTGCTAGGGAATATGGAGGGAAATTAGATAACCGTTCTTTTGGTGGGGTATTAGTTTCTAGAACATTTTATGCTAAAGGTCAAACCGGTCAACAATTACTTTTAGGGGCTTATTCTGCAATGAATCGACAGATTGCAAAGGGAAAAATACAAATGTATAACCGTCATGAAATGGTTGAATTAGTAACTATTAATGGAAAAGCAAGAGGAATTATCGCTAGAAATTTAGAAACAGGAAAATTAGAAAGACATTCAGCTCATGCTGTAGTAATAGCGAGTGGAGGATATGGAAATGTATTCTTTTTATCTACCAATGCTATGGGCTCCAATGCGACAGCCGCTTGGAAAATTCACAAAAAAGGCGCCTTTTTTGCCAATCCTTGTTATACACAGATACATCCAACATGTGTACCAAGAAGTGGGGAGCATCAATCTAAGCTAACTCTTATGTCTGAATCTTTAAGGAATGATGGTAGAATTTGGGTGCCTAAAAAGCTAGAAGATGTCAAAGCAATTAGATCGGGCAAGCTCAAACCAACAGATATAAAAGAAGAAGATAGAGATTATTATTTAGAAAGGAGATATCCTGCTTTTGGAAACTTGACACCAAGGGACGTAGCTTCTAGAGCAGCAAAAGAAAGGTGTGATGCGGGTTACGGAGTAAATCAGACGGGAGAAGCTGTTTATTTAGATTTCTCTTCTGCAATAGAACGATATGGAAAAGAGAAAGCTCTTTTACAAGGAATAGAAAATCCTACTAAAGAAAAGATAACTCAATTAGGAGAAGCTGTTATTGAAGCAAAATATGGAAATTTATTCCAAATGTATGAGAAGATTGTAGATGATAACCCATACAAAACACCAATGATGATTTTTCCCGCAGTACACTATACGATGGGAGGAGTTTGGGTAGATTATAACCTTATGACCACTATTCCCGGGTGTTATTGTATTGGAGAGGCAAACTTTTCCGATCATGGAGCGAATAGACTAGGAGCTTCTGCGCTGATGCAAGGATTAGCTGACGGATATTTTGTGTTGCCATATACTATCGGAGAATATCTTTCAAACGAAATTAGAACAGGAAAAATATCTACAGAATCACCTGAATTTGAAGAGGCTGAAAAATCAGTATCAAATCAAATAGACAAATTAATGGCTGTAAACGGAACAAAATCTGTAGATTATTTCCACAAACAATTAGGAAAAATTATGTGGGAGTATGTGGGGATGTCTAGAAATGAAGAGGGGCTAAAAAAGGCCATGACAGATATTAAGACAGTAAGAGCAGAATTTTGGAGAGATGTTAGGATACCAGGAGATAAAAATGAGATGAACAAAGAGTTGGAAAAGGCGGGTAGGGTATCGGACTTCTTGGAATTAGGAGAGTTATTTGCAAAAGACGCATTACATAGAAATGAAAGTTGTGGAGGTCATTTTAGGGAGGAGTCCGTTGAATTAGATGGATTACAAAAAGGAGAAGCAAAAAGAGATGATAAAAACTTTGCTTATGTAGCGGCTTGGGAATATCTTGGGGAGCCATCTGAAGCGGTCTTACATAAAGAAGAATTAGAATTTAACGATATAGAATTAAAACAAAGAAGTTATAAATAAAAAATCATGAATTTAACACTTAAAGTCTGGAGACAAAAAAACAGAGAAGATAAGGGTAGATTAGAAAACTATAATGTTACAGGAATCTCTGAACACACTTCTTTTTTAGAAATGTTAGATGTATTAAATGAACAATTAATTACAGAAGGTAAAGAGCCCGTCGCGTTTGACCATGATTGTAGAGAGGGAATTTGTGGTATGTGTTCTTTGTATATAAATGGAGAAGCACACGGTCCTGACAGAAAAGTAACAACTTGTCAATTACACATGCGTATGTTTAATGATGGTGATACTATTTATATAGAACCATGGCGTTCTTCTGCAATGCCAGTAATAAAGGATTTAATTGTTGACAGATCATCTTTTGACAGAATACAACAAGCGGGAGGTTTTGTTTCGGTAAATACATCTGGAAATACGCAAGACGCAAACGCTTTACCAATTCCTAAAATTAATGCAGACAAAGCATTTGATGCTGCTACATGTATAGGTTGTGGAGCTTGTGTTGCTACTTGTAAAAATTCCTCTGCTATGCTGTTTGTAGCTGCTAAAGTTTCTCAGTACTCTTACTTGCCACAAGGACAGGTAGAACGAAAGGAAAGAGTGTTAAATATGGTGGAACAAATGGACAAAGAAGGTTTTGGAAATTGTACGAACACAGGAGCGTGTGAGATTGAGTGCCCTAAGGGAATTTCAATTGAATATATCGCCAGAATGAATAAGGAGTATTTGTCTGCGTCTTATACTTCTGAAGAGTAAAGCGTTAATTCCTGAAGAAAACTATTTTTGATATGAAGAAATATAAAATTCCATCATATTACCCCGCGCCAGAAAGAGAATATATAATACTAAGTATACAAGAATTTATAGCGGCGTATAACAAGTATCTTAGCAAATCAGTTGAGCCAAATTTTGACCTTGTTTTTCAACAGTGGTTTGACAGCGAATATCGTTATAATGACATTCCTCAGGGAGAAGAGTTTTACGCCCAATCTACCGATATAGATATAGAATATCCAGATGGCACAACTAAACACTTCAAGATTCCGGTAGTAGGTAAGTCACGCGAAGAGGAAGAATCAGATTTAGTTAAAAACATGAATGATTATGATATATTAATGGAATGTCATATGGAGTGGACTGGTGGGACCTGGAATACTTTTTCAATAAAATTAGAAGATGATGAAGAGTTTAACCCTAAAAAAATTAAAGCAATAGGAAAATATGGTTTAATTATTGATTATACTTATACCGGAGAATATCTGTTTGAAAGCGAGGATGATTATGAATTAACAGATGGTTATATTAGTGTTTTTAGTTCTATTTTTTACAATGGTTCAATACATAAAATAAATCTTGAAGACCTGCGGTCAAATTTAGAAGCGAAAGAAGTTCCAATGGTTCCAGATAGAGTTTTAAATTATCTAATAGATGATATTAAAAATCAAGAGTAAAATCATCTCTATCTTGCAAGAAGTTTAATTGTCTTCTTTTTAATTTAACATCTTCTAAACTAATTTCAATTTGTAAAACCTCTTGAATGTTGTCTTTGGCAGAAATTAACTTATTTCCAAATGCGTCAAAAGCTTTTGTATGTCCATTAAAGTGAATTCCATTCCCATCTTGACCTATTCTGTTTACCCCAATCGTATAACACTGGTTTTCTATTGAGCGTGCCTTTAAAAGAGTATCCCAAGAGTCAATTCTTTTTATGGGCCAATTAGCAAGATAAATCAACAGGTCATAATCAACATTGTTTCTGCTAAATACAGGAAATCGTAAATCATAGCAGATGAGCGGACATATTTTCCAACCCTCTTCTTTAATAATCAAGCGTTTGCTGCCTTTTTCTAAATATTTTCCTTCTTTGGTTAAGGAGAATAAATGATATTTATCATAAGTGTAGATGTCTCCATTTTTATTAACCCAAACCAAGCGATTATATACTTTCTCCCCTTTTTTTATCATTAACGTTCCAGATACAGAACATTTTTTGCTTTTGGAAAGATCTTTCATCCAACGTACAGTTTGACCATCCATAGACTCTGCTAAAGAATTATCCTCTGGGCAGAATGCCGTATTAAACATTTCAGGAAGAAGTATAAGGTCTGTTTCGCCTATATCGGAAACTAATGTTTTAAAGCTGGATAGATTTTTAACTATATCCTTCCAATAAATGTTAGATTGGACTAAAGAGACATTTAATTTACTTTTCATTCGCTCAAAAATAGGCATAAAAAAAGTAAGTCAAATGGAGTTGTTATTAATATTTAAAATCTAATATTCAACTTCAGCCAATATGTTAAAAACTTAAGAAATTGATTGGTTTTTATGAGTCACAAGAGGTTGTTAAAATAAATGTTAATTTAGCTACTTAATATAAAGAATAAAAATCATATGGACGAGTTAATTAATAATGTTAAAATTTGGGCAGAAGAAAAAAACCTACTAAATAAAGAAAATAGTCATGCACAAATGTTAAAAGTTTTAGAGGAGGTTGGAGAGACAGCTGGAGCTCTGCTTAAGAACAAAAATCAAGAAATTATAGATGGATTAGGTGATAGTTTTGTAACTTTAATTATTCTTTGTTACCAGCTTGAAATAGAACCAAAAGAATGTCTTCAAGTTGCTTGGGATGAAATAAAAAACAGGAAGGGAAAAACAGTTAATGGAACTTTTATAAGAGAAGAATAATACTAAATTCCCCCAATATCTTATAAAATTTTCAGTCTGAAATAAGAACCCAAGAACCGAACATTAGACTTAATGTTTCTTATATTTTATGTTTGATTTTGTGTTTCTGTAAGTATCTTTTATTATTCTTTAAGTATTCTATACAAATTCATATACATGAATATTAAAATTGAATTTTATTAGAACCCTTGTGTAATCCAATCTAATTCCAAATCCCAATTTTCTCTAATAGTAATTTTTTCAGGGTAATAAGACATTTTTTCCGCCTGTTTTTGTTCTGCAAAATCCCCCGTGTCCCAATATCCATTTTTGTTATCATCTCTAAAAACTCTCACAACATATTCTCCTGTAGATATATTTTTAAGTGTATAATCCGCTGTATTTGCAAAACTTTCTTGAAGTATTACTATACCCCCCCTCATTAATTGAACTACAACATTTCCATCAAAATCAGACTTTAAAGTCAGACTCCCCCCCTTTGTTATTGAGGTGTCATTCACTATTTCTGTAGAATCAGTTTGGTATAGTGGATTAAAAGTAAATAATTCTATTAAACTATCTTTCCCTGCAATAATTATTTTATTCGAAAAAGAAATAATATCCTCCTCATGATAGATGTAATCCTCGCCCGAGATAGAAACTATTTTATAATTACCATCAATAATATTATTAAAACTAAATCCACCCTCGTTGTTTGATTTGCAAACATAACTTGGAATAGTATTAAACATTATAGAATCAGCGATGTCATAACTAAACATCATGACCCAATGATTAGCTTCTGCTTTATGACTAAATGAATTTTTAAGAACCCCCCTAAGAGAATTTGTTTTAATGTTCATTTTCAAAGTATCATATGATTTAATATTATAGGTGAAATCTTTTATCAAATTACCCTCAGTTATATCTTTAATACAATTATTTAATGAAATCGTGTATTCAATATTCTCTATAAGCTCGTTTTTAAAAGTTACTTCTAAAACATTATTTTTAATCTTGTGAGAGATGTTTTCTACAGGAGGAGAAGTATAAAAATTACTTAAAAATTGATGTTCTTGAATCTTTTCATTAAACGATAAGTGTAGTGTTTTTAATTTTTTAGTGTCGTAGGTTAATAGATGAACACTATTAACAAGTTGTGGTGGATCCGTATCTTTACCCCCCCCCTCGGGCATTACCATGTTTGCACAACTGCTGAAAATTAAGATTAAAATAAAAAAAGAGTAATTTTTCACGCTAATTCCTAATTGTGAGATTCAAAGAAAATAAAACTTATCTAATGTATTATGCCTCGCAGGTAGTACATTCTTTCTGCTGTTTAAACTGTTGAGCAGCATTCATACTGTGTTGATAGTAAAGAGATTTAAGACCAAGTTCCCAACCTTTTATGTATAATTTGTTGATTTCTTTCGCGGACATATTCGGGTGCACCATTAAATTAATAGATTGTCCCTGATCAATATAGTTTTGTCTGTTAGCGGCCTGATAAATAATATCCATTTGGTCAATTTCACAATATGTTTTAAAAACGTCCTTTTCGTTGTCTGTCAAAAAATCTAGATGTTGAACAGACCCATCTCTTTCCCTAATACTATGCCAAACATCGTTGTTGTTCATTCCCTTCTCTTCAAGTAATTTAATTAAAAATGGATTCTTAATTGTTGTTTTAGTTTTTGCAATATCTTTTACATATATATTAGACCATATTGGCTCAATTCCTTGAGAAACTTGGCCCAGAATGAACGCAGAAGAAGTTGTTGGGGCAACAGCGTTTAATGTAGTATTTCTTCGCCCCACACCCTTAAGAACTTTTGGTTCACCAAACTTAACAGCCATTTCTTCTGAGGCTTTATATGATTTATTTTTTATTAACTTAAAAATTTCTGTATTTAGATAATATGCTTCTTGACTATTAAAAGCAACCATTTTTGATTGAAGCAAAGAATGCCACCCAAGTACCCCTAGACCTAGAGCTCTGTGTTCAGAAGCAAATTTATAAGCTCTTTCCATGAACATAAATGTTTGTTGATCATCAAGATCTGACGAGTTTTTGTACTCATCTAGCTTCTCAATAAATTCAGAAATTACAGCGTCTAAGAAATAAATCATTGTTTCTACAGCGTCAGTGTCCTTCCACTTATCATAATGTAATACATTTATAGAAGATAAACAACACACAAACGACCAGTCCTCGTTAGTAGGCAACATTATTTCGGTACACAAATTACTAGCGTTTATACTCCACTGATTTTTCTGGTATACCTCAGGAGCTCCACTGTTGGCGTTATCCTTAAAAAAGATGTAGGGATAACCGATTTCACCACGCCTTTGTAGTACTTTGGCCCAAATGTTTCTTTTTTCCACATCTCCATCAATCATTTCCTTCATCCATTTATTTGTGACCGTTACACCATGCGTAAGTTCTTGAATGGGATTTCCCTCGGTTCCAATCTCTAAAAATTCTAAAATATCGTCGTGTTCTACTGGTAAATATGGAGAGAACCTTCCTCTTCTTACAGATCCCTGACTTACAACATCTACCATTGTTTCAAAAAGCTTCATTATGTGCACAGCCCCCGAAGCTTCTCCATTGTCTTTAACTTTAGCTCCTCTAGATCTTATATGTCCAAAATACCCAGAGGTTCCCCCTCCTAATTTAGACATCATTCCAACTTCAGATTGAGAGTAAAGAATATTTCCCATATCGTCGGCGATGTTAGATCCGAAGCAGCTTATCGGAAGCCCTCTTTTTTTACCAAAATTAGACCATACTGGTGATGATAATGAATAAAACCCTTGTTCCATATAATTAAAGAATTTATCCGCAAAACCTTTAATTTGAAGAATTTGTTCAGCTCTTTCCGCAATTTCTTTTATTCTATCTTCCGGCTTTGTCCCTTCGGGAATATATCCTGCCGATAAAAAATTCCTACTATGATCTGTTAACCATTTGAAGCTGTTGTTGCTCGATTCCTTGTTAATGGCTATTGGGTTGTTGTCTAGTTCTTGTGCTTTACCTAAATTTTCTTGTACTTTATTCATTTTAAAAAAGATCGTCTGCGGTTATACTTTGGGTTCTTTTACTGTAATTGATAGATCTTTTTACAAAAAAGTCCCCGTGTTTGGTTCCTATAATTTCATCATTAAACCACTCTGTTTCATTAAGAATGGCAGGGTCTGTTTTAAACACTTTTTTCAACCCAATACTCTCAAGTGATCTATTAAACCTATCTTTAATAAATTCTTTAACTTGTTTTTTAGGTAAAAAGTCTAATTCACCCTCCTCAAAAATCCAATCAATTATTGCGCTTTCTGCTCCGTAAGCGTCGATACACATTGTTTGTATTCTATTTTCGTATTCTTCATCAAACCAGTCTGGATTTTCATCTTTTACAATTTTAATTAAATCAATCCCAAAATCTCCATGAATTTGCTCCTCTTTTGACGTAGCTTCTACTACATTAGAAATGCCCTTCAACATATTTTTATGTTTGTTAAAAGCCATGATTATCAGGAATTGTGAAAAAAGAGAGACATGCTCTATAAATAATGAGAAAAGTAATACAGATTCAACATAATCTTTGTTGCTTTCACTCTTAGAACTTGCTAAAGCTCCGTCTAGATACCTAACCCTTTTCATTATTACAGGATTTTTTTTCAAATTTTGAAACTCCGTGTTAAGCCCTAGAATTTCTAATAAATGAGAATAAGCATCTGTATGTCTAACCTCACTTTCAGCGAAGGTAGCTCCCACCGAACCAATCTCGGGTTTTGGTATTCTATGATATATATCGCCCCAAAAACTTTTAACAGCAACCTCAATTTGGGAAATAGCAAGCATAGCGTTTTTAATAGCGCTCTTCTCAACATTTGTAAGGTGTGTTTTAAAATCTTGTATATCGCTTGTAAAATTGAATTCTGAGTGAATCCAGTATGAGTGTCTTATTGCGTCAACATAATCGTACAATTCAGGATATTCATATGGTTTAAGTGTAATTCTTCTGTCAAAAACATTTCTTTTTCTCTTTCGAGATTGCTCGTTTCTATATAATATATATGACTTCGCAACACTTAAATACTCGCTCTGCATAAGCGTTTGTTCGACTAAATCCTGAATCTCTTCTACATTAGGGATGTAATAAGGTATTTTCTTTTTTCTTTCAATTAAGACACTATATACTTTTTGAGAAACTTTTTCTGCTTCACTTTCTCCGCCCTCATTAACTGAATTCATAGCTTTAGCTATAGCTTCTGTAATTTTTTCAATTAAAAACGGTTTTTTTACATGGGTTCTTTTATAAATTTCTTCTATTTGCATATCTAATTTTCTTTAAATAAAATCTGTGATTCAAATTACAACAAAACAAACAATCAATTTCTTTTGTGCGTGATTCTTTTTAACAATAAGAAGTTAAAAAATAGAAAACGACCAAAAAAATATAGTCTATATGAGTTCACAATTTTAAAAAAATTAAAATCATAATTAAGCAAAAAACAATAAGAAAAAATTAATATTTTTTTAACAATCAAAAACATTAAATACCTACTAGATTAAGACAAAAAACAAGAAAAAACAAGATAAAACATAAGTTGTTGAAAATCAACACTATGATTTCAAAGATAAAAATAGCATTCTGTTTTTTTAGAAATAGTTTTTAACAACTATGTTAAAACATCATTTAAAATACTTTCAAATAATATTTTTCCGTCTGTATTATTCAACTCGGTATCTGCTGCACGCTCGGGGTGTGGCATCATTCCAAAAACATTTCTGTTTTTATTACAGACACCAGCAATGTTTAATATTGAACCGTTTGGATTTGATTCTGTTGTAATGTTACCCTTTTCGTCGCAATATTCGAATAGAATTTGCTCGTTTTCAACAATCTCATTTAATGTTTTTTCATCAGCGTAAAACCTTCCTTCTCCATGGGCAATAGGAATTTTTATTGGAGATTCAGAATATTGATTTGTTATTAAAGAGTTTTTAGTCGTAGGTTTTAGATAAACATTCTTACATATAAATTTATGATTTGTGTTGTGTAAAAGCGCTCCTGGCAACAATCCTGATTCACATAAAATTTGAAAACCATTACAAATTCCCATTAAATATCCTCCATTATTAGCGTGATCTACGACCTTTTCCATAATTGGAGAGTAATTTGCAATTGCTCCAGATCTTAAATAATCTCCAAATGAGAAGCCCCCGGGTAATATAATAAAGTCGCAATTTTGTAAATCTGTATCTTTATGCCATAGTTTTATAACTTCTTGATTCATGATATTTTTTAGTACATAAACCATGTCCATATCACAATTAGATCCCGGGAATATAACAACACCAAACTTCATATATTTATTTTAAAGTTGTGCAAAACTACATATTAATCATTGAAACACGATAAAAAATAGAACTAAATAGAAAAAGAAAAAAAATAAAACCACCAACCCTTGCTTTTTTATAATACACAAAAAAATTTCCAATAACTACACTCAAAGGAATAAAAATAAATACTAAAGTTTCTTTATTTTGAGAAAATAAAAACGCGAGAACACCTATAATGAAATAAAATATAATGACAATAAAAGATTCTCTACTTCTAATACTTTTTTTGTACATCCACCTAAAAAGTTCAAAAAAAGATAACACAGAAACCACAGCTATTAAACACCACCATATTTTTTGATGTAAATACATATTTAAAAAATTAAAAGAGTATGAGGGAGAAGCTAAACACAGCTCGGGAATATAAAGCGTCTCATTAATAGCAATTTGATAAACCCATAAAAAAATATATGGAATGAAAAGAGACAAAACGGAAAGAACAATAATTCTCCAAGAGATATTTCTGAAAACTAGACAACTAAATAAAATGACAGTAACAAACACTAATACACTTGGAATATAAATGGATAAAATAGACAAGATAATTCCCGCATTAAATACCAAAGAAAAAGGACGCTTTTGTTTATAAAGGGAAAGTAGGTAATATAAAAACCATAACATCCCGAAAGAAAAAAGAATCATTTTATAATTTATGATAAAAGTTGTATTAAGTAATAAAAAAACAACACCAATCACAAAATTGGGTTTTTTTATTACATCTTTTTCATAAATCAGGTTATTTAATCCTATTGAATGTAGCAGGGTAATAACAAAACAAAAAAATAACAAGATATAAGAATAGAAAGGAAATATATTATCAATATTTTTGAATTCTTCCGTAAAAATTGAAGCAGAAAAAAACAATAAACCAAATATTATAAACAATACAATTAAATAAGAGTGGCTATTTTTTAAGTATTTAAGAATCATTTATTGTTAAAATTATTTTAGTTTTGCATTTCATAATTAAAAAACAGTTTTATGTTTAGAGATATCTTTTGCGCTATTGGTAATTCGTTTCAACATCTTTTTGAATTCATCCCAATGATTGGAGAATATATTAATTACTTTTTTATGATTGTGATTTTTGTTTTTTTAGTTTTATGGACTGTAAAAATGTTTGGTCATAGAAAAAGAGGAGAAGAACACGCTTCATCATAAATCAAATCCAATATCTTTTCGATAGTATTTCCCTTCAAATTTAATTTTTTCAGCATTTTCAAAAGATTTACTAACCGCCTCCTCAATATCTTTTCCAAAAGAAGTAATTGCTAGGACTCTACCTCCGTTGGTAGATATTTTACCCCCTTCTTTTTTAGTTCCAGCGTGAAAAAGGACGCTGCCTTCAATATCTTCAAANCCTGTCATCTCCACATCTTTCTTATAGTTTTCAGGGTAGCCTCCTGAAACCAACATTACAGTGGCAGCAACATCTTCGGAGATGTCAAAATCAATTTCAGAAAAGGATCCGTTTCCGATTCCTTTAAAAAGATTTAACAAGTCAGATTTGATTCTTGGAATAACAACTTCTGTTTCTGGGTCTCCCATTCTCACATTATATTCAATCACCTTAGGGCTTCCGTTTTCCACCATTAAACCAATAAAAATGAATCCTTTATAATCAATGTTTTCCTCAACTAATCCTTTAATTGTTGGCTTAATTATTTCTCTCTCTACTTTCTCAATAAAAAATCTATCTGCAAACGGAACAGGTGAAATTGCTCCCATTCCTCCAGTATTCAATCCGGTGTCACCCTCTCCGATTCTTTTATAATCTTTAGCGGAAGGAAGAATTTTNTAAGAAACACCATCTGTTAATACAAAAACCGAGAGNTCTATTCCATCAAGATATTCTTCAATTATAACCTTACTACTCGCGTCTCCAAATTTAGAGTCAGCAAGCATTTCTTTTAAGATTTTTTTAGCTTCTTTTAATGTTTCTGGAATTAAAACTCCTTTTCCACCAGCAAGTCCATCTGCTTTAAGTACATAAGGAGGTGATAATGTTTCTAAAAATCGATAGCCCTCTTCTAAAGTGTCTTTTGTAAAAGATTGATAAGCGGNTGTTGGGATGTTATACCTCATCATAAACTCCTTGGAAAACTCTTTACTTCCTTCTAATAGAGCTCCTTTTTTTGAGGGNCCAACTATTGTAATATGTTGTAAAGCTTCATCTTGATGAAAAAAGTCATATATTCCATTAACTAGAGGGGCTTCAGGGCCAACAATTAACATGTCGATTTCTTCATAAATACAAAGTTCTTTTATTTTTTTAAACTCATTAACCCCAATTTCTATGTTTTTACCTACTTGTGCCGTTCCTGCATTTCCAGGAGCAATTAATAATTTTTTACATAAACTTGATTGTGAAATCTTCCACGCAAAAGCATGTTCTCTACCACCGCTTCCTAATATTAATACATTCATTTTTCTTCCATTTTTTCTAGTATTTCTTGTGTAAGCTCCATATTATGAAACACTTGTTGAACATCATCATCACCCTCTAATTTATCTAATAATTTTAAAACCAAGTCCGCTTGTTNTGCGGAGATATTTTTTGTAATATTTGGNATTCTCTGCAGCTCTGAATTTTGAATTTCAACNCCTAAAGTTTCTAAGCGTTTTTGCATATTGCTAAACTCAGTAAAATCACAATATACAGTAATAGCTTCTTCATCTATTTCAAGGTTTTCTAGCCCCCCGTCAATTAGTTCCATTTCAAGATCTTCTAAATCCATTGTTAGATGTTTAGAATCAATTGTAAACACTCCCTTTCTGTCAAAAATAAATTCTAATGAACCATTAGTGCCAAGACTTCCCTCACATTTACTAAAATAGGAACGAACATTTGCAACTGTTCTATTATTATTGTCTGTAGTACAATCTACAAATATTGCAATTCCATGAGAGGCGTATCCTTCCAAACTTATCTCAGTATAGCTTGCAGCATCTGCTCCACTCGCCTTTTTTATGGCTCGTTCAATATTGTCCTTTGGCATATTTACAGATTTAGCGTTCTGAATAATTTGTCTTAATCTGGAGTTAGTTTCTGGGTCTGCCCCCCCTTCTTTCACCGCTATCGAGATATCTTTTCCAAGTCTAGAAAAAGCTTTGGACATGGCTGACCAACGCTTCATTTTTCTAGCTTTTCTAAATTCAAACGCTCTTCCCATATANTATTTTTTAATCATCTAGTTTTAACACAGCTAAAAATGCTTTCTGCGGAATCTCTACACTTCCTACTTGTTTCATTCTTTTCTTACCCTTCTTCTGTTTTTCCAATAACTTTCTTTTTCTAGAAATATCCCCTCCGTAACATTTTGCGGTAACATCTTTTCTTAAAGCTTTTATTGTTTCTCTGCTAATAATTTTAGCTCCAATTGCAGACTGAACAGCAATGTCAAATTGTTGTCTCGGGATCAATTCCTTCAATTTCACACAAATTTTTCTGCCTAATGATTGTGCATTTGCTCTGTGAATTAATGCCGACAAAGCGTCTACTTGTTCTCCATTTAACAAAATATCTAATTTTATTAAATCAGACTTTCTGTATTCAGATGGTTGATAATCAAAGGAGGCGTAACCCCTAGAAACTGACTTTAATTTATCATAAAAATCAAAAACAATCTCTCCTAATGGCATGTTAAAAGAAAGTTCCACCCGATCAGTTGTCAGATAAACTTGATTGGTTAACTCTCCTCTTTTATCAATACACAAATTCATAATAGTTCCAACAAATTCTGCTTTAGTAATAATTTGAGCTTTAATATATGGTTCTTCTACGAAATCTAGGGTGCTTGGGTCTGGAAAATCGGTTGGATTATGAACTTCTATTTTTTCTCCAGCGGTGGTATAGGCTTTGTAAGATACATTAGGAACTGTAGTAATTACCGTCATGTTGAACTCTCTTTCTAATCTTTCTTGAATGATTTCCATATGTAACATCCCAAGGAACCCACATCTAAAACCAAATCCTAAAGCAACTGATGATTCTGGTTCAAAAGTTAAAGAAGCATCATTAAGTTGAAGTTTTTCCATAGATTTTCTAAGCTCTTCATAATCTTCTGTATCTACAGGGTAAATTCCAGCGAAAACCATAGGTTTAACATCTTCAAATCCTTTAATAGCTCCTGAAGATGGATTGTCAACTGAGGTAATAGTATCTCCTACTTTTACTTCTCTCGCGTCTTTTATTCCAGATATTATATATCCAACTTCTCCGGTACTTAATATACTTTTTTGTTTTTGTTTAAACTCGAGAGCTCCAATTTCATCTGCAAAATATTCTTTTCCAGTAGCCATAAATTTAACTTTGTCTCCCTTTTTTAATTCTCCGTTTACAATTTTAAAATATGCTTCAATACCCCTGAAAGAATTATAAACCGAATCAAAGATCATCGCCTGTAAAGGAGCGTCTTTCTCTCCAATAGGATGAGGAATTCTTTCTACAATAGCCTCTAAAATTTCATCAATTCCCAAACCTGTTTTTGCAGAAGCTGGGATTATATCTGTATCCTCGCACCCAATTAAATCTATAATCTGATCTTTTACAACCTCGGGATCTGCTGAAGGCAAATCAATTTTATTAAGAACCGGAATGATTTCCAAGTCGTTTTCTAAAGCTAAATATAAATTAGATATCGTTTGAGCCTGAATTCCTTGAGCGGCATCTACAATCAACAACGCTCCTTCACACGCAGCTATTGACCTAGAAACCTCATAAGAAAAGTCGACATGACCAGGGGTATCAATCAAATTTAGAATATAATTTTCACCATTTATAGTATGTTGCATTTGTATAGCATGACTTTTAATAGTGATCCCTCTTTCTCTTTCTAAATCCATATTATCCAATAACTGATCTTGTGATTCACGATCTGTAACAGAGCCGGTAAACTCTAACAACCTATCCGCTAAGGTGCTTTTCCCGTGGTCAATATGAGCAATTATACAAAAATTTCTAATCTTTCTCATTTGTATGCGAAAATACATTTTTAGTTCAAAATATTACTTATGATGCTATCAAAAAATTGTTTATTATTGCTTAAAATGAATAACAAAAAAATGAGTAAAGTTAAAATTGACAAAAAAAGACACATTATTAAAGCTGTGACTTGGAGCTTATTAGCCTCAGCAACTACTTTCCTTGTTGGAAAAGCTTTTGGACTTGAAAATGACAAAGCACTGATGATTGTTGCAATTGATAGAGTATTAAAGTTTGTTTTTTACTACCTCCACGAGAGAGCGTGGTTTGCTTCTAATTGGGGGGTAATTAAAGGAGAAGAAAATTAATTCTTCTTCCCTTTATAAATATAATNAATTTGATTTTCTTCCCCTAACTCCTCCTCAATCTCGTAGTTATATATTTTAGGTTGAGGACCTTTTTTTCTATAAATTAAAGCTATTATCATCCCCGCAATTGCNCCGCACAGATGTGCTGTTTGAGAAATATTNTCCTGCTTCACTTCTATAATTCCCCACAAATGAAAAAAGTTCAAAAATATAACAAGAAAAGAAAGCATGATAAGTCTGGGTTGATTTTTCACAAATCCGCTTATTAAGATAAAAGACCCTAAAGCATAAACCAAGCCACTCGCTCCAATAATATTTGTATTTGGCAGACCAAATATCCAGAGTATAGACCCACTTAAAACATAAGAGTAAAAGAAAACTTTATTTGAAATATCTTTATATACTTCCGAAATAATACCACCCAAAATTAAAATAGGGTAAGTGTTGTTTATTAAATGATTAAAATCAGAGTGAATAAACGGATAGCTTAATATTCCATATATNCGATTAAAATNTAANGGNATAATTCCAANANNTGAAAAGTTNATATCTNANATATANTCNANTCCTTTNACTATCCAAATCATAAAAACAAANAATATNGGCACGAACATTATNTGTATTATNTATGATAAATTCTTTNTCATATTAGGCNATNTATTGAGTATAAAATTATAATTTTACATACAATTATGAGTCAAAAAAAGANACTATTTTTANTAGATGCTTACGCTCTTATNTATAGAGCGTATTTTGCATTTGTAAAAAANCCNAGNATNAATTCAAAAGGNTTNGATACATCNGCNNTTTTTGGTTTNACAAATACTATTATTGANGTNTTAAANAAGNAGAAGACCAACNCATATTGCNGTNTGNTTTGATAGAAGTGGACCNACATTTNGACANGANGANTTTNNNGNNTATAAAGCAAANAGNNAACCAACNCCAGATGGTATNGTTGTCTGCAAAACCATATATTGATAGATTACTAGAGGCTTTAAATATACCAAGGATTTATTTAGATGGATATGAAGCGGATGATGTAATAGGAACGATTGCTAAAAAGGCCGAAAAAGAAGACTTTCAGGTATATATGATGACTTCTGATAAGGATTTTGCTCAGCTTGTCTCAGAAAATATCTTTATGTATAGACCCGGTAATAAATGGAGCCCAGCGGAAGTTTGGGGTATAAAAGAAGTTTTAGAAAAATTTCAAATTCAAAAAGTGTCACAAGTAATTGATTACTTAGCTATGATGGGTGACGCGGTAGAT
Source organism: Flavobacteriales bacterium (assembly GCA_002696275.1). Lineage (GTDB taxonomy): Bacteria > Bacteroidota > Bacteroidia > Flavobacteriales > BACL11. The sequence continues at coordinate 234,141 of NZRO01000025.1, forward strand.
AATATTCCGGGACTTCCCGGGGTGGGGAGGAAGACCGCGCAGAAATTCATAGCTGAATATGGTTCTATAGAATCTCTTTTGGCAAATACTCATGAGATTAAGGGTAAATTGAGAGAAAAATTAGAAGCCGCTAAGGAACAAGGGTTTCTTTCAAAGAAATTAGCTACAATTGATGTTAATGTCCCAATAGAGTTTGATGAATCTAAATTACTTTTTTCAGAAATTAATATCCACCAGATAAGACAGTTATTCGAAGAACTAGAATTCAAAACAATTTTACAAAGAGTACTGTCTTTATCAGATAAAGAGGTTGTAAAAGATAATAAAACAGATACTTTTGAGAAAGAAGAATTATTTTCTAACGGTCAGTTAGACATGTTCTCTGAGAATATAAATTCTAATATAGAAAAGATTGAAATAGAAAAAAGATATTCGATTACAAGTGAATATAATTCTCTCTTGGAAAAAATCCGTGAAAAAGGGAAGTGTTCATTTCAAATATTGTCTAATGATTTGTCTAATTTTAATGATTCTTTAATTTCTTTTTCACTTTCTGTAGAAAAGGATAATTCATTTTATTTTCCTTACAAAGATAAAAGTTTATCCTTTTTAAAAGAAATATTAGAGGATCATCGCATTTTAAAAATAGGAAGAGATATAAAAGATCAAATTAAAACATTATGGAAGTATAATGTCCATGAGATTAATAATATTTTTGATGTTTCTATTGCTCATTATTTATTGCATCCTGATATGAGGCATGATATAGAAATTCTTTCTGAAAATTATTTACAATATAATAGTTTTGACATTAGCTCTGTATTAGGAAAAGGAAAACAAAAACGACGTCTTTCAGAATTGTCAGATGAAAAAAAATTATTTTATTGCTGCGAAACTTCAGATATAATACTACAACTTTCAGAGATATTTACTCTTAAGCTGAAAGAACTAAATTTATATAATTTATTCAAATCTATTGAAATGCCTTTATTAAAAGTTTTATCAAAAATGGAATTAGAGGGTATTAATTTAGATGTACAAATGTTACAAGGTTATTCTATAGAACTCAGTGCAGAAATTTCATCCATAGAGAAACAAATCTATAAATTATCAGGTGAAGAGTTTAATATTTCTTCTCCTAAGCAGTTGGGAGAAGTGCTTTTTGATAAAATGCAAATAGTTGAAAAGGTAAAAAAGACTAAATCTGGACAGTATTCAACCTCAGAAGAAACTCTAAGTAAACTTAAGGGAAAACACATTATAATTGATTTAATTTTAGAGTATAGGGGGTTACAAAAGTTACTATCAACTTATGTAAACGCTCTTCCTTTGTTGATTGATTCAAATTCAGGTAAAATACATACAACCTTTAACCAATCAGTAGCTGCAACAGGTAGGTTAAGTTCAGTAAATCCAAATTTACAGAACATCCCCATCAGAACAGAAAAGGGCAGAAAAATGAGAAAGTCATTTATAGCTAGAAACGATGAATTTGAAGTGTTAGCAGCCGATTATTCCCAAATTGAACTTAGAATTATGGCTTCATTAAGTAAGGATGAATCTTTGTTAAAGGCCTTTAATCTGGGAGTTGACATTCATTCGGCAACCGCAGCTAAGGTTTATAAGGTAGAGGAAGAAGATGTAACAAGAGAGATGCGTTCTTATGCTAAAATGGTGAATTTTGGAATTATTTATGGAATATCCCCATTTGGATTGTCTCAAAGATTAGGAATTAAACGAAAGGAAGCTTCTGAAATTATTGATAGTTATTTTTTAGAGTTTCCTAAAGTGAAACGGTACATAGATGACAGTATTGTTAAGGCAAGAGAAAATGAATATGTAGAAACTATTTTAGGAAGAAGAAGATATTTAAAGGAAATTAACTCTAGAAACGCTATGATGAGAGCATTTGCAGAAAGAAATGCAATAAACGCGCCTATACAGGGTTCCGCTGCAGACATAATTAAGAAAGCAATGATAGATGTTCAGAAAGAAATAGAGAGTCGGAATTTAGAGTCTAGAATGCTCTTACAAGTGCATGATGAGCTTGTTTTTGATGTAAAAAAAACAGAGAAGGAAACTTTGATAGAAATAGTAAAAGAAAAGATGGAACAAACCGTAGAATTAGATGTTCCTTTAGTAATAGATATTGGGGTTGGTAAGAATTGGTTAGAGGCTCATTAGAAAATTACTTCTTTCTTATAAATAATATATACAATAAGACAATTGATATAATACCAATAAAAGCACTTCCCGCATTTCTTACATTGCCAACAGGGTCCCATCCTAGTAAAGTGTCGTTAATTAATAACTGAACGACAATCCCTAAACATAAGAATGTTAATGCGCTTGCAATTACTTCAGTTAATAATTCCCTAAATTTTTTTAATTTTTCTTTCATGAAATTGATTGTATTGGTTGGAAAATAAAATAGCCCTTTTAAAAAGGGCTATTTTATTAAATCTTAATAATATGATTATTTACTAGAAATTAAGTTCCAAACAATCAAAAGACCGATTAATCCAATAACACCACCACCAGCAAAATCAGATACAATAGCTGTAATGTTCCCAATCACGTCAATTCCCGCAATAGAACCTGATCCGAATAAGAAATCAGCTACAATTGAAAGAGCTAATAATCCCATAATTAATCCAGTTAGACCTTTAAAAAAGTCATTGAAGTACTTAAATACTTTGTCCATAATAAAAATAAATTTTGGTTAATAATTACCCCAAACTTAGAAACATATTTTGTTTTATGACAGATTTTTAATAGTTTTTTTATAGTTAACTATTTTTATTAAAATAAACTTATTTCATATAAAAATATATTATAAAGCTCTGTAATACAGTTAGATAAGATGTTAATTGTTGCTGTTTTTTATATGATTTCAAGAACTTTTTCAACAAAATTTTGTTAAAAATTGAAAATAATCATAAGTAATTGACAATCATATTTTTACGCGTTTTTTATTAAAAAAAACAATAAAAATTTCAACTAATTTCAATATTTCGTGCTGAAAGTATATTTTCCTTAAAAATTCCAGGATTATTGATAACAATAAATATTTTTCTTGAAACAACTCTAGGGTCTTCTAATTGATCTGTTTTATAAAATTTTATAAATTGTTCTTTTAATGGAAATTTATCACTGTCAGAATCTCTAATTCTTTTTTGCATGTTTGTGTCTACAATACCAGGGTGAATGGAAAATATTTCTAGATTTGGAATATTTTCTTTTGAAATTGTATCTGTTAACCTGTCCAAAGCAGCTTTTGTAGCGGAATAAGTATTCCAAGAAGGAATAGATTTTATTGCAGCTCCGGAGCTTATATTTATTATTGTTTTTTTGTAATTTAAGTATTTATTAATGAACTTATTACATAAAATTGTTGGAGTAATAATATTTACATTATATTCATGTACAATTTCCTGTGTTGTTTTTAAATGTATAGGAACTATTTTTCCAATGGTAGCGGCATTATTTATTAGAATTATTTCTTTACATTTTATTTCTGGAAAATTTATATTTTGTACACTCTCTATATTGCTTAAATCAATTTTAGTAAAATTAAAGTTTGGGTGTTTCAATTTGTTTTTTCTTGAGTATCCAAAAACAACATATCCTTTTTCCAATAGTAATTGCGCTAATGATCTCCCTATTCCATCCCCAGTACCTGTAATAAATGCAACTTTATGCATCTTATAATAAGCTAAATGCCTTTTCAAGGTCTTCTATAAGATCATCCACATCTTCTATTCCCACGCTTAATCGGATTAAAGAATCAACAACCCCTGTTTTCTCTCTTTCTTCTTTAGGGATTGCCGCATGGGTCATTGAAGCGGGATGTCCTATAAGAGATTCGACCCCTCCTAAACTTTCTGCTAGCGTAAAATAATGTGTATTAGAGACCAACTTAACAGCGTCTTGAAGTTTATTGCCAACTAGATTAAAAGAAATCATACCCCCAAACCCACTCATTTGATTTTTAGCAATTTCATGATTTGGATGAGACTCAAATCCCGGCCAAAACACTTCTCCAATTTTTGAGTGATTTTCTAGATAGTTTGCTATNACCCTTCCATTTTCACAATGCCTTTGCATTCGTAAATGTAAGGTTTTAATGCCTCTTAAAACCAAAAAAGCATCCATTGGGCCTGGTACAGCTCCGCAAGAATTCTGAATATGATATAATTTTTGAGCCAGCTCCTCGTCTAAACAAANAGCAGCTCCCATTACTATATCAGAATGACCTCCCATATATTTAGTAAGAGAATGCATGACAATATCCGCTCCTAAATCAAGGGGTTTTTGCAAGTAAGGTGTTGCAAAAGTATTATCTACTACTAAGATTAAACNATTTTCCTTAGAAATTGAACTTAGTTTGTTTATATCAATTATATTTAACATTGGGTTGGTAGGAGTTTCCGCCCATAACATCTTGGTGTTTTCATTTATATAAGATGTTATTTGTGAACTATCATTCATTCCAATAAAATGAAACTTTATCCCATAGTTTTCAAAAATAGAATTGAAAATTCTATAAGTTCCTCCATATAAATCGTTAGTAGAAATCACCTCATCACCCGGCTTTAAAAGTTTGATAATTGCATCAATAGCTGCCAATCCACTACCAAAACAAAGTCCATATTTCCCATTTTCTAAAGCGGCTAAATTGTTTTCAAGAGCAGTTCTTGTGGGGTTTCCAGTTCTTGAATATTCATACCCTTTAAAATCCCCAGGACTATCTTGTTTATAAGTAGAAGTTTGATATATAGGNGTCNTAATCGCTCCAGTAGAAGGGTCTGCTTNTTGCCCCGCGTGAATTGTTTTTGTTCCAAATTTCATTATTAATGTTTTTTAAGGTTAGCAAATCTACCAATTTTTGTAGAATTTAATTTTACATTTGTAAAAAATCCTGATTTGAATAAAATACTTTTAGCTCACTTATTCTTGTTTATTGCAAATTTGATTTATGCACTAAATTACACTATTGCTAAGGATGTAATGCCAACTTATATAGATCCATCAGGTTTTGTTTTATTACGTGTAATAGGAGCGGTTTTTCTTTTTTCTTTTACATATTTCCTTTTTATAAAGGAGAAAATAAATAAAATAGATCTTTTACGGCTAGCAATTTGCGGTTTGTTTGGAGTTGCGATTAATCAATTATTGTTTTTTGAAGGGTTAAATTTAACAACTCCAATCAATGCTTCTATTGTGATGACTGTAAATCCAATTTTAGTATTAATACTATCTTTTTTTATAATTAATGAATCGATTACATTTAAAAAAGCAATTGGCATCTTGCTGGGATTTATAGGAGCGTATTTATTGATAGCTCAGGGTAAACAAATTTCATTTACCACTGATTCTCAATTGGGAAATCTATTAGTTTTNATTAATGCATTGAGTTATGGTTTATATTTAGTAATTGTAAAACCATTAATGAAAAAGTATCACCCAATTACAGTTATGTTTTATGTTTTTGGATTCGGCTTGTTGTATACTTTATATTTTGGACTAGAAGGTTTATCATCAGTAAATTGGAATTTAATACCTGCAAATATTTATTATGCAATTGCATTTGTACTATTCTGCACTACATTTTTGGCTTATCTATTTAATTCATCTGCGTTAAGACAACTAAGCCCTTCAACAGTAAGTATATATATATATTTGCAACCATTATTAGCTAGTATATTTGCTATTTACAGAGAAGTTGACACTATTGATAGAACCAAGTTAATTGCAGCAATTCTGATATTTATAGGAGTATATTTAGTAAGTGTTAGACCTTCTGAACAAAAAAAGAATAAACTTTTCTAACTTTGCATAAAAATTAACTCGATGCTACAGTCAATGACAGGCTTTGGAAAAGCTGAACTTAACTCAAAAAATGCTAATTTTACTATTGAAGTAAAATCGTTAAATTCTAAGCAAATAGATGTGATAGTGAAAATGCCCTCTATTTATAGGGATAAAGAAATAGATTTAAGGAAATCAATTTCTGAAAAATTACAAAGAGGAAAAATTGAGGTATCAATATGGAGAGAAAAATCAGAATCATCAAGTAATTATACTCTAAACAAANATGTTATCAAGGAGTATCATAAACAGATTGAAGATTTAAGAAAAGAATTAGGATATAAAGATCCTTTAGAAGGATTTGAAGTTGAAACTTTTAGAGATGTCATGTTAACGATGGTTCAAATGCCAGAATTTTTGATAAGAGGAGAAAAAACAGATGAAACAGATTGGGAAAAAATTTTAGAAGCCACACATAAAGCAATAGATAATTTAATACAATTTCGAAAAGATGAAGGAAAAATACTAGAGAAAGACTTAAATATTAGGATTAATATACTTTCACAATTATTAAAAGACATTGATCCTTTATCAAAAAACAGAATTGAAAAGATTAAAAATAATCTAAATAATAAACTTTCCGATCTAGATGAAAAAAACATTGATTTAAATAGATTTGAACAAGAGTTGATCTATTATCTTGAAAAACAAGATATNACAGAGGAACAAGTCAGATTAAATACACATTTGAATTATTTTTTAGAAGTTATGAATATGAATTCTTCAAACGGAAAGAAACTAGGATTCATTANACAAGAAATAGGCAGAGAAATAAATACAATAGGATCAAAATCTTCTGATGCAGAAATGCAAAAGATTGTTGTTCAAATGAAAGATGAATTAGAAAAAATAAAAGAACAGTTATTAAACATATTGTAGTGAGGAAATTAATTGTTATATCGGCTCCATCAGGAGCAGGAAAGACATCTATAGTTCATTATTTACTTAAAGAGCTTCCAATCCTATCCTTTTCAATTTCAGCAACTAGTAGAGTCAAAAGAAATAATGAGGTTGACGGAAAAGATTATCACTTTTTGGAAGTGGAACAATTTAAAAGAAAGATAAAGGAAGCCGCGTTTTTAGAATGGGAAGAGGTATATGATAATCAGTATTACGGTACATTAAAGTCAGAAATTGAAAGAGTTTGGAATACAAAAAAAATAGTAATATTCGATGTAGATGTNGCAGGTGGTAAAAACATTAAAAAGCAATACCCTTCAAATTGTTTGTCTATTTTTATCATGCCGCCTTCTTTAGAGGTTTTACGAGAAAGATTAGTTGGTAGAGGGTCCGAATCCGAAGAAAGTTTAGTAAAAAGATTAGNGAAAGCTGAAGAAGAAATATCACAAAATCAGGAATTTGATGAGGTAATTATAAATGATGATTTGCAAATTGCTTGTATTGAAACTAAAAAAGTAATAACCAATTTTATCCATTCATAATAAATGAAAATAGGTCTGTTTTTTGGTAGCTTTAACCCTATGCATATAGGNCACAAGATTATTGCCTCTTATTTTGTAGGGTTTTCAGACTTAGAAAAAATCTTATTTATAGTGTCTCCTCAAAATCCATTAAAGCAAAAACGAACTTTATTAGATCAACATCATAGGTTGCAGATAATACGAGCGGATGTAGAAGACAATCCAAAACTGGATGTTTCAGATATAGAATTTAACATGCCTCAACCTTCTTATACTATTGATACTTTAGTGAGATTATCAGAAAAACATCCTGAAAATGAATATGTATTAATTATGGGAGCAGACAATCTAAAGAATTTTCATAAGTGGAAAAATTATGAACAAATTTTGGAGGATTATTCTATTTATGTATATCCAAGGCATGCTTATGAAGTTGAAGGAACTCATAAAAATNTTCATTTGATTGAGGGTGTTCCACAAATGGAAATATCCGCTTCTTTTATCAGAAAATCAATTAAAGAGGGCAAGGATATTTCTTATATGATGTCAGAAAAAGCGTGGAAATACATAGATGAAATGAATTTTTACAGATGATAAGTAAACATAAAAATATCGCATTAGTTCTTTTACTAATTCTGATAAATTCTTGTTCTGTTCAGTTTCAGATTAACACTGAATTAGATATTGATTCTGAAGAAAATGAGATAAAGATAATAGTAGAAAACACAAAACAAAAAGATTATCTAGGCTGGTGGATTTATGGAGAGGGCTATCATATTTTTAAGGATGAATTAACCTTAGAAGAATGGGATTTGGAATTTTTAAATGAAGATATTGAAGAAATTAACAAACTATATTTAGCTGTTTGTGAAATGGAGTACTTCCCAATGGAATGTAAAATGACGGGTCATTTTAGAAGTGATATAATCAAAAAACAAAAAACACTGATAGTTGAGAGTTTTGAAATTCTCTACATTCAAGGTTGTGATGAATAAAAAAATAACTGAATTATCTACAGTTCATAAAGTTGCCTTAACAGTAATAAAACCCCGGTCCTTATTTCCAACTTTTTAAGATTTTAATGCGAGGGTGACTGTCTTAACTTGTTCTTTTCTTTGAATAGTACATTTGATTTCATCTCCCGGGTCAAATTGAATAATTAATTCATGTAATTCGCTAGTGGAGTTAACCTTAATACCATTTATTTCTAATATTACATCTAGATCCTTGATACCCGCAAGCTCTGCTGCACTATTTTCTAATACCTTTGAGATTAGAACACCTTCAAGCCCATTTAGGTTTAATTCTTTTTGCACCTGCATATTTATATCAGTAATATGAATTCCAATATATGCTCTACGCACTTCACCGTATATTTTTAAATCATTTATAATCTTTTCTGCCATATTTGAAGGAATAGCAAAACCATAACCACTAAATGATCCTGTTTTGGACTGTATAGCTGTGTTTATTCCAATTAAATTACCATTGGTGTTGATAAGCGCTCCTCCTGAGTTTCCAGAATTAATCGCTGCATCTGTTTGAATAAATGATTCAATACCTCCATCATTAAGGATGTTAATCTTTCTAGATTTCGCACTTATTATACCGGCAGTTACTGTAGAATTAAGATTATACGGATTTCCAAC
>NZRO01000026.1 GCA_002696275.1 Flavobacteriales bacterium
TTTTAATATTACATGAGTAAACAGGATATTGAGCAAGAAATATTTCTGCTAACATAGTATTAGAAATATAATTATCTGCTCTAAATTTATTTCTCAATATAGCACCAAATTCTTCCATGGTATAAAGTTGTTTTTCTATTCCTAATGGGTTATCATCACTTTCTTTCATAAGATCTTTAATTTGTGCAAAAATAATAAAACCCACTAAATAAGTGGGTTTATTTCTGGTGGGCAATGAGGGACTCGAACCCCCGACTTCCTCCTTGTAAGGGAGGCACTCTGAACCAACTGAGTTAATCGCCCAATATGTGGTCTGCAAATATAATTTAATTTGTAATACATAAAAGCTTTTAAAAAGAAATTTTAAATTATTTCCGCTACAACAAAAGTACTTCCCCCTACATAGATTAAGTCATTTTCTTCTGCTGTGTTTTTTGCCTGATTTAAGGCTTCTTCTACACTAGAATAAACCTCTCCATTTAAATTGAATTCAGATGATTTCTTTTGTAAATCAAACTTGTCCATTGCTCTTGGAATGTTTGCTTCACAAAAGTAATAAATAGCATCTTTTGGAAGTAAAGTTAAGATATTATAGATGTTTTTTTCTTTCACTAAACCGATAACAAAATGTAATTTATTATAATTTATTTCAGAGATTTGATTTAGTACTTTTTTCAGTCCATCCTCATTATGGGCAGTGTCACAAATTACTAATGGATTTTTAGAAATAGTTTGCCACCTACCAAGAAAAGAAGTATTCTTTATAACTTTACTTAAACCATTAATGATGTTCTCTTCATTAATAGTAAAGTTTCTTAAATGTTTTAAGGTTGTTACAGTTGTATTAATATTTTCTTTTTGATAATTGCCTTTCAAATCTGAAGAAAAATTATAGTTTTCCGAATAGAAAATTTTAGAATTTTCTTTATCTACTTTTTCTTCAAAAACTTTTAGAATCTCGTCTTGTTTTCTGCCAATCACCACAGGTGTTTCTTTTTTAATAATACCAGCTTTTTCAATAGCAATTCTTTCTAAAGTGTTACCAAGTAGATTAGTGTGGTCTAATCCAATATTCGTAATTACAGAAATTTCAGGATTGATAATATTTGTGCTATCTAATCTACCCCCTAAACCACATTCAATAATAGCTATATCTACTTTCTCATCTGAAAAATATTGAAATGCCATAGCAACTGTCATTTCAAAAAAGGACATGTTTATCTTTTCAAATTCCTCTTTATTTACGCTTACAAAATTTATAATATTCTCCTCAGGAATCATTTTTCCATTAATTTTAATTCGTTCTCTAAAATCCTTGAGGTGAGGAGAGGTGTATAAACCAACTTTATATTCCGCTTCTTGCAAAATAGAAGACATCATATGAGAACAAGAACCTTTTCCGTTTGTTCCTGCAACATGTATAGATTTAAAATTTAAATTTGGATTTCCTAAAATATTACAAGCTTCTATTATATTTCCTATGTCTTCTTTATAGGCACTTTTTCCACTTATTTGATAAATAGGAAGTTTCTGGAACAAATAATCAATAGTATCTTGATAATTCATTTAGTGGGTAAAGATAAGTTTAAGTTTTGCTATTTTATCAGATTTGTCATTTCCAGTAGCGGGACCATATTTTAACTGTTGTTTTATAGCTATAAATAAGTTTTTTCTTTTAAACGATCCAACATATCCCAGCGTCGAATAGAAACTACTATCATCTATATCTATGATTTTTCCTTCTGCATTTACAATTACATTAATAGTGATATATCCTTTTCCCATTTCTAGTGGATGGTTTAAGCTTTCTGGTTTTGATCTGTAACTTCCTATTTCAGAAAGTCCATAACCAAAATCTCCTCCAGTGTAGTTTGTAGAATTTTGATCTCCTACTTCTTTTCCTATAGTTCCATCTCCTCTAGTGTTTCCTGTATTCTTTTTGTTTTTATTGGGATTGTAAATCGCTCTTTTATTTATTACTTTTTCTTCTATATTCTCTTTTGTTATCTCTTCAATTTCCATCTTCTCCATAACTTCCTGATTTTTTTCTTTCTCCTCTTTTTTTTCTTCTTTTTTTGTTTCTACTGTTTCAATACTTTCTTGTGTTATTATTTCATCTGTAGAAATAACTTCTTGAGAAGTTTCTTCAATAATTTCTTCAAATTTTTCTTGTTGATTTTCAGTTTCTCCTTTTGCAAATTCTGAATTTCCAAAATTGATACTGATTCCTTCTTCAGGAGGTGGTGGGATAGTGTATGATAGACCTGTAAAGAAAAACAGTAAAATCAATAAGGAGTGAAATAACAGCGTCCCTATCCATGCTTTACTCTTATTTCGTTTAGAAGAACTCATTTTATGGTTTTGTAGCTAATACAATTTTGTATTTGTTTCTGTAGGCAATATCCATAACTTTTACAACATGTTCAATATCTACGGATTTGTCAGCATGTAATATAATTGCTGGGTCTTCTACTCCTATTACAATCTCTCTTATCTCTTTTTCAAGATTGTTTTCCTCTATTCTGTTTTCATTTATATAAAAATGAATATCTTCATTAATAGATATAGAGATAGTTTGTTTCTCTAATGTTTTTGCTTTACTATTAGGTAAAAGTAATTTTAATGCATTTGGACTTACTAATGTAGAAGTAAGCATAAAGAATATTAATAGGAGAAATACAATATCCGTCATAGATGACATGTTGAAATTTGGATTGACCTTGTTTCTTCCTCTTAAATTCATTATAAATTATTGTAAATTGTCTAAAAATTCTGAACTAGCACTCTCCATTGTAAAAACAATCTTATCAATTTTAGATAACAAGAAGTTGTAGGATATATAAGATATGATTCCGACTATTAATCCAGCTACTGTTGTAATCATAGCTGTGTATATTCCTTTTGATAACAACTCTACATCAACATTACCCCCAGCAGACGCCATATCATGAAAGGCTAATATCATTCCAATAACAGTTCCAAGAAAACCAATCATAGGAGCAGCTCCAGAAATAGTTGCCAGATTTGTAAGGTTGTATTCTAATTTATTTACCTCCAATTTTCCTTGATTTTCCATTGCAGAATGTATCTCGTTAAAGGGTTTGCCATTTCTTTTTAATCCCTTCTCAATCATTCTGGAGATTGTAGAATCCTCTTCTTTACATATTGAGATAGCCTCAGAAAATTTATTATTATTTACGAGAGTATTAATTTTACTTATAAAATCAGGATTTCCTTTTTTAGCTTTATTGAGTGAAGAAATTCTTTCTATTAATATGTATATAGAGAAAATAGATAAGATGACTAAAACACTCATTATAATATTTCCACCTGTACCTCCTGAAGTCATTAAATCAATTATAGAAAATATTTCTTCTTGTACTGCTTCAGAGGTGTCTGTTGCTGATATGTTTTGTATTAAAGAATCCATGATAATATTAACGATAAATTAATAAATTATTGTAAAAAAATATATGTTGCTGATCCAGCTAGATATCCTAAAATTGCAAGAAGCGAAATGTTTTTTAAATACCAAATAAAATCAATTTTAAGAATTCCCATTATTGCTACTCCAGCTGCTGAACCTATAATTAAGACAGAACCCCCAGTTCCAGCACAATATGCAAGGAATTGCCAGAATACACCATCTTTTTCATAAAAACCGGAACCGTAACTGGGATCTGTTAATCCGTCTGCATACATTTGCATTGCTCCCGCAACTAAAGGAACGTTATCTACAATTGATGATAGAAAACCTATAATTATGTTTATAATAAATATACCATTTAGAGAGGTGCCATTAAATGTCGTTTCTAAATATTTAGCTAATATATCTAATTGACCAGCTGATTGAAGAGATGATACAGCTAATAAAATTCCTAAAAAAAAGAATATAGTTGGTGTGTCAACTTTTTTTAGAGCGTAAACCACAGATACTTTTGATTTTTTTTCAGGAGTTTTATTTCTATGTAACCACTCACTAATTACCCATAAAACCCCTAAAGATAATAACATTCCCATAAATGGAGCTAGTCCAGTAATAATTTTAAATACAGGAACAAATAACAACGCAAATACTCCAACATAAAATATAATATTACGCTCCAATGGTGTGTTTATCAGTTTTTTGGAAGAGATATTTGTTTGATTAACCTCAACTTCACCTCTAACTTTAAATGATAAATAAATTAGTGGGACTATCGCACACACCAGAGAAGGAATAAAGATGTCTATGATTATTTTTTCACTAACATATGATTTTGCATAAAGCATTATTGTTGTTACATCTCCAATCGGAGACCAAGCCCCACCTGCATTTGCGGCTAAAATGACTAATCCACCAAATAACCAAATATCCTCTTTGTTTTTCATCATCTTATTTAAAAGTGAGGCCATTACTATAGAGGTTGCTAGATTGTCTAACACCGCAGAAAAGAAAAAAGCTATCATACTAATAATCCAAATTAATTTTAATTTATTAGTTGTTTTAATTTTTTCAGTAACTATATTAAATCCCCCATTTACATCTACCATTTCTACAATAGTCATGGCTCCTAATAAGAAAAATAAGATTTCCGCAATGTGTATAATATGATGTTGAAGTTCATATTCTAAATTTATTGTATTTCCTGAAAATGCAAAAAGTGCCCAACATATTCCTCCTATTAAAAGTGCAGTAGCTGCTTTGTCTATTTTTAATGGGTGTTCAAATGCGATTACTAAGTATCCTAGTGAGAATACTGTTAACATTAATGGTATAATCATAATTTTAAAAAATTTATTTTTGCAAATATACTGTTGTAGATGGGAAAGCAAAGTCTGAATTATGTTTTTTAACCACATCCATAATTTTCAAATTTATATCCTCTTTTACCTCTACTAAATCTTCCCATAAGGGACTGTCTACATAATATAAAACTAAAAGATCTAAAGAACTTGCTCCAAACTCTTGAAATTTTACTTTAGCTTCTTGATTAGTTTTTGGATGTTTGTCAATAAGATTCTGTATGTCAGCAACAATGTTTCTTATTTGTTCAGGGTTTGTTTCATAAGTTAACCCAATATAAAATTTTACTCTTCTTACAGGTCTAAGTCCTAAATTATCTAGTTCTGCGTCTATCATTTTTTTATTAGGGACTGTAACAATACTTCTGTCAAAAGTTTTAATTCGAGTACTTCTAAAACCAACTTTTTCTATAGTTCCTGTGACATTTCCAACTGTCACTACATCACCAACAGTAAAGGGTTTGTCTAAGAAGATGGTAAAGGATCCTAATAGATTTTCTAAACTTTCTTTAGATGCCATTGCAAGAGCTATACCTCCAATTCCAAGTCCTGTAATTAATCCAGTTGCATTTACATTAAATACTTCTCCTAAAATTATAAAGATTAAAAATATATATGAAAAGAATTTAATTATTTCTATTGCAAAAGGAACAAGTTGATCGTCCATTTTGTTTTCAGATTCCTCCGCTCTTTTTTGTAATAAAATCCCAAAAAATGAGATCAATCTTTTTACAATGAGAAATATAGAATAAATATAGATTAGAGAGAATCCTTTTGTTAAAAACATTCTGGTTCCTAATTCATCAACACTTACTAAATTCCAAGATTCTGGAAATGTTAATTGATTCGCTCCAAAATAAAGAATAGATAACATGATGAAAAAACCGATAGGTTTTGTTAATAGTTCATCAAACTTTTGTTGTCCTACTCTCTTCTCTCTACTTCCAATAACACTGTACAATAGTCTACTTAGATATTTTGAGATTAATCCTTTAAAAATTAATCCTAAAATAATCGCAGAAATAAAAATTAGATAACTTGTTCCGGAGTTTTCTAAATATTCATTGTGTAAAAAAGGTTTTATTTTTTCCATTTTATATAAGTTGTTTTAGAGCTAGTTCCATAGAGGTTCTAGAAATATTTTGTTTAGAGTTATTTTCATCAAATGATTTTTGAAGAGCTTCACGAATTCTTTTTGAAGTGTCTGTAAATATTGCTGTGTCAGATATTTCAATATTATCTCCCATTAAATAAGCAAACACTCTTGCCATTCCACAGTTTGCAATAAAATCAGGCAAAACACTTATTCTTTCGTCTGCACTTTTAGAGATAGGCCCAAAAAATATCTCCTCATCAGCAAAAGGAACATTAGCACCAGAAGAAATAACTTCTAACCCTCCATCAATCATCTGATCCAATTGATTTTGAGAAAGCAATCTAGAAGCTGCGGCCGGAACAAATATTTCTGCTCCAACTGACCAAATTTTTTCATTTACCTCATCAAAACTCAACATGTCAGCAGCTTCTAAGAAATTAGAACTTCTATTAATTAATAATGATTTTATTTCTTGAAAAGAATATCCTTCTGATTTTATTACTCCTCCAAATTTGTCAATAATTCCTACCACAATAGCACCTGCTTGAGCTAAATAATAAGCTCCAGCTCCAGCTACATTTCCCCAACCTTGTATCACAACTCTTTTTCCTTTTATATCACCACCATATATGTTGTAATAATGAAGAATTGCTTCAGAAACACCATATCCTGTGATTAAATCCCCTACAGTGTATTGCATTTTAGGTTCCGGAGTTAATTGAGGGTCAGTAACAATTAAGGGTACACCTTCTGAAAGTTGGTTGATAATCTTCCTTTTCTCTGCTCCATCTTTTCTATGATGTCCGTTCACAATTCCTTCTAATGGAAATAAAATTCCGTTTTTTTTACATATTGGAATTACCTCATGAACCTCATCCACATTCATGTCTCCTCCAGTTCCGTAATATGTTTTTAATAATGGTTTAACTGCTGCATACCATCTGTTTAATACCTCTGTTTTTCTTGGGTCTCTAGGATCAAAATTAATTCCAGATTTCCCTCCTCCAATTGGAGGTCCAGCAATAGTAAATTTAATCTCCATTGTTTTAGCAAGAGCTAATACTTCCTCTTTAGTTACTCCAACTCTCATTCTAGTTCCTCCAGCTGCAGCTCCACCCCTAAGAGAATTAATAACAATCCAACCTTCAGCATCTGTGTATTCATCTTTCCATTCAAACACTAATTCCGGTCTTTTGTCTTCAAATTTCTTTAATAATTCTTCCATTAAGTGTTTTTATTTTTGAGCAAATGTACTAAATTTAAGGTTTTGAAAATCTTAATTTTAGAAGTTCTTATTTTATATAAATATCTCCCCCACAATTATCAGTTTTAGCTCCTGTAACACTCATTAAACAATTGTTTTTATTTTCTAATCTTAGAACCCCTAGAAAAGCGAAAATTATTGCTTCCTTAAAATCAATTATTTCACTCTTTGGAATGATTATTTTAGATTTAGAATATTCTCTAATTTTTTCTATTAAGTATTTGTTATATGTGCCACCTCCACTTACTAAAACAGATTCATCTTTCAAGAAGGATCCTATCTGATAACCAATATGTTCACAAAATGTGCTTAACTTATCTATTGTAGAATAATTATTTTTATTTATTATGGGGTTTATATTTTTCTCCACCCATTCTCTGCCGAGTGATTTAGGAGAGTTTCTCTTGTAAAATTCTAATTGGTTAAGTTCATTTAAAAGAGAAGGGATAACCTTACCTTTATTAGCTAATTTTCCATCCCTATCGAATAGTTTGTTTATTTTTTTGCAAATTTCATTCATAACAATGTTTACTGGGCAAATATCAAATGCTATTATCTTTTCTTTTTTTTCAGAAATATTTGCAAAACCTCCTAGATTTAAACAATACTTATATTCAGAAAATAAATGCAAATCACCAATAGGTACAAGAGGAGCTCCTTGTCCTCCTAATGATACATCAAGTTCTCTAAAATTATTAATTGTTGTAATATTTGTTGTTTCAGCAATAGTGTTTCCGCATCCTATTTGAAGAGTGTGTTTCATCTCCGGTTGATGAAAAATTGTATGTCCGTGTGAAGAAATATAATCTACTTTAAGATTATTTTTTTGAATAAATTGATTGCATATATTTCCTAGTAATTTTCCATATTCCTTATCACAATTTCCGATTTCTTTTGAAGATTTTGTGTGTAATTTTTCTAATTTTTCTTTCCAATATTTTGAATAATGAATAGTTTCAAATCTATTTAAATTAAAAGACCAATCTCCGTTATTTACAAATGTGCATTTTACTATGTCTACTCCGTCTAGTGAGGTCCCAGACATTATTCCTATAATATGATATTTTTTATTCATCAATAAATTTCCCAAAAATAACTTAAAAATCAGTACTTTTGCGTATAAAAATTTAAAAAAAATTAAAATCTAGAATATGGATTTTACACTTACCGAAGAACATAAAATGATCAGGGATGCAGCAAGAGATTTCGCTCAAGTAGAGTTGTTACCTGGTGTAATTGAAAGGGATGAAAATCAGCGCTTTCCTGAGGAACAAATTAAGAAATTAGGAGAATTAGGATTTTTAGGGATGATGGTTGACCCAAAGTATGGGGGAGCTGGAATGGATACTATTTCTTATGTTTTAGCAATGGAAGAAATTTCTAAAGTAGACGCTTCTTGTTCAGTAGCTATGTCAGTGAATAATTCGTTAGTTTGTTGGGGTTTAGAAACTTTTGGTACAGAAAAACAAAAAGAAAAATATTTAAAACCATTAGCAAGTGGTGAAATAATTGGAGCATTTTGTTTGTCTGAACCAGAAGCTGGATCTGACGCAACATCTCAAAGAACTACTGCTATTGATAAGGGTGATCACTATCTAATTAATGGAACAAAGAACTGGATAACAAATGGAAATTCAGCTTCTATATATTTAGTAATTGCGCAAACAGATATAGAAAAAGGGCATAAAGGAATCAATGCTTTTATCTTAGAAAAAAATATGGATGGTTTTGTAGTTGGCCCGAAGGAGAATAAATTAGGAATTAGAGGATCTGATACACATTCAATAATGTTTACAGATGTAAAAGTTCCAAAAGAGAATAGAATAGGTGAAGATGGATTTGGATTTAAATTTGCAATGAAAACTCTCTCCGGTGGTAGAATAGGAATTGCCTCACAGGCTTTAGGTATTGCTTCAGGAGCATATGAACTATCATTACAATATTCTAAGCAAAGAAAAGCCTTTGGAAAAGAGATTAATCAACATCAAGCAATTGCTTTTAAACTTGCTGATATGGCAACTGAAATTGAAGCTGCACGATTATTATGTTTAAAAGCTGCTTGGGAAAAGGATAATGGTTTAAGTTATGACCTATCGGGAGCTATGGCTAAGGTTTTTGCTTCGGAAGTTGCAATGAAAACAACTGTAGAAGCAGTACAAATTCATGGGGGTTATGGTTTTGTAAAAGAATATCATGTAGAACGATTAATGCGGGATGCGAAAATTACACAGATATACGAAGGAACTTCTGAAATTCAGAAAATTATTATATCTCGTTCTATTTTAAAATAAAAAATTATGAAGAAAATATTTCTTTCAATACTATTTTGTGGTTTAAGTATAATTACTTTGTCGCAGAATGTTAACTCACAAAATGCTAGTTTTTTACCATCAAATGTCAACCTGTCTGAACTTAAGCCATCTGATATTCCTTCAGAACAAGTTTTAAGACAAATGGGTTTGTCAGAAGATGAGGTTAAAGAAGCGCTTGATTTTAAAAACAGTATAGGGGTATACTCAGAGAATACTATTGATACTAATTCTGGATTTAGTGAAAAAATAAGCACATTTTATAAGAATATAAATAATACTGGACCGTTAGAAGACACTTTAGTTTTCCCTAAGGCTAAAATCTATGGACAAGATATTTTCAGATCAAAAGATATAAATTTTTATCAAAAGGCTACAAATCCCAATGCTCCTAATAATTATGAAATAGGACCTGGAGATCAATTAAGTATTGCAGTTTGGGGAAATTCTGATTATACTGATGTTGTTAAGGTTAATGAAGGAGGATATATCAGTCCAAGTGGTTTTGGGAGAATCTATGTAAAAGGCTTAACGTTTGAAGATGCGAAATCATTAATAAGAAAAAAACTTGGTATGTATAATTCTCAGATGGAAATTACATTAATCTATTCCAGAGTAATATTAGTAAACATTGTAGGTGAAGTATACAATCCAGGTTCTTACGCTATTCCCGCAATAAATACGGCATTTAACGCTTTAATGGTCGCTAATGGACCAACTCAGATTGGATCTATCCGTAATATTTATATTAAAAGAAATGGAGAAATTGTAGACTCTTTAGATGTTTATGAATTTTTATTCAAATCTAGTGAACATAAAGATATTTATCTTCAAGATGGGGATTATATTTTAGTATCTTCTGCAAGTAATTTGGTTGAAGTAAAAGGTGAGGTAAATAGACCTTATACTTATGAAGTAAAAAATACTGATAATTTAAAAGACTTAATTGTATTTGCTGGTGGTTACACTTCAGAAGCTTCTAAAAATATCATAACCTTAAAGAGGTTTGAAAATGAAGGTTTATTAGTTCATGATGTTCATCAAAAAGATTTGTCGAAAACAAAACTAAGGTCTGCTGATGAGATTATTGTAAATAAAATACAAAGAAAAATATCAAATTTTGTTTCATTAGAAGGTACTGTTGGCGTTGAAGGGGACTATGAATTTGTTGAAGGAGAAAAAATATTAGATTTATTATTAAGAACAAATTGTATCAATGAGTATCTATTTAAAGAGAGATGCTATGTGTTAAGAAAAATGCAGGATGGATCAAGAAAAAGTATTTCAGTTGACTTAGAATCTGTATTACAAAATCCAGAAAGTAATTCAAATATTACATTAAAAGAGTATGATATAGTTAAAGTAATGTCAATAGATGACTTTCATGATAGTTATTTTGTTTCTGTTTTCGGATCAGTGAGGAATCCAGGAGAATTAACCTTTGGAAAAGGAATGAAATTATCATCAGCAATTGAACTTTCTGGTGGATTAAAAATAGAATCTAGTGGAGGTAGGATTGAAATTTCAAGAGTTTTAGAGATGGATTCTAATAATTTAACTACAAAAAGATCTATTGTACTAGCTTCATCAATTAATTCGGATTTAAGTTTAAGTCCAGATCAATCAAATTTTATTCTACAAAATAATGATCAAATTTTCATAAGAATGAATCCTGATTATAGAGATCCGATAAATGTAAAGATTAGTGGAGAGGTTGTTTACCCAGGAACATACGCCTTAATAACTGATGGAGATAGAGTGTCTGATTTGATTCAGAGATCTGGTGGATTAACTAAAAATGCTTTTCCTGATGGAGTTAGATTATATCGTAAAACTAAAATAAAAGAACAGGAGATTTTAAATAAAATAATATCTGAAGAATTTAAAGAGGTGATATTATCTGACACATCATTGTACAATATGTATTCACAAGATTTATTAGAATCCGAAATAAGTAAGTCTTCCTCTTTGATTGAAACAGATAAATTTGAATATACAATTGTATCTTTTGATTTGAATAAGGCTTTAAAGGTTGATTCTAAGCATAATATTGTATTGTCAGAATCGGACAGTTTAGTTATTCCAAAATCTATAGATATTGTTTATGTAACAGGTTCTTTATACAACTATGAAGAAGGTGGAGGTATTAGTGTACCATATTCGGGGGCTAAAAGAGCAGATTATTACATTAATAATTTTGCAGGAGGTTACTCTAAGTCCAATGATAGAAGTAGGACTGTAGTTGTTTATCCAAATGGTTCAGTTAAAAAGTCTATAGATCTTGGTTTGTTTTCCATCTCTCCAAAAGTAACAAAAGGTTCTACTATTAGAGTGGCAACTAAGGAAGAAGTTCTTAAGTCTAAAGTGATTCCTGTTGATTGGAATCAAGCGATTGAAAATACTTTAGTGAAAGTTACAGGGGTAATGTCTTTATATTTATTAATTAATAGAATTCAAGGTTCTTTCTAGAATGAATGTTATGAACGATAATGAAGCAACATTAAAGGATGTTATAATTTCGATTAGGGATTATCTGAAGGAGTTAAAACAGAAAGTTTTTCTAATTTTCTCTTTTACTATTCTGTTCTTAATAATAGGATATTTTTATTCTTTATCTAGAGAGGATACTTATGTTGCTACAATATCTTTTATTGTAGAAGATAATGCAGAAGGATTTAATCTCTCTTCTGTAAGTGGTATGGCAAGTCAATTTGGCTTTGATTTAGGTGGAAATTCATCTTCATCTTTTAGTCAGCAGAATGTTATAGAGCTTTTAAAATCAAGAAGAATTATTGAATCTACATTGAATCAATATTCTATTATATCCAATGTTAATTCCAAGCTCCTAAATCATTATATTGAAATAAACAATTTGATTAAGGATTCTTTATTAATAAATATTAATGAAAAGTATATAGATAGTATTACAACTGTAGTTTGGATGGAAATTATAAAAGAAAAGTTAAATTTAACATATCAGAATGATGACGCAAGTATTCTAAATTTAAATTATGTATCTCTTAGTCCTGAATTTGCTAAGACTTTTTCTGAAGGTTTGATTCATCAAATGTCAGAAATGTATTCTGAATATCAAACAGAAAAGACTCGATTTTCTTTGAATAATTTACAAGATAGATCAGATTCAATTTTTAATGAATTACAACAAGCTGAAAAAAAATTAGCAAGAGTAAAAGATAGAAACACAAGAGTAATAACATCTTCGGGAAGGCTGGATGAGATTAAGTATATGAGAGAAGTAAAGGTGTTAAATGCAATGTATTTAGAGATTGTGAAAAATCTAGAGATTTTGAAGATGACTTTATTGGAGGACACTCCAATTATTCAGGTTGTTGATTATCCAATTCTCCCATTACAATCTTTAAAAAGACCTACAATCTTTTCGATGTTGATTTTTGGTTTATTAGGAATGTTCATTGCATCTTTCATAGTATTACTAAGAAAATTAATAAAAGATACTTTAGAAGAACTCGCTTAAAGATAATCAATAAGTTTTTCTAGTTTTATTCCTCTAGATCCTTTTATAAGGATAGTTCTATTATTCAGTTTAAATTTATCTTTTTCTTTTAAGAATTCATAAGTATTTTTGTATGAATTTATATTTGATAAGTTAGTAAATTCTTCCCCAATAAAAATAGTTTCTATATCTAGTTTTGTCATTTTCTCTATAATAGAAATATGTTCATTCTTTGAATATTCTCCTAGTTCTCTCATTTCTCCTAAGATACATAGTTTTCTATTTCTTTCTAGCTTAGAAAAAGATTCTATCATAGAATTCATACTAGAGGGATTAGCATTATATGCGTCTAGTATTATATAATTCATCTTAGTTTCAACAATTTCAGTTCTGTTGTTTTTAGGTTTGTAGTTCTCAATGGATTTTTTTAAATTATTTGTTGTAATACCATAGAAATTACCTATTGCGCAAGCAGCTAAAATATTATAAAATTGAAATTCTCCAATTAAATTAGAGTTTATAGAAGTGTTACCTATCTTAATTGATATAAAAGGAAATTCTTCTATTAATTGTGCATTAAAGTCAGCAGTTGCTCCTTTTCCAAATCGAACTCTTTTAATTTTGTTACTCTTTTCTAATAAAATCCTATCCTCTGAATTTACAAATACTGTTCCATTTGTTTTCTCTATAAAATTATATAACTCAGTTTTTGTTTTTACTACGCCTTTAAAATTTCTAAATCCTTCTAAATGAGCAAGCCCTACATTTGTAATAATTCCTGTGTTTGGTTGAGAAATATTACTGAGTTTTTCAATTTCACCAATCTCACTTGCTCCCATCTCAATTATAGCAATTTCATGAGTGTTATTAATTTCTAGAATACTTAAAGGAACTCCGATTTGATTGTTAAGATTTCCTTTTGTCGCATAGCATTGATATTGACTGGCAAGTACACAATGTAAAAGTTCTTTATTAGTTGTTTTTCCATTTGTCCCTGTTATCCCAATAATAGGGATTGAGAGTTGTTTTCTATGGTAGGTAGCGAGTTTTTGTAAAATTTCTTTAACATCTTTTACTAAAATGCATCCATCTGAATAATATTCTTCTTCGTCAATTATTGCAAATCTACATCCATTATTTAAGGCTTGTTTTGCAAATTTATTTCCATTAAAATTTTCTCCTTTTAATGAGAAGAAGATACTATCTCGAATTATACTTCTGCTATCTGTACAAATTACAGGATGTTTAAGAAATAGTTTATATAATTCAGAAATATTCATAATAAAAAATAAAACCCCAAAACTGGGGTTTTATCAAAGAACTTATTATTTTACTACCTACCTTTCGGTTTACTATAGTCAACCTCTTTCCTCTGATTAGACTTTAAATCAGATTTAGAAGGCCCAACTCTATCCATAGCACATCTAAATCCAATACAGTCTGAAGATTGTGATTGATCTAAGAATCTTCTTGTTCCTGGGTTTAACCAGTAGGCTCTATCTTTCCATGAACCTCCTTTGTAAACTCTAGTTCTATCAGAAATTAATGTAGTATTTCCATAATCATACATTTCATTAGAATTAGACATATAAAGAGAATCTTTATATTTATCTGCGGTTTGATTCCATTTATCAATTTTAACTGTTTCCATGTCAGTTGAAGATTTTTCTGTAGTATCGTTATTCCAAGTAGCGTCCATTTGAGATTCAATATCTCCATCTAAGAAATTAATATTATTTGCTTTTTTATAATTTCTTCTGTAGATATTTTCCGAAACTGATACTAATGTATCTTGAATATGACCTTGTTCATTTATTATGTATGGATTTTCACCAGGACCCGCATCTTTATTTATTTTATGAGTTTTGAAAACATTTCCTCTGTAAGGCCTATGATCCGCGGTTGTTGTTTGTTCTGTTATAGGCCTGTAAACATCAGCTACCCACTCAGAAACATTTCCGGCCATGTTATATAAACCATAGTCATTTGGCCAGTATGATCTTACAGGAGCAGTTATATCTGCATCGTCATTTAAGCTTCCTGCGACACCCATATTATCCCCTCTTCCTCTTTTGAAATTAGCCATAATCTGACCTTGATTTTGTTTTGTATTATTTCTTAAAGAAGACCCGTTCCAAGGATAAATTTTTCTTTGATCATGATTATCACCTACATTATTTCCTATGTAACCAAGAGCAGCATGTTCCCATTCAGCTTCAGTAGGTAGTCTATAATTTGGAAGTAAGATCCCGTCTTCCATATTAGAATATCTTCCTTCATCATCATCTTTAAGGACTTTTAGGTTTTTTATTTTACCTTTTTGTTTTTCAGTAACAAAGTTGGCTAAATAATCTTCAGAACCATGTAAGTATCCATCTGTGGTGAAAGGATATTCTATTCCTTCTCTATCTGGATGAGTTACTTCCATAATTAATCCAGCTTCAATTAATATCCTTTCATTAACCCTATCAGTTCTCCAGATACAATAGTCGTTTGCTTGTTCCCATGACACTCCAACTACTGGATATTCTCTGTAAGCTGGGTGTCTTAAATAATTCTTTAAGAACATTTCATTTTCTCCAAGTTTATCTCTCCATACTAAGGTGTCAGGTAAAGCTTTTTTGTAAATTTCAGGCCTTGCTGTTCCAGTGAAAAATGGACTATTTTCATAAACATAATGTTTCTTAATCCACTCTAAATACTCTACATAATCAATATTTCTAACCTCTGTTTCATCAATGTAAAAAGATGATACTGTAACAGTTTTTGAAATATTATTCCAATCATACATAACATCTTCTTCGACTCTACCCATTGTAAGTCTTCCTCCTTCTACAAATACAAGTCCAGGACCTGGAGTTTGTTCATAAAAGTCTTTCACATCAAAACCTCCCTGTTTCCTTTCATTATATTCCCATCCTGTAGTAGTAGAATGTTGTTTCGAACAAGAAGAAAGTATGAAAACACTTAAGATTGCTAAAAATATTGTGTTCTTTTTTATCATTTTTTTAAATTTTTCTAATGTTTATAACTAAAATTGTGGACAACTTATTGTATTGTATAGTTTGCTCTTATTTCGACATGGCATAAATAGAGTAAAAGATAGTTCGTGCGCACCTAGTGTATTACTATTTTTTAAATTACTCACAGTAATATCATAACTATATCCAAATTTAAATGCTTCCTGTACTAACCCAAACATTAGTATGAAGGAATCAAAATTCTTTATACTGTTTCTTGTCCATAAACCGCCAACGATAGGACCTCTATTTACATATACCCCATAGTTGAATTGTTGAAAATCTTGTTGTCGTTGATATAAGAAGTTTGGAGAAATAGTAGTAACATTGTTGGAATATCTACTCAATGGGAAATTACCACCAATATGGGCAGTGTACTTCGTTGGTAGATTACTGACGCTGATAAACCCTTGATCAGGTTGAGTAAGGTGATGAGCAGCAAAACCAAAGTACATATTTTCAGTATATCCTAAAAAACCAGCGGAAAAGTCAGGAAAACTTACATTATCTGAATTATTTACAATGTCCTCATCTGTTTGGTAGATAAAGCCGTATGTTGGATCAATCATATCTCCAAATGTTAAATTGTCCCAGTTGAGGTTGAGGGATCTATATGAGGCTTCAAAACCTGCTTTTATTGTAAAATCTCTATTTACCTCTAGAAGATAAGAATATAAAAGCGATGCGTGTAAAGTGTTTAGGTTTCCAGAACCACTTTTGTCTTGAGCTACAATTACACCAAGTCCACCCCCCAAAGCATCAATATGTTGATCATAAGAAGCTGAATAAGTTACATATGTTCTACCAATTCCCGGCCATTGATCCCTGTAATTTAAAATTGCAGTAGGACAACCTCCATTGTTTGCTCCAGCAAAAGCAGGATTTAAATATAAAGGATTAGAGTAAAATTGACTGAAAGCTGGGTCTTGAGCATTAACTGTATTAACTAGTGAGGTGAATCCGAATACTAGTAAAGCTATTCTAATAATATTGTTCTTCATATGGAGTCTTCATCGTTATTTCAATTTTACAAAGATATGAATTTTATTTATTACTGAAAGAATCAGGTATAATTTTTCTTTTTTATGGTCGTTAATTCATATAGAAACTAATAAATATTTACTTTTGTTTTATGAATCTAAAAAAATCACTTTCCTTTATATTTATATTTTTTGCATCTATATTAATTTCTGCTCAATCTTCAGTTTCACTAGATTGGAAGACTATAAATTATCTAGAGACAGAATTAACTTCATTTAATGAATCAGTTTACCTAAGTAAATATAACGGACTTCCCTCTTATCAAAAAATCAAAAGGTTAAATCAAAATTACTATTATGAAATAGAAATTTATGATACTCATTTTATAGATGTAACCGATGAGGAGAGGAAAAAGTTAGAATATTTAGACATATCAAACACATTAATATATCATTCAGATATTAAATTTTCTTCTGAAATTCCATATCAAATAACTATTCTTTTTCCATATGTGAAAGTTGCGGGTTCGTACAAGAAAATAAGTAAATTTGAGTATAAGAACACTACAAAAAAGTATTTTGCTAATAAAAAGAGGAAGTCCGAAAAGATAGAATCAGTTTTAAAAAATGGAGATTGGTATAAAGTTTCAGTTGATGAAAATGCGGTTTATAGATTAACTTATTCGGATTTTAAATCTTTAGGAATTAATACTAATAATCTTACTCTAAATTCTATTCGATTGTATGGAAATGGAGGTGGAATGCTACCAAGATTAAACTCATCTTATAGACATGAAGATTTACAAGAAAATGCAATTGAAATTATAGATAATAATAACAACGGAATCTTTGAAGATGGAGATGTAATATTGTTTTATGGACAAAGTGTAAATGAATGGACTCCAAATTTAAATTACGTTGGAAAGTTTGATCATCACAAACATTTGTATGATGATTTTAATTTTTATTTTATTACAATAAAAAATGAAGGAAATCCCAAAAGAATTGAAAATTATCAGAACAGTTTAATAAATTTAGACCAAAATACTTTTAATGACTTTAATGATTTGCAATTTCATGAAAATGATATACTAAATTTTATTCAATCAGGGGAGGAGTGGTATGGAGAGGAGTTTGATGAAAATTTATTTCAATCATTCTCTTTTGATGTACCAAATATTAATTCAAACTCTGTTGCATTTGTAAAAGCGAGAGTTGCTGCAAGAGCTTCATCTAGTCCTAGTTTTATTTTTAGTGAAAATGGAACTCAATTTATGGATGTTTCATTAGGAACAGTAAGTTATGGATATTTAGATGATTTTGCAACAACTGCTTCAGCGGAAGGGACATTTTCACCATCATCTGATAATTTTAATATTGATATTAATTTTAATAGAAATTCTGCAACTCACAAAGGGTGGTTGAATTCTTTAGAGATCTGTACTTTTCGTGAATTAAAATTCGATGGTGGTCAATTAAATTTTAGGAAAGCACTAAGTGGTGAAGATTATCAATCATCTTTATTAATAAAGAACGCAACTTTAAAAGATGTTGTTTGGAATGTAACAGATGTTCTCAACATAAAGAAACATGATTTACAGTTTGTAGACTCAGAGAGTGTAAGGTTTGTTTATGATCATTTTTCCGGATATTCCGATGAAAAGTTTATTATATTTGATGGAACAGAATACAAAACTCCAAATTTATTAGGTTCTATTTCTAATCAAAATTTACATGGAGAAACAGATTTTGAGATGCTTATTGTTTGCCACCCAAATTTTACATCTGCAGCAAAAAAACTTAAGGATTTTCATTACAATAAAGATGGAAGCAAATGTAAAATTGTAACTCCTCAAGAGATTTATAATGAATTCTCATCTGGCAAACAAGACATAAGCTCTATTAGGGATTATTGTAGATATTTATATAATCTACCTAATTCAACTTTTAAATATTTGTTAATTGTAGGTGACGCTTCTTACGACCCTAAAGACAGACTTAGCAACAACACTAACTTTGTCATTACCTATCAATCTACAAATTCTTTTAGTCCTTTAAATACTTTTTCGACAGATGACTATTTTGGATATTTAGATGATGACGAAGGTTTGCTACAAAGTGATTTAGTAGATATAGGTATTGGTAGATTGCCTGCAAAAACTCTCGCTGAGGCAAATATTATGGTAGATAAAATTATAAATTATCATGAAAAATCTACTAGAGGAAGTTGGAGAAACATGGCTTGTTTTATTGCTGATGACGGAGATGATAGTGATGGAAATATTCATATGAGTCAAGCAGATGCCTTATGTAATATAATTGATGATAATTACAATAATTATAATTTTGAAAAACTGTATTTAGATATTTACAATCAAGAATCTACCCCTGTGGGTCCTAGAAGTGAAGATTGTAAAAATGCTATTGATAGAAGGATTGATAAAGGTACATTATTGGTAAATTATACAGGGCATGGAGGGGAGAAAGGTCTTACCAAAGAAAGAATTATTGAGGTAGATCAGATTTTAGATTGGGATAATTATGATAAACTTCCTTTATTTGTTACAGCAACTTGTGAGTTTGGGCGATTGGATAATCCAGAATTAACTTCTGGAGGGGAACATATTATTTTAAATCCAAATGGTGGAGGAGTAGCTTTATTAACTACAACTAGATATGTATATTCACACTTAAATTATAATTTAAATACTAATTTCATAAATTCTTTATTTGAAAAAATAGATGGAGAATATCCATCTTTAGGTGATGTGTTTTTACAGACAAAAGCTTTAAGTGGAACAAGTATAAACAGTAATAAATTTACTCTTTTAGGAGACCCTATGATGTCTTTGGCATATCCAAATTTTGGAGTGAGAACTACTTCTTTTCCTGATACAATTTCGGCTTTAGGTAAAGTTACTTTTACAGGAGAGATAATTTCAGAAGATTCTATAATAGTGAATGATTTTAATGGAGAAATAGAAATTATAGTTTTTGACAAGGAGAAGGTTGTTCAAACACAAGGACAACAATCATCTACTCCTATGGATTATAAAAAACAGACTAATATTATTTATAAAGGTAGATCCTCAGTAGTAAATGGAGTGTTTACATTTAGTTTTATTGTTCCTAAAGATATAGATTATAATTTTGATTTTGGTAGAGTTTCTTATTACGCAGCAAAAGAATCTGAAAATATAGATGCAAGTGGATGGAATGAAAGTTTTATTGTTGGAGGTATTTCAAAAGATATAGTAATGGATGATTTAGGTCCTTCAATTGAGTTATTTATGAATGATAAACAATTTGTTTCTGGAGGAATAACAAATTCTACTCCTACATTTTTAGCTTTTGTAGAAGATTCCTCTGGTATTAATACTATAGGTAATGGTATTGGCCATGACATTTCGATAACAATAGATGGGGATAATTCAAAAAAGATAATTCTTAACGACTATTATGAGGCAGAAAAAGATAGTTATCAGAAAGGTAGAGTTGAATATTCTTTAAATGAGTTAGATCCAGGATCACATACTATTGAGTTTAAAGTATGGGATGTATTTAATAATTCTTCCGAATCGTCTATTGATTTTATAGTTGCTGAATCTGAAGATTTCGAAATTCAACATCTACTAAATTATCCAAATCCCTTTACTACAAATACTTCTTTTTTCTTTGAACATAATCGTCCTAATCAGAATCTAGAGGTTCAAATTCAGATATATACAGTTTCTGGAAAACTGGTAAAAACAATCAATTCATTACAAGTAAATACAGGATTCAGAGTAGGTCCAATTCACTGGAATGGGAAAGATGACTTTCAAGAAAATATTGGAAGGGGTACTTATATCTACAAATTAAAAGTAAAAGATGAGAATGGTGAATTTATAGAAAAGTTAGAAAAATTAGTAATATTGAAATAATTCTTTCGTTAATAACCAATATAAAAAGAAGTATATTTGCCAAAAATTTAAAAAATTTAATGAAGAAGTTTATAATCTTTTTTCTATCTGTTTCTTGTGTTTTTTCTGCTAAAGCACAAATTGATTATGATGAGGTTTTAGGAGGAAATTTAAATACTATTACTACAGCTGTTCCTTTTTTACTTATTTCTCCAGATTCTAGGTCAGGAGCAATGGGAGATGTTGGAGTAGCTACTTCACCAGATGCGAGTTCTATGCATTGGAATCCTGCAAAATTAAGTTTTACCCAAGACAACATTGGGATATCAGTATCTATTGTTCCTTGGTTAAGAGAATTGGTTCCTGATATAAATCTTCAGTATATTGGGGGTTATTACAAACTAAATAATAATGAGGCAATAGGATATGAATTAAGATATTTTTCCTTAGGAGACATTACCTTTACAGATAATTCTGGTCAGGTTATAGGACAATATAAACCAAATGAAATGGCTCTGGGAACGGCTTATTCAAGAAAGCTATCAAGAGATTTGTCTATAGCTATTTCTGCCAGATATATTTACTCTAATTTAACAGGAGGTCAAACAGCAGGAGGTACAGAGACAGTAGCTGGTCAATCTATCTCTTCTGATATCTCAACTTTTTATACTAAACCTACTACTATTGGTGCAAAGAAATCAGATATTTCTGTAGGTATGAATATATCAAATATGGGTAACAAGATTTCCTATACAGAAACAATTACTAGAGATTTTATTCCAATTAATTTAAGGTTGGGAACAGACATTACTACAGAAATGGATGATTACAATAAGATATCATTCGCTATTGATTTTAATAAGTTATTGGTTCCTTCTCCACCACTATATGATAACGAAACTGGAGAGATTATCGCTGGAAAAGATCCCGATGTAGGGATTGTGACCGGTATTTTTCAATCTTTTGGAGATGCTCCGGGGGAAATAGATGAGAATGGAGTGCCTGTTCCTGGAAGTAAGTTTAAAGAAGAAATGAGAGAAATTAATGTTTCTGCTGGTATGGAATATTGGTATTCAAATCAGTTTGCGTTAAGAGCAGGGTATTTTCATGAACACGACACAAAAGGAGGTAGAAAGTATCTTACTTTTGGTTCCGGAGTAAAATACAATGTTTTTGCACTTGATTTTTCGTATTTAATTAGTACTAGTAATATAGGTGGAACAAATCCACTGGCAAATACTATGAGATTTACTTTGGTATTTGATTTAGGAGCAATAGGAAGCTAATGAAGATGAGAGTAGGATTTGGATTTGATGTTCATCAATTAAAAGAGGGTTTAGACTTTTGGTTGGGAGGAATTGTTGTTCCACATTCTAAAGGAGGTTTAGGACATTCAGATGCTGATGTTTTAATTCATACAATATGTGATGCTTTATTAGGAGCAGCAAACATGGGAGATATTGGGAAACACTTTCCTGATACGGATTTAGAATATAAAGGTATTGATAGTAAAATACTTTTAAAAGAGGTTGTAAAGATGATTTCAGAAAAAGGATATTCTATTAATAATATTGATTCCACTATTTGTTTACAGAAACCCAAAATTGGCTCCTATATTCCTGAAATGCAAAAAGTACTTGCATCATGTATGAATATAGATATTGAGGATATTTCTATAAAAGCTACCACTACTGAAAAATTGAGTTTTGTAGGAAGAGAAGAAGGGGTATCCGCTTATGCTACTGTTCTAATTCAGAAGAATTAGTATTCATAATATGAATTTTATTATCTCTTAAAAATACTAATATTTCTGCTTCTGCACAAACAATNCCACTGCTATTTATTGCTTGAGCCGAATGCCAAATCTCGAATTTTCCTTTTTGGTTTAATTCTTGTTCAGCAGAAATAATATCTTCTTTATTTATTTTAAATTCCAATGTTAAATGAGTTGTAGCAGGTTTTTTGAATTTTATTTTGACACTTTTTACCCAAATCTCAAGTTTTCTTTTCTTTAGATAAAAAATATTGTAATACATTGTTGGATAATATGGGTCAAATGCAGAGAATATACTTCCGCCAAAAATGGTTTTATGAAAATTTATATTTAAAATTGACCTCCTGATTTTTACTCTCATATAGGTATAATCTTTTGATACTTTTTTAAGAATTATTCGATTAAAAAATAGAGGTGGAAAAATATTTAGAACAAACTGGAGTGTTTTTCGTCTTAACATGAANTCAAATTTAATAAAAAAACCTCATTCAATGAATGAGGTTTACAAAGGTATTTGGAATATTTATTAGTTATTAGATAAATACTCAGCTACACTTTCATGTGTTTCTTTCATAGCTTCTTCTCCTTTGCTCCAGTTTGCAGGACAAACTTCTCCATTTTCTTCAAAATGTTGTAGAGCATCTACCATTCTAAGAGCTTCATCTACATTTCTCCCTAATGGAAAATTATTTACGATCTGGTGTTGTACGANACCATTTTTATCAATCAGGAAAAGACCTCTAAATGCAATCATAGGTCCGTTTGCACACATGTTTTCCTCCTCATCAATTTCGTATTCTCCAGATAAAACTCCATAATTCGCGGAAATAGTTTTACTTGTATCTGCAACCAAAGGATAAGTAACTCCTTTTATTCCACCATCATTTTTCTCCATTTGCAACCAACCCCAGTGAGATTGTTCCGTATCAGTTGAACAAGCAACAACTTCTACTCCTCTGTCTTCAAATTCACCTAATTTATTCTGAAAAGCAAATAATTCCGTCGGACATACAAAAGTAAAGTCTTTAGGATAGAAAAAGAATAATACTGGTTTTTTTCCTAAAAATTGATCTAATGAAAAATTAGATACTATCTGACCACCATTTACAACCGCAGAAGCTTTAAATGATGGAGCTTTTTTACCTACTAATACTGACATTTTTTTATTTTTTTAATTTATTGCAATATTACGATTTTTTTTGATGTGAGATAATATAAAATTAGCTCTTTCTTCAACATTTCCTTTAGGAACTTTTATTAGTTGATAGTCGTAAAGTGTGTAACTAGAAAGAATTTTCTTTTCTATTTGTTTAGCTTGCTCTATACTCTCTTTTCTTTCCTCATCATTTATATAAATTTCTTTCCAAATAGGGGTATAGAATACTTCTGTGTTATATCTATTTTTTTTAATTGATTCTTCTAAATGTTTTGGAATTTCTAATCTGTCTAATTTCATGTAAGCATCAATATCTACTATACCTCTATCGAAAAAAATTAGTGTATTTTTAGAGTTAATTAATTGAGATTCTCTTAGTTTAAATACTCTTTCTGAAAAAGCAGAAAGGTTTTTCCAAGGAAGTATCTCTCCATCACTAGCAATTTGTTCACTTATAATTTCTCGCGATATCTCATCAACACAGTTATATCCTTTTGTTTTTAAATGATTTATAATGCTAGTTTTTCCAGTACCAGGAGCTCCTGTTATTACAAACTTTTCCATTTTTTTGCAACTATAATTAATCTGTCAGAATCTACTGGTTCGTATTCATTTAGTTTATAATCACCAAAGATATTTGTTACTTCAAGTTGAGCAAAGTTAAGAAGTTTTATAAAATCTGATAATTTGAGTGCTTTTACTTTTTCTGTAAATTGAAATTTTTTTCCACTATCTGTAAATTGAATATTTTTAAGGATAAACCCTTCTTCAATTTTTCTATTGATTTTAAATGTGATTCCGGATAATGTTTTTTGTTCGGATTCCACTAAATTGGAAATTATTTTTTTAGAGTTAAAGAAATCTATGATTAGAATTCCTTCATTTTTTAAATTTTTGCTGATGGTTTTGATTGTTTCAAAATTTTCTTTTTCAGAATCTAAATATCCGAATGATGTAAATAGGTTAAGTACTACATCAAAATGTTCCTTTTTATAGACTTTGCGCATATCCCATACATCAAACTTAATTTTATTGTTAGATTTTTGTTTTGCTAAAGTTATACTTTTTTCTGAAAGATCGATTCCAGTAGTATTATAACCTAGATTGTTAAGATAAATAGTATGTCTACCACTTCCACAAGCTATATCTAAAATCTGATCTTCTTTTTTGAAAAATTTTTTAAGGATTGATAGAAATTGTTCAGCTTCTTTATCATCTCTTTTTTGATACAGAATATGATAGTACTTAGAGTTAAACCAATCCGCAAACCACTCCATAAAATTATTTGTTTCGTATAATTAGTTTTCTTTCCTCCATCTCTTTATCATTAAATGCTCTTAGAGACCTTAAAAATTATTTTTATTATAAGTTAAAAGCTGATTTTGTTTCTTCTTGACAGTCTAATTTTTCCCAAGTAAAAGTTTCTACTTCAAAATCTTGATCCATCCCCGCAATATTAAAACTTACTGTTTTAATTTCAGATTCTCTACCCATATGTCCATATGCAGCGGTTTCTGAATAAATAGGATTTTTTAGCTTTAATCTTCTAATAATTGACGCAGGTTTTAAGTTAAAACAAGGCATATTCTTTACTGTTTCTGCAATTTCTCCATCTGATAAACTAACTTTTGAAGTTCCGTAAGTATCCACAAAAATCCCCATTGGTTCTGCTACCCCAATAGCGTAACTTACTTGCACTAAAATTCTTTCAGCTACACCTGCAGCTACTAAGTTCTTAGCAATATGTCTTGTAGCATAAGCTGCGGACCTATCTACTTTTGATGGGTCTTTTCCACTGAATGCTCCACCACCATGAGCTCCTTTTCCCCCGTAGGTATCTACAATAATCTTTCTTCCTGTAAGCCCCGTATCTCCATGAGGACCTCCAATTACAAACTTTCCTGTAGGATTTACATGATATTTTTCAGTTCCAAATAAGGACTTATTTTCTTCAGATAGTTGTTCCTTAACTCTTGGGATTAATATATTTTTTACATCATTCTCAATTTGTCTTTGCATTGCTTGTTCTGAATCAAAATCATCATGCTGAGTTGAAACCACAATATCAGTAATTCTTTTAGGAGAATGATCGTCATTATACTCTAAAGTAACTTGAGATTTTGAATCTGGACGCAGATACGCCATTTCTTCTCCTGTTTTTCTTATAGCTGCTAACTCTATTAATATTTTATGAGATATATCTAGTGCTAAAGGCATTAAGTTTTCAGTTTCATTAGTCGCATATCCAAACATCATTCCTTGATCTCCCGCACCTTGCTCTTGGTGTAATCCTTCTCCTTCAACTACTCCTTGTCTAATATCTGGTGATTGTTCGTGAATTGCAGAGATTACCCCACAACTGTCGGCATCAAATTGATATTCTGACTTTACATATCCAATTTTTCTGATTACCTCTCTTGCTACTTTTTGTACATCTACATATCCTTTAGTTTTTACTTCTCCAGATAAAACAGTTAAACCAGTTGTTACTAAAGTTTCACATGCAACTTTGGAATTTGGATCTTGTGCTAGAAAATTATCTAAAAGTGCATCAGAAATTTGATCTGAAACTTTGTCTGGGTGTCCTTCGGAAACTGATTCGGATGTAAAATAATATGACATTTCTTAATTTATTTAAATTAGTAATACTTTTTGTAAAAAAATGTCGGATTTGGCAGTGTTGATTTCTTTAAAAGAGTTTTTGCTGTTTTAGCATTTTTTCTAGTGGTTGCAATAGGCCAAATCCTTCCACTTTTGGACCACAAATATAGAAAAATAATAATTCTATTTACAAATTTGGAAGTTAATTTTTTTGTTATTATTTTGTACTAGACTTATCAAGAAAGACGGAGGGAAGGGCCCTATGATGTCTTGGCAACCCTGATAAGGCAGGTTGCCAATACCACTCCTTAATGGAGGCAGATGACGAAATCAAAACGTATTTTCCGAAATCTTTTTTGTAAAGTCTTTAAAGTTGTAGAAATGAACAAGAAGATAAAGGTAATATTAAAAGATAGAATACTTGGACAAATCAGATAATTTGCATAAAATAGTCGGTAATTTTGTGTGATTTTTCAGTATATATATTTGAATTAAAAAGATAGTTTTTTTGTGTTCAATATTATATCTTATTTTTAGTTAAATTTGCATAAATTTTAAATGATTTTATGAAAAAGTACAAGCTAATATTATTTATTGTTATTTCCATTTTTAGTTTTCAGATAAGTGCCCAAAAAATAAAAAATGTCAAAGATGTTTTTGAAGTTTCTGGAAATTGTGATATGTGTAAAACTTTAATTGAAACGACCGCGAAATCAGTGGAGGGTGTAAAGTCGGTTAGATGGAATATGTTAAGTAAAACAATGAAAGTTAAATTTAATCCAAATCTTACATCTTCCAATGAAATACAAAAAACCATTGCTGATATAGGATATGACACTGAAAAATACAGAGCTAAGGATGAAGTGTATGAAAAACTTCATTACTGTTGTAAATACGAACGAAAACCGAAAAAATAATTTATTATGAACAAAAATATTTTTAATATTCTGATTTTAATTTGTACTACTGTTTTTTGCACTGCACAAACAGCAACTGATTTTACTTCGGATGACTGTAATGGAACATCTTATAACTTATACTCTGAATTAGATGCTGGTTATGTTGTTGTATTGTGTTGGGTTATGCCATGCGGTCCTTGCGCGCTTGGTGCTGAATATGCGCAGAATGCGGTACAATCTTTTAACATTTCGCATCCTGGAAAAGTTAAATATTATATAGTTGATGATTACGCAAATTCAGATTGTAATTATTTGAATTCATGGAACACAAGTTATCAATTATCACCAGATGCTACATTTTCTAGTCCACTTATTGATATGAATGATTATGGAGGATCAGGTATGCCAAAAGTTGTGGTGATTGGTCCAAATAAACAAGTATATTATAATGGCAAAAATAATCAGATTGATGAATTGTCAATAATAAATGGGATTAATCAATCTTTACAGATTTCAACTGATGTTCAAAATATCAGTAATACTAAAGAATCTTCCGTATACTATGATAATCAAAATAAATTAATTCAACTTTCTGAAAATAATTTCAATAGTTATAAAATATTTTCAATTTCTGGCGAACTAGTTGCTAAATCTACAGTATTGAAAGATAAAATTAATGTTCAATTCCTAATTGATGGACTTTATATAATTCAATTTATTTCACAAGAGAAAACATATTCGTATAGATTTTTAAAAAACAATTAAAAAATTTACAAATTTCACAAATTGAATTATTTTATTTTTATCCCCTTAATTTTTCTTCTACTAATAGATTTTTATTTTTTTCAAAG
>NZRO01000027.1 GCA_002696275.1 Flavobacteriales bacterium
TTTAAAAGAAAAGATAAGATGGAAAATGGATTCTTGAAGATGCTCAGACTTGAGGCCAAAAACTCAAACAATAAAGTTGCTGAGGAGTTTATGAATAAGTATATATATCTTGTTGAGAAGTTTATGCCTTTAAAAAATACAATTGATAAAAACTGGGGGAAAGAAATTGAAGATATTAAAATTAAACCTCCTAATTTACTTCAATTTCAAATAAATGAAAGAAATATTCTTGCTACAGATATTTCTGATAAAATTCATGTTATATCTGGATTATTATTAGAAATAGGTACTTTTAAAAAAGTTAGATCATGGTCTAATGAGGAAGTAAAAGATCAAATGACAGCTCATATATATAATGAATTTAAAAAGATGGGGATAAATTTAAATCTGAAAACGGCGATTTATATAGAGAGTTTATTTTCTTTTGTAAATGCTGAAAAAATTTCTAAGCTAAATATCAAAAGTATTGATCATGAAACTAAAATAGGATGTTGGATAGTTACAAAACATATCTCCCCAGGTTTTTGGGCCAAGACTATGGAAGATGAAGGAAGTTATGAAATTTATAAACAGACTGATAAAGAACTCGAATTGGAAATGCTTCATCCTAAAGAAGATATTCCTGATTTATTAAGTTGGAACTGTAAAAAGTGTAATGAAGAAAATGAAGGATCATTTGATAGTTGTTGGCAATGTCAAACTTTAAACGAATAAAATGAAAAAACTATTACTACTATCCTTTGCTATTTTTATACAAATCTAGTGGATCTACTCAGTCTTCTTAATAAATAAATCAATAATCTCAAGAATAATAGAAATTTTATAAATTATGAAAAAAGAGAATGTTTATGGAAGTTTTGGTAGTTATATTCTTGATAGAGGGGGATATCTTATTATATCTTTTTTATTTGTTCCTATCTTAAAGGTGTTAGTACATTATTCAATGTACGCAGAGCGATATCCTTTACAAGTATTGGAGACATCTGGATTTAGAAAAAGAGGTTATGAGACAAGAGGTTATGAGACAAGAGGTTATGAGCCAAGAGGTTTTAATGGAGAATATAAATACGAAAACTCTACTTCATCACCTGATTTTTCAGAAATACCTGGGGATAGAAAGCCTATAGAGGATCATCTTGAATTAGTTTTTGATGTTGATGGTAAGCTGGAGATATTTATCCCTTTAGTTATTATATATATATTTGTATGGTTTTTAAATTATAAATTATGGAAAATACAGTCCTAAACAAGATTATTACATTATTTATTATATCTATTTTCTTTATCTCATGTACTGAATATGCGGATGGTTATAAAAATGGTTATAAAGACGGAAATCATAAAGGTTATGAGGAGGGAAAGTTAGATGGTTATGAGCATGGTAAGTTAGATGGTCATCAGAATGGCTGGAATGAGCGTCAAAATCAAGGTTTTTTTTGCAATGAATGTAATGATGTTAGATTTGAGTACAGATAGATAATTTATTAAAAGTAATATATTTTAAAAAATAATAGATTACTCAGAAAACCAAAACTTTTTCTTAAGTTTGTTTTAGTTGATTGGTTAGCGGTGCAAAAAGTGGTGCAAATTTTATTTCTAAAGCTTACTGTAATCTAGTGAAATGAGTGTTGGTTGTAATCCTGCTATCCCGACTTTTTTCTCTCCTTATTTTCATAAATTTTCATATTTTTGTATTATTTAACTCAATAACATAATTATGAAAAATTTATACTTACTAAATATTCATCTATTATTAATTATTTTCTTTTCTTGTCCGTTTTTTTTAATAGGCCAAATTCAATTAGGACAAGATATCTTTGATGGAAATATTAAAAATTATGGAGGAAATGCAACAGCATTAAGTAGTGATGGAAGTATTGTTGCTGTTGGAGGTTTGAGTCTACAAGGAACTTTTCTTAATGCATCTAAAGTACGTATTTATTCTTTTAATGGAATTAGTTGGAGTCAACTTGGACAAGATATAAATGGCGAAGCTTATGGAGATTATGCTGTAATTGTTTCACTTAGTAGTGATGGGAGTGTGGTTGCTATTGGTGCTCCTGATAATGATGGAAATGGTTCAAATTCAGGTCATGTAAGAATATATAGTTATAATGGTGGGTCTTGGGTGCAAATGGGTCAAGATATAGATGGTGATAATGCATCTGATGAGTTTGGACATTCAGTATCTATGAGTGCTGATGGAAATACTGTAGCTATTGGTGCACCTCAGAATGATGGAAATGGTTCAAATTCAGGTCATGTAAGAGTATTTAGTTATAATGGTGGATCTTGGGTTCAATTAGGACAAGACATTGACGGTGAAGCTAATTCTGATCAATCAGGATATTCGGTATCTTTAAGTTCTGATGGAAATAAAGTTGCTATTGGAGCAAGACATAATGATGGAAATGGTTCAAATTCAGGTCATGTAAGAGTATATAGTTATAATGGTGGGTCTTGGATTCAATTAGGTCAAGATATAGATGGTGAAAATAATGGAGATTTATCTGGAGGGTCAGTATCTTTGAGTGCTAATGGAAATTCAGTTGCTATTGGAGCTGTTAATTCTACAGTAAATGGATATAACACAGGTCATGCAAGAATATATACTTATAATGACACCTCTTGGATTCAATTAGGGCAAGATATTGATGGTGATACTGCTTATTCTTATTGTGGATGGTCAGTATCTATGAGTGCTGATGGAAACATAGTTTCTGTTAGTTCACCCGGAGGAACCTATAGTAATTTTGCTATTCCTGCTCGTGTACGTGTTTATGATTTAGCTTGTTCCTCTGCTCCTGTTACAGGAGTATTAGTTGATGATATTATACATGATAGAGCTAGATTCAACTGGGATGATATGAATCAGGGTTCTTGTTCTGTGGATCAGATAAGGATTCGTTATAGAGAAATTCATACAAATTCTTGGTCTACCAAGACAATGGGAGCACCAGTAGGTAACAGTGCTCCAGCTTTAAATACATCCAAATTAGTACTAAATTTAACACCAAATACTCAGTACGAGTACGACTTTAAAATCTGGTATCAAGATGGAACTGTTATAAATTGGCACGCGAATGGCACGTTTACTACATTATCTCAGTGTGATAACGTAATGAATGTTACTGCAATTCCAGACAATAATACCAAGACAACATTCTGTTGGACTCCAGTATCTACATACTCTTTCGTAAGATTGAAATATAGAGAAAATGTACCAGGATCTTCATTCTCTAATATTGGAGGAATGGGAGTTATGTCACCAACACTTTGTAAACAGAAGAATGGAATTACCCCAGGATCTCAATATAGAGTTATGTGGAGAACTTGGTGTAATCCTGCTGGTGGTCCGTATAGATCGACACAGTGGGATGGTCCAGTTATTTGGGATCAACCAACATCAATAAGAGTTGGTGGTGGATCATTAATTAATAATTTAGAAATTTACCCAAACCCAACTAGAGATATATTTAATATAGGTTTTACATCAGATTATAAACAATCTATAGAGATAAGAGTAGTCAATTTGGTTGGAGAAATTATTTTTACAGAGAACTTAGATAACTTTGTTGGTGAATACACTAATATGTTTTACTTAGAAGAATATCCAAAAGGAGTTTATCTTTTAGAATTAGATACCGATAATGGAACAGTCAACAAAAAATTAATTCTACAATAAAAATTATTTTTAAAAGTTTTTTCTAATCAGAAAATCCAATTAATTTTTTAGGTTTGTTTTAGTAGATTGATTAGCGGTGTAAAAAGCGGAGCAATTTTTAGTTTGAAAGCTTGCTGTAATCATGTAAATAGGGTGTAGGTTGTAATCCTGCTACCCCGACTTTTTCATTTAACAATCAATTATTTATGATTATAGTCCTTCGGATCTTTTATTTGATAAATTAGTAGGTAGATTGCTAGGTCCAGTATTTATAGGATGTATTGTTGAATCTCTATCATCCCTATCAGGACCAACATAGTAATGCCTGTCAAGTCTTCCAGCCCTTAGAACAGCAGAATCTATTTTACCCATTTTATTTGTGGCAGCTATTATAAAAACATCTTGTCCTCTACAATTGTTGAATTGAACAAGCCATTCATTTACCTCTGATGCATAATGATGTCCAATTTCAGAGTTTTCTCTACCTGGAATCAATGCGTCAATTTCATCTAGAAATAAAACAGTTGGAGAGTTTTCTTTTGCAAAATCAAAGAGTTGTTTTATTTTTTCTTGACCACCATGAACATATTTACTTCCTACATCTGATGGACTTACCTTAATAAAATTAAAGCCAATTTCTTCAGCAAGTTTTTCTGCAAAAAAGGTTTTACCACCTCCTGGTGGACCATAAAATAAAATTGCATTTGGAGGTTCAATTCCATAATCTTTAAAACTTTCAGGATCTTTTAAAGGGTCAATAACCTCATCTCGTATCATTTGCTTTAAATCATGCATTCCCTCAATGTCCTTAAAAGGATCTTTTCGGACAGGGATATCCTTATCTATTATTAATAGCTTTGTTAATTTCATATTACCTGAATGTCCAGTAAATCCAATATATAGTAGCAACAATTCCAATCAAGAAAATGATCTGACCTTGCTTTCTTGTCTTTTGGTCATAAGCATAAACCTGTTGACCTGTGGGAACAGTTTTCTTAAAACTCCAATGAAACCATCCGATGAATATACCAAGTAGTCCTCCAAGTATTGCACTAATGAAGCCAAATATTAGCCATCCGATATGTCCTTTTTCTGGCTTTTTTAAATCGTCAATTCTTTTTTGTTTTATTTTCTCAATTTTTTCTTTGCTAATTTCTTTTCCTCTGTCTTTTAGAATTTTCTGTGAAAGCATAAAATCTTCTTTGCTCCACTCGTCTGATTTTTCAATAATTTCAACCAATTCATTGTCTGTAAAGTCATACAGGTAATAGTCGTTAGGAAATTTGTCAACAATCTGTTCTGCCTGTTTTTCTAAAATCTGATTGGCTCTTCCAAGATCACTCTGCTTGACTTTAATCCTAACTTCATTCTGTAACGTATTTCCTGAGAATGTAATATCAAGAGGAGGAGAAGTATCCTCTATTTGAACTTTGACACCATTCTTCTTTAAAGAATAGATTAGTTCCTGAGCATTCTCGAGTGAGTTAAATTTATGAAGTGTTATGAATTTATCTTCTTTCATTTTAAATATGAGTTAACTTTATGTTAAGGCAAATGTAGATAGAATTACTAGAAATACCAATTAATCTTATAAGTTAGAACAAGCGAATGGCCTATAGAAACTGTTTCAAAAATGCTTGGATACAACAAGTTTGTTTTATTAGATTGATTAGTGGTGCAAAAAGAATTTTTTTGTAATTTTGATTGTGTAATCAATTATCTTAAATTATGGATATTTCCGATCTTCTAAATAAATACTCTTTATCATCTATTCAAGATGTAGAAACAATTAAATTATCTACTCATAGATCTCTTTGGGATAATATAGAGTTAGAAAAAATATTACCATTAAATTCATTATTATCACTTAAATCAGCGCTTCCAAAGCAGAAATTATCAAATTTCACTAGTTTAAGGGAGTTGGATGCGAGTACATTAAATATGGAGGATATAAATCCCGAATTTTTCAGTCAATGCTCTTTGGAGAAATTTGAATTTAGAAATGGAAAAATTCGATTGCAAAAATCTTTTTTAGAACTAAAAAAGTTAAAAGAGATCCTATTTTTTGATGTTAAAATATCTTCATTACCAAAAGATATTGGAGAGTTAAAAGCATTAGAAAACATACGGCTAGGTTATACAAACATTAAAAAACTACCAGACTCTATATCTAATCTTCAAAATCTCCAATCCTTACATGTTTGGAATAAATTAGAAACTTTGGAAAATATAGTTTTACCTAATAGTCTTTTAGAATTAGATTGTAGGGGAAGTAAAATAACATCTATACCTGAAGATGTTTTTAAACCCTCCAAGTTAAGAAAAATAGATTTTGGGAGTAATCCAATTACAAATATACCTCTTATAAAAAATGAGAATATTCAATTTTTTCGGATTTCTGCGACACCAGTTGGGGTTTATAAAGCAAATATTGATAAAATTAAGAAATTTCTGCCAAATAGTGATATAGAAGGAGGACGATCTGGAACGTATTTTGCTGATATAGATGGATTTGTTTATTTATCTCACTGCAAAAAAGGACCTACTGGTGGATACTTTTATAAAAAAGATTTTGAGAAATTTAAAATATAGATCTGAAGTGTATGAAAAAACTGTTTCTAATTTTTTCTGAGCTTTCTTTTAATCTGTAAAGATTTTAAGTTTTAATCCTACTTCTAGACTTTTTTGTCATCATTATTTGTTTACTGTATGATTTTTGTATCCTGTTACCTCGACTTTTCTTTTTCACTATTTTAGATTTAAAGCTCTGTGTAATGATGTATAGTGACCTCTTTCATTAGATCTTGAATTAAATATAATTTCCTCTAAAGTGTTACTAGCTTTAACTTCTGATTGAATAATTTTAATAAGAGAATCCCATTCATTTTTTTCTGCTGAGAATGTCTTAAATGATATCATGAAATCAAAATTTCCCCCATGCCTAAATAACCTCCCTGGTAAAGGATAGTGTTTTCTATTACCAATTAAAATACCATATCGAAGATATGGATGTACATTTTTATGAGTTTGAGATTTTTTACTATAAGTAATTGCATCATGAGTAGTTATAGAATTAATCTTTGCCTCAATTATAACCCTAGGATTCCATTCATTATTTCCCAACTCTTCTGAAATTAAAATATCAGTTTCATACTTCATAAACTTTGGTTTAATTGGATCATTACCATTATATTTTAGAATTTCACTAGAATAAGGTAATTTATATCCATCTCTAACTCTCAATTTATCATTAACTTTTCGAAGATCATTTTCCATCTTACTTATAATTGTCTTAACCCATTCTTTTTCGTTCATCGTATTATTTCAATTTTATTAAGGTAAAATTAGTTAATTATTTTAGAAAATATTTTTTCACCAAGAAATCTAATTTATTTTTAAGTTTGTATTAGTAGATTGATTAGCCCTGAAGAATAGGAACGATTTTTAGTTGAAATATTCCAATCATGTAAAAAGGTGTTAGGTTATAATCCTACTACCTCGAATTTTTTCTTATATAGCTCCTAATTATGTCCAATCAAATCCATCATCTCCAATATATTCACAAACCTCCCATTCAATATTAAACACTTCTTCAAAGAATCTAATTCTTTGTAGAAAAGCATCAATAAATTCAATACGAGATTCACCCGCACTTTGTGCAATTGCTATTAGATCCGATTCTGTTCCTTCATACTCAAATTTTACAATACCTGTTTTATAATCATATTCCATCATATAAGCGGCACCATAATCATCAACATGACCGGTATCAAAAAATTCGTCGCAGTATGTATATTCATAGTCTTCCTCATCAACACCTTCAGTGTCAAAATCTGGATTAAGATACTTTAAAGTTTGATTGGCTTTGGAAATAATTTTGACTTTCATTTTTTATAATTTTT
Organism: Flavobacteriales bacterium; assembly: GCA_002696275.1. Taxonomy (GTDB): domain Bacteria; phylum Bacteroidota; class Bacteroidia; order Flavobacteriales; family BACL11. The sequence goes on from NZRO01000027.1 coordinate 7,567, forward strand.
ACAAAATTAAAAAATACTTAATAGGTGACTATAATTATTACTTCTTAATTTAAAAAATTATAATTTAGCAACATATTATTTGATATCATTTTTAGTAGTAAGCAGAAAAGTATTAAAATCACTTAGAAAAAACATATTAATTGATAATGATTACAAAAGAAGATTTTAAAAATTATAGACAGCAACTAGGATTCACAAATCAACAAACAGCTAAAAAATTTTTTGCAGGAAAGGATATTCTCCCTACAGTTGATTTTAACTACATTAATTTATTTAATACAAGGCTTTCAGAGATTATAGAAAAAATTAACACAATCTCTCATCATTCTATAGAACATGAATCTATTAACTTATTTAATAGAGAAAATATTTATAATGTATTTGAAAAATTAAAAAAAAACCAAATAATTCCTAAACTAAACAATCAAGGAAGAAGGCCTGAACAAGTTTATTTTTCTTGGATGAGAGGATATGTTATTTCAAATTATTTTTTAAGAGCATTATCAATTATATTTGAAGTTAATATTACAGATATTGATTTAATTGGGGATGACGATCTGATTAATATTGACACATTTAAAAGAACACCCAAGGCAGATTTAGAAGTGAATCTGAAAAATAACAGTAAAATTAGATTAGAGATTCAATCTGGTTTTCAAGGAGTAAACGACATAAAACAACATAAAGTTTTAGAAGCTAAAAGAATATTTGAATCAGAATCTATTTCTTCATTAGCCATTCATTTTGATCTTTTTAACGGACAAGTAGCTTTTGTGAAACTTGATGAAATTGAAGAAGATAGTGTTAATTGGATTACAAGGCAGCAGATGGAAGGGCAAACCGTTTTTAATATAGACCAGAATTATTTTGTTTGGAAATTAATAGATAAGCCTCCTAAATTTAGAGATTTATTTTTTGGGAATCATGAGTAGAATTTATACTGAATTAAGTAACCTGTTTAAGTATAACTTAACTAATGTTGCTAAATCATTAGGGTATAGTAAATATAATCTTTTAATTCTTGCAAAAGATTTTAAAACCCTACAGCTTGAATTTCCGGAAGTTTGGAATTCTCTTATGAGCTGTAGACATCAAAAAGATAAAAGAACAATAACAGAATATGCTTTAGATTTAGTTGCATCTTGGGTCTATGAAGATGTTATTTTGAGTGAATTGTCAAAATTCTTTGATATTGAATTAAATGGTACAGATAAAAAAAGAGAAATCCTTTCTTCAAGTAAGGTAAAAACAGACGCTGATTATTTAATTACAAGTAATGGTAACTCAACAACATTAGAACTTGTTAATTCATATACGAATTATTGGAAATCAAGTGGCAAAATTGATTTAAGAGATAATAAATTCAAAAAATTAGAAAGAAATAACTCATTACTTGTCTGTATTGATATTTTTAATAAAGATTTTTTTATACTTGATGTGAAAAAGAATAAAACACTATTTAAATATATACCATATCACGAACTATGGGGAAAACCTGCTTATCAGCTAGATATTAATAATATGGAGACAACTCGCTTAAGTTTAAAAAATTTAACTTCTGAATTAAATAAAAAAATATTTTAATGCAGAGTATTTCAGTAATAGATTTGTTTTCAGGTGTAGGTGGACTTAGTTATGGTTTTTATAATGACAAAGATTTTAGAGTGATTGCTGCGAATGAAATACTTCCAGATATGGCAAAAGCATATTCTCTCAATCACCCGGATGTTAAAATGTATAATAGTGATATTAAAAATTTTGGGATTGATATATTGAAAGCTGATCTAAATATTGAAAGTGAAGATATTGATTTGATTATTGGGGGTCCTCCGTGTCAAGCTTATTCTACAGTTGGGAAAAGAATAATTGACGATCCTAGAGGAAAGTTGTTTCAAGAATATTTTAGAGTTTTAAAAGAGTTAAAACCAAAAGCATTTTTGTATGAAAATGTTAAAGGATTACTTTCAATGCAAAAAGGCTGTTTACTTCCAGAAATCTTAACCTTATTCAGATCATTAGGATATAAAGTTGAATTTAAAGTGTTAAATTCCGCGGATTTTGGAGTGCCTCAGATTCGTGAAAGAGTGATTATTTTTGGAACAAAGTTAAATCACTCATTTTCTTACCCAGAGCCCACACATTTTAATAAAAACAAAACACTTGATTTATTAAACACAAATCAACAGCCTCATTTAACACTTTCAGACGCTATTAGTGATTTACCATTCATTAAAACTAATGACCAGTCATTTAATTATTCTTCAAAGCCAAAAAATAATTTTCAAAAACTTATGAGAAAAAATGCACCTGAAAAACTAATGGATCATAATTCTCCAAAAAATAACAAGAATCTTATTAAACTAATGAAGTTATTACCTGATGGTGGAAGCCCAAAAGATATACCGGAAGAATTAAGACCTAAAAGTGGATTTGGAAACACTTACTCTAAGCTTTGGTGGAATAGGCCTAGTACTACTATTACAAGAAATCTAAGCACCCCTTCTTCTTCAAGATGTATACATCCAAAAGCACATAGACCTCTAACTACAAGAGAAGGAGCTAGAATTCAGTGTTTTCCTGATAATTATATTTTCTATGGATCAAGATCTTCCAAAAATCTTCAGATTGGCAATGCTGTACCTACATTTTTATCAATAGTTTTGAAGGATTCGATTAAAGAACATTTCTCTATAGATTTAGTTAAGAATAAGCTTAAAAGATTTAATTAAATTATAAAATGTAGTGTAATGACTCTTTCTTAAATAACAAATTACAAAATGAAATGACTTTAGTTGCATTTAGAATATTAGAAATTCATTTTTTTGTATTATTGTAGTATGAAAAATGAATTTATAAAAGATCAGTTATGGAATGCTGCTTGGAGAGCTTCTACACAAAGAGCAAATATTTATTTACAGAATAATAATCAAGAAACCTTAAAAAAATTTAGAAAAGATATTAAAAAAAATGTTTTAGAATTTATTGATGATAATATAGATGTATTATCAGAAGAAAAGTTGATGCATAAGATTGAATCTTTATCAAAGAAATATTCTGTAGATGGGATTAGTTTTAAAATAGGCCATAGTCAGAAATTATTAAATTTAATGTTAAAGTATTATTGGTGTTTAGGGTGGTTAAATTATACTCCACCTCATTGCCCTATTGATAGAATGATACTTGTAGCTGCGAAAGTTAAAATTAATGGAAGAACACCTTCCTGGACAAAATTAAGATCAATAGTTGAATACAAAGAAATGATTGAACAAATTAAATTCAATGAAGGGGTCCAGTGTTTGTCTGAATGGGAGTTAAATAAATATCAAAAATTAATTAAAAAATAATTATAGTTTAGCAAAACTAGAGTATTATTAGTGTATATGGGGATAGAAGATACACTTTTGGCCCAGTATTAGAATTTGTAATTTTAGAATGTTTAATAGGATACTTTTATGATAAGTAATATTGAAAAGGCGACTCCAAAATTTAGTGAAATTGGTTCTTCTTTTCCAATAGATGTGTATATGGAAGATATTATTCATCAAAAAGAGGATCCTTTATTTACAGAAAATTTAAGTGTCTTTATTTTTGCTTGTCTAATAACTCTATTTTCTTTTTATTTAATTATAGGTTACAAAAGAGATATCAATTGGATTAGAAAATTAATGCGTTGGAAAAATATTTGGTGGTTACTTATAACAGTACCGCTCGTAATGATAGTAAAGCTAATTGACTTTTTGATTTTTTGGTATTGGTGGAATTGGTCTTAATGTTTTTTAGAACATTGATTAACGGTGAAAAAACGGAGTAATACAATTATATAAAAGTTTAGTTTTGAAAAACATTATCACTGAAAAAAATTTTTATCCTAATTTTTTTCTGTTCAAAATTCACATAAATTTTTTTAAGTTTGTTGTATGAAAAAACTAATATATATATTTTTAGGATTAACTTTAACAATTGGATGTAGTGATGAAAATGAAATTTTAGGAACTTGTTATGTGTCTCCTAATCCAGAGATGATTTGTACTGAAGAGTATAATCCTGTCTGTGCTTGTAATAACTTGGTTTATGGGAATTCTTGTGAAGCAGAAAAAGCTGGAAATCTCCATTATAAATCAACTAACAAAGATAGTGGAGAAGTCTGCGTTTATTAATTATATAAATAATAAAAAACTATTACTAATCTTATTATGTGTTAACTTGGTATCAGTTTCGTACTTTTATAACAATATAAAATATTTGTGTATAATTAGTTAATATAATTCTACAATTAAAATAATTTAAAAAATAAAAACTATGTCTATGACAATTGATTGGGAATATTTTTTCCCAGATGTTCACTTTAATTTTGAATCACTCACAACACGAAACTTTTATAGCATTAAATCCGATGATTTTAAAAAAATACAAACTGAAAATGGATATTGGTGTCCCCAAAAAGACTTTGAATTCCATTTACATAAGTTGAAAGTTGATCCAAAATATTTTGATGAAAAAAATATAGGATTGTTTCCTAAGGATTTTAGTAAACCATTATATTCAATTCAAAGATTTGAAGAAGCGAGAGTAGAATTATTAAATCGTATAAGAATCATAGATGGCGAAGGAATAGTTGGATATGATGAAGACAATTTTGAAGAATTACAAACTTTTAAGATAATATTGGAAGGTATTGATAAAGTTGTAGAAGTTGATAAAGGAACTATTGGATGTAGCGAAAATAAATACCATATTAGAACTAAAAGAAATTTGATTAGTTGTCATAGATTCAATGCAATTTATATTTTATATGATTGGCTTTTAAGTTTATATCCAGTGGGAGGGTATAAAAATAATTGGCAGATTTTTGCATATGGAATATCTGAGTATAATGATACATTTTCATATGTTGACACTTTTTTACACAATGTTGATTTTCCTATTCCAGGGGTCTTAAATCTGAATTTAGATATCAATAGTGATAAAACATATCCTAGAACTAAAACTGCATTTGATGTTAGAGAATACCTAAAAGAATGGAATCCTTTTATTGAAGATAATGGAGTAAATATTTTACAAGAAATAACTCAGAAAATGATAGATGATGGATATTCAGGAAAAGGAACTCAGATTTGGACTACAGGAGTTGAATACACAGGAGAATATTTAGATGGTAAAAGACATGGACAAGGAACAATGAATTTTGCTTCAGGTAATAAATATGAAGGAGAATGGAAGAGTGATGAGAGAAATGGAGAAGGAACTTTTACTTTTGCTGATGGACGTATGTTCGTAGGTGAATTTAAGGGTGATAAGATGCACGGACAAGGAACTTTTACTTGGGCTAATGGAGATAAGTATGTTGGTAAATTTAAAGATAGTAAGATGCACGGACTAGGAACTTTTACCTGGGCTAATGGACATGAATATGTAGGGGATCATAAAGATGGTAAAAAGCACGGTCAAGGAATTTTTACTTATGCAGATGGAACAATAAAAAAAGGTCTCTGGGAAAATGATGAGTTTTTAGAAGAATAAAAATGAGGAAACAAATTGTTATTATAACTCTTTATAATTAATACATATTATTTACTCTTGATTCAAATCTACCTGTCTTTCTATATTCATCGTTTGGTACTCCTAACTCAAACCATGATTCTTGGCCTTTTTCTCTTGAATCCGAATATACGGATGTCTCATAACATCCTTCTTCCAACATAAGATCATATAGTGCATCTTCACCATAAACCTCTATGTTATGTTTATTTTCTGTGAACTCAGCATCCCAATCTTCCCAAATATTTTCTAATAAATATTCAAATAATTCTTCCTCAGTATTACCTTCGTATGGAGGATCACACTTTCTTAATTTTTCAACATCAACCTCAATTGGTTCTGTTGCTTCCCATATAGTATATCTCTCTACTTTTCTAATGTGTAATTTTTTGTTCATAATTTATTATTATTTTTTATTTCTCAAATTCTGTTATCAATTACTAGAATCTTATATAACCATCCATAGAGATATAATCTACAATTTCATAGTCATAGTTGTACTCAAGTAATAATATAGTTAGGTAATATGATCCATTTGGAGGATAAGTACACCAGCCAGTTTTAGAAACATCATAATAATAATGTCCGGATTCAAGTGGGTCTAGTGCATACTCATATAGTTTGTAACCACTGATTGTTCCTCCATTATATGGATACTTTGTGGCCCATAGGGCAACTTTTAGTGTTCCAGATGTTCCTCCATTATTTTGATTTTGAATTTTATCTCCGTATAGTTTTACATATTTACCATCTATTTTATAACCCCAATTTCCAGATAAATTTTGAGCACTTATTCCGGCACATAATAATATTGATAATAAAAATAATAGTTTATTTTTCATAATTTTTTATAACAAATATATTATAATTTATTAGTTTCATTTAAAATTTGAAACACTTTTTCTTTTAATTTCGTTTATAATTATAATTAAAATATAATTAATATGATTAGATTAATAAGAATATTAGAGATCCCTATTTACCTGTTAGTGATATCTATGGCTGTTTGGGAGATAGAAGGAAATATAGCTGTATCAATTTTTTTAGTTGTAGTTTCAATGGTTAGATTATTTACAAATATTATTACAGATGAATTTGTGTACAAAAGATCTTAATCATCTAAAAATTAATTTTTTTAAATTATAATTTTGATGTTGATTATCTGATTTGAATCGAATTTTGTTTTAATATATATAAGCTTTAGTTTGTAATGCTACTCGACTTTTCTATCCTGTTCTCTAAATACATAAGAATTTTTTTTAATAAATTTGTCAAAACTTAAATTTATTAAAAGTATGGCATGGACTAATTTACATAATTTAATGTATTACTTATTTGGAATATCACATCTAACTAATGCTAAGGTAAGTGATGAAGAGAAAGAAGCGGCAATTAAAATTGCAAAGGAATATTTTGATGAGAGCGCTGAGTTTGAGTCCATTTATAGAGAAGTGCAAGGGGAATATCTAAAAGATATGGGATTTCCTAACCACACAAAAGAAGGATGGATTAAAGTACAAAAACAAACATTATCATGTGCTAAAGCATTTGCAACAAATTCACCAGGAGACGCTACTGACAATATCTCTTTTTTACTTAAAGATACAATAGTCTTATTTAAGTCTAAAGGAGATTTTAGCGAAGCAGAAAAGAAAATGATAGATAGTCTTGCAAAACACTGGGGTGTAAATAAAGACTGGTTATACGATGGTGAGATTGAAGCTGAGGATAATTTAGATGAAATAATTGAAGATTATCTAGTAAATTACAATGAGGAATCAGTAGATAATGAAATGTCTGAAGTTAAGGTGACAATGGAAATGATCCAACAAGGTTTTAATGGTAAAGGCTTGTTTGAGTCCCCGGATGGATCAAGATATGAAGGATCTTTTAAGGATGGGAGATTTAGTGGTGAGGGAAAATTACTTTGGCCAGATGGTGAAAATTATTATGGTGAATGGAAAGAGGGTAATCCGGATGGTAAAGGGATTTATAATTTTGCTAATGGAGATGTTTATGAAGGAGACTATAAAAACGGTAAGAGGAGTGGAACAGGAAAGTTTACTCATGGACCTGGGGATTGGGAAGGAGATGTATATGAAGGCGAATGGAAGAATGATCAGAAAAATGGGAATGGGACTATTAAATTCGGTGGAGGAAAATTCAAGGGAGAAAAATATGATGGTCAGTGGAAAGATGGTAAACGTAACGGAAAAGGTTCTTATCATTTTTCTGATGGAACAAGTTTTATGGGAATCTGGAAAGATGGAGAACTTGTTGAAAAAGAAGTAAAATTAAAAAATAAGAATACAGAAGAAGAATCCTCGGTTGATAAAATTATTAGAGAATGGAACTCCGAAGGTATTATAGAAATTAAAAAGAGCGATTTTATTCACCACCTTTCAATTATATTTCCTGAACTTAAAGAAAATACTATCAAAACAATGATTACAACTATGATAGTTAATAAACGAACACGAACCTATTATCATGGTTGCAAAAAACCTAGAAAATGTTCTTCTGAGATTAAATATGATTTTTTGTATGTTAATGATGACAATTATTTAACTAAATATGAGGAAGACAAGCATGGTTTATGGGAAATTTATAAGAGGAATGATGGTAAATTAGATGTAAGGTTATTTTCCTAGGAATTATTTCATTCGTCATAATTTTTGTATTATTGTAGTATGAAAAAATTATTTTTTATTCCCATAATTATTTCTTTTGTTTCTTGTTCATCAATACAAACGATGCAAATAGGACAGTTAAACATGATATCTACAAGAAATATTGATAGCAATTTTGACTATTCTCAGATCTCAACATATTCAGGAAGTAGTCAAAAAGAACTAAGAACAACCAAAGCTATTTCGGTGGAAGATGCTGTTAATTCCGTAGTTAAGAGTGTTCCGGGAGGAGAATTTTTAATGAATGTTAAACTCTATCGTGTTAAGCGAGGTGATAATTATTTTTATTCGGTTGAGGGTGATGTATGGGGAAAAAAGGAGTCTGTAAGTTATAGAGGTTTTAAAGAAGGTGATAATGTTGTATGGTCTACAATTAAAGGGGTAAAAACAGGTGTCATAAAATCTCTAAGAAATGATAACATCTGTTTAATTTTAATAGATGGTACTGACAAAATTATAGAAATTTCTTATGATAAGATTTCAAAATATATTAAAGAATAAATTGTTATTTTAAATAGAACTTATCTCTTGGTCCATTCTTGAAATTCGTCTTTGTCTATTTGTATACTATGAAGCAAATTCAATCCAATAACACATGTTATTAAATGTATTGTCAATAACTTGTAATGTACTCATTATTTTTTTCCCATCTATTGGGTAGTTATCTGTTTTTCTATTTCAATATAATATTCTTTTAATAATTTGATTATAAAAATCAATACTATTATTTGATTAACGAAACACTTCTGGAAATGAAAGATGTCAGTTTTTCACCTTTTAACATTCCTTGAGATAGTAATGCAAGATCAAGTAATTGATTTATTAGTTCGTTTCTTTTTTTCTTTGATTTTTCAACAAGAAGAATTGAAATTAATTCATGGTTTGCATTTACATCTAAATTATATGACTCAGGTATTAATCCAAACATTTGCATTCCACCAGAACCAGATAATTCTTGCTGTTCTTTCATCCTCCTCATATATTCACTTTGAGTTATTATAATTGGTGATTCATTAGAATCCATGCTTTGAATTTTTACAGTAAATTTTTCTTTATCTACTATTTCTTCAATCATCTTTTGAATTTTTTCTTCTTCTTTATTTGATAGCTTGGAGATATTTGTGTCATCTTTTTCAATCAGTTTATCAATGATATCAGCATCAACTCTCGTAAATTGAATATCAGTATTTTCAGATTCTATTCTACTAATAAGATGGCTAACTAATGGACCTCCTAATGATAGAACTTGATATCCTTTATCTCTAGCGGTCTTAACAAAACTATGCTGTTCTTGTGTATTATGGCTATATAAAACTATTATTTTTCCATCCTTATTTTTCTGATTATCTTTAATTTTTTCAATGAATTCACTCAATGTATAGTATTCATTTTCTGTGTTCTTATATAAAGCAAATTCACTTGCTTTTTGGAAGAATTGTTGTTCTGTAAGCATTCCATACTCGATAAATGTTTTAATATCATCCCATTTGTTCTCAAAATCATTTCGATCTTTTTTGAACATCTGATTAAGTTTATCAGCTACTTTCTTTGTTATATGTTTCGATATTTTTTTGACATTTGAATCCGCTTGAAGATAAGATCTAGATACATTTAATGGAATTTCAGGAGAATCAATCACCCCATGTAAAAGTGTTAAAAATTCTGGTACAATATTTTCTACATTATCAGTAATAAAAACTTGATTACTATAAAGATTAATTTTATTTTTTTGAACTTCTAAATTATTTTTTAATTTAGGAAAATATAATATTCCAGTTAGATTAAAAGGGAAATCTACATTTAAATGAATGTGGAATAATGGATCCGCAAATTCCATTGGATAAAGTTCTTTATAAAAACTTTTATAATGTTCTTCTTTTAAATTAGATGGTCTTTTCTTCCAAGTTGGATTCGTGTTATTTATAATATTATCAGATATCTTTTCAATTTTTTCTAAATTCCCTTCTTTATCTTTTTTACCTTTTGGGTCATCAATTAGTTCTTTTTTCTCACCAAATTTAATTTTAACTGGTAGGAATTTGCAATATTTATTTAATATTGAAGATATTCTTTCTTTTTCAAGAAACTCTAATGAATCATCGGCTATATGTAAAATCACATCAGTTCCTTTAGTTTTTTTCTTAACTTTCTCCATAGTATAATTTGGAGACCCGTCACAGATCCATTTCACTGGTATACTGTTTGGAAGTTGGCTTTTAGTGATTATTTCAACTTCTTTTGCAACCATAAAGGCTGAGTAAAAACCTAGGCCAAAATGTCCTATAATGGAATTTTTTTTATCAGCATCTTTATATTTATTTACAAACTCTTCAGCTCCAGAGAATGCAATTTGATTAATGTATTTATCTAATTCTTTATCTGTCATCCCAATTCCATTATCTCTAATAGTAAGTGTTTTAGATTTCTTGTTTAAAATCACTTCGACTTTTAGTTTTGATATGTCAGAATTTAGTTCTCCCACAGTTTTTAGAGTTTTCATTTTTTGTGTAGCGTCTACAGCGTTAGATACTAATTCTCTTAAAAATATCTCGTGATCTGAATAAAGAAACTGCTTAATTATTGGAAATATATTCTGAGTTTCTACATTTATTTTACCTTTCTTCATTTTTTTATTGTTTAATTATACATTATATTATGAAAAAACTATACCACACATTAAAAATGACAAAATGACATTTGTCATTATTAAATAATTTCTAATTCTGAAGTTTTTTAAAAATTGAGGTTAAGTTATTATTTGTTTTTATTTCATAAACAGATTCTGAAATGATTTTTTTTATATTTTTTTTTCTGTTCTCAGTTAAAGGGTGTGTTTGTATAAATTCCATATTATTAGAATTGTCGACTTTTTCTAGTTGCTCAAACAGTTCAATTATCCCATTTGGATTAACATTATTTTTAATTAGAATTTTTAATCCATACTTATCAGCTTCATCCTCAAATTCTCTTGAGTAAGAAAGTGACTTAAGGTGATGTGCGTTCTCAATTAATATTGACATAATTCCGTTTATATCACTAAATATTAGTGATATTATCATATATCCTGAAATATCTCTACAAAGTCCCTTGATTGAATGGCGTTTGTTAACATGTGCCACTTCATGCCCAATTAAAGCTACAAGTGCATCATAACTTTTCATTCCTTTTAATATTCCTGTATAAATTACAATTTGTCCATTTGGTAAGGCAAAAGCGTTGATTTCATCTGATTTAACTACAGAAAATTTCAACGGTTTTGTGTTTTCTAAATTTAGTTCTGAAGCAAACTGTTGCAGATACTTTGTTTTTTCTGTATCTATAGATGATTCAAAAATGTAGGTGTCCATAACAATTTCACCTAGTTGATTATCAAAACTATCTGGTAGAAGACTTACTAATTGATCAGAAATTCGTGGTAAGGCGTAGAAATACATTAAAGAAATTAATGATAGAATACAAATTGAAATAATGGAGATCTTTGTAAAACTAAGATTTGTTAGTCTTGTATGTAGATTTAAAGCTTTATTTCTCTTTAAAACTTGATAAAATTTTCGAATGAAATTTTCATCTTCAATCTTCAATATTGCATCAAGGTTTTTTTTGTTTCTTATTTCAATTAAATTGTGATAGCTATCAAATTGTATGTCTGAAATGTCCCAAAAAAATAAATCTCCATTTTCAGTTTGAAAACAGATTTCATTGTTTGAATTAATAAATTTTACTGAAGCTTCAAGTGAAGCGGAAGATATGCCATTAAAATATTTTCCTTTGAATTTTTTCAGCATTATTATAAATCAAACACCAAAGACATCTATCGCCTCTTCACCTGTAGCGTCAATATATTCCTCCTCTGTTTGAAGAACTGTATCTATATCAATATCACCTTTCAATTTTACATTATCACAAATAAATTTATTAGTTCTTATTTGTACCCATGGTAGTCCAATTCCTAGTGTAAATATTATTATTAATAAATTAACTAAAATTAGTTCAAAGAAACCACCAGCAGTTGCAGTTGATCTACAAGTAATATTTTTCTCATCTTTTTTCATTTTCAAATTATTCCAGTAATAATTAAATAAATCACGATTAAACCAAAACGAATAAATACCGAAAGTAATTAAAGTAAGAAAATATCCTTTAATGATAATCCAAAAAAAATCACTACCGTTACAATCATTCGAAAATTCAATATCACCATATCTAAAGTTTTCGTGAGTATATTTTCGAATATTCATAGAAAACCAAGAAGAATACAATCCAAGAGTTATTATAGTTAGAAAAGTACCTATTAAGAACTTTACAATTAATTCACCACGGTTACCTCTATACCCAAAACGAACACCTCTGTAAGAAGTTCTACTCATACTGTATTTTAGAGAGCCATGTATAAAAAATGGGGGAATAGCAACATAACTTAGAATAATAAATATAATTGCAAATATTGGATTGATTAGTCCAAAAAGAAAAATGATAAAATACCAAGCAATAAAGAGTAAAATTGCTTTTATAAATCCAAGAAATAATTCCCAACCTGTTCCAGAATAATGAAAACGTTCATTATTTAAGGATGTTTGTCCATAAATATATTTAAGTTGTTTTACTCTTGCCCAAGGAAAATAAATTCCGAGAGTTATTAAAGTTAATAGCCAATTAACTATCGTAATCTTGAAGAATTCTGAGCCTTTACCAAAAAACTCAAGTTTATAACTTTTTGTATTGGTTGCCGCATCTTCTGTGCCTGATTTATTTATTTCAGCATTAGAAACTGTATTTGATATTTTTTCCTCTTTCATTTTGTTTTGAGATTAGTTCTTATTTTTAAATTATTTAATATATTTAAACTTAATTACATTGCTAATATATTAAAAATATTATTTTATTTTAGAATTGTGATTATAATGGGATTGAGTCTTAACAATATTCTCTTAATTTTACACATTTTATATATAAAATTTTAAAAATGAATTTGCAAACCAATTAAAATAATCCCCCCAGAATATTTTTCATTAATATATTCTTGACTTGTACTTATACCACTACTAAAATCTGAAATAAGTTCATTTAGATTTATTGAAGTTGTCGTTTTGGTTTCTTCTCTATTGTAATTATAAATTAAAAGTTCAGAATTAATTGATAAGAATTTATATAAGAATATTTCACCTCCGATACCAAATTTAATATTTCGTCCGTGTTTGATTTTACCTCTATGTTTATAAGTAAAATACAGATCTAATTCTGGACCTAAATAAATTCTATTTACTAAACTTATCCCTTCGCTATTTATTTCTGTTCCTAAGTATAAATTATTTAAGATTACATATCCTAATGACAATGATAAAGATTGATCTGTTAGATATTCTGGTTTTGAATCATACATATAATTAGATAGTCCCAAAATTATTTTATCTCTTTTTATTTCACCCTTTTGGTTGATGTCTTTACTCTTACTTTTTTCTTGTGCAAATAATAATGACGGAAGAATAAGTAAGAAAATTAGTTTTTTCATTTTTAAATATTTTTTCACAAAAATATTTTATATAAATTTTAATATTATGCTTAGCATAAGACATCATTTTAACTTTTTGTTTAACTCTTTAATTATTTAATAAAACTTTTTCTGTAACAAAATCTAATTAATTTTCTAGTTTTGTCTCCTTAAGAAATGTATCTAAATGATTAAAAAATTAAACAACTATTTGAAGATTGAAAGAAATGTTCTTGTATTAATAAAGTCACAGTTTTTTTTACAACTTATTGCTACTTCTTTTTTCTTAATTTTAAACATTTATTTGTCTAAAAATAATTTTTCAGATTCTGATATCGCTGATTTAATTTCGTATCGATTTTTAGCAGTAATTCTATTATCTTATCCATTAGGATATTTTATTAGTTCTAAAAGATTAAAGATTTTTTTTGTTCTATCTAGTATACTATTGCCTATAGTTGCAATTTCACTTGTATTAATGATTCAATATTCAGTATATGAACATTTAAAAACAATTTTCTTTATTTGGGGGATTTTATTTACTATGTTTCAAGTTTCTGTACTTCCTTACATTATGAGGCATTCTTCAAAAGAAAATCAAACCTATTCTATTTCTTTGAGTTTTGCAACTCATAGTATTGCAATGGTAATTTCTGGATTATTAATCTATATGTCATCTAACTTCTTTTTAATTGACGAAGGAACTATTTTGATGAAAATTTCATTTTTAGGGTTTGTTTCCGTTTTTTATTCACTTCAAATAAATGAACCTGATTTACCTTATAATAAAGACAGAGAAAATAGAAAATATAATTGGAAATTAATTTTACAATGCGTTTTTCCTACTTTAGTTATAGCCATTGGAGCGGGACTTACTATTCCTTTTATTAATTTGTTTTTTTTTCACAGTTTTAATATTGACTCTGCTGGATTCGCACTTATTGGTGGTGTAACAAGTTTTTTAGTTGCTTTTTCGTCACTAATTGTGCCTTTTGTTAAAAAACAGTTTGGTTTTCAGAAGTCTATAATAAATACACAATTAATAGCAGTTTTAGCTTTAGTTTCTTTATCTACGACTGCTTATTTTAATGAGTATTCTTTTGTAGTGTATTTTGCTATATTTTTTTATGTAATGAGAGCTCCATTAATGAATATGGCAGCTCCACTAACTTCGGAATTAACAATGATTTATGTAGGTAAAAGTAATCAAGAAATGCTTAGTGCAATTGTAGCTGCAATTTGGAGCGGAAGTTGGTTTTTTAGTTCTCAAATCTTTAAAATACTTGTTGATTCTGATTATAATTATTCTGAAATATTTTACATTACCTCTGCTTTATACTTATTAGGTATATTTTTATATTATTTACTTATTAAAAAATTTATTAATAAGAAGTATTAATTTTGTTATCTTATAAAATAAAAGATTAATTTTGCTTAAACAATAAAAACTAATAAAATTGAAAAAATCACACTCAAAATATAATTGGACTATGGTTTTTTTTCTTACAATTTTTCCTCTAGTTGGGATTGTAGGAACATCATTTTATATATATTTTTACGGTGTAGTTTGGCAAGAACCAATTTTACTTCTTTCCTTCTGGTTTATATCTGGAATGGGAATAACAATGGGATATCATAGATTATTTTCTCACAAATCTTATCAAACAAATGTTTTTTTAGAGTGGGTGTTAATGATTTTTGGATCTTTAGCTCTTGAAAATACTATCTTAAAATGGTCTTCCGATCATAGAAAACACCATAATAAACCTGAGTCTGAAGACGATCCATATTCTATTACTAAAGGATTCTGGTATGCCCACATTGGATGGGTTGTTGAAAATACAGATGAGGAAAAAAATAAAATTATGGGAGTAAAGGATTTAGAAAAAAAATCTGCTGTTAGATTTCAATCTAAATATTACCTATATATCGCAGTTGTATTTGGTTTTATTGTTCCCTTTCTAATTGGATTAAGTTATGGTAGACCCATAGGTGCAGTTTTATGGGGGAGTTTTTTAAGGATTACTTTAGTTCATCATGCTACTTTTTTCATCAATTCTTTATGTCATTATGTAGGCAGAAGAACTTATGATTTAGAATCAACAGCAAGAGATTCTTGGTTTATGTCTTTATTTACTTTTGGAGAGGGGTATCATAACTATCATCATAAATTTCCATCCGATTTTAGAAATGGAATTAGTTGGTTTGCTTTTGATCCAAGTAAATGGTTTATAAATATATTATCTTTTACAGGAATTACAAAAAACTTAAGAAGAACAAAGGAATATTTAATTTTTAAGAGTAAGTTTGAATCTATACATAAATCTATGAATACAATTCTATTTAGTATTGATGAATCTCATAAATCGTTTTACGATGAAAAAATTAAGACTTTGATTCAATCTGCAAATGAAATTATAAATGCTTGGAAAGAATCTGATAAAATTATGTCTGATATGTCTACTTTTAAACAATATAAGTCAGAATTAAAAAAGATTTATAAAGACTTAAAAAAAATATCTAAGAATCTTAAAAAAGAAAGCTTGGTTTTATCAAGTTAATTATTAAAATACATATAAAAAATGAAAGATGTAGTTATCGTGTCAGCTGTAAGAACACCTATTGGTAGTTTTGGAGGAAATTTGTCCTCAGTTTCAGCTACAAATCTAGGATCAGTAGCAATTAAAGGAGCAATTGAAAAATCTGGTTTATCTGTAAACGATGTCCAAGAAGTATTTATGGGAAATGTGTTACAAGCAAATTCAGGTCAAGCTCCAGCAAGACAAGCAGCTATTTTTGCAGGACTATCAAAGGATATTCCTTGTACAACAATCAATAAAGTATGTTCATCAGGTATGAAGTCTGTAATGTTAGCTGCACAGACTATTAAGTCTGGAGATAATGATATTGTAGTAGCTGGCGGTATGGAGAATATGTCATTAGTACCTCATTATTTTGCCAAAGGAAGAACTGGTCAAAAACTAGGAGATATGAAGTTGATTGACGGAATGGTTAAGGATGGTCTTACAGATGTATATAATAAAGTTCACATGGGGAATTGTGCAGAGATTTGTGCAAAAGAAATGAATATCTCTAGAGAAGAGCAGGATAACTTTGCAATTGAATCTTACAATAGGTCTACAAAATCATGGCAGGAAGGTAGGTTTTTTGATGAAATCGTTCCTGTATCTGTTCCTCAAAGGAGAGGTGAGGATTTAGTTGTGTCTGAGGATGAGGAATATAAAAATGTAAAATTAGAGAAAATACCAGCTTTAAAAGCTGTTTTTGACAAAGAAGGAACTATTACAGCTGCAAATGCTTCTACTTTGAATGATGGAGCTTCTGCATTAGTTTTAATGAGTCAAGATAAGGCAAATGAGCTCGGAATAACACCAATTGCTAAAATAGTCTCTTATGCTGATGCAGCACAAGAGCCAGAGTGGTTTACAACTGCACCTGCAAAAGCTGTACATTTAGCAATTTCAAAAGCTAACCTTAAAATATCTGATGTTGATTATTTTGAGTTAAATGAAGCTTTTTCTGTAGTAGGAATTGCAAATATGAAGCTTTTAGGTTTAAATTCTAACAAGGTAAATGTAAATGGAGGAGCAGTTTCCTTAGGTCACCCACTAGGAAGTTCAGGTTCTAGAATTTTAGTAACCTTATTAAATGTCTTAAAACAGAAAGATGGAAATATCGGAGTTGCAGGAATATGTAATGGAGGTGGAGGAGCTTCAGCTGTTGTTATAGAGAGAATTTAAATGAAATTTGGAGTGTCCATTCTTTCGATCGTTCCGATGAGATCAGAACCTTCTGATTTATCAGAATTGGTTAATCAGATACTTTTTGGTGAACAATATAAAATTCTCGAACAAAGAAAGAAATTTTCTAGAATTAGGTTATCGCATGATAGATATGAAGGATGGATATGTAATAAACAAGTTAATGAAGTAGATAAGGAAACTTATAAGAATTTATTATCTACAAAGAAGATATACACTACAGATATACTTGATATTATTAAATCTGATTCTTTTCAAACTATTGTATTGGGAAGTGTTTTACCAGAGTTGAATAAATACAAATTCTCCATTTCTTCAAACACATATTCGTTTGAGGGAGAGTGGTCTTCTAAATTAACAGATAAACAAATGATTGTAGAAAATGCAATGATGTTTTTAAATTCTCCTTATTTGTGGGGAGGTAGAACTCCATTTGGTATTGATTGTTCTGGTTTTTCTCAGATAGTATATAGATTTAATGGAATAGATTTGCCTAGAGACGCTTATCAACAAGCTGAGATAGGTACAACATTAAGTTTTGTAGAGGAGAGTGAAGCTGGTGATTTAGCTTTTTTTGATAACAATGATGGAAAAATAATTCATGTTGGAATAGTTCTTGAAAACAATCATATCATACATGCTTCAGGTAAAGTAAGGATAGACAGGATAGATCAACAAGGAATTTTTAATGTTGAAGAAGGTATACATACACATAAGTTACGATTAATTAAAAGTATAATTTAATTTATATAGCTGTAGGTGACTTTAATATTCTCTAATGATGTTGTATACAGTATCTCTTTCGACAGCTTTTCTACCCACTGAGTTTATTAAATAAACAATTTCTTCTGGGCTCATTGTAGGGTTTTGATCTTCTACTCCTGCCATCGAATAAATCTTGGTTGTATCGTGAATAGTTCCGTCTATATCGTTTACACCAAAAGCTAATAAGTTCTGAGCTGTTTTCTTACCAATCATAGGCCAATATGCCTTTATGTGTTGAAAATTATCTAGATAGATTCTACTGAAAGCAAAAAATCTCAAATCATTAATTACTGAACCTTCTTTAATATGAGACATTTGATTGTTTCCGTTTCTGAATTTTAATGGAATAAAGGCATTAAAACCTTTTGTTTTATCTTGTAATTTTCTTAAACTATCTAAATGATCAATTAAAATTTTATCTGTTTCATAATGACCATATAGAATAGTTGCATTCGATGGCATTCCAATGTTATGTGCTGTTTCGTGTATCTCTAGCCATTGTTCAGAGGTGCATTTATCTTTACAAATCTTATCACGTATTTCTTTATCAAAAATCTCTGCACCACCTCCAGGTAAGGAATCTTGTCCTGCATCTTTTAAAATCTGTAATCCCTCTTTATAAGATAGTTTCGCTTTTCTACACATATATTCTAATTCAACTGCTGTAAAAGCTTTTACGTGTAAATTAGGTTTGACTTTTTTCACTTCAGTTATTAAAGAAACAAAATAATCTAATCCCATTTTTGGATGTACTCCTCCAACTATATGAACTTCAGTAATATCTTGATCTTCATGATCAAGAATTTGTTTAATCATTTCCTCTTGGGTAAATTCCCAAGCTTCAGATTTCTTGCTTAACTTTCTAGAATAAGCACAGAATTTACAATCAAATACACAAATATTTGTTGGTTCAATATGAATATTTTTATTGAAGTATGTTATGTCTCCATGTTTTCTTTCTCTTATCTCATTTGCAAGAAAACCTAACAATGGGAGAGGAGCTTCATTGTAAAGAATTAATGCTTCTTTGTTATTTATTCTTTCTTTATTTTGAATTTTTTCTACAACAGTAGAAAGATCAGAAGAAAGTACCGGAGATATGATTTGTGAACTTATCATTATTGTGATAAAATTACTTTTTCAATTCTTTTTCCTTTAGAAGAAGTTATTTCTATAAAATATATCCCGTTTTCAACATTAGAAAGGTCTAATGAAAAAGGTAGGTTAATATTGTTAGATAATAAAATTATATCGCCTAATACATTTCTTACAAGTATTTTTTCAATTGTAATGTTTGATAAATTTTGAATTAATATTTTTCCGTTAGAAGGATTTGGGTAAATTCTAATTTGATTATTGTTCAATAGATTATTATTGCCAACTATTCCTGTACAATTTACTAGGGCAGGAGAATTTTTCAATGAACTTCTATAATTGTTCATTGTTCCATTCATTACAGATGATTGTTTATTTGTAAACATCCACACATCTGATGAATAAGACATGAAATTTTCATCCATATCTAAAACATTAGTATTAAATACGTTACTGTAACTTAAATCATTACATGTATTATTATTTGTTGAGCTATTTACTGAACCCCAATATATTCCTTCTGAAGCAGGTGTATCATCAATATTACCTCCCCACCATACATCATCATTATCACAACATGTAGGATTACCATTATTATCGGTTTCTTCACAAAAAGTATGTAACAATCCAAGATAATGACCTATTTCGTGTGTAGTAGTTGATCCATCATTACTTGCCGCTGAAGCTCCAATTGTTCCAAAATATTGAAAATCAACAACTAATCCATCTCTCCACATTTGATTAGACCAAAGGCTACCTGGTAGATAGGCATATCCTAGTGTCATTCCACCTGATGGTGATACAGCTAAATTACATACCCAAATATTTAAATATTTTTCAGGATCCCAACCATCTTTACCTCCAGTACTATTTCGTTTCATATCATTCGCTTCTGAATCTGGGTCAAAATCACTTTTTGTAGTAGGAGTCCTAGTGACCCCATTGGTTGGATTTCCATTTTCGTCTGAATTCGCTAGACAAAATTGTATTTGAACATCTGCTGCATAATTAATAAATGTGTTTCTTGGTGGGTTAGGAAAAGCAGGATTTGTTTTACTAAAATCTTCATTTAAAATTCTTATTGCATCTTCTATCTGTTCATTCGAAATATTTGTTCCCGACCCAATATTAGTATGAGTATTTTTATAAATTACATGTACAACTATTGGGATTGTAATGATATCCTTTTGTTTATTTATATTCTCATCAACCCACTTATTATTTTTTATAGCAGTTTCATGAAAAAGATTTTCATTTCTCTCATTTTCTTCAAATAATTTATTCATTAAAAATGTTGTATTACACTTTTTATTCTGAGATAAAACAGAATGAGAAATAAAAATAATTGTAAATATTAATATTTTTTTTATCATAATCAGACTTAATTTATTGCCATTTTATTATAGATGACATGTTCATTTTGTGATAGTTTTAAGATGTATAAACCTTGTTTCAAATTATTAAATTCAAAAGATGATGTCAATGATTCTTTTTCTTCAATTAACTTTCCCTCTAAATTAAATACTTCTGCAAAAATAGGCATACCAAATTTAAAATTATCGTTTTTAATCTTTATAATTCCATTACTTGGATTAGGAAAGAAATATGTGTTTAAATTGTGTTCTTTATCAATAGATAATGCACTGATACAAAATTCAACTGTATCTGAATATGTAAATGTTGTTATACTTGATATTTCAATGTTGTTAAATTCTTTATTTATAGTTAAGTATCCGTTTCCATAATTACAACAAATACCATCACCTTCAGTATCATTGATTATTAATTTATAACACGCGTCTTCTAAACAGTAATTATTTGTATATAGAAAATTACTAATTAAACTATCTTCCGAATCTATTTCGTTATTATTTTCATCTATAAGAATCCAGGAATTTTCGTTTGCATAATTATCAGTAAGTAGATTTATATTAACACTTGTACCAGATGAAGTTTGAAATAATTTTGTATCTATATTGTTCGAGAGATTTATATCTGTTGTATTGTTTGGTAAAATCAATTCTACATCAATGATATGAGAACTTCCTCCAATTGGTAAACCAGAAAGCAAAATAGATGTTGACTGTTGCGGGAGTAGATTTCCACTCCAATATTGATATTGATAATTAGAAGCATTTATTTTATACTTAATTACTGCAGTATATAAATTTTGAGAAGACTTGTTTGTTATTTTTACTTCTGGATAAATAGGATTGCTACATCCATTAATTTCATTTATTGGATAAAGTATTTCTACACTGGCGTCTGAATTTGTATTTATTATTTCATCACATCCAATTTGATTAATTAAATCTGGTCTGTAGTTACTTATAGAGGACCAAACTCTATTTCTCTGCCCAATGGTAAATGAATTCATACAGGCATCATCCGAATAATCCATAAAATTCATAAACATATCCCCATTATTATTACAACTAATACTTGGATGGGTTTTACAACCAAAATTAGCTTCTTCTTGAGTTGGAGTATCATTTACCCAGTCATCACCACAATAATTATCTCCCCATAAATGAAATAAATTAAAATAATGCCCCAATTCATGAGTAGTTGTTCTTCCTAAATTATATGGGGAAATGGCAGTTCCAAGTGTTCCAAAATGCCTGTAATCAACAACAACTCCATCAGTATAAATACTTCCTGCGTCAGGAAATTGCCCCCATCCTAAAATTCCTCCTTCGATGTTAGTAATCCATATATTTAAATATCTTTTTGTGTCCCAAGCGTCAGATCCTCCCATGTTGTTATAATGAATAGAGGTGTCGTATAAGTTGAAAGAAGTAATATTAGTATATTTTCTAACAATACCAGTTGTTGGGTTGTTTTCTGGAGTTCTCTTTGCTAAACAAAAATTAATTTGCATACTAGATACTATTGAATTAAAATCAGATGGAATTTGAAAGGCGTCAGAATTGGTTCTGTTAAAATCATCATTCATTACTTCAAGTTGACTAAGAATCTGTGCGTCTGAAATGTTCTGGATAGGTGTATTGTATAATACATGAAAAACTACTGGAATACTCATACTTTGTTTGTATACAGATATATTTTCTTCTGATATTTTTTTTTCTACTTTATCTCTTTTTATTTTATAATTTATTTTTTTAGATAAGAAACTATTCATTTTTTCAACACTTCCACAAGTTCTCTGAGAAATAGAGTTGAAAGAGATGGTAAAACAAATTATTATAGATAATATTTTTCTCAAAATTTCAATTTTAGTACAGCAAATTTAATTACATTTTAATCTTCGGTAATATAATCTACATCAGAAAGTGTCTTTAGGAACGCAATTAAATCATTTAATTCTTGATTTGTTAGCTGTAGGCCAACTCCTATCTTTTTCATTAATGGATCAACTGTTGAAGAATAATGACCACCATCATTATAATGAGACACAACTTCTTCTAATGTAGAAAACCTACCATCATGCATATATGGAGCTGAAAATTCAACATTTCTTAAACTTGGTGTTTTAAATTTTCCGTTATCACCTGGGTTGTTAGTGATATCTCCTAATCCATTGTCTACAAATGGTTCCTCAGAATCTAAACCATTGTTATGAAATAAATTATCAGTAAATAACATAGTTCCATGACAATGAAAACAATCTCCTTTTTCTGAATTAAAGATGGCGTAACCATTTAGCTCTGATGAATTTAAACTCCCGTCTCCTCTATAAAATTTATCAAATTTACTATTTGAAGAAATTAGACTTCTTTCAAATTGTGCGATAGCTTTGACTACATGAATTGAATCAATATAATCTATATTAAATGCATTCATGAATAACTGTCTATATTGTTCATTTCCATTTAATGTATTTTCAACATTTTGCCACGTGTTATTCATTTCTTTTGGATTTGTTATAGGTTCAAAAGCTTGAGATTCTAATGTTAATGCACTTCCATCCCAATTGAATGAATTACTCCATAAACTATTAGTAATTATTGAAGCGTTTCTTGTTCCCTGTAATCCATTAAATCCAATACTTGTTTTGTTTGGGTCACTAAAATTTGATGACTTTAAATGACAGCTTGAACAAGAGATAGTTCCATCTACACTTAATATTGGGTCATTAAATAGTTTCTTACCTAAATTTACACCTTCTACTGTTAAAGGATTTTCTATTGGGATCTGTGGTGTTGGAAATCCACTTGGCTGATCAATATTATATTCTGTAACAGTATAATATTCACATGAGCCATTATCAATCTCAGCCTTGGAATCATAATTTAATGCAAGGACATCTGTACATCCTTCTTTTTTACATGAAGATAAAAATAAAATAATTAAAAAATAAAAAAAGTATTTATTCATAAATTAATCATTCATATTTTGAACATTAAAAACATTGTATTCTCCATTTTCTTTGAGTTTTTGTTGTAATTCAGCATTCCCCATAATTCCATCTGAATTAATAGTGATGTTATTAGGGTTACTATACCAATTATTTATATCCATTGATATTCTAATATTATGTGTTGAACCATCTTCATTAGAAATAATATTGACAGGAAAAGATTTTGATAAAGAATAATCTATGCCATCTAGTCCCCCAGTATGTGTTGCATAAAAACTTGTTTCATTATCAAATTTTCCTTCAAGTTTCATATAATGATAACCACCCCCCATAAAGTCAGGCCAAAACATTTGAGTATGAAAATCTTCATCAATAAATGAATTACTAATATTATTCTCAGATTTTAAACCAAATACAAATTCTAAATTTTCATATTCTCCTGCACTAAGAATACCTGGAATAAAAAGGTAATTAGAATTTTCATTATCAGAACTAGTAAAATGAAAATTAGATAATGTTTTTAAAGTGTTCCCATTGTTATCTGATAATTTAATATCAGTAATTAAATAATATAAATTTAATATATTAAAATTTTGACCTGAGTTTGTACTAAACCAATCACTGTAACCTGTGAAGGAGTCAAATATTAATGGTGTTCCATCAATGTGATTGTAAAATTCAATCATTACATTATCTTTTAAATATAAACACAAATTAGAATCATGACAATTGGCGATTGGATCAAAATTTGTAGCGAGCGGATCTGTGCATCCATAAATAAGAAAACAAGAACCATCATCAATATCTGCATTTGGATTATAATTACATGCTTGATCATCGGTACAACCACAAATTAATTCTTCATCTTTAGGACACGATGTAAAAAGGATTAAAATAGAGAAAAGTATAGGTAATTTTAATGTTTTCATTTACATTTTATTTTTTGCTAATATACGCAATACTGATAATCATATTTTATTAAAAAATTAAATTATTATTCATTAAAACAAACTGTTTTAAATTTCATTTATTTTAATAATATTTGCTTAAATATGAATTTCCAAATAAAATATGTAGATGTTGTTTTACCTTTACCATTGCAGGGTACTTTTACTTATTCTTTGAGAGCTGGAGATGAAGTTGAAATTGGACAAAGAGTAGTTGTACAGTTTGGAACAAGAAAATTATATACAGCAGTTGTAATAGACGTTCATGAAAATGAGCCAAATCTATATAAATCAAAGGATATTCTTGCAATATTAGAAGAAGATCCAATTGTAAATTCTATTCAACTTAAATTTTGGAAATGGATTTCTGAATATTATATGAGTAATATTGGTGATGTAATGAATGTTGCATTACCATCTTCTTTAAAACTAGCTTCAGAAAGCAAGATAATTATACATCCAAATTTTGATGGAGATAGTACAGAATTAAATAGTAATGAGAATAATATTTTAAATAATTTGTCTATAAAAGAGGAGTTAGTTTTGAGTGAGGTTGAGGACATTATTGACACATCCTCTATTTTTCCTTTGATAAATGAGTTGATACGTAAAGAAGTAGTTCAAATCAAAGAAGAATTACACGACAAATTCAGAAGAAAGAAATTATTGTTTGTAGAGTTAATTGAAGGAGATACAAATATTTATTTGGAAAAAGTAAAGTCTGCTAAAAAACAAGAGCAATTGTTGCTTTTTATAATTCAACTTAGTAAAAAGTTTCCAAAGAAAAAATGGACTGTTTCTGAAGTTTTAGCTAAAAGTAACATTAGTAGAGCCGTATTGAATGCCTTAGTAGATAAACAAATACTTAAAATAGAGAAGAAAGAAATTAGCAGACTTATTACTTATAAAGACAAATTAGAAAAACTTAAAGTTCTTTCAGATAAACAGTTTCAAGCATATAGAGATATAAAAACTTCTTTTATAAATAAAGATGTTTGTTTATTGCATGGAGTTACATCAAGTGGAAAAACAGAAATATATATAAAACTGATACAGGATCAATTAGATAAAGGAAAACAGGTTTTATATTTATTACCAGAAATAGCTTTAACTACTCAGATTATAAACAGACTTAAAATATATTTTGGAGACAAGGTTGGTGTTTCTCACTCTAGAATGAATAATAATGAAAGAGTAGAGATTTGGAATGCGGTAAAAGAAAAGAATTCTAAAAAAACTCAATATCCAATCATAATAGGTGCTAGGTCTTCCTTATTTTTACCATTTAATAAATTAGGTTTGATTATAGTAGATGAAGAACATGAACCAAGTTTTAAACAACATCAGCCTTCTCCAAGATATCATGCTCGAGACGCATCCATTTTTTTAGCTCATTTGCATTCGGCAAAAGTTTTACTTGGTAGTGCTACTCCATCACTAGAGAGTTATTACAATACCCAGATTGATAAATACGCCTTGGTTGAATTAAATTCTAGATTTGCTGATATACAGTTACCAGAAATTCATACTGTTGATATCAGAAAAGCATATTTAAAAAAGAAAATGCAATATCATTTTTCTCCTTTTTTGTTGCAAAGTATGAAGATCGCTTTAGATAATGGAAAGCAAATAATTTTGTTTAAAAATAGAAGAGGATATGCTCCTATGTTAGAATGTAATTTGTGTGGTTGGTCGCCAACATGCATACATTGTGATGTAAGTTTAACTTATCATAAGTTTAATAATAAGTTAAGATGTCATTATTGTGGATATGAAGAAGATAAAAAGCAGATATGTAGTTCTTGTGATAGTAATGAGATGATAGATAAAGGTTATGGAACGCAGCAAATCGAGGAGGAGTTAAAAGTTTTGTTTCCAGATGTAAAAAGTAGAAGGATGGATCATGATACTACCAGAAAAAAGAATTCCTATTCCGCTATTATAGATGATTTTGAAAGAGGAAATATAGATATTCTTATAGGAACTCAAATGGTGACTAAGGGTTTAGATTTTGATAATGTAGCTTTAGTAGGAGTTTTAGACGCAGACGCGATGTTAAAATTCCCAGATTTTAGAGCTTTAGAGAGAGCTTATCAATTGATGAGTCAGGTAGCAGGTAGATCAGGTAGGAAAGGGGAGAGAGGAAAAGTAGTAATTCAAACTTATGATGAAAACCATGAAATCTTACAACAAATAAAGAATCATCAATACAAATTAATGAGTCAACAACAATTAGAGGAAAGAAGATTGTTTAAATATCCTCCATATTGTAGACTTATCTTAATAAATATGCAACATAAATATCAAAATAAACTTGATATATTATCTAAAAAGTTTGCAAATAGCTTGAAAAATAGTTTTGGATCTAGAGTTTTAGGTCCTGTGGATCCTGGTATTATTAGAATAAGAAATTATTATCATAAAAATATAATGTTGAAAATAGAATCAGATTCTTCTATTAAAAAAGCTAAAGAAATACTGTCGAAAACAATAGAAGTCTATAAAGGTTTAAAAGAATTTAGATCTATTAGGATAAATATAGATGTGGACCCCTATTAATAAATCTTAATTATTTATTTTCAAAGATATTTCTTGAAAGTAGTTTGAGTATCAGTTTTAAACTTTCATTATTACTGTATAAATATTTTCTTTTCAACACTTCCATCTGAATAGAAGTAAATTAGAGGAGTATTTGGCTTTGCTCTTGTATTTTTACCTTGAAGATTAGTTATTTTTATTAGTTTTTTTTCAATAGAAGTAGGTTGGATATTAGTAGGATTACAATTATTACTAAATGTGGTCCATGTGTCCACAGCAAATGTATATTCGCAGTAAGCAACATCATCTACATCGATACACATTAAATTTGGGTTGTTAAAAGACATGAAATACCATAGCCCTGTATTGTTTCCGTTTTTTAAATTTATAGAAATCAGTTGATTATCTGAACAAGTCACTTCAAATAATTGACTGTTATTTACTAGATTTAAATTTGTAATATTATTATCGTAACAAAACAGAGATCTTAATGATATAAATTCTTCAATTCCAGTTAAGTCTGTTATATTATTCCCATTAATTTGTAGTTCTGTTATAGTATCAATTGCGGAAGTTTCAACAACTCCATCAATCACGAAATCATAACCTAAATTTAAAAGAGCTAATTCAAAATTCTGATCAGGAATATTAGTGTATTGTCCAAATAAAAATATAGGAAAAAATGCTAATAAGATAAAATGTTTCATAAATTATTTTTTATCAAATTTACGAAAAATTTCTAACAATGTTCTGCGCATTTTTCTCCGTCAATCGCGGCAGAAATTATTCCTCCGGCATATCCAGCTCCTTCACCACATGGATACAAGCCTTTAATTTGAGGATGTTGATAGGTATTTTTATCTCTTGGAATTCTTACTGGAGAAGATGATCTGCTCTCTGGAGCATGTACTACCGCTTCATTTGTTAGGTATCCTTTCATTTGATTATTAAATTGATTGAATCCTTGCTGAAGGTTTTCGTATATAAAATCAGGAAGAACTTCTGAAAGTTCAATAGAAGTTGTACCTGGGTGATAAGAAGTCTTTGGAATATTGGTAGATAATTTTCCTTTAGTAAAATCTACTAATCTTTGAGCAGGAACTTTTTGAGTCTTTCCTGCAATTTCCCAAGCTTTCTGTTCTATCTCTTTTTGAAATTGTACCCCAGCTAAGGGGCCATATTTACTGTAATTTTCAAAGTCAGATTTTTTTAATTCTACTACAATTCCTGAATTAGAAGTAGGATAATCTCTTCTTGAGGGAGACCACCCATTTGTAACTACTTCGTTTTGAGAAGTAGCACAAGGAGCAATAATTCCACCTGGACACATACAAAACGAATATACACCTCTGCCATTTACTTGTTTTACAAGAGAATAGGGTGCGGGTGGTAGAAATTCACCTCTTGTTTTACATTTATATTGTATTTG
This sequence comes from Flavobacteriales bacterium, assembly GCA_002696275.1. Taxonomy (GTDB): domain Bacteria; phylum Bacteroidota; class Bacteroidia; order Flavobacteriales; family BACL11. The sequence continues at coordinate 36,160 of NZRO01000027.1, forward strand.
ATCAATTAATTCCTGTGTATGTTCAACTCTTACTCCTAAAGCAAAAGATTTCTCCTGAATCTCAATTTCTTTTTTATGTAATAATTCAAAAATATCTCTTGCTGAGTGACCTGTAGCAAGTATAACTTTATTAGAGTGGATAGTATTCCCATTTAATAAAGTTACACCATCTACCTGATTATTTTTAATGATAATATCTATTACTCTAGAGTTGAATAATACTTTACCTCCATATTCTATTATTGTTTGCCTTATTTTCTGAATAATTTTAGGTAATTTGTTTGTTCCTATATGAGGATGGGCTTCTATTCGAATTTCAGGTGTTGCACCATGCATAATTAATACATCTAAAATTTTATTTACATCACCTCTTTTTTTACTTCTAGTATATAGTTTGCCATCAGAATAAGTTCCTGCTCCTCCTTCACCAAAGCAATAATTTGAATCTTCATTTACAATGTGATTTTTAGTAATATTAGCAAGATCTTTCCTTCTGCTTCTTACATCTTTACCTCTTTCAATAATAATTGGTTTTATTCCTCTTTCCAGAAATTTTAGAGCTGCAAATAAACCTGCTGGACCTGCTCCTACAATTATCACCTCTTCTTTGTTTTCTACATTTTTATAAATAGAGAATATCTCCTCTTTTTTAACAAAATCCTGCTGAATAAAAATTCTTAATTTAAGATTAATTTTAATTTGTTTTTGTCTTGCGTCTATAGATCTTTTTAATACTTCAATATATTTAATGTCAGAAAGTTTTAATTGTAATTTCTTAGATATAATTTTTTTTAAAACATCAATATTTTCAGCAAACTTTGGCTCTATCTTTAATTGTATCACTTTAATCATTTTACAAATGTATAGATTTATAATTAAGATTTTATTTACTATTGTTTACATTCTCATTATTTGCTAAATGAATTTTCTGTAAATAGCGTTATATTTGCACAAAACACATTTATATGAAAAAAATAATATTACTTTCAATAACATACTTATTTATCATCACTGGATTTTCTCAGCAAATAGAATTTAAATTAAAATCTGGAGATTTTACTGTTCCAAATAAATTAACCACAGATATTTTTGACAATGGAGAATATAGGATGTTGTTTTTTAGTGATATACCTACTACAGATCAGAAACTACAACTTGAGAGAATTGGTGTAGATTTTTTATATTACTTACCAACAAATATTTTTGTTGTATATTTAAATGACAATTTATCAATATCCACATTAGAAAAGTATAATATTGTATCTTGTAATTCTTTATTACCAGAGTACAAGATTGATGAAAAGTTAAAGAAGAAAGAATTTCCTGAATGGGCTATCTTAGGAGAAATACTTCATTTAAAATTGTTAATATTTAAAAATGTTAATATTGAATCTATATTTGAAGATTTAAACACACATTGTGAATCAATTAATGAAGTAAATGATCTTTCAAATTCAGTAACAGTATCGATTAATAAAACAAAATTAAATCTTTTATCAGAATTAGAATACATATCCTATATAGAACCTATAGATCCCCCGCCAACTAAAGAAAATGATTTAGGTAGAACTTTACATAGAACAAATGTTATTGATACTGAATATAATACTGGTAGAAAATATAATGGTGATGGTGTTAATGTTATGATGCATGATGATGGATATGTAGAGCCTCATATTGATAGAAAAGGAAGAGTAGACGAGCAATTCTGTAATTCATGTAGTTCAAGCTCTGGAGACAGTCATGGAGATCATGTTTCCGGTACTATAATGGGAGCGGGAAATCTCGATCCTAAAGGTAGAGGAATGGCTGATGGTGCTTTTTTATATGTTTTGAATTATACTACTAACAATTATTATAATTACGTTCCAAATTTATATTCAACATATGATGTTGTTATTACAACAGCTTCTTATAGTAATGGTTGTAACGCAGGATATACATCATTAGCTAGCGACTTGGACGAACAAAATAATGTATATCCATCATTACTGCATGTTTTTTCTGCGGGTAATAGTGGAAGTTCTGATTGTGGTTATGGAGCTGGATCAGGTTGGGGTAATGTTACAGGTGGTCATAAACAAGCTAAAAATGTTATTGCTGTCGGAAATTTAGATTACAAAAGTGATTTAGCTTCTTCTTCTAGTAGAGGTCCTGCTGCGGATGGTAGAATTAAGCCTGATATTTGTGCTCAAGGAACTAATGTTTATTCTACATATCCTAATTATACTTATCAATCAATTACTGGAACATCAATGGCTTGTCCAGGAATATCAGGTGTTTTATCTCAATTATATCAGGCCTACAAGGAATCTAACAATGGAAATAATCCTTCATCTGCACTAATGAAATGTATATTACTAAATACTGCTGATGATATTGGAAATCCTGGTCCTGATTTTCAGCACGGTTGGGGACAAGTCAATGCTTACAGAGCGACAAAAGTCATTGAAAATTCTAATTATTTAAATTCTAGTGTTTCTCAAGGAAATACTAATAATCATAGCTTAACTATTCCATCTGGATTAAGTCAAGTTAAATTAATGATTTATTGGCATGATAAGGAAGGGAACACTTCAGCGTCAACCTCATTAGTAAATGATTTAAATTTTTCTGTTACGAGTCCTGATGGTGCCAATTTTCTTCCATATGTATTAAATCCCTCACCATCCTCTACATCATTAAACCAAAATGCAACAAATGGAATTGATAATTTAAATAATATGGAACAAATAGTATTAAATAATCCTATATCAGGTAACTATGATTTACAGGTAAGTGGTTGGACAGTACCATACGGACCACAAGAATATTTTATTTCATATGAATTTATCTCTGATAATGTTGAAATTACTTACCCTATTGGTGGTGAAGGTTTAGTGCCTGGAGAATATCTTGTTATTAGATGGGATGCTATTGATAATAATCAAAACTTTACTATCGAATACTCCAACAATAATGGATCCTCATGGAACACAATATCAAATAATGTTTCAAGTGATTTAAATCACTATGTTTGGACAATTCCAAATGCAATTACCAATCAAGCAAAAATCAGAGTTTCTAGAGGAAATACAATTAGTGAAAGTAATGAAGTGTTTACTATAGTTGATGTTCCTACAAACTTAAGTGTTTTTTGGCCATGTCCTGATTCTATATATGTTAGTTGGAACTCTGTCTCTGGAGCTTCTTCNTATGAAGTTAGTATGCTTGGTCAAAAATATATGGACTCTATTTATTCAACAAATTTAACTTCAACTTGGATTATTAATCCAACACCTTCAATAACTGATTCATGGTTNTCTGTGAAGGCTATTGTTAATGGAGGTAAAGGAAGAAGAGCTGTAGCTGTAAATGCTCAATCTCAAAATAATGTATGTTCAGGTTATGGTTGTACAGATCCTAATGCTTATAATTATTCTTCATTAGCGATTGTTAATGACGGTTCATGTTGTTATATAGCTGGTTGTACTGATGTAACAGCAATAAATTATGATTCACTAGCTTGTTTTGATGATGGTAGTTGTGTAGCTCCGATTTTAGGATGTACGAATCCATTATCTCCAAATTATGATCCAAATGCAAACACGACTCTAGCTTATGGTGGTGCTTTAGATAATACATTTGGTTCTGGAGGATATTTTAATGGAAATCAACATTTAATTTTTGATGCAAATAAAGAGTGTATTATAAAATCAGCAATAATATATTCTGAAGCTTCAAATACTATAACTTTTGAATTAAGGAATAGTGGAGGTAATGTAATTGATGACACTACGCTTAATATTTTATCTGGACAACAGAGAATTAATTTAAATTTTGAAGTTCCTATTGGTGTTGATATGCAATTAGGTGTCGCAAACAATGCTTTACAGACAAATGGTTTATATCGAAATAATAATCAGGGAAATCTACCTTCTTATCCTTATAATATCGCNTCTGCTATCAATATAACATCATCTAGTGCTTCAACTGCTCCAACTGGTTATTATTATTTCTTTTACGATATTGAAGTAGAGACACCGTGTAATATTCCAGCAACACCAAGTTGGGATTGTGATGGTCAGGGTAATTGTTATGATCCTGGTACAGGAAATGGACAGTATACTTCACTCAATGCATGTCANNCNANTTGTNTANTNCCAGTTAGTTGGGATTGTGATGGTCAGGGTAATTGTTATGATCCTGGTACAGGAAATGGACAGTATGCTTCACTAAATGCATGTCAGTCATCTTGTATAGTTCCAAGTTGGGATTGTGATGGTCAAGGAAATTGTTATGATCCTGGAACAGGAAATGGACAGTATACTTCGCTTAACGCATGTCAAACAAGTTGTGTAATTCCAAGTTGGGATTGTGATGGTCAGGGTAATTGTTATGATCCTGGAACAGGAAATGGTCTGTATTCATCTATATATTCATGTATAAATGAGTGTGTAAATGTTTCAGTAAATGAAATTGGATTAAATAATTTTGTTATTTATCCAAATCCATCACAAGATGTATTTAATTTAGAATTTTCTTCAACTAATATTAACTTAATAGATATTAAAATCACAAATTTAGTTGGAGAAATAATTTATTCAAATATCCTAAATAAATTTTCAGGAACATATAACCAATCTATAGATTTAGGAATGTATTCTAAAGGAGTTTATTTATTTGAGTTAAATACTGAAAATGGTTCAATTTACAAGAAGTTAATCCTTCAATAACTGTATTTACTTTTAGATTTAAATATGAAAAAGAAATATTTTATTTTATTGATAACATTATTATTTTCAATTCCTTTGATTTCTCAAAGAAATTGTGGTACAATGCAATATTTACAACAACAGATAAATGAAAATCCATCTTTGCTACAAAAGATGAATGACAATGAGGTTTATTTACAAAATTATATTCAAAATTCGTCAGAAAGTAATTCTTCTACAATAATTACTATACCCGTTGTTGTTCATGTAGTTTATTATAACTCTAATGAAAACATTAGTGATTTACAAATACAATCTCAAATTGATATTTTAAATAATGATTTTAGAAGACTCAACTCAGACGCTGTAAATACACCTGCAGCCTTCCAACCAGTAGCAGCTGATACTGAGATTGAATTTTGTTTGGCATCTGAAGATCCAAATGGAACTGCAACTAATGGTATTACAAGAACTCAGACTTCACAATCATCATTTAGTACAAACAACGGAGTAAAATACTCTTCCTCCGGAGGTGTTGATGCTTGGAATACTTCAGATTATTTAAATATTTGGGTATGTGATTTATCGGGCGGACTGTTAGGTTATGCCCAGTTCCCTGGTGGAACAGCTAGTTCTGATGGTGTTGTATGTGATTATGCTTATTTTGGAAATATTGGTACAGCAACTGCACCATACGATCAAGGAAGAACATTGACACATGAGGTTGGTCATTGGTTAAACTTACGCCATATATGGGGAGATCAAAATTGTGGTGATGATTTTTGTAATGATACACCCGAACACTCTGGTTCAAATTATGGTTGTCCAAATTATCCATCTACTTCTTCATGCTCAGGTAATGGAAGTGCTGGAGATATGTTTATGAACTATATGGACTACACTAATGATGCCTGTATGAATTTATTTACTCAAGATCAAAAAACTAGAATGATAGCCTCAATTAATTCATTCAGATCTGATTTGCTAAATAGTAATGGATGTACTAATGCAGATTATGGTTGTACAGATCCTAATGCTTATAATTATTCTCAAGTAGCTATAATTGACGACGGTTCATGTTGTTATATAGCTGGTTGTACTGATGTAACAGCAATAAATTATGATTCACTAGCTTGTTTTGATGATGGTAGTTGTGTAGCTC
>NZRO01000028.1 GCA_002696275.1 Flavobacteriales bacterium
TTTAATAGTTTCTGAATCATTAAATTGTGAAATTAACAATAATAATGATAGTTTAGAGGTTACTGGAATGGGTGGTAATCCTCCATATTCCTTTAATTGGATTAATGGAGATACAAATCAAATAATATTACCTCAGTCAAATGGATTATACTGGGCTGTGATTTCAGATATAAATGGATGTTTTTCAGATACCTGTTTCATGTTCGTTGATTGGCTATCTACATCTGTTCTTGAACAAGAATTGGGTAATGTATTTATTTATCCTAATCCTTCTACAAACATATTTAATATAACTATAAATTCTAAAATTAATAGCTTGTACCAACTGAAAATATTTAATTCTGTAGGGGAATTAATTTATGATGAACAGGTGATTCAAAACAATAATAAATCTTATCATCAAATTGACTTAGATAAACATCCAATGGGTGTTTATATGTTAGATATTATTACTGATTTTGGTTCAATATCTAAAAAGTTAATTTTAAAGTAGTTAACAAAAAACCCACCATAAGGGTGGGTTTATGTGATCGCGAAAGGATTCGAACCTTTGACCGTCTGCTTAGAAGGCAGATGCTCTATCCAGCTGAGCTACGCGACCAATATTTTTGGTTTTGCAAATCTAAACATATTTATAATAGAGAAAAATATTATCAGATTTTTTTTTAATTATTTAGATGCGCCATTTTTATTGCTGTAATTGCAGCCTCAACACCTTTATTTCCGTGTTTTCCACCAGAACGGTTTATGGCTTGTTTCTCAGTATTATCTGTTAAAACTCCAAAAATTACAGGAATTTCTAAAGAGATGTTTAAGTCTTTTATTCCAGAAGAAACAGCGTTACACACATAATGAAAATGATCTGTTTCTCCTTTGATTATTGATCCTAAGCAAATGATTGCATCATAATTATACTTTGAAGCTACTTTAGCTCCAAAAACTAGTTCAAAGCTTCCAGGAACATCAATTCTAACAATATCGTTATCTTTTACCCCGCAATTTAAAAGTGTTTTTTTTGCTCCTTTAAATAAATTATCTGTGATATGATTGTTCCATTCTGATACAATTATAGCAAATCTCATTCCTTTAGAATTTGGAATATCTTCTATATTATAGTCCGAAAGATTATTATTTTCTGTTGCCATCTTTTGATGGTTTTATCTATTAGATGCTGATGATATATATTTATCAATAGACAATCCTTCTTTTGATTGAGGATAATTTTCCTTTATTGATTCGTAGATATTTAATGCTAAATTAAAATCTTCATTTAATTCATGAACAAAAGCTTGTTTCATAAGAAAATAAGGGGTCGTGAAATCGTTTTGGTAATCATTAGATGCTAATTCATAATACTTTAATGCTTCATTTGTGTTTCCTAATTCTAAGTTTGCATCACCTTTTAATCCTGTGGATAATGAATATAAAATTTCATCATCAGTATCGAAATTTGTCAATGAATTAAGGGCGTTTTCATAATAGTTGATACTATCATTTGGTGCTAGATTCATTTGACAGATAGCCGCATAATAGTATGCTAAATTACCAGATTTAGTAGAAGAGTAGTTGTTAGCAACAGTTAAAAAACCAGAGTATTGTCCATCTCCATTTAGAGCTTTATCGAAGTCATTATTCTGGAAATAGAATTCAGCGATATACATTTCCTCTGAAGCTTCCTTTTCTTTTGGTTCTACAATAAACTTAGTATATAAAGTGAAAATAGCGATAATTACAACTATTGATCCCATTATTTTCACAATTTTTTCCTGATTGTCTACTACAAATAAACCAGCTTTTGATAAGTTTTCTTCAACATTCGCTAATTGTTCCTCTGTTTTATTTACTTTTTTCGCCATTTAATTTTTATTTTTGGACACGCAAATATACAACAAAATTGAAATTAAAAAACTTAAGATTACTCAACTTTAAAAACCACATAGATTCTCGCTGGGAATTTAACGATAGAGTAAATTGTTTTGTTGGTAATAATGGTTCTGGAAAAACTAATATTCTTGATGCTATACATTATCTTTCTTTAACAAAAAGTTATTTTAATTCTAATGATTCTGCAAGTATAAATTTTAATTCAGAGTTTTTTACAATTAAGGGAGTTTTTGAGAATAATGAAAATTTTTCTGAAATAGTTTGTAATGTAAAGGAAGGAAGTTCTAAATCACTAAAAAACAATGAGAAGAAATACAAAAGGTTTTCTGATCATATAGGAAATTATCCAGTTGTTTTTATATCTCCAACTGATACTAATCTAATTTATGATAATAGTGATACTAGAAGAAAGTATATAGATAGTGGAATTTCTCAGTTTAATAGTGTTTATTTACAGAATTTGATTTCATATAACAAAACTTTAAAACAAAGAAATAAACTACTAAAGCACTTTGCAATTACAAATACTTTTGATTCGTTTACTTTGGAAACCTATGATGAATTACTAATAAAGTATGGAGAGATTATTTTTTATGAAAGGGAAAAATATTTAAAAAAATTGATTCCAGTATTTCAGCAATATTATTTAGAAATTAGTGGTGGGGATGAATTAGTAGGGATAGAATATAAAAGCCAGTTAAGGGAGAATATTTTCTTAAAATTATTAAAAAAATCCTTAGATAAAGACAGGATTTCTTCAAGAACAACTGTAGGTGTTCACAAAGATGATCTTTTATTCACTTTAAATAATTACCCAATAAAAAAACATGGTTCTCAAGGTCAACAGAAATCTTTTCTTATTTCTTTAAAACTAGCTCAATTTGAATTCATGAAGATGAAGTTAGACTTAGCTCCAGTCTTATTATTAGATGATATTTTTGATAAATTAGATGATAAAAGAGTTGAATGTTTAATTTCCTTTGTTAAGAAAGAAAAATTTAACCAGGTATTTATTACAGATACAAATAAAGAAAGATCTGAAGATATTTTAAAGAAAACAGAATCTGATTATACTATTTTTAATATAGCAAGATCATGAGAAAAAATGGTGTAAACAGTTTAGAAAATATTTTAAAAAAGATACTGAATAAACCTAATCTTAAAAAGAAATTAGAAGAAACAGAGGTGTTAAATCAAATTGATATTATATTAGGAGATAACTTAAAAAGTTATATTTCCAATAAATATATTAAAAGTGGTATTTTGTATATTCACTTATCTTCCTCTGTTTTAAGAAATGAATTATCATTTCAAAAAGAAAGTATAATTGATAATATAAACAGGAATATTGATAAGAAAATCGTAAAAGATATTGTGTTCAAATAATCACTATAAAAAAATAGTTATAATTTTAATTACATTATTTTTAGAACCTTTCCTGATTTGAAAAATGAAAATCTGCTTCAATTTGAGCGTTTTCATCAGAATCAGAACCGTGAATAGCGTTCATTGCTAGGCTTGTAGCGAATTCCTTTCTTATTGTACCTTTTTCTGCCTCTTTTGGATTTGTTGATCCAATTAAAGTTCTAAAATCAGTAACCGCATTTTCTTTTTCTAATATTGCTGCGATTATAGGTCCTCCACTCATATATTCTACTAATTCATTATAAAAAGGCCTTTCTTTATGAACTTCATAAAATTTTCCAGCTTTTTCTTCAGATAAAAGTATTTTTTTCATGGCTACAATTCTAAACCCACCTTCTTCAATTCTTTTTAAAATTGCTCCAGATTTTCCTGCTGCCACAGCTTCTGGTTTAATCATCGTAAATGTAATGTTTCCCATTTTATATTTTTTTATATCAATTTACAAAACTAAACAAAATCTATGTTTCAGAAAGTTTATTTATTCTTATTTTTGTGGCCAATGCAAGAAAAAATTGAAAAGATTAAATCTGCTCTACAAGATTCTAAGAATATTGTAATAACAGTTCATAGAAGTCCAGATGGAGACGCTCTAGGTTCAGCTTTAGCTTTATCAGATATACTTTCTCAATTAAATCATAATGTTACAGTTGTTTCACCTAATTCATACGCATCCTTTTTGTATTGGATGAAAGGAAATGATGATGTTCTTGTTTTCTTGAAAGATCTTGAAAAGTCAACAAAGGTAACTAAAGATGCAGATGTAATTTTTATGTTGGATTATAATCATTTGAGTAGAATAGGAGAATATTCTAATTTAGTAAGAGATTCAGATGCATTTAAAGTGATCATTGATCATCATCAAGATCCAGACTTAGATATTGCAGATGTTATTATATCAGACACTTCTATTTGTTCTACAGCACAGTTATTATTTAATGTAATTGAAAAACTCGGATATAAGAGATTAATTAAAAAAGATGTAGCGGAATGTTTATATGCTGGAATCATGACGGATACAGGATCATTTAAATTCTCTTCAACTACCGCAGAAACTCATGAAATCATAGCTCAATTAATTGATTTAGGAGCTGATAATTCTAAGGTACATGATTTAATTTATGATAATTATACTCCAGATAGAATAAAATTGTTAGGGTATTGTTTAAATGAAAAGATGAAAATTTTTCAAGATTTACATTCCGCAGTTATTTCACTTACTGAAGAAGAATTGAAAAGTTTTAATTTTAGAAAAGGAGATACAGAAGGGGTTGTAAATTATGCTTTAGCGATAAAAGGTATTACATTTGCTGTATTTATCGCGGAAAAAGAAGGCGCTGTAAAATTATCTTTACGTTCAAAAGGGGATCTTAAGGTAAATGAAATCGCGAAAAAGTATTTTAATGGGGGTGGGCATGTAAACGCAGCAGGAGGAGTTTCTGATCTTTCAGTTGAGGAAACTACAAATAAGATTATAGAAATATTTAAAAAATACAAAAGAGTTATTAACCAATAAAATAAAATATGAAAATTTTAAACATTTTTAAGACACTTCTAATAGTTTTATCAATAGTTGGGTGTCAATCAGCAGAATCACAATCAAATAAATTATTTATACCAAAAACTAAAAAAACAGAAGCAAATAGTATGCAAGCAAAAATTAAAACAACAAAAGGTGATATTATTATTCAATTAGAATATGAAAAAACACCTATTACTGTAGCCAACTTTGTAAGTTTGGCTGAAGGTACAATGAATAACACAGCTAAACCAAAAGGAACCCCTTACTATGATGGTTTAAAGTTTCATAGGGTTATTGAAAATTTCATGATACAAGGAGGATGCCCGAGCGGTACTGGGATGGGAGACCCTGGGTATAAATTCCAAGACGAATTTCATCCTGATCTAAAGCATGACAAGGCTGGAATTTTATCTATGGCGAACTCAGGACCCTCTACAAATGGCTCTCAGTTTTTTATAACACATAATGAAACACCTTGGTTGGATAATAAACATACTGTGTTTGGTCATGTTATCACTGGTCAGGATGTGGTTGACGCAATAGAACAAGATGATATAATGCAATCTATTAAGATTATTAGAGAGGGATCTGCAAAAGATTTTGATGCAAATAAAGTGTTTAATGACGGAATTGCTAAGGCTAAAAGAGAAGAAGAAAGAAAAAAAATAGAACAAAAGAAAGCTATGGAAAAAATGACACAAGGAGCTACGGTTACTGAGAGTGGATTAGCTTATAAGGTAATTAATAAAGGAGATGGAGATGTTCGTCCAACAGCAAATAGTACTGTAACAGTGCATTATACGGGGAAATTAACAAATGGGACTATTTTTGATAGCTCTGTTCAAAGAGGAGAACCAGCTACATTTCCATTAAATAGAGTTATTCCTGGTTGGACAGAAGGGGTTCAGTTAATGGTAGTTGGAGATAAATTTACATTTATAATTCCGTCGAATTTAGCATATGGAGCTAGTGGTATTCCACAAGCGGGAATTGGACCTAACGCTACATTAATATTTGAAGTTGAATTATTAGAAATAAAATAATTTTCAATATTTATTGTAAAATTGAAAACCACTGAGTAATCAGTGGTTTTTTTATTGAGAAATTAAAAATATTGACGGTTTTTTATGAATTTCGGGTTTTATTGATATCCATTCTTCAATAGTCCTTGTTTTAATGTTTTCTGAGGGTAATGTAATGTCTGATGCAATACATAATTTTGTGCTCTTAGAACATGTTTTTAATATTGATTCAAATAATTGAAGATTTCTATATGGAGTTTCCATAAATATTTGAGTTTGTCCGTTTTTTTTGCTAAGAAATTCTAAATCTTTTATCTTTTTACTTCTTTCTTTTTTGTCAATAGGTAGGTATCCGTTAAATGAGAAATATTGACCATTGAATCCAGAAGCTATTAATGCAAGTAGGATAGAAGATGGTCCTGTAATTGGACATACCTCTATTTGATATTGATGTGCAAATTCAACTATTTTAGATCCTGGATCTGCAACACAAGGAACGCCAGCTTCAGATATAATCCCAATATCATTTCCTTGGATAATATGTGACAAAAAATTTTCTTGTAAATCTAAGGAATCGTGCTTACCATAAGAATAAAAAATAGTATTGTCAATATCTTTATTTTTATATATTTTTCTTACAAACCTTCTAGCGGTTCGTATGTTTTCTACAATAAATATATTGATTTTTTTTATACATTCTGCAACAGATGGTGGAAGATTTTGGTATTCAGTTCCTTCTCCAAGTGCAGTTGGAATTAGATATAATTTCCCTTTTTTCACAATTTTTTTGCAATTAAATCACAAGCTTCATTCAACATATTAAATACCTTTTGAAATCCATCTCCATCTCCATAATAGGGGTCTGGGATATTATCAAATGAATTTGGATTTATTTCGTTTAGTATCAAATCAACTTTATTTCTGTCAGATTGATTTCTTGCTATTGAAATTATAGAATTAATATTATGTATATCCATAGCGTAAATCTTGTCAAACCTATCAAAATCTACTACAGAAAATTGTCTTGCTCTCTGATCACTAATGTCTATCCCATATTTGTTTGCTATTTCAATAGATCTTCTGTCCGGTAATTTTCCTATGTGATAAGATGAGGTTCCTGCAGAATCTACATATATCTTTTTTTTCTTTGTTTTGTGTTTAAGAATTCCTTCTGCTAGTGGAGACCTGCAAATGTTTCCTAAACAAACCATTAAAACCTTCATGATTTATGAGTGAATTAATCTTTTTTCTATATCAGAAATAAATCCTTTAAATCTTTTATCGGTATCCGCAAGATTATTAACTGTTTTACAAGCATGTAGTACAGTGGCATGATCTTTATTCCCACAGTGTTTTCCGATGTGAGCTAAAGAGGATTTTGTAAGTTGTTTAGAGAAGTACATTGCTAATTGTCTAGCTTGTACAATTTCTCTTTTCCTTGTCTTGGATTTCATTATTTCTACTGGAATGTCAAAATAATCACAAACTACCTTTTGTATATAATCAATAGAAACTTCTCTCGCAGTATTTTTTACAAACTTATCTAACATTTTTTTAGCTAAGTCTATAGTTATTTCCTTTCTATTTAATGAAGCTTGAGCTAATAATGAGATTAATGATCCTTCTAATTCTCTCACATTTGTAGTAATAGAATAGGCAATATATTCTATTACTTCATATGGTATCTCAATTCCGTCATTCTTTATTTTCTTTTTAAGGATAGCTAATCTAGTTTCTAATTCTGGAGATTGTAAATCTGCAGCAAGTCCCCATTTAAATCTAGATAATAATCTTTGCTCCATACCAATAATATCAACAGGAGCTTTATCAGAAGTTAAAATAATTTGTTTTCCATTTTGATGTAAGTGATTAAAGATATGGAAAAACACATCTTGTGTTTTTTCTTTTCCAGATAAAAACTGTACATCATCTATAATTAACACATCAATAGATTGGTAAAAGTGCATAAAATCATTCTTTTTGCCGTCCATTATAGAGTCTACAAACTGAGTTTGAAATTTATCTGCGGACACATATAGTACAGTTTTGTCAGGATAAAGCTTTTTTGTTTCTAATCCTATAGCATTTGCTAAATGTGTTTTTCCTAACCCTCCAGCTCCGTAGATTAATAGAGGATTAAAAGAAGTTCCTCCTGGTTTTTGTGCTACTGCATATCCCGCTGATCTAGCAAGTCTATTACACTCACCTTCTACAAAGGCATCAAAAGTATAAGTTGGGTTTAGTTGTGGATTTATATTTATTTTTTGTAAACCAGGAATGATAAAAGGATTCCTGATTGAAGGGGAACTTATACCAATAGGCATGCTTATTGGATTATTTTTTACAGACCCTTGATGATTAGATGGTAGGTTGGTTATATAAGGATTAGAATTTTGTCCTCCTTCAACTACAATATTATAGTCTAGTTTTCCATCTTTTCCTAAAAACCTTTTTATAGTTTTTCTAATTAAGGTAATATAATGCTCTTCCAAATATTCAAAAAAGAAAGATGAGGGTACTTGAATAGTTAGTGTTTTGTCTTTAACATTAATAGGGACTATGGGTTCAAACCAAGTTTTAAAATTTTGTGGACTAACATTGTCTTTTATAACATTTAAACATTTATCCCATACTTCTTGACATGTTAATTCGCTCATATTTTGGTTATCCTATTTAAGTGGTTTTGTTAATTAATTCTATAATATGTGAGATTGAAATTCAATCAAACGAGTTACAATATTAATAAAATGGCAACATTCAAAAGTTAAAAAATGAAAAAAAATTCGCTTGACTTTTAATTTTTTTTTACAGCTATAATTCTACTAGATAAAGCGTGTTTTTAGGGTCCGAGTTTTTGTTTAAAAAAAACTCTAATAATTAGTTATTTTTTATAAAAATTGAGCTTCCTTCTACTTTTTTTAAACATAATTTTTGATTGAAAAAATAGTCAATTCGTCCAATATTAATGCCACCCCAGCCAACTTGTGCAACTTGAACCTTTTTCTTTTCTAAATTTTCAACAATTACAGGCTTGTTTAAAAAAGTATGAGTATGTCCTCCTATAATCAAATCGATATGTTTTGATTGTGTTGCTAGTATTATGTCTGATACATTTTTTGTTTTGTATTTAAAGCCAAGATGTGAAAGACAAATGACTAAGTCACAAGATAATGAATTTTTTAAATAGTTAGAATAATAATTGCTTTTTTCAATAGGGTTTTGATATAATGTATTTCCGTATAATTTTTTAGGTACTAAACCATTAAGTTCTATTCCTAATCCAAAAACCCCAATTTTTATACCTCCTTTATTAAATACTTTATACTTTAAATAATTACCCTCCATTTCTGTATTGCTAAAATCATAATTTGACACAATTAATGGAAAATTTGCGTGTGGTAACTGATTTACCAATCCTTCTATTCCATTGTCAAAATCATGATTTCCTATAGTTGAAGCATCATATCCCATTTCACTCATTAATTTAAACTCTAATTCTCCCCCATAGACATTAAAATATGGAGTTCCTTGAAATATGTCTCCTGCATCTAGTAGTAATACATGATTTCCTTCATTTCTAATCTGCTTTATAATAGTAGCTCTTTGAGCCATTCCACCAAGTCCTTTGTTTCTACCACTTTCAAATGGTTGGATATGAGAGTGCATATCATTAGTATGTAAAATTGTTAACTGTATTAATTTTTTCTTTTCTGACAATAAGCTATTTGGAGTTAAGCCAAGAGCTGTAACTCCTAATGTAGTACGTTTTATAAATTCTCTTCTGCTATTCATTTTCTATTATGGTTAATCTGCCATCTTCTTTTGAGGATATATTTGAGTTTGATATACAATAATTTATTATAACATCTCTAAGTTTTATTTCTAATTTAGTTTGCTCTTTTCCTTTAAAGAACGACATTTTATCACCACCATTTGCAAGATAATCAGAAGTAAGTACTTTTATCTTATTATTGTTTTTAAAACTAAAATTATTTAAGAAAAAATAATATTCTATTTTACTATTTTTCACTTTTAATTCCATTCCTGAGAATGGTTCTCCACCTCTGGAAACAAGATATTCTAACAATCCTTTAAACTCATTTTCAGTTAATTCTAATACAACTAATTCATTTTCAAAAGGCATTAATTTATAGATATCTCCTCTTGTAATTTCTCCTTTAGGAAGAATGTTCCTTAATCCTCCCGTGTTCATAATACAAATATCTGCTTGCTTAGAAAACTGTTTCAAACATAAGTCAGAAACAAAATTTCCCAAAAGACTCTCCGGTTTTCCCTTAGTCATTTCCATATTAGATATACATAATACTTCATTCATAACAGAGTCGATTCCTAAACTATAGGGCATAATGATTGAGTTGGTTGTAGAATCAGGCTTTGCTATCACACGAATAATCTCATTTTGTGTATGATCTACAACAAATTGACTACTGCAAGACGACAGTAAAACTGAAGTTATATATATAATAAGAAGTTTAAATTTCATATAGGAATACAATTTTAGTAATAATTTTATTAACAGAAATATATTTAATTATTTTTGTTGAAATTATTAAATAATGTACACACATAAAACAAAATTAAGGGTAAGATATGGAGAAACAGATCAGATGAAATATGTTTATTACGGAATATATGCTCAGTATTTTGAAGTGGGGAGAGTGGAATTGTTAAGAAGCTTAGGTTTGTCTTACAAGAAATTAGAAGAAATGGGTTATAAATTACCTGTAGTAAATTTTAATATTAATTATAAACAACCGGCGTTTTATGATGATGAACTAACTATCGAAACTTCAGTTATTAAAATACCCTCTGTAAAAATTGTATTTGGCTACAAAACCTATAATTCATCTGATGAACTTTTAAATACAGCAGAAACTACTTTAGTTTTTATTGATTCAGAAACTGGAAAGCCGTGTAAGGCTCCAGAGTTTCTTATAAATAAATTTAAGATTGTATAAAGATAAATTCTAATTTTTAATTCTGAAAAAATGTAATCATAATCTATATCGCTACGCATATATGAACTAGAGATATTATGATTTATGATATCCAAATTATTATGCTGTACTTTTTGGAAATGTTTCTTATTTTAGTTGAATAGTATCAATACCTTTGGGAACTATAATCTCTTTATATGTATGTAAGTCGATTAGAGATTAATTCTTTCTAAATGATAAGTACAGAAATAAAATAATGGTTAATTGTAACAGTATTAGAGGGTAGTGAAGTAAATTGATTTGATTCTCCGCTTCTGTAATGAGATAAATGTTTTCTACAATTTTATAAAAAGAATAAGAAGCAGCTAAACCTATTAAGTATCCTAGTTGTTTAAATATATCAATTTTTCCTAGATAATCTTTATCTTTTGTAACTAATGTTTCTGCTCTAACAAGGTATCCTCCAAAAACAAATGTTAATTGGTATAAGCAGTAAATAGATAGTGCGCTAATAAAAGAAGTTTTATAAATTAAAAATATAAATAAAGATATTATCATTATCAATTCCACTAATAATGATATGTAAAAAAAACTATTAATATTTAATAATTTTTCATAAAACATAGCTAAAAAAAGCNTGAATACTGCAAGAAATATTCCTCCTAAAGAATATATAGAAGGGTCTTCTAGTGGTTTATAAATAGTAAATAATATTCCAATAGATAAACCTGTAAATGATGAGTTTAATAGTTTGTATATTAGAAAATATTTTCTATTTAGTTTCAAGAGATTATTTTCTAGTAGTAAGTAAGTCTTCTTACTTTGGCAATTAGTTTTGCNAGTCTGATCACTTGTTTAGTGTACCCGTATTCATTATCATACCATGTGTATAAAACAACATCGTTACCTGAAACAATAGTGGCGTTACTGTCAAATACAGAACAGCATGAATCTCCAATTATGTCTGAAGAAACTAGATCAGGATCTATTTGATAATTAATTTGATTTACAAGTCTTCCTTTCAGAGATTCTTCTCTAATTATATTATTTAATTCTTCAACATTAGTCTTAGCNCTTAAAGTTAATTTTAGAATCGCTAATGAAACATTTGGAGTAGGTACACGGACAGCGTTCGCAGTTAATTTACCATCTAATGATGGAATAACTTTTGTAACCGCTTTACCAGCACCTGTAGATGTTATAACCATATTGATAGCTGCTGACCTTCCCCTTCTAGGCTTCTTATGCATGTTGTCTAATAAATTTTGATCGTTAGTGTACGAATGAACAGTTTCTAAATGTCCTTTTTCAACACCATATTTATTTTCTACTACATGTAAGATTGGAGCAATACAATTAGTAGTACATGAAGCTGCTGAGAATATGTTTGTGTTTTCAATATCTAAGTCATTAGAATTAATTGCATAAACAATGTTAGGNATTCCTTTTCCAGGAGCAGTTAATAAAACCTTGTTTATACCTTTAGCTCTTAAATGTCTTGATAAAGATTCTTTGTCTGTAAAAGCTCCTGTGTTATCTATTAATAATGCGTCTTCGATTCCGTGTTTTGTGTAGTCAATATCTTCAGGATTTCCTCCATCAATAAATTTAATTACTTGTCCGTTTACTATGATAGATTTTTTCTCTAAATCAACATTAACAACACCTTTAAAGGATCCGTGAACAGAGTCATTTCTCAATAAATCTGCTCTTTTTATAATTTGAGCGTCTGTTAATTTTCTTACAACAATAGCTTTTAATCTTAATTGTTGTCCAACACCCGCTTGTTTAATAAGTTCTCTAGCAACCAATCTTCCAATTCTACCAAATCCGTATAATATTACATCTTTAGCTTTGTGATATGAAGTGTCAGCATTTACAATATGGCTTAATTTTTCAGATAAAAAAACATTAACATCTGTAGCTTTACTTTCAATATACTCCGCAGTTAAAAGTCCAATATCAATCTTACTTGCAGATAAATTCATGTTTAACATCTTTTCTGCTATTAATTTAGATGATTCAATATTATTTTGTCTACCAACAACATCATTTGCATAGGATATGAAACTTAATAATTCAGATACTCCTATTTCAAGTAATTTTTTCCTGAAAAATACCAATTCAATTCCTTTGTCATACATTAATGTTCCAACAGAATTTAAAAGATCTACTGCAAGTTTCTCTTTTTTCACCCATTCATTTAATTGGTTTTCATATGATGTAGACATATTTGTTTTTTTTTATTTATGTAATTGTTNACAAAAATAGTATTTCTGATGAATAGCTGTAGCATTTAATCTGTATTTTTACAATTTAATTAATTATATAAATGATTATTGATTTTTATAANTTTCAAGGAACTGGAAACGACTTTATTTTGATAGATGATAGAGATGAGTTATTTGATACTGCAGATAGTTCTTTAATAAAATCTTTGTGTGAAAGAAGATTAGGTATAGGTGCAGATGGTTTAATATTATTGAGAAATCATAGGGATTTTATTTTTGAAATGATATTTTTTAATTCTACTGGTGAAAGATCTACTTTTTGCGGAAATGGAGGGAGGTGTATTCTTGCTTTTGCTCATTATTTGGAACTATTTAATCAAGAGTGTAAATTTATGGCATATGATGGAGTGCATGAAGGAATTGTAGATAATGGGGTTGTTTCTATGAAAATGTCAGATGTTCAAAAAGTAGATGTTCGAGAAGATTCTGTAGTTTTAGATACTGGATCTCCTCATTTGGTAAAGATCGTTGAAAATGTTAAAACAGTAAATGTTTTAAACAAAGGAAAAAAAATAAGATTTTCTAAAGAGTTTGGTGATTATGGTATAAATGTAAATTTTGTAGATTTACTAGATGGGGTTTCTATAAGAACCTATGAAAGAGGAGACGAGATGGAATCTCTTTCTTGTGGAACAGGTAGTGTTGCTACAGCTATCGCTCTTTATGAAATNGGAAAATCGGATGAGACTAATTTAATTATAAAAACAACTGGTGGAGAGTTGACTGTTTCTTTTCATCATGATGGAAAAAAATATAAAAATATTTGGCTTACTGGTGAAGTCTCAATGGTTTACGCAGGAGAATTTGAATGTTAGTTGGTAAAAATATATCTCTTAGATCTTTAATTAATTCAGATTTAGATTTTTTAGAAAAGGTTGAAAATAATGAATCTCTGTGGAAATATGGAAGTGAAAAAAAAATTTANACTAGAGAAGAACTCAAATCTTATATCCAAAATTCACATACGCCTCTTCATATAGCAAAACAATACAGGTATGTAATAGAATATAAAACAATTCCTGTTGGTTTTATAGATTTATTTAATTTCATTAAGAAAGAAGTCTATATTGGAATAATAATTGACGAAGAATATCAAAATAGAGGTTTTGCAAAAGAGTCTTTATCACTTTTAACTGATTATTGTGTCGTTTACCTTGGTATAACAAAATTAAAATGTAGTGTTGATGTATCAAATAAAAAAAGTAATAACTTATTTTTGAGTTCCGGTTTTAAGTTTATTAGCAAAGAAGACAATTTAAACTTTTATATCTTTGTTGGATGAGATGTTTGTATCTTATATTGATTTGCATTCTTTTATCATGTACTAATTCATCAGTAACAGAGTTAGATAAATCTGAATATAATATTTATAAAAACCATCATGATAGTGTTTCATATGTAGGTATAGAAACTTGTAAAAGCTGTCATTTTGATATTTATAATTCGTTCATTGAAACAGGGATGGGGCAATCATATTCTTTAGCGACAAAAACTAAATCAGTTTTAGATGATAATAACAACCCACTTATTTATGATAATATAAAAAACTTGTATTACCAACCTTTATGGAAAAAGGACTCTTTATATTTATTGGAATTTAGAATTGAGGGTAAAGATACATCCCATAAATTTCTTCAAAAGATAGATTATGTAATCGGTTCAGGGCAGCATACAAATTCTCATATCTTTTCTATTAATGGTTATTTACATCAATTACCTTACACATTTTATACACAAGAAAAAAGAGCGGACTTACCCCCAGGATATGAAAATGGGAACAATAGTAGGTTTTCTCGAGCAATTGGAATGGAATGTATGAGTTGTCACAATGCTTATCCTTCAAATATTGAGGGAAGTTTGAATAAATATCACTCTGTCCCAGAGGGTATTGACTGTGAGAGATGCCATGGTCCTGGTGAAGTTCATGTCAAGGAAAAAATGTCTGGAGTTATTATTGATACATCAAAATATATAGATTACTCTATAGTTAACCCTAAGAAACTTGAGAGAGAATTACAGTTTGATGTTTGTAGTAGGTGTCACCTTCAGGGTACAACAGTCTTAAAAAATGGAAAAAATTGGGATGATTTTAAACCAGGAACTAAGCTTTCTGAAACTATGGAGACTTTTATTCCTAGGTATGAGAATGACAATTCTTTCATTATGGCTTCTCATGTTGATAGATTACAGCAATCAGAATGTTATGATATAGGAGGAATTACATGTATAACTTGTCATGATCCCCATAAAAGCGTTACAAATTTATCTAATAGTTATTTTAATAATAAATGTATAGATTGTCATAATGTATGTGAAGAGGTTCCTTCTAATTTAGATTGTATTGTATGTCACATGCCAAAATCTTCATCATCTGATATTCCACATGTATCTATTACAGATCATAAAATTAGTGTTCATAATGAATCTAAATCTGAAAAAGGTGATTTTATATCTCTATTTTGTGTGAATAATCCAACCCCAGATCCTTTGAGTAAAGCAAAAGCTTATTTAAAGCATTATGAAAGTTTTGATAAAAATCCATTGTTGTTAGACTCTGCAGAGCGATTTTTAAAAGAATGTAATTTAGAAGAATCTTTTCCGTATATAGTACAGTTTCATTATCTTAAAAATCAATATAAAAAAATAATAGAGTTGGTTGAAAAATATAATTTAGATAATATACATAAATGTTTTATTAATAGTGATCTAGCTCTTATGCATGTAAGAATAGCTGATGCATATTCTCATTTTAAATTCTATGAAAAATCTTACAATAATTATTTATCTTCTATACAATTTTCACCTGAAAATTTAGAATATCTGTTAAAAACATCGATAGTCGAAATAAAATTATCTAAATTTGAAACTGCAAAAAATAGATTATTAAGAATTATAGAAATGTATCCAAATTATGAAAAAGCTCATTATAATCTTGGTTTAATTTATTTTAATGTCGATAAGGATTTTATTAAAGCAAAGAAGAGTTTTAAGATAGCGATAAAACTAAACCCTGATTATAATTTAGCAAAAGAAAGTTTAAATTTATTAGACAAACTAGATGAGTAGAAATAAACTTATTTTAAATTCATTCAAATATATATTAACTGTATTACTGTTATTTGCTTATTTATTATGGTCGCTTTTATGGAGTGAAAATTATAAAGTAGATGCCAAATTAGATTATCCTATTGAACTTGATATTAAAGATCAAACTTCTTTGGATGAATTGATAAATCTTCTTAAGGAAAATGGAAAATTAGAAAGTGTCTGGTCTTTTAAATTAATGTCATCAATTAAAAGTTTTGATTATAATATTAAAAGTGGTACTGTTCAACTTTATGATTCTTATAATAATAATGATTTAATTAATGTTCTAAGACTACCATCTAAAAGAGTCTTAGATTTACAAATACCGGAAAATATAAGATTAATTGAGGATATGATTGTTATTTTAGAGGACTCTATTGGTTTTAATAGAGGAGATTTGACAACTTATTTAGACACTTCCTCATTCCTTTCAAATAATGGTTTTAATATGCAGACTTTGTCAGCTTTATTTATACCAAATACATATCAATTATATAAAGGGCTTTCTGTAGAATCCTTTTTAAATAAAATGAAAAGAGAATATAATTCTTTCTGGAATGAAAAGAGAGTTTCAAAATGTGATTCGCTAGGTTTAACAAAAATTGAAGTTTCTATATTAGCATCTATAGTTGAAGAAGAGCAAGATAAAAGACTGGATGAGAGACCAATGATAGCTGGCTTATATTTGAATAGATTGAATAATCCTTCAAGTTTCCCTTACCTACAAGCAGATCCTACAGTAAAGTTCGCGAATAAGAATTTTGGAATAAAACAGGTACTTTATAAACATACAGATGTAGAAAGTCCATATAATACTTATAAAGTTAAAGGTCTTCCCCCAGGTCCTATTTGCATTCCTTCTATTAATGCTATAGATGCAGTTTTATATGCGTCTCAGCATGATTATTATTTTATGTGTGCTGGAAGTAATGGAGATGGGTATCATAAGTTTACATCTTCAAATAAAGAGCATAATAGAAATAAAAACAAGTATAAAAAGTATCAAAATTTCAAATAATTTCTTTTTAATTATTTTGTTAATTTTGTTGAAATAAAAACTATAAAATGACGCAAATTAATTTTGGAACAGATGGATGGAGAGCAATTATAGCTAAAGAATTTACAACAGATAATGTAGCTAGATTAAGTTTAGCTGTTGCTGAATTCCTAAATGAAAAGAATGATAACTCTTCAGTTGTAATTGGTCATGATTGTAGGTTCGCGGGAAATCTTTTTGCTGAAACAGTTGCAAAAGTATTAGCTACAAAAGGTATAAGAGTTTTACTTGCTAAGGGATTTGTTTCTACGCCTATGGTGTCATTAGGAGTCGTAAATTACAATGCAAATTTAGGAGTTGTAATTACTGCTAGTCACAATCCTCCATCATATAATGGATTTAAATTAAAAGGTGATTTTGGGGGTCCATTATTACCTGAGGATATCTCTAATGTAGAGAATCGAATTCCTGAAATAAATTCTGTAGATATTGATTCGATTAATCTAAAAGACTTGGAATCTAAGGGGATTTTAGAATTTGTAGATTTAGAATCTGATTATTGTAATCATGCAGAAAAAAGTTTTGATTTAGATTCAATCAGAAATTCTGGACTTAAACTGGCATACGATTCAATGTATGGTGCAGGAAAAAATGTAATCAATAGATTACTTCCTGAAACTTTACAAATACATACAGAAGATAATCCTGGTTTTCAAAATCAAGCACCAGAACCTATTCATAGAAATTTATTAGAATTTTCTGAGCTAATTAAAGTCGAAGGCGATATTGATTGTGGATTAGCAACTGATGGAGATGCTGATAGAATAGGTTTATATAATAGTAAGGGAGAATTTGTAGATTCTCATCATATTATTTTATTACTTATTCATTACTTAGTAAAATATAAAAGGATGTCAGGTAAGGTAGTTACTGCATTTTCATGTTCTGTAAAAGTTAAACAAATTTGTGATTTTTATAATTTAGAACAAGAGACAGTGAAAATTGGCTTTAAACACATTGCGGGAAAGATGATAAAGGAAAATGTACTGCTTGGTGGTGAAGAAAGTGGAGGAATAGCAACTGCGGGACATATACCAGAAAGAGATGGCATATGGATGGGATTAATTCTATTTGAGTTTATGGCAAAATCTGGAAAAAAATTAGAAGATTTAATAAATGAAGTTTATCAAATAGTTGGACCTTTTTCTTTTGAAAGAATAGATCTTCATATACCAAATGATATTAAAAATAAGATTGTTGAAAATTGTAAAGAAGGAAAATACACTTCATTTGGAAAATATGATGTGAGTAGAATAGAAACTACAGATGGGTTTAAATTCTTTTTTGATGATGATACATGGTTAATGATACGTCCATCAGGAACTGAACCTGTTTTAAGAACCTATGCTGAAAGCTCTTCTAAAGAAAAATGTTTTGATATTCTTGAGGAAACTCGAAAAACCCTTTTAGATTGATATTTTCATTCTCGATAGGAGATAGGGTAATTCA
Organism: Flavobacteriales bacterium; assembly: GCA_002696275.1. Taxonomy (GTDB): domain Bacteria; phylum Bacteroidota; class Bacteroidia; order Flavobacteriales; family BACL11. The sequence goes on from NZRO01000028.1 coordinate 18,693, forward strand.
AAAAGAAAGTAGAGTTACTGCTGAGATTTTGTTAATCATTGGAGATAGAAAAGCTAAGATTAGAGATGAAGATGGATTTGAATATATTATAAATATTTCAGAAATTTTACCCTTAAATTCTGAAACAGACAACTCTAGTTCATATGGGAGTTCATTTAAAATAAAAGAGGAGGATATAATAATCCCTGAATCTGTTATTCCTAAAAAAAGCAAATTAGATAGAGGTGGTAGAGTGAAAATTGATTTGCATATAGAAAACTTAACTACATATTATAACCATATGCAGAATTCTGAGATAGTGAGAATACAGATGGAATATTGTAAAAAAGAATTAGATGAAGCTATGTTAAAATCAAAACATTCTTTAGAGATAGTGCACGGAATTGGAGAAGGAGTTCTAAAGTCAGAAGTTCATAAACTCTTAAGACTATACAATCTGACTTTTTTCGAATCTCAAGATTCTGGATCAACTGAGGTATTGTTATAACTTCTATTTACTCTCAATCTCTTCTAATCTTGATATTACTTTTGAGATCTGTTTGTAATCAATCCTTTTAGCAAGTATTTTCTTATTTTGATCTAATAAATAAATTACAGGTGTAGAATATATATCGTATTCGTCTCTCCAATTACTACTAGCAGCAGGATTTCCATCTGGATCAGTTTGAATATCGCATACATTAGTCCAATCTTCTAATTCAAATTCTTTTATAAGTTTAACCCAAGCTTCTTTGTCAAATTCAGTTTGAACAGCATAAACTGAGATATCGATTTGTTTGTGTTTTAAATTTTGTAGATTTGGTTTTGAACCTAATGAGTCTATAACTAACTTAACTTTAGGTACAACTTTTTTACAATGTCCACAATCTGGCGAGTAAAAGATTAATAGAGTATACTTTGAGTTGATATCATACAATCTTTTAATTTCATCATTTTCATTTTTCATGAATGGATATCCTAATTGATTTAAAAATGGAGGTGCCGGTCTTCCAATTAAATTTGGAGCAATTTTTTCTGCTCTTTCTTCAATTTTCTTTAATTGATCTTCTTCTACCCAATATGCTTCTCCTGTCATGTAATAATTTTCTACCATATGAACAAATACAGCATCCATACCCATTATCTTGGATCTTTCATAAGTAGATGTGATATAGGATACCACATATTGGAATATATCTTGATTTTGCCTTGATAGTTTTGCTAAAACATCTGCAGATTTTTTAATAGAATCTGGATCTTGTACAGTCAACTTGTTTAAATAAGTATCCATTTTATTGAAGAAAATTGGAGTTCTTAATATTCTTTCATCTGTGAAGTCCATATTGTTCCAAAAATTATCCTTGTAATAATTAAACTGAAAAATTTGTTTCTGTTGTTTGTCCATTGTGTCTGGAGCTTCAGGTATAGTTGGATCTGTTGTTGCTTTTAAAATTTTAGTAAAAAATATGTTTCTATAATCATTCTCAAATTGATTTTTATATTTTTTAACATCTGTATCAATTGTTAGAATTTTATCTTGAATAATTTTTTTCTCTTCACCAGTAGTTATTTTTTCTCTTTCTCTTAGTGGAGTTACTTCTTTTTGTTTTTCCGTAATGAAATTAAGGTAATTATAAAACGGGGTATTTTCTTTACTATTTGTAAATTTCATATCTTTTATTAATGATTTTAATTCTGTACTAAAAGAGAAATGTTGTTCTGATATAACGATGTCAAAATATTGTTGATTTGGAAGAACTACTAAATACATACCACCAGAAAGAGCTTTTTCTCCTGAAAATGTAAAACTTCCATTTTTAGAATATGCAGTATCAGAAGCATATTGTTTTCCACCAAAATAATAAGCTAAAATTATAGATGTATCTTGAAGTCCATTCACATATCCTTCAATTTTATACCCTTTTTTATCTTTAGGTTTAAAAATGTCAATATCCTGACAAATACTTGTAGATGTAATTAAAATAGATAGGGTGATAAAAAATATATTTTTCATAATTTTAGTTTAATTTTTGCAAATTTAGTAATCAAAACGAATATCGCAATGTTCTATTGTTTATTTTTGAGATACGCTTCCAAAAATACAATTGCAATGATTATAGATGAGCCAATGTAAAATGAATTACTCATGAATTCAGTGTTTCCGAAAATTATTAATGCTAATAAAATAGAATAAATAGGTTCTAAATTAATTGCCATTATCAATGAATATGGACTTATATGTCTCATAATTTCAGTCATCCAAACAAATACCATAGCAGTACATATTGTTCCTAGTATTATAAGGTATAAGCTATTTGATATTGTTGGTATTGTATTGATTACTGTATTATCCCCTTGATATAGAAATATAAATGAGATTATAATAACACCAGCTAGCATTTCTACCATGGTTATTTTTGACGCGTCTATTTTTTTAAGATATTTAGCATTAAAAAGTGTAAATAAGGTTCCTAAAAACGCGGCCAATATTCCGTAAATATAACCTAAAAGGTTTTTCGAATCTGTACCCATCATGTAACTGAGTGCTATTATTACAATTAGTCCCATAATTACTTCATATTTAATTATTCTTCTTTTGAAGAATATTGGTTCAATAAAAGCGGAGAATAATGATGAGGTTGATAAACAAATTACTGATACTGAGATTGAAGAAACTTTAATAGATTTAAAGAAAAAAATCCAGTGTAATGTAACGATGCTTCCCACTCCTAAAAGTTCAAAAAATTGTTTTCTATCAATTTTAAATAGCTCATTTTTATATATAAGAAATATAATTAAAGATACACATGCTATTAACATTCTATACCAAACTAAGTGTAATTCATCTAAAGTTATTAATTTTCCAAATACTCCGGTAAACCCTAAAACTATAACCATTAAATGAAGAGAATAGTATTTATATTTTTTAATTAGTTGATACATAAATTTAATTGTAATTTTGTGCGAAAATACAATAAAATGAAAATACTTTTATCTCCAGCAAAAAAACTTGATTTTTCAACAGAAAATAGTTCATTGAATAATACAAATATTTCTTTTCCAAAAGAATCAACTTTAGTCATGGATAAACTTTCATCTTATTCTGCTTTGGAGTTATCAAAGTTGATGAAATTAAGTACTAACTTATCTATTTTAAATAAAGAAAGAAACGATAAGTGGAGCTATCCTTTTAATAATGAAAGTGCTAAACAGTCACTGTTTGCGTTTAAAGGAGAGGTATATCAAAATATGAGAGTTGAAGAATTTTCTAATGTAGATTTAGACTTTGCTAATAAATCTATTAGAATTTTATCAGGATTGTATGGAATTCTAAATCCCTCGGATTTAATACTCCCATATAGACTTGA
>NZRO01000029.1 GCA_002696275.1 Flavobacteriales bacterium
ACGTATTACCTTTACATAGAAATCTTGGTGTTTTTACTACCAAGAATGTTCCGCTTAAGCGTTTATTTTCACAATTTCAAGGAAAAGAACTGGGATTTACTAAGGGAAGAGATAGGTCATTTCATTTTGGTGTTAAAGAAAATTATATTGTTGGAATGATATCTCATTTGGGTCCTCAGCTTGCTGTTGCAAATGGTATTGCATTGGCTAATAAGCTTCGTTCTAATAAAAAAGTTACTGCTGTTTTCACAGGCGATGGAGGTACTAGTGAAGGAGATTTTCATGAAGCAATTAATGTTGCATCTGTATGGAATTTGCCAGTTATTTTTGTTATTGAAAACAATGGATATGGATTGTCAACTCCAAGTTCTGAACAGTTTAATTGCAAACAGTTTTCTGATAAAGGGATTGGCTATGGGATAGATGCTTATACTATTGATGGAAATAATATAATTGATGTATATAAAAAAGTTTTAGACATTAAGAAAAATATGTTGATTAATCCTAAACCAGTTATATTAGAATGTATGACCTTTAGAATGAGAGGTCATGAAGAAGCTTCAGGAACTAAATATGTCCCTAAAATTTTAATGAATAAATGGTCAAAGAGAGATCCACTAAACAATTATGAAGAATTTTTAAATAAAAGAGATATACTTTCTTCAAATAGCATAAAGGAATTAAAAACTAAAATTAATAATGATATTAATGATGCTTGGAAAATTTCTGATTCGCAACCTTCAATTAAATCTACTACTCAAGATGAATTGAAAGATGTATATCGATTCTATAATTATAAAGAAATTGCGCCATCAAAAAATCAAATAAGCCAAAGATTAGTTGATGCTCTTTCAGATGCTTTAAAGCTTTCAATGCTCAAGCACGATAATTTAGTTTTAATGGGTCAAGATATTGCTGAATACGGAGGTGTATTTAAAATTACAGAAGGTTTTGTCGAGAAGTTTGGAAAAGAGAGAGTAAGAAACACACCAATATGTGAATCTGCAATTTTAAGTGCTGGATTAGGTCTTTCAATAAATGGATTTAAATCTGTTATTGAGATGCAATTTGCTGACTTTGTTTCATCTGGATTTAATGCTGTTGTAAATAATTTAGCTAAAACTCATTATAGATGGGGAGAGAATGTCGATGTTGTTGTTAGAATGCCAACTGGAGCAGGAGTTGGTGCTGGACCATTTCATTCTCAGTCAAACGAAGCTTGGTTTACACATACTCCTGGTCTTAAGGTAGTGTATCCTGCTTTTCCTCACGACGCTAAGGGATTACTTATTTCTTCAATAAACGATCCAAACCCTGTTATGTTTTTTGAGCATAAAGCTCTGTATAGAAGCTATACATCTAGTGTGCCTGATAATTATTACACAATTGAAATCGGTAAAGGAAATCTTGTTAGAAATGGAAATGATATTTCTATTGTAACATATGGAATGGGTGTTCATTGGGCAATTGATTTTTTAAATGAAAATAAACANGTATCTGCAGATTTAATTGATTTGAGAACCTTAATTCCGCTTGATGTTGACATTATTATGCAATCCGTGAAAAAAACCGGTAAAGTAATAATTCTTCAAGAGGATACAATTACAGGAGGTATTGGTTCAGATATTTCAGCAATAATTTCTGAAAAATGTTTTGAGTATTTAGATGGTCCTATCATTAGATCAGCATCTCTTGATACTCCTGTTCCTTTTTCTTTAGATTTAGAAAAGAATTTTTTAGCTAANTCGCGTTTTAAGGATCAAGTTTTTGATTTATTGTCTTATTGATTTTGATCTTTTGCTTTTAAACATTTAATGTTTTGAAAAAAATACGATATTTGTATGTAGTTAATCAATATTTTAACACTTAATTTTTAATGAAAAAAATAATATATATAATAATTTTTTCTTTTTGTTTGAGTTCATGTATAACAAACAAAGATCTTGAATACTTAAGTACCGATTCTGATATTAAAAAAAGTAGTATTGCATTAAATTCATATAGGCTACAAAAGGGNGATTTATTATCTATTCAAATAAGNNCTACCACTGAACAAGAACATGACTTTTTTAATAAGGAAACCACAGCTAATTCTCAACTTTTNATTCGTAATCCATATCTNTATGGATATTTAATTAAAGATGATGGTAAACTTGAATTGCCTTCATTCGGTAATGTTCAGGCGTCAGGNTATACNCTNAGAGAGCTAGAAAGTATTATTAAAAATATAGCTGTTTCTTATTTTGATGAACCAGTAGTTAAAATTAATATTATTAATTTTGATGTGACAGTTTTAGGAGAGGTTCAAAANCCTGGAACTTTTCAAATCAATAATCCTGATTTAAATTTACTCTATGCATTGAGTTTAGCTAATGATATCACTGAGTTTGGAAACAGAAAGAGAGTAAAGGTGATCAGAAAAAATGATGATATTAGCAGAGTCTTTTATGTTGANTTGACTGATCANAAGATGTTAAATAGTGAAGATTTTATGTTACAACCAAAAGACATTATTTATGTTGAACCACTTAAAAAGAAATTNTTTGCATTTAAAAGTGTAACTAACTTTGTTTCATTATCAATTTCTGCTATTACCTTATTTTTACTAATTACCAAAGAATAGATTATGCCTAATCAGTTAGATAATATTATTGATTTTAAGCAATTNNTATATAAGCTCTATNATAATTGGTATTATATTTTGTTATCATTAGTAATTGCTTTAATNATTGCGTTTGCATATATTCGTTATACAACTGAATATTTTGTTTCNGAAGCTTCTGTAATTATTGAAGAACAATCNAACTCAAATTTAAAATCATCTTTTTTACCTGAAAATGTTCTTNCAAGTTCNAAAAATTTAGAAAATAAAAAATTTTTNTTAACATCTTTTCCTCTAGTTTCAAAAACAATAAAAGATTTAAATTTTGATATAATATATTATATAGAAGGGAATATAAAGGTGACAGAAAGTTATCTAGCACCAATTAAATTACAATATCTGAATGATAATAAAATAAATGGATCAAAATTTAAGGTAAATATTTTAGATGATAATAAATATTCTTTGTTAGATGTAAAGACTAAAAAAGAATATATTAATAAATTTGGTGAAGAGTTTTTATTTAAAAATACAAAATTAGTTATTTATAAGAATTCCAAATATCCAAAATACNATAAAAAAGATCCTCCAACTACAATTATTGAGTTTAAAGATGTCAAGTCTTTGACTAATATTTATAAAAATAAAATTGAAATTAATCAAAAAGATCCTAATGCAAGTATCTTAACATTATCAATAAAAACACAGGATGAATTAAAAGGTGTTGTGTTTTTAAATAAACTTATAGATAACTTTATTGAGGATGAGAAAAATTCTAAAAATCTTGAATCAGTTAATACTATAAAGTTCATTAATAATCAATTAGAAGAAATGAGTGATTCACTTTCATTAATTGAACAAAAACTTGAACAATATAAGAATAGCAATCAAATTATTAATTTAGATGATAAATCAAAAACAATATTTACNAATATTGTNAGTTTAGAAACTGAAGTAGCAAAGTTTAGAACTTTAAATAATTATTATGATTACTTGCTCGATTATCTTGATGATGGAGCAAATCTAGAGAATATTTCTATTTCAAATTCATTTGGAATAGAAGATGAAAATTTGAACTCTTTAATATCTAAATTAGCTGAAATCCAAATAAATAAAAATATTTTAATTGATGGTGGACAAATTAATAACCCTGCAATTAAAAAATACAATATTCAAATACAACAATTAGTTTCTAATTTACAGGAGACAATAAAAACAAGTAAATCAGCGAATACAATTTTGTTAAAAGACTATCAATCTAGAATTAAAAAAATGGAAAAGACATTGTCTGATATTCCTCAACTTGAAATGGATTTGCTGAACATTGAACGTTTACAATCAATTAGTGAAAATATATATACTTTTTTACTTCAAAAAAGAGCAGAAGCAAATATAGATTTATCTAGAAATGAAGCTGATACTAAAGTATTTGAACCTGCAGTTTTCTTTAATAAGAAGCCAATAGATCCAAATCCTAAAACAGTATATCTATATTCATTGTTAGTTGGGTTGATTATTCCAATTTTGTATTTTGTTATACATGAAATTTTTAACGATAAAATTTTAACCAAGAAAGATTTACAAAATTTAACTAGTATTCCAATTATTGGATTTATTGGTAAAAATTATAGCGGTAATACTTTATTGTCAAAGCACAGTCCAAAATCTGTTACATTTGAAGGGTTTCGAGCTCTTCGATCCAATTTAAGTTCTTTATTAGATCATTCTTCAAACAAAAACTTTACATTTTTAGTTACATCCTCAGTCAGTGGTGAAGGTAAAACATATTTAGCTGAAAATCTAAGTATTGTTTATGCAAAATCTGGTATGAAAACAATTGTTGTTGGTGCAGATTTAAGAAAACCTAAGCTTTATTCTGACTTTGGAATAGTTAATAATAAAGGAATTACCAATTATGTTTCTTCTGACATTAAATTATCTGAAATAATTATTAAAACAGAAATTGAAAATTTGGATATAATTGTTTCTGGACCACTTCCGTCTGATCCTTCCGATATCTTATTATCGGATAATTTTCAGAAAATGATTTCTGATCTGAAAAAGCAATATGATATAATAATAATAGACACTCCTCCAATAGGCCTGGTTGCTGACTCTTTTACTTTGATGTCTTATTCGGATTTAAATTTATTTGTTTTAAGACAAGGCTATACTAAAAAAGGATTAATTTCATACATAGACGATTTAAATAAAAATAATAGAATCAACAATTTACATATTGTATTTAATGATGTTAAAGAGGGGAGTGGAGCCTATGGATACAGCTATGGTTATGGCTACGGATATGGATATGGATACAGTTATGACGGATACACAGAAAGATAATAATTAATATGGATTATAAAGAACCTAATATTGTTGCAGAATTATGTTGTAATCATCAAGGTAGTATAGATTTAGCTAAAAGAATGATTAAGGTAGCTGCAGAATCAAAAGTTACAGTTATAAAACTTCAGAAGAGAAATAACAAAGAGTTTTTAACTACAGAACAATATAATACACCTCATCCAAATAAGATGCATTCTTTTGGAGAACCCTATGGACAACATAGGGAATTTTTAGAGTTTACAATTGATCAACATAAAGAATTAAAGTTATATGCTGAAACATTAGGTTTAAAGTATTCGTGTTCTTCATTTGATGTTTCTTCTGCCAAATTATTAATTTCTTTAAATCTTGATTATATTAAAGTTCCTTCCGCATGTAATAATAATAATCAAATGCTTAAAGTTCTTAGAGATGAGTATAAAGGAGATGTACATATATCATTTGGAATGACAAATCATAATGAACAAGAATTTATTGTGAATCTTTTTGAAGAAAAAAGTCAGTCACATAGATTAGTACTTTATGCTTGTACTTCTGGTTATCCTGTTTCATTTGAAAATGTATGTTTATTAGAAATTAAACGTTTACAAGAGAACTTTGGAAGCAGGGTAAAAAATATTGGTTTTTCTGGACATCATCATGGTATTGCAGTTGATATAGCTGCTTACACCTTAGGGGCAAATTGGTTCGAAAGACATTTTACTTTGGATAGAACATGGAAAGGAACTGACCAGGTGTTTTCTTTAGAGCCAACTGGAATTAGAAAATTGGCTAGGGATTTACGAGCAACAAAGCTTGCGTTAACTTATAAAAAAACTGAAATATTAGATATAGAAAAAACAAAAGGTGGATATGAAAAATTTAAATCAGAATGAGTGTTATAGCTTTTATACCGGTTAGATCAGGAAGTAAGTCTATTCCTCTTAAAAACATTAAAAATTTTTGTGGCAAACCTCTAATTTATTGGAATCTATATGAATTAGAGAAGTGTAAAAGAGTTGATAAAATTGTTGTAGCAACAGATTCTTCTGAAATATTGTCAACAGTTATGGCATTTGGATTTAAAAAAGTAGATATATATAAAAGATCCGATGAAAATGCTCAGGATCATTCTACATCTGAGTCAATAATGCTTGAATATATTAACTATTCTGATTTGTCTTACACTGATATCTTCATGCTAGTTCAGGTTACATCACCTTTTACTAGAGCAGAAGATTTTGCTTCAGGTTTAGATTTAATGTCTTCACATGATTCTGTTTTAGCATGTGCTAAAATTAAGCGTTTTATATGGAGTTCAGATGGAGTTCCACTAAACTATGATTATAATAATAGACCCAGAAGACAAGATTATGAAGGAACTTTTATGGAAAATGGAGCTTTTTGTATAAGTTTAGTTGGAGATATATTAAAGTTTAATAATAGGATTTCTGGAAATATTGGAATTTGTGAAATGCCTGAATATACATACGTTGAAATTGATGAGGAGGATGATTGGATTATTGCAGAAAAACTTTTTTTAAAGTATAGAGTTAAAAATTTAAAGAATTCTGATAAAATTAAAGTAGTTTTTTCTGATGTTGACGGGGTATTGACTGATGCTGGTATGTATTACTCTGAAGTTGGTGACGAATTAAAGAAATTTTCAACTTATGATGGGATGGCATTTAAAATTTTACAAAAACAAGGTATTAAAGTTGGTATAATAACAACTGAAGATAGACAATTGAATAGAGCAAGAGCTAAGAAGTTAGGTTTAGATTTTGATTTTCATGGTGTAGATGATAAGCTTAATCTTGTAAAAGATTTTTGTAAAAAAAGAAACCTATCACTTAATGAAGTTGCTTATGTAGGAGATGATATAAATTGTTATGAGTTATTAAGTCATGTTGGAATAGCGGCATGTCCAAATAATGCAGTTACTAAAATAAAATCTATTACTGATATTATATTGTTAACTCGAAATGGAGGAGAAGGTGTTATTAGAGAGTTTGTTGATTTAATATTTCAAAAGTGATTTTTTATAGAAATTTTAAAGATTTTGTTCTGTCTTTTAAATATCCTTATGGTAAAGTGTTTCTTGTTTCTTATCCTAATTCAGGTCGTTCATGGCTCAATTATATGCTTCTAAATGTTTTAAAAACTTTAGAGATCCAAGATATAAATATTCAATTGACACATGATCAAAGTGAAATAATTTTAGAAAATGGATTTAAACCTGATCCATTACTTTTATACAAGTATCCAAACAGATATAAATATCTTAGATCTAGAGTGATTTTTTTAGCCAGAGACCCTAGAGATATTATTGCGTCAAATTTTTATCAAGTCACAAATAGGTCTAAATTTCCCTTTAATTTTGATTCAATTTCTGATTTCGTTAAACATGATGTTTACGGATTTAAACGTATCATCTATTTTTATAATTTATGGAATAATAACAAGAATATTCCTGTAGATTTTAAACTTGTCAAATATGAAAATTTACTTAATGGAATAGATGAGTTTAAGAAAGTTCTATCTTTTTTGAATATTAAAATTAATGATGATATAGTTTCTAATATTTATATGGAAAGTAGTGCTGACAAGATGAGAAAGAAAGAAAAAGAAAATACTTTAGACGGAATTACACATTTTGGGACAGAATTAGATAAGCTTAAAGTTAGACATGCTACCAAAGGCTCATTTCGTAATGATCTATCAAATAATGATATACTGTACTGTAATAATGAAATGAAAAAATTAAGTTCTTTTTTTAAATATTTCTAACTTATGATTTCTTCTTTTTTTAGTTCATTGTTATTTTTTACTAAATTATTCTTTGTTAAGAAACACTATGATGTTATTTTTTATAGTCCACAGCATTTTAACAGATCAAAAAATCATACAAATGAATACTTTTCTCATTTGATTGATTCATGTAAAAAAAATAATCTATCATATATTTATTTTGAAGAACCTTCATTAAAATTTCAGTTTAAAAGATGTCCACACTCCATTCCATTTGATTTTCCTTATTATTTGATTATTTTTTTAAGAAAATTTATGGGTTCAGAAATGTCTTATCATTATAAGGATATTAAAATTGGTCGTTTTTTTAAACTATTATTCTTTAGAAGAATCACATTTGATAATTACATTACTATATCTCAAAGTATGTTAAGTTTTTTTAATGGTTTATGTATAGATGCTAAAAAATTTGATGTACAACATGGAACGATACATTCTCAAAAAGACTCTTACTTAAAAGATGGTATTGTAAGCACTAACTTAATTAAAAATCAAGTACACTTATTACTTTTCGGAAATGGATTTCAAGATTTATTGATCAGTAATGACACACAAAAATACTTTATAAGTCATTCGCATGTTATAGGATATTTTACTAATTTTTACAATCAGAATCATGTTAATGTTAATAGAGATGTGTTAGTTTCATTACAATTTACAGATGATCATAGCTTAAATGAAAATCAGAATATTTTAGATTTACTTTTTGATAGAATTTCAAATGAAACTAAATTCAATTTTTTTTTACTAAATCATCCACGTTTTACAACAAAAATTGATTTATCTTCATTATTGCAACTTCCAAATGTTTTTTTATCTAATAACTCTTTAATTGATAGTTTAGATAAATGCTCTTTACATTTAACGGTCTACTCTACAACAACTTTTGAAGCGTCAATTATGGGTATACCAACTTCATTTATTAAGATTAATTCACTTAAAATGAATATATTTGATAAACAATATAATTATCCTTTTTATAATTCTTCTCTAGAAGATTTATATAATAACTATATCACATGTTCAAGCAAGGTTAAAGAATGGGCTGATAATTTTTATTGTATTTATTCGGAAAAGAATTTTTTAAAAGTTTTAAAAAATGGATCAAAAAAAAATTAAAATTTTTCTTGCCGCATTTTTAAATTATCCCAATGCTCAAAATATAAATTGTTTATCAATTTCTAAGTACCTTGATCACTCAAAATTTTCATTATATTCTTTAAATACTCATTTTGGCCCAAAAATTAATACTAAAGCACATTTATTTCATTGTTTTTTCCCATTTAAAGTATCTTCATTCATTGGATTTATTTTAGGAGTAATTAGATGTAATGTCATATACATACCTAAACACAGAACTTTTCCAGTTTGGGTAATACCTTTTTTTAGATTTTTTGGAAAAAAATTTTTTACTACTATTGAAAGAAATATGTGTGATTCTCAAAATGAAAGTATGACAAAAACATTTGGGGGTGAAGAAAAGTTAAATAAATACTTTTCATATTTTAATAACATTTTTGGAATTACAAAATATATTGTCGCAAATTCAAATTGTGGTGTTAACATAAATAATGTGCCACTTAATTTAGGAGTTGAAGTTGACAGTTTCTCATATTTCAAGAGAACTAAATTAACAAATATCGTATTTATAGGTAATTTAATCAAAAGAAAGAAAATTAATGAATTTATTGATCTTGCAGAGGAATTTCCAAATTTATGTTTTCACATTATTGGTGACGGACCACAATTAAAAACATTAAAATCAACAGCAAGCTCAAATGTCACATTTCACGGTAGTTTGAATCACTCTCTACTTACTAATCACCTAATGAATATGGATTTATTATTTTTACCTTCAAGATCTGAGGGATTTCCTAAGGTTATATTAGAAGCTGCTGCTTCAGGTATTCCCTCAATTGTTTATTCAGACTATGGAGCAAGTAGTTGGATAGCTAATAATAAAAATGGATTTGTTGTCGATAGTTTTCCAGATGCAGTAAATATTCTAAATAAGCTAGTTAATAATTCTAATTTGTTATCTAAAGTATCTGAAGGGTCTTTCTATATGGCTAAAAAATTTGACTGGAAAAATATTATAAAGCAATGGGAAGAAGTTATAAATAATTTAAAATAACATGGTTTTATACTCTAGATCATATTTGTTTAAAAGTCGTTATCTATATCCTATTACTGATCGAATTAAAAATGAAATTTTTTGGTTTGGTAAATATTTAAAGATTAGAAGATTTTTTTACAATATTGATAAGGAAAAAATTTTATTATTTGGATATCCAAAAAGTGGTAACACATGGCTCAGATTTTTATTATATAATTATCTAAATTTACAATTAGATCCAACAAAAAATGAAACTATTACTTTTGATCAGTTAAATAATTTTCAGAATAACATAATGGATCGTGGACATACTAATTTGCCTTCTGAAGGTTATCCTTTTTTTTATAGAACTCATCAAATAAATATCAGAATATATAAATTGTTCGATAAGAAGATTTTCATTCACAGAAACCCACTTGATACATTAATCTCATCTTATTATTTTTATAAAAATAGAACTGATCCTTTCAATGGAGAAGAACACCATATTAAAATTAAATATATTTCTAATATTAACTATTATGTAAAAGATAAAATTTTTGAATGGATAGATTTTTATAATAAATCTATTCAGCATGCAGACTTTATAGTTAATTATTCTAATTTAATGACGGACGATGAAAAGGTTCTTAGTGATTTAATAGTTTTTCTTGGCATCAATATTGATCCTCAAAAAATAAAAAGAGCTACAGAATTTTCTAAATTTGATAAAATAAAGAAAATGTCTATAAGTCACAATCAGATTTATGGTAATGGTCCTAAAGATGGAAGTTTTAATGGAGTATTTAATAGATCTGGAAAAGAAAATCAGTTTTTTTCTGAATTAGAACCTGAAACAGTTAGATTTGTATTAGATAAGTTTCCGATGTTTAAAGATTTATATCCTAATTTAATTGAATAATAAACCAACATATTTAGTTTTAACACCCTTTTTTCCATCAAAAGACAACTTTGTTGGTAGTTTTATTAATGATCAGCTTTCTGAACTTAGAAGTCAAATCAATTTTAATTTTGAAATAATAAAGCTTGTGTCTTTTTTTTCAAATGAAAAAGATTATTCATATAATAAATTTAATGTTAGAATTTTTAAAGTTATAGACTTTCCCTTTTTTATTTTTCCTGGTTTTTTCAATAAATTAAATGTTTTAAGATTTAAAAAATTTTTGATAAAAAGAAATATTAGTAATATTTTTTTTACTCATTCACATGTAATTTATCCTGCATTATATTTAGTAAAAGATTTTAAAAATGTAAAATTTATTCAAAATCATGGTTTAGATGTTTTACAGTTATTAAATTGTAGATTTAGTTTTATTCGGCGTTTGCAACGTAAATGGTTAATAAGAAAATCGATTCAACATGTTAACAATGCTGATATTAATATTGGTGTTTCAAAAAAAGTTTTATCTAGTTTTTCACAATTTAAAAAATATAGACCAAAAAACGAATACGTTTTTTATAATGGTGTAGATAGAAAAAAGTTTTATCCAAAGAAAACTGTAAAGAATAAAATTTTTCATGTTGGATGTGTTGCAAACTTTTGGAAAATTAAAGATCAAATTACTTTAATTAAAGCTGTACAAATTATGATTCATGATAAAATTCAAATACGACTAACTTTTGTCGGAAATGGACCGACTTTAAGTTATTGTAAAAAATATGTACACATGAATAACTTGTCACATTTCATAGATTTTTTACCTGTAATGAATCATCATAAACTAAATGTTTTTTATAATAAAATTGATTTATTTGTTTTGCCATCATATTATGAAGCTTTTGGTTGTGTTTTATTAGAAGCATGGGCAACAGATACTTCTATAATATTAGCTAAAAATCAAGGTTTTTCTGAAATATTAACTAGTGATCAAAAAAAATATTTTTTGTTTGATGAAGGATCTCATGAAGATCTTTCGAAAAAAATTAAAAATCGTATGAATCATTTAGAATTTTTTGAGTTTAATTCAAATTATGATATCGTTAATACAGTCAAAGACTTTACTTTTAATTGTATTAATAAATTTCATAAGTAAAAATATTTGTATTAGTGATAGGGTTAATAATTAGACAAGCAAACTGGGGGATTTTAGGTTCAATTTTTGGAGCTATAGTTGGTTTTTTTATCAAAATATATTTGATAGATATAGTAGGGCTGACTCAGTGGGGTAAATATGCTTCATTTAGTGCATTTTCGACTTTAATGAGTACTATCTTATCACTTGGAATCCCTTGGTTAATAGTTAAATATATACCTCATTTTATTGAAATTGATAAAGATAAGGCTAATCAAATTATTAGAAAATGTTTTGTTTACAGTTTAGTTCTCTCAATTTCATTTATATGTTTGATTTTTTCTTTCTCTAGTATAATAGATCAGTATGTCTATGTTAAGATAAATAATTTTTCAGATTTTCTTTTATTATCTGCATTTCAAGTTCCTATTGCAATTTTTACAGGATTAATCATTGCTTTATATCGTTCAATATTTAAAATTAAAGAAATTGTGTTATACGGAACTTTAGTCATTGTTCCAATACGTGCTATTTTAACTTTTTTTGTATTTACTTACTTTAATAATGTACTGTATTTTATTTACATTGAAATTTTCACATCTTTACTATCTTTAGTGATTTTACTATTATTGTATAATAAAAATAACCTTTCTTTATTTATCAAGAGAGATCCTAATTTTGTTTTTGATACTAGTATTAAAAGGTATTCATTAAACATGTATGCTAACTCTGTAATTACTTTTTTTTCAGCTCAGTTTTTCACTCTTATACTTAGTATTTTGTTACCTCCAATTTATACTGGCGTTTATAGTGTGCTATTAACTATTTCAGGTGTTGTTTTATTATTGATTAATAATTTGAATACTGTTTTTACACCTGCCATAAGTAAGTTGTTTAAGGCTAATAATATAGATGAATTATCTGAATTGTATAAAAAAACAACATATCACAGAGCAAATTTTATTTATTTAACTAAGAAAGGATATTTTGATGGAACAATGTTCCACAGGGTAGTTCCAGGATTTATAATTCAAGGAGGAAATTCTGATCGTTATGAAACTGCAAAAAAGAGAGGGGAAATAGGAAAATATCTTCT
>NZRO01000030.1 GCA_002696275.1 Flavobacteriales bacterium
CTACAATACACAAATCCCATTGAGTCACAACCAATTGAAATCCCTTTATCTGAATCTGGACCTCCGAAAGATTTAACCCAGTCTGTTGTTTGTGATAAAATTGTCGTAGGTATTAAAATAAAAAGTAATATTTTCTTCATAAATTAATAAATTACATTTATTGTTCCTTGTTTAATAAATTTTTCTCTGTCCTCTCCCAACAATTCGATAAAATACGAATAATTTCCTTGAGGTACTAATCTGCCTTTAAACTTACCATCCCAAAATTTTTGAATATCATCTGTTTGATAAATCAACTCTCCCCATCTATTTGTTATAATCATATTAAATGATTGAACATTTAATCCATAAATTTCAAATAATTCATTATGGTCATCTCCATTAGGAGTAAAAGAACTAGGCACATATAACTCTGTAAGTGGAACCGTATAAATAATTGCATTTTCTGAGGTGTCTGTACAATTATTTGAATCGGTTACAAATACATAATAGGTACCTGCTTTTGAAACATTCAATTCAGAGAGTATAGATAGTAAAGAATCTTCAGAATTATACCACTCATACAACTCATATTCTCCAACAGTAAGACTAATTATATCTCCTTCATAAATTGTTATTGTCTCTGGCGTCACAACAGCATCTGGCAATTTAAATGTATTCACCAAAACAGTGTCTTCTAACAATGAAATACAATTATTCACATCTGTTACAATAACAGGAAAATAAGAACCTGATTCTGATGTTGTGATTGTATAGACAGGATTATAAATTCCAGATTGAGTAAATTGATCCGTACCATTAGAATATGTGAGTTCCCATGGAAAGTGAAGTCCATTATATGTAAAATCTATTAAAACCACCGAACCATCTTCACAAATATCTCCACCTCCTCCTACTGTTGTTAATGGAGGATTCTCTTCTGTAACAGTTATAGAATCTTCTGCTAAACAACCTGTTCCGTCATCAACAACTAATTTATAAAACCCCTCTGAAACAGATATGGAAGGATCAGTACTTCCATTACTCCAAGCATATTGATATGTTCCAGTCCCTCCAGATACCACAGGGATTATAGTGTGAAAAGTATTACATGGAATAATAATATCTGAACCTAAATCAAAAGAAGGAGGAACATCCCCTACTATTTCTATTGTATCAGAAGTAATTGAACATCCAAATGATGTTGATGAAACTACATATCTTCCTGGCCCAACAATCACAGAAGAATCTGTACTTATAACTAAACCTGTTTCATTATGCCATTCATAACTAGCTCCCTGTCCAGCATCTGCAGTTAAAATTACAGATGAATTACATGGAATTTCGATAAATGTTGAATCAAAACCTAAATCATTTGTCACATCTAAAATAGGACTCTTAAAAGAACCTGCTTCCAGCCATACATAAGAACTCAAACCGGAATCTGTACCATCAGCAATAGCTAATTTAATATGATAAGTTTCACCACATTGCACTACAGCTGTTGCGGTTAAAACTGTAGTCATTCCGTCTGCATCTGCTATAGTGTCCAATCCCCCACTATTGTCTATAAAATACTGTTGGTTGATTGGAGTTACAGAGTTCACTGATGATATAGTAATAGGTAATGGAGGATTAGAATTTGGTACAATAGCTAAATTTATCGCTCCATTTGCATAAGGACCTGCAATTCCAGGTCCAGACAAGAAAAATCCAAATACATCATTATATTGTGTATTTTCGTAAGCAAAATACTCTTGAGAACCAAAAACATACCTAAAAGTAATAGTATCTGAGGTTGGCACAAAATCAAACTCTAATTTAGCGATATCATTTACACTAGTCACAGAAAAAGATTGTCCAATTAATCCGGGAACAGAATTCGCAACATTTAATAAATCGGGATCGGTAACCGTATTAGGGATTACAGCCCAATTTGTATTTCCAGGAACTAGATTTTCAATTCCACCAGTAGCCATTACAATACCACTATCAATTCCTAAATTTGTATTTATTGCGTTAAAAAAACCTATTTGGGAACTATCACCCTCAAAAGTATGAGAAGAAGCAACAATACCTCCNCCTAACAATAAATTATCAACTAAATAATTAGGATTATCNTANGGNGNNNTNCTNNCTACAGNAATTTGAGAANAAGTTAAAAAGNNATNAAAAANAAANAATATTGTNANNGNTTTATTCATATANGAGCAAATATACAAATAAGTACGAATTTTTCTACTCTTTTCAATAACAGTCTTAAATGTTCAATTCTCTTCANAATGTTGAGTAATATACATTTTCTTGTACTCGCCATTTAACTTAATCAATTCTGTATGATTACCCTCTTCCAAAACAATACCATTATTGAGTAATAATATTTTATCAGAATTAACAATTGTAGATAACCTATGAGCTATAACAATAGTAGTTCTCCCCTTAGAAACCTTCTTTAATGCAAATTGCAAAATTTGTTCAGTATAAGAATCGATNGATGATGTAGCTTCATCTAATATTAATATCTGAGGATTTCTCAAGTAAACTCTTAAAAATGATATGAGTTGCCTCTGCCCTGTTGAAAGAGTAACTCCTCTCTCTCCTACAATATAATCATATCCTCCAGGAAGACTCATTATGAAATCATGAATACCTATTTCTTTTGATGCATTTAGAACATCTTCTTCAGAAATATTTTCATCAAATAAAATAATATTCTGCATAATTGAAAAAGAAAACAAATGAACTTCTTGTTGTACTACTGCAATATGTTTTCTTAGGTTATCTAACTTAAAATTCTCAACATTTATNCCATCAATAGTTATAGAACCAGATTGAATATCATAAAATCTATTTAATAAATTAATAATAGTAGTTTTACCCGATCCAGTCCTTCCTACAAGTGCAAGTTTCTTACCTTTTTCAATAGAAAAAGAAATTCCGTTTAATACCCAATTATCATCTTTATATGAAAACTTTACATTTTTATATTTAACAGTACCCTCTATTTGATCTTTAATTACATTTCCATTATCCTTGATAAAATCTTTTGTATCCAAAACTTTAAACACCCTCTCGGAACCAACAATTCCCATTTGTAATACATTAAATCTATCCGCGAGCTGTCGAATAGGACGAAACATCATATAAATGTACAATATAAAAGCAACAAGCTCTCCTAAAGTGACATCCTTACCAGATATTATCGCATCACCTCCATACCATATAATTAATCCAATAGANAGAGCAGAAAGAATTTCTACAATTGGAAAAAATACAGAATAATAAAATACAGATCTTAAATGTGCTTTTAGATGATTTTGATTTATTTTTTTAAACTTATCAAATTCAGAACGCTCCCTGTTAAAAATCTGAACTAAATTCATCCCTACAATATGTTCCTGTACAAAGGTATTTATATTGGACACCTCTTTTCTTACATCTTGAAATGCTGACTTGATATTATGTTTAAACCAAGCAGTAGCAATCAATAANAATGGTACAGCAATTAAACTTACTAAAGCCAATCTCCAGTCGGTATAAAACATCATACACACGACGACAATTAATTTTAAAAGTTCTCCAATTATCACAAATAGACCTTGAGAGAATATATCAGAAATAGTTTCAATATCAGAAATAGTACGAGTAACTAATGATCCAATTGGAGTGTTATCAAAATACTTCATCTTCAATTTTAATATATGTTGATAAACACTAGCTCTTAAGTCTTGAATAACGTTCTGCCCCAACCAAGTTGCTAGATATATGTACAAAAATTGAACAACTGACTCTAAAAGAAGTATGCTAAGTAAGACAATACAAATAAATCTTAATTGACTTGGGTCTGGCTGCATAATATAATTATCGACTGCATAATTGATAAGAAACGGGCGAATAGGACTTAAAAAAGAAAGTAGTATGGAAAAAAATATTGAAAGAAACAAAACTTTTCTATATGGATGTGTAAAATGTAACACTCTTTTTAGAAGTTTAAAATCTATTGCTTTTCCTGTATTTATATTTGACATTATATGTTTTCTGGATAATTAATTTGAGTTAAAAACAATGCCTTCGCAGGAACGGAAACACCTGCTTCACGCCTGTCTTTCTTNTCTAATATATTTTTCACATCTAAGGGATTTATTTTTCCACAACCTACATCTATCAAGGTTCCTACTATTGAACGAACCATATTTCTTAGAAATCGATTTGAAGTAACAGTAAACACAAGAGTATCACCTTCTTTTTCCCAAACAGCTTTTGTAATATTACAAATATTAGTAAAAGTATCCGTGTTAACTTTCGAAAAAGAAGTAAAATCCTTCTTTCCCAATAAATATATACAAGATTCATTCATTTTATCAATATCTAAATGTTTATACACTAAATGTAAATTTGGGTTAAATATATTTTTCTTTTCCGAAATATAGTATTTATATGTTCGGGAAATAGCTGAAAAACGGGCATGTGCATTTTTGCTCACTTCAAAAATTTTATTAACTAAGAGATCATTTGGAAGAAAAGAATTCATTTTATAAACAATCCTCTGCATATCAAAAGATAATTCACAATCAAAATGCGCAAACATTTGGCGAGCATGAACTCCAGAGTCTGTTCTTCCTGCTCCCACTAAATCTATTTCTGTTTGTAATAATATGGACAAACATCTTAAAAGCTCCTGTTGAACGCTGTTAGCATTTGGTTGCTTTTGCCAACCATGGTATTTACTTCCGTTATAAGAAAATTCTACAAAATATCTCATTAAGGCAAAAATAATAAACCAATATAATAATAATAGTAAAAAAACAAGCGTTTGTTTTTGTAAATTATTAAAACAGTTTTATTTTTGTTTTCCCAAAATTTTAATCAGGATGGAAGAAAAAAATATAGATATAAAAAAAATCAACGAAAAGATAAATAAAGAGAGTGCTATAATTGATTTGTTGAGCATGGAACTATCAAAAGTAATTGTAGGGCAAAAAGAAATGGTAGATCGATTATTAGTAGCGCTATTATCAGATGGACACATATTGTTAGAGGGTGTTCCAGGTCTTGCAAAAACACTTGCGATTAGTACACTTGCAAAAACTATTGATGCTAACTTTAGTAGATTACAATTCACTCCAGACCTTTTACCAGCAGATATTCTTGGAACTCAGATTTATTCTCCTAAAAAAGAATCTTTCTCTATAAAGAAGGGGCCTATTTTTTCTAATTTTATTTTAGCAGACGAAATAAATAGAGCTCCTGCGAAAGTGCAATCTGCTTTGCTAGAAGCAATGCAAGAACGACAAATAACAATTGGTGATCAGAGTTTTAAACTAGAAGAACCATTTTTAGTAATGGCTACTCAAAACCCAGTAGAACAAGAAGGAACTTACCCTCTTCCAGAAGCACAAGTAGATAGATTTATGTTAAAAGTAATGATTGACTATCCAAAAAAAGAAGAAGAAAAACTAATCATGCGTCATAATTTGGCAAAGGAATTTCCACAAGCAAAAAATATTCTGAAAACAGAAAGTATTATTTCTGCTCGTGAGGTGGTAAAAGAGGTGTACATGGACGAAAAAATAGAGCAATATATATTAGATATCATTTTTGCTACAAGAAATCCTGAAAAAAACGGATTAGAAAAAATAAAAGATTTCATTTCTTTTGGAGGATCTCCTAGGGCGTCTATAAACCTTGCAAAAGCAAGTAAAGCATTTGCTTTTATCAAACGCAGAGGGTATGTTATTCCTGAGGATGTAAGAGCAATGTGTTATGATGTTCTAAGACACAGAATTGGACTTACATATGAAGCAGAAGCTGAGAATATAACTACTGAAGATATTATTACTGAATTACTAAATACTGTAGAAATTCCATAATGACTACAATCGAACTTCTAAAAAAAGTACGAAAGATTGAAATAAAAACTAAAGGACTCTCAAATCATATTTTTTCAGGAGAGTACCATACAGCTTTTAAAGGGAAGGGTATGGCCTTTTCAGAGGTAAGAGAATATCAGCCAGGAGACGATGTTCGTTCTATTGATTGGAATGTTACTGCTAGATATAATAATCCATTTGTAAAAGTTTTTGAGGAGGAGAGAGAAATGACTGTAATTCTCTTAATTGATGTGAGCGGAAGCTCTGACTTCGGAACGCAAAACCAACTAAAAAGAGAAGTAGTAACAGAAATTTCTGCAGTACTTTCTTTTTCTGCAATACACAATAACGATAAAATTGGAGTCATCTTCTTTTCTGAAAAAATTGAAAAATTTATCCCTCCAAAAAAAGGAAAATCTCATATTTTAAGAATTATTAGAGAATTGATCACTTTTAAATCAGAAAGTAAAAAAACAAATATTCAGATAGCTCTAAAATATTTTAACAATGTTATTAAAAAAAGAGCGGTTTGTTTTATTATTTCTGATTTTATGGATAAAGGATTTGATAAATCCTTAAAAATTGCCAAAAATAAACATGATGTAATAGCCCTTAGGGTACATGATGAAAGAGAAGAATCCTTAATAGATGTGGGGATGATAAAAATTAGAGATACAGAAAATGGAGATTTAAGATGGATAGACACGTCCAATAAAAATTTAAGAGATCAATTCCAACAAAATTATCATAACTTTGAAAAAGATTTAAAACAAACACTACAAAATTCAGGAGTAGACCATATTGATATTAGCACTGGAAAGGATTACATAAAACCACTAAAGAACTTCTTTAAAAATAGAGGAAACAGATGAATATGAAGAAAATAATCCTCTTACTGACAACTTTAACTGTTACTATTTGTTTTTCCCAAAAAGCAGAATTAGATACCTCAGACATACTTATTGGAGATCAAATACAACTTAATGTTTCTTCAATTTTTGAAATAAATGAAAAATATAATTGGCCTTTGTTTAATGATTCTGTTTTTGAAAAGGTTGAAATTATTAGTAGAGGAGAAATAGTAGAAACAAAAAACGATAGCACTATTTTAATTTCTCAGAAATTAATACTTACATCCTTTGATAGCGGAAGTTATTATATTCCACCTTTCATTTTTAACGAATATAAGAAAACAAATGGAAATTTATTGAATGTTAATACAATATCCATAACAGACAGCAACAATAAAGCCTACGATATTACATCTTATAAAATTGGAACAACAGAAGATTTTACGGAAGAAGAACTTGCTGAAATAAGAAGGAAAAGATGGATAATTGCAGGTATAATATTCGCTACTTTATTTTTAGGATTTATTATATATTATTTACTTAGAAAATATAAGAAAGACGGAACAATTTTAAAACCTAAAATAATAATACCAGCTCATGTTACTGCACTTAATAAACTACAAAAACTTAAAAAAGAGAAATTGTGGCAAAAAGGAGAATTAAAAGAATATTATACTAGAATCTCTACCATTATCCGAGAATATATTGAGTTACAATTTGAATTTAACGCTTTAGAGCTTCCTACAAGAGATATTGTGTCACATTTAAAAATCTTACCAGAAAATGAAGTAAAAATGTTAGAATCTATTCTAAAAAAAGCAGATAACATAAAATATGCTAAAGGATTATCATTAGATGAAGAAAACAAACTAATAATCCAACAATCAGTTGAGTTTATTAAAAAAACTAAAATAGAAAATGCATCTTCTAAATAACATATCCTTTGAGAATACTGAGTTATTTTTTCTATTGTTGTTTCCAATAGCTCATCTAATTTGGTTTTTCTTTGTAAATAAAAATACAAATAGAGTATTATCATTTTCTAACACTTCTTTTATATCTTCAAAAAAAAACATTAAAGAAAAACTTGTAAACCTACCATACATATTACAACTATTATGCATTTGTTTTATAATAATATCCTTAGCCAGACCTCAAACAACAAATAGTTGGGAAGAAAGTAAAACACAAGGTATAGATATTATTTTAGCTTTAGACATTTCCGGAAGTATGCTTGCAAAAGACCTAAAACCTAACAGGTTAGAAGCTTCTAAAGAAATTGCAATTGATTTTATTAAACAGAGAAAAAACGACAGAATTGGTTTAGTTATATTTAGTGGAGAAAGCTTNACACAGTGCCCGCTTACTTCAGATCATAATTCCTTGATCAATTTATTTCAAGATATAGAATATGGTATGGTTGAAGATGGAACTGCAATTGGTGATGGACTAGGGAATTCAATAAACAGATTAATCGATTCTGAAACAAAAAGTAAAATTATTATTTTACTTACTGATGGAGAAAATACCAAAGGAAAGATATCTCCACTTACCGCTGCAGAAATTGCAGCATCAGACTCTGTAGGAATAAAAGTATATACTNTTGGTGTAGGAACAAAAGGAATGGCAAAATCTCCAGTAGCTTTAGATTTTAATGGAAATTTTATTTATGATTTTGTAGAAGTAAAAATAGATGAGGAAAGTTTAACTGAAATTGCAAAAAAAACAGGAGGTCAATATTTTAGAGCTACCGACAATGTAAGCCTAAAAGAAATATATAATACTATCAACAAACTAGAAACTTCTGAATTAGAGAGTATTAAGTTCAATACAAAGAATGAAGAGTTCTATTTATTTTCATGGATTGCGTTAGTATTGTTTTTATTGTCTTTTTTGTTACAGATAAGTTATTTCCGAAAAATAAGTTAGATGATAAAATTTGGACACATAGAATATTTATTACTATTATTTTTAATACCAATTATATTAATGTTAATATTTTGGTATAAAAAATGGCAAAAGAAAAATAGATTAAAATTCTACAGTAGAAACCTGGAAAAGAGTATCATAAAAAATAAATCATTAATCAGAGAAAGATTAAAATATACTTTTCAAGTTCTTGGTATTTTATTTTTAATTATTGGACTAAGCAACCCAAAAGTCGGAACAAAATTAGAAGAAGTGAAAAGGGAAGGAATTGAGATGGTCATTGCACTTGACTTATCTAACTCAATGCTATGTGAAGACATAAAACCAAACAGATTATCTAGATCAAAACAAGCGATTTCTGATTTGATAGATCAATTAGAAGGTGATAAAATTGGATTAGTAATTTTTGCTGGAGAGGCGTATACTCAACTTCCAATTACCTCAGATTATTCTGCAGCAAAGATGTTTTTGTCAACTGTGAATACTAAAAGTATAAAAACACAAGGTACCAATTTATCAAAAGCAATAAACAGAAGTCTTGAGTCATTTGATTTTAACAATGAATTTAACAAATCAATTATTATTATCACTGATGGAGAAGATCATGAAGAAGGTGCTTTTACTGAAGCTAAGAATGCAAAGGAAAAAGGAGTATTCATTCATACTCTCGCTGTTGGAGAAGAAAATGGAGGACCTATTCCATTATTAAACAAGAGAGGATTTAAGAAAGATAGAGAAGGAAATACTATAGTTACAAAACCCAATTTTGCCTTTTTATCTGAATTAGCTAATGTTGCAAATGGAATAAATATAAACGCAAACAATAGTAATATAGGACTTAAGAAATTGTTTAAAGAAATTAATAAGTTAGAAAAAAAAGAAATAAGTGATTTAATTTTTACTGATTATAAAGATAGGTTTCCTCTATTTTTATCTCTGTCATTATTCTTTTTTATTTTAAATATTTGCACTTTGGAACGAAAAAACAACCCTTTTAAAAACATTTTTTCCTTATGAAAAAAATATTAATCATATATATTGTTTTTAGTTGTGTCACTACATTTTCTCAGAACAAAATTGAGTTATTAAATCAAGGAAATGAACATTATCAGAATGAAGAATTTGATAATGCAGAATATTACTACAAAAAAGCACTAGAAAAAGATAACACTTATTTTAAAGGAAATTTAAATACTGGACACTCTTTATTTAAACAAGCTGTATCNTTAATTCAAAAACAAGATACAACATCTAAAATAAAACTTGAGGAGGCTGAACAATTTTACAAAAACTGTGTTAAATTAAGTGAAAATAAAAACGAAAAAGCTGAGAGTTATTATAACACCGGAAATGCTCAACTACTTTCTGGTAAAATTGACGAATGTATAGAATCCTATAAAAATTCGTTAAGATTAGTTCCTNAAAACATGCAAACAAAACATAACCTTGCGCTAGCTCAGTCTATCAAAAATAAACAGGAAGAAAACAAAAAAGAAAACAAAAAAGAAAACAAAGAAGAAAACAAANAAGAAAACAAANAAGAAAACAAAGAAGAAAACAAAGAAGAAAAACAGAAAAAAGAAAAGAAAGAAGACCTCAGNAAAGAAGAAATAGAACAAATACTTAATGCGTTAGAAAGAGAAGAAAAAGAAGTTCAAGAAGATATGCAAAAGAAAAAAGGAATTGGAAAAAGAAAATTATTAAAAGATTGGTAAGTTGAAAAATTGGTTGATAATATTATTCTGTTTTAGCAAATTTCTATCTTTCTCACAAGTTAGTTTTTCTAGTACATCTTCAAATACCTACTACAAACAAATTGATGGACAAAGGATTTCATTTACTATAATTAAATCAAATAATAACGGGGAAGAAAGTCAAAAATGTTTACTAAATAATTACACAGAAATTGATTGTGAAATTGTATCGAATTGTTTTAACAAAAATGAATGTGATGAAGTTAAAAGAATATTAAAAGAAGAGAANAAAGAACAAGAAAATCATAGTATTAAAAACACAGATAAATCAGATGTTTTTATCAATTTACGAACAAATAAATCTGAAATATATGTAGGAGAACAAATTTCGTCTATCTCTGAAATTTATATAAAAAATGGTGTAAATATTCAGAATACTAACATAGAACCTATTACTTATGACGGTTTTTGGGAGGATGAGGTAAAAATAAATACAAACAATCAGAAAAGGAAGATTATAGATGGTTTAAACTATACAGCTATAAAATTTCGACATTCAGTATTGACTTCTCAGAAATCTGGGTTATTAATTATACCTCCAAACAATGTAGAAGTTGAGATCCCTACTAAAGGAAGATTAATACATAACCATCCATTCTTTGGCCCTCAATACGAGACCATATTAAATACCAGAAATATAAAAACTAAAGAAAAAATAATTCAAGTAAAAGAACTTCCAAAACCAACACCAAAAAACTTTTATGGAATAGTCAGTAAAAAATTTAATATACAAACAGAGATTAATAGAACTCAGATAAAAACATCTGAAGCAATAAATTTTAAAGTTGTTTTTAGAGGGGAAGGAAATATAAATATGTTAGAACCATTTGAAATTAATTTTCCTAATACTTTTGAGGTTTTTGATCCAACTATTACAGATAAAACTTATGTTGGAAATCATAATACCGGAGGAAGTAAAATATTTGAATATGTATTAATCCCAAGGGAAAAAGGAAGCTTCATCATCCCTAGTATATCATTTAGTTATTTTAATCCCAATTCTGAAAAATATGAAGAAATATTCACAAAGGTTATTCAAGTTAATGTAGAACAAGGAAAAAAATATTTTGATTCTGACACCTCAATTCTTTCTAATAATAAATTAGATTTAATTCCAAATTCTGGATATAGTACAATTAGTTTCAGAAACAAAATATTTAAATATTATTCCAAACTATTTTTAGTGATAATATTATCACTTTTTTCGCTAATAACTATCAAATTTATTTTAAACAAAAGAGTAATTAATACCACCGACCTAAGAAGGCGTAAATCGAACAAAATAGCAATAAAAAGACTAAAAAACGCTCAAAAATGTATTAAAAACAACAATTTTAGTGCATTTTTTGAAGAAATTGAAAAATCACTATGGGGATACTTTGCGGACAAATTCAATATTTCTTCTGCAAATTTAACCAAAGAAAATATAGATTACTATTTTACAAAAAATTCGATAGATAAAATATTAAAAGATAATTTTATAAATCTATTAAAAGATTGTGAATTCGCAAGATATGCACCAAAAAATAACCAACATAAACAAATGCAAGAAACTCTAAATAAAGCTAAAGAAATTATAATTGAAGTTGAATCTAATCTTAAGAAAAAGTGAAAAAGATTACCCTTATATCATTTTTACTTTATTCTACTTTTTCCTATTCTACAGAAAAAATATTTCAATCTGCAGATTCTCTTTATCAACTTCATGAGTTTGAGATGGCGATATCAGAATATAACAAAATAATAGATGGTAATTTAGAAAGTCCCGAATTATACTATAATTTAGGGGTTTGTTATTATCAAATAAAAGAATACAAAAAAAGTAAATTAAATTTTCAAAAAAGCTTAATATTAAATCCAAACCTAAATCTATCATTAGAAGGAATACAGCAGATTAACTCAAAAAAAAATCATAAAGACTTACCTCAAATTTTTTACAAAAAATGGTTTGACAAAATTATAAATTTATTCACTCTGAAAATGTGGATATTAGCTTCCTTCACTCTAATATTATCTTTAACAACTGTTATTTACATAAAATACATCCTAAAAATTGAGGTTAAAAAAGTAGTGATTACAAGTTTATTTTTAACCAATTTATTGATCTATATCATATCTATTTATAAGATAGAAAACGATAAAAAAATATTTGAATCTCCTATCTCAACATCTCAAGATCCAATTCGTCAGAATTAATTATTTATTTTAATTATTTTCATTCTTCTTTTACAAACTATTCTTTATCAGGTAATTTTTACTAGTAAAAATTGTATTATTTTCATTATATTTGTGGCTATCATAAATTGAAATGAAAAACATATGAAAAAATCTTTACTCAAAATAATTTCTTTTTGCGTTATTTTCTTAACATCAAACAACTTACTTTCTCAAGTAAATAATTGGGAAGAACATTTTATAAATGATATTGTTAAAATAGAATTTTCATATCAAATTTGTGATTTCAGTTCTACAGCAAGTCAAGAGTTAGTTGTTTTCAGATTTACTAATCTTACAAATGAAAATATTAATTTATCATATTCCACCAAAATTTGGAACAATAATACGGAAGTAAACATAGAACAAAATCCAGAGGAAATTCGTACAAATATTAGTTTACTTGCAAACGAAACAAAAATATCTGACTGTGAAAATAACAACAAAGAATATACTATATTTTCAGGATTTGTACACAATACAACACAGGAAATATACCCAACGCTTACAAAATTTGAATTAACAAATATTATTACTGAAAATGAATAAATTCTACTATAAAAGCCTATTAATATTTATAATTTTCTTTTTATCTTTCAACAAGTCTAAATCACAATGTGTTGTATGTGTAGAGGCACCGCCTTTGATTACTTGTGGAGAATCTGCTACATTACTAGGAGAGGGATATATAACCTCAACTTATTCAGACGATTTTAACAGCTGGACAAGTCCAACTAATCCGAGTTCCTTATGGGCAAATGTTAGTACTGGAGGAACAACTAACTCAAATTGTACAGGATCACCTACCAGTACTAGTTCGTGTGCTGGATCTACCTCTGGAGGTGATTTTTTATGGTTCCCGCAGGGGTCAATGGTACCTAGAGTAGCTCGAACTATACAAATGCCTGTGCCTGCTGGAGGTACTATATTTTTCGAATTTAAGATGGAGGGACAAGGGGGTTCATGTGATGGTCCTGACCAAGTTAATGAGGGTATTTTTCTTCAATATAATGTCGGAGCAGGATGGCAAGACTTACCGGCTAATCAAGCACCATTTAGTAGTAATCCAATGCCATACACAAACGAAGCGTACTTTATTCCACCTGGAAATGGAAATCCATTAGCTCCTCAATACAATACGTGGGCACAATATTCTATCCCTATTCCTGCGGTAGCTTGGAGCGCAAACACTCAATTTAGATGGTTTCAACCTAGCCCTACCTCAGCATCATGGGACTTTTGGGGACTAGAGAATGTAAACATAGTACCAGCCGGACCTGGTGGAGCATCTTTCACATGGTCACCAGGAGGTCAAGTTACACAAAATATTACAGTAAGCCCTACAGCGCTAACAAACTATACGCTGACATATTCTGATGGTGTAACAAGTTGTAGCACCTCAGTTGTTGTAGATGTCGCTCCACCAGTAGTTGTTCCCACAATTGTTCCAAATCCTTCAAATCCTTGTCCCGCTGCCACAGACTTAACAGCAGAAGTTAACTTCAACTCATGTAATTACAGCATTTATCTATATGACAATGGAGGTAATGGATGGATTACTGTTCCTCAAACTCCAACTTCTATTGATAACAGAATTGATGTTTTAATTAATGGAGCATCTATAGGAACATACACTTTAAACAATGGATACGGGCCTGATATATATAATATCCCTATTAGTAGTGGAGACCAGCTAGAGGTCAATTTTATGACTGGAGGCCCAAGCCCCTCGGAATGTGCTTACTTTGTTGTAGACAATCAAGGGAATTTAATAACAAATGGAGCTGGTAATATTATTTCTGCTATGGGACTAACAACCTCCCCATCTTCACCGTTTTGGCCAGTGCCCTCAGGTATTTTTCCTTCAAATGGATTCTCTGTAGTACCAACAAATTTTGGGCCTATAACCGCTAGCTGTCCTACAACAAACCCTTATACATACTCATGGGAAATTGCTTCAAATGGATCTACTGCAGGAATAGGAAATCCTAATAATCAGAATACAACTGTAACAACTGCGAGCACACAAGATTATCTTGTTACAGCAACTGATGTTAATAATCCTGGATGTATCGCCACTGGAATTGTAAATGTTACAGGCTCAGGTGGTAGTTGGGATTTTTCTACAATTACACCAAACCCTGCATGT
Organism: Flavobacteriales bacterium; assembly: GCA_002696275.1. Classification (GTDB taxonomy): domain Bacteria; phylum Bacteroidota; class Bacteroidia; order Flavobacteriales; family BACL11. Next base: position 14,747 of record NZRO01000030.1, read on the forward strand.
GAAGGAGACTGTATTGATTTAAACTTCACATCAACATCAGGATTGGGGAATTATAACATTACTATTGAGATGATAGATGCAAATGGCTCTTCTTCTAATATATTTACTATTGATAACAATGGAAATAATGTTGCTACTGGAAACCCAATTAGTTTATGTCCTACAATTACAGCTACCGTTCCTTCAGTAACATTTAACATTACATCCTTATTTGACGCAGCTGATCCAAATAATTGTGAAATTCCTATTACAAATTCAAGTCAGAATGTAACGTTTGCCACTCAACCAAACTCTGGAACAGCACCTTTAAATCCTATATCATTTTGTACAGTTGATGCAATAACTGATATTTCAACATTTTTATCTAATTCTCCTGATGCTGGAGGAACATGGACTTACTCTGGCACTGGTCCTGCCCCTGTTAACATGCCATATGTTGGTCTGAACTACATGTTTGATCCCGGTTCATTTCCAGCTGGAAATTATATTTACACTACAAGCAATTCTCCTTGTTTAGATGATATTTCAACTATTACAATTAATTTAGAAACTCCTCCAAATGCGGGCCAATTACCTCCATTTAATGTAAATATGTGTTTAGGTCAAACTCTTGATTTGAATACGCAATTTATCACAAACCCGATACCAAATACACCAGTTTGGACGGATATTTCATCTGGAGTTCCAGGCACTAGTATTTCTAATAATTTTACACCATTTAATTCAGGGACATACATACTAAGAAGTACAATAGTAGCTACTGCAAATTGCCCTTCAGACAATGAAGATATTACCGTGGTTGTAAATGATATTCCTTCTGTTACATTTAGCACTATTAGTCAAATTTGTTTAGGTGAAAGTTTAGATTTAAACTTCACTCTTACAGGTACAGCTCCATTTACTATTACACTAACTGATAATGTAAACCCATCATTTAATATAGTTGTAGATGCGAATGGAAATGACATTGTTACAGGACTACCTGTAACAATTACTCCTTCAAGTACTGGAATTGTAACTTATACGATAACAAATATATCTGATAATTTCTGTTCTTCAAGTGTGTCCGGACAAAATTCTGTTATAAATATTTTAACTCCTCCAAATGCAGGAGTTTTACTTTCTCCTCTAACAGTTTGTTCAGATGATTTAACTATTTATGATTTATCCGCTCAGATAGGAGGCCAAGATTTAAATGGATACTGGTTAGATGCTGGAGGGTTCCAACAGCCACCAGGATCTTCATTTAATTTCAATACCGCTATGACTTCAGGAAATTATACTTATGTTGTTGCATCTGCTGCATGTCCTGACGCACAAACAATTGTACCAGTAAATATTATTACTGCTCCAAATGTAGGAACGGCAAACCCTCAAAGCATTTGTATAAACAATTATGGAATTGGAAATTTATATAATTTAGATAATTTATTGGGAGGAAACCCTGATCCTGGTACATGGTACGAAAGTGGAATTCCAGTACCAACTAATATTAACCCAAGTACTTATGGTGTCGGCACTATCACTTTTACTTATCAAGTTAATGGAATTCCACCTTGTAACAATGAAACTATCAATATAGACTTAGTTATAAATCCAGAACCAGTAGTTGCTTCATTTACCTCTTCTGCTCCATCTACAACACAGGGATATAATATTGGAATTGATGTTAGTATGTTGGTTGGAACAGCTCCTTTTACTATTGACATTTTAGACGATGATAACCCCGTAAATAGTGGTAGTATTTTTATAGCTGCTGGAATGTCTGGGTCAACAAATATGATGCCCAATGTAATCCCTACAACTACCTATTCAATTAGTATGGTAACAGATGGAAATGGATGTACTTCTTCTTATTCAGGAATAGTTTCTGTTGGTGTGATACCTTACCCAATTATCAATCCATTCTCTACTTTAACTCCCGAGATATGTGAAGGTGATGTTGCAACTATTGAATTTGATATGACTCAAGGTGTTGTCCCTGTAACAGTTGATTATACAATTAATGGAAATCCTTATACTGAGGTCTTGAACTCTACTGGAATTACTTCTGTAGTGATTCCAAACACAAACTTAAGTTTTGGAATCAATACTTTTAGTATTGTTAGTATTATAGATGTTAATAATGAAGCAGCTCCAAATATCCCTAATGATATTCAGATTATTTATAACCCTAACCCATCTGCGACATTTACTACTACTACTCCTGTAATTTGTTACAAAGATCCAGCGACATTAGAATTTGATTTTCTTGCCGGGACAGCTCCTTTTACTGTAAACTATACTATTAATGGAACTATTCAAGTTCCTTCATTAAGCTTTAATACTTTAGGCACTCAAAACCAAATACTATCTCCTGATCCAATGGTAGGTAATAATACTGTCGCTATTGTTAATATTGTAGATGTAGAAGGCTGTATTGGAAATGTTATTACTACAGAAGATATCTTAGTAAGAGAACTACCAGATTTAGATTTAACAATAAGCGGAAACAATCCTATCTGTTTTGGAGACAACTCAGAATTATCTTTTCCTGTATTAGCAGGTCTTGCTCCTTTCAACCTAAATATTTTGGAAGGAAGTACGAATAATACTTTAAACATAGATGCTACTGGACTAATTGGCGGAGCCCCTTATACAGTTTCCCCTCCTAACAATACAAACTATACTCTTACATCTGTAACGGATGCAAATGGATGTACTCAAACATTAAATGAAAGTAAAACTTTAGTTGTTCATGAACTTCCAGTAGTAGATGTATCTGGTACAACTGAAATTTGTAATGAAGAAATAACTCAAATTTATTTTGACTTTAAAGCAGGATTATCCCCATGGACAATATCTTATGAAATTAATGGCATATCAGCAACTCCATTTCCATTAAGCAATTCATTAGATTCTATTTCTGTTAGCCCTTCTATTAATTCAATATACAATTTTACAAATATTACCGACGCTAATAATTGCTCTAATTCTATTACAGATGCTACAACAATAACTGTAAACCAGTTACCAGTAGTTGTTGTGTCTGGAGGTGGAGAAGTTTGTGATGATGGAACAACAGTAGATGTAATATTTAACACTTCTGAAGGGACACCAACATTTAACTTTGAATACACTGTAGGTATTTCTGAAAAAATTGTTTCAAATGTTGGTTATCAACATGTAATATCAACTAATGAAGCAGGAACATATTCAGTTACAAACATAATAGATAGTAAAGGTTGTATTGGAAAAGATATAACAGGAAGTGCTGATGTAATTATAAATCCAGTGCCAGTTGCTAGTTTTGAAGCTTATCCTCAACCTGCAGATGTAACAAATCCTTTGATCAATTTTATAGACAATTCTACAGACCATACATTAGGCATGTGGGATTTTGATGATAATACAACTGCTCCAACTAATTTTGGAGAAATTACACACAGATTTTCAGACTTAGACAGTGGGACTTACTTTGTAGAGTTATATGTTGAATCTAATAAAGGTTGTTCGAGTACAGAAGTAAAGAAAATAATAATAGATAAAGCTTTTATATTCTACATTCCAAATGCATTTACTCCTAACAGAGATCTGATTAATGATGTGTTTAAGCCTTATGTTGATGGAGTATCTAAATATGATTTTTATATTTATAGTAGACAAGGACAAAAAATATTCCATACACAAAATACTGAAGAAGGATGGGATGGATATATTGCAAATGGTGATGAATATGCAATATCTGGGAAATATGCCTACGCTATATATATAGTAGATTTACATGGAAAAGAGAGAGTTTACCAAGGCAACTTCTTGCTTATAAGGTAAGATGAAAAAATTACTATCAATATTATTATTTGTTTTTTGTTCAAATCTTATTTTTGGACAATCTGCTACATGTAATAATGCTTTACCATTTTGTACTGGTAGCACATATACTTTTCCAGCTTCTACAAACACACCTGCACCTAGTGGTGCTTTCTTTGATTGTTTGTGGACCCAACCTAATCCTGCATTTTATTATTGTGAAATTGATCAACCGGGGAACATGACTATATCTATATCATCTACCCCTTACAGTGATATAGATTTTATTTGTTGGGGACCTTTTACAAATCCAAACACAATGTGTAATAATTTAACAGCAGCAAATGTTGAAGATTGTAGTTATTCGCCTTCAGGTTTTGAAACTTGTCAAATAAATGGTGCACAAACAGGAGAATATTATGTTTTATTAATTACAAATTATTCCAATCAAAATTGCAACATCAATTTCTCTCAAACTGGAGGAAATGCAACAACAAACTGTTGTATTTTAGGTGGAGACGCAGGAGATGATAATACAATTAATGTATGTGATTCTGACGCATCATTTAATATGCAAAATCAATTACTAGGGAATCCAGACAATGGAGGAACATGGTATGATGCAAATTGGATTAATTTCGGAAACAATTTTGACCCTTCCATTAATCCATCAGGAACTTATGCTTATATTGTATCAGGAACCTCAACTGCATGTCCTGATGATACTTCATACCTTTCTGTAAATGTAAATACTTCTCCTGCAGTAAGTTTCCCTCCTTTTTCAAGTGTATGTGATAATGCATCTCCTATTACATTAAATACAGCGACACCTATTGGAGGAAGTTATTTAGTTAATGGATCTTATTCTAGTACTTTTACTCCATCTGTTTTAAATATTGGAACAAACACAATAACTTATAATTATACTGATCTGAATGGATGCTCTAATTCAGCAACTCAAAATATATTAGTTGACCCTTCTCCGTTTGCAACTGCGACAACAACAAATGCTACTTGCAATGGATTTACAGATGGAACAGCTATTCTAAATATAATTTCTGGAACATCTCCTTATACAGAAGATTGGGGAACTTATAATCCAACATCACTTCCAGCTGGAAGTTACACTTACACTGTTACTGATATTAATGGTTGTAGTTTCACAGATAGCGTTATAATTTACGAACCAAACACATTTTCCTTTAATGTTATAACTACAGATGTTAGTTGTAATGGTAGTAATGATGGTACAGCTGTTATAAAAATTCAAGGAAGTTCTACTCCCCCAGGTAATATTTCTAATTTAACTTATTGTAATTCTGAACCAGGTTCTTCTTCTTATTCAAATATTGATGAGGTAAAACTTTTTGGAGATAATTATAATATTGATAATAATACTACTGGCATATGTGATCAATATGAGGACTACACAAGCACTATGTATGCTGACATTACTGAAGGTCAGTCCTATACTATTGACATTACATTAGGAGATTGTAGTAATCTAAACTATTCTTCTGGAGGAAAAGTATTTATAGATTGGAATATAGATGGAGATTTTAACGACCCTGGCGAAGAAGTTGGTAGTATTCCTTATGGTGTAAATTCAAGTGCTTCCATTCCAATTACTGTACCTTATTCTGGGGTAGCAGGAGCTACAAGAATGAGAATAGTTTCTCAATATATAAGCTCCCAAGACATATCTTTAATAAGTCCTTGTGATGTAGGAATATGGACACCATTTTGGACGGAACCATGGTTTGGATCTACTGAAGATTATTCAATAGTAGTTACAGCTGCTGCTGTAAATGCAACATATTTATGGTCTAATGGGCTAACTACTGACAGTATCTACAATCTTGCTGCTGGAATGTATTCTGTAGATGTTTTTGATGATAATGGATGTGTGAATTCTGGATTTTTTTCTATATCAGAGCCTTCTTCAATTTCAGTTTCTGAAACCATTACAAATGTAAGTTGTCACGGGCTAAGTGATGGAAGTATTAATCTTAATATTTCTGGTGGAATTACAGATTACACCATTAATACCGCTGGCCTATCTCAAACATTAACAGGTGGAGTCAGTAGCTTTACAACTCCAAACATTCTTTATGCGGGAACATATAACTACACTATTACTGACTCTAACAATTGTAGTTACACTAACTCTGTTATTCTTACAGAGCCATCTCCTATCTCTACAATAGAGATTGTAAATGATGCTAGTTGTTTTGGATATTCTGATGGAAATGTTTCTTTAGTAATATCAGGAGGAATACCTAACTATAGTGAAGATTGGGGATCTAATAATCCATTAAATCTTCCTACAGGAAATTATAATTATACTATCATAGATAATAATGGATGTACTTTTTCAGACTCTGTATATATAAATGAACCACAAGATATTATTATTTCATCTTCTCAAAACAATGTTAGTACTTGTGGAGCCACTGATGGAAGTATCGATATTACTACAACTGGAGGAACCTCTCCATATACTTTTAACTGGAATAGTGGACAATCAACTGAAGATATCAGTAGTTTATCGGCAGGGAACTATATTATAACTGTTACGGATGCAAATCTTTGTACAAAAAGCGCTACTATTAATATTACAGAACCCGTTTCACCTATTGTTAGCTACATTCAAACAAATACAAGTTGTAACTCAGGAAATGATGGAAGTATCGATATTAGTGTTTTAGGAGGACTAGCTCCCTATCAATATCAATGGTCAAATTCTTCAACAACTGAAGATATTTCAAGCTTAATGGCTGGAATTTATACTGTGAATATAACAGATGCTAATAATTGTATAGTGATTGAAAATATCACTATAACAGAACCTACTGCTGTAAATGTTATTTCTACACAAACCAATGTTACAAACTGTAATGGTAACGATGGAAGTATTGATATTTCTGCTAGTGGTGGAACAGGAAATTACACTTACTTATGGTCTAATGGATCAATAACTGAAGATGTTAACAATTTAGTCTCAGGCGCTCATTATCTAGATATTACAGATGATAATAATTGTACGTTCACTTTCAACTTTACAATAAACGAACCAAGTGGTATTACTTCTACAGAAAACATAACTCATGTAAATTGCTTTGGTGAAAATAATGGTTCTGTTATTTTAAATATTTTAGGAGGTCAAGCTCCTTATTCTGAGAACTGGAACGGATACAACTCTTCTAATCTTAGTGCAGGCACGTATACTTATACTGTTACAGATAATCAAAATTGCAGCTTTACGAATACTGTTATAATTACGGAACCTCAAGAACTTCTTGTTTATGAAAACATTTCAAATGTATTATGTAAAAATGAAAGCTCAGGAAGTGTAATACTCAATATTTCAGGGGGGACAATACCATACAATGAAAACTGGGGAGGCTTTAATCCAAATGCATTGTCCGATGGAAGTTATAGTTATGTAGTTACAGATGCTAATAGTTGTACTGTTAGTAATCAAATTCAAATAACAGAACCTGATTCTTTAGTCTCAACAATTATTACTACAGATGCAATGTGTTTTGGATATTCTGATGGAACTGCAAATATNANTACTAATGGAGGAACAATGCCTTATTCNANAGATTGGTTTGGGCAAAATAACAACGCTCTTNCTTCTGGAAATTATAGTGCTCTTGTAACAGACAATAATGGATGTANTAATACCTTAAACTTTAATATTTCTGAACCNAGTGCAATTTCTATAGTTATTGACTCATTTAAAACTTCTTGTTTTGGATATTCAGATGGTAGTGCAATTCTAACTATCTCAGGAGGCTTTCCTCCATTTATAGAGAATTGGTTTGGACAAAATCCTTTAGCTCTTGCTGCAGGAAATCATAATTTTGAAATTACAGATGCAAACAATTGTATTCAATCTGGCATTGCAATTATTTACGAACCTAATGCNATTACAACTAACGAGATAACTTCTGATGTATTATGTTTTGGAGAAGATAATGGAACTGCTTATCTGCAAATNTATGGGGGCACTTCTCCATATATACAAGACTGGAACGGAGCAAATATTACCCAGCTCTCAATAGGAAGTTACAACTATACAATTACAGATGCAAATAATTGCACTTATACTGATTATATTAGTATCAATCAGCCGGACTACATATCAGTCGAAGAATTANTAACTCACGCAAACTGTTTTAATAGTAATGATGGTCAAGCTATCCTAAATATTTCTGGAGGAACCTCGCCATACTCTGAAGATTGGGGAAGCGAGAATCCTTATGCACTTTCCGCTGGAATTTATNCTTACACAATTACTGATAATAATTCGTGCATTTATACTGATAGTGTTCTAATTAATCAATCCAATCAGGTATTTATGAACTTTAGTTTAGAAAGTCCTATTTGTATATACGATTCTTCTAAAATATCTATTAATGTAATAAACCCTCTATCTGACAGATACACCCTAGAAATTACAGATGGGACAACAACTACGTATCTTCTTATTGACTCTTTAGGTAATGAATTTAATTCTGGAACGCCAGTAAGATTTAATCCTGAATCCACTACNGATTATACAATTGTTTCAATAACTGATAACAATGGATGTAATAGTAGCGTAAATCAAACAGAAAGTATTATAGTAAATTCATTACCATTTCTAACATTAAATATTCCTAACTTCTGCACTCAAGATTCTTCAATATCACTTAATTATGGAAACCCTAAAGGAGGTAATTATTATATTAACGGAGAGTCAACAACTTTCTTTGATATAGAAAATCTANAANTAGAGACTTACCAAATANAATATGANTATACNGANNCTANTACNTCATGTTTTAANNCTATTTCTANANCTGTTCAAATCAACTCAAGTCCATACGCAGATTTCGAATTTGGACCATTTCCCTTAGACATAGATAATCCATCTGTAGAATTTAAGAATTTCTCTGATTATTACAATTACACCTATTGGGATCTTGGAGATGGGACNACATTGGAAAACCAAGATGGATTTACCCATGTCTATTCTGACACTGGAAGATTCGTCCCTCAATTATTTATTGAAAATGAATATGGTTGTGTAGATTCTATTCAAAAAGAACTATATATAAATCCTGTATTTTCTATTTATATCCCTACTGCTTTTTCTCCCAATGAAGATGGAATAAATGATAATTTTGGACCTTATTTAAGAGATGGTGGATGGAATAGATTTGAGATAAATGTGTTTGACCAATGGGGAGAAAAGATTTTTGATGAAGAAAACATCTTTTGGAATGGAAAACTAAATAAAGAATATTGTCCAAATGGTGTATATAGCTACACAATTATTGTTTACGATTTCTTGGAAAAAACTCATATAAGAACAGGAAGTTTCTCATTAATAAGATAAAATGAAGAGAATCATATTACTCTCTGACTCTCATCACACAATAGATGAAAGAATTATTCCTTATCTTAAAAAATGTGATGAGATCTGGCATGCTGGAGATATTGGAACACTAGAAGTTACAGATACNTTAAAAAAATTCGCTGCTTTACGAGCAGTTTGGGGGAATATAGACAACAATATTATTCGAAAAGAATTCCAAGAAACTATTTNTTTCAAATGTGAAGAATTAAAAGTTNTGATGACACACATTGGGGGGTATCCGGGTAGGTACGAAAAAGGAATAAAAGAAATCATAAAAAATAAAAAACCAGATTTATTTATAAGTGGTCACTCTCACATCTTAAAAATAATACATGACAAACAATTAAATTTACTTCATATGAATCCTGGAGCAATAGGAAATTATGGATGGCATAAAGTAAAAACTATAATATCTTTTAATGTGAATGGAAAAGAAATAAAAGAATTGAAAGTTATTGAGTTTCCTAGAAAAAATTAACGGATTCTATCTGCAGACCTTACTAATTTCTCATCTTTCTTTATAAAATAAGCCGATAATAGCAATATGATGTAAGGGATTATTAAAAGTACTCCACCATAATAAATCTCAAATAGATCATCTCTATTAAAAATTAAGAGGAAAAAAGAAACGGTTATTGAAACTCTAGCAAATGAAACTATTTTTAGTTGTTTTAGTCTGTTCTTAAACTGAAAAATAGAATAAATAGTAAGTAATATAGATAGTAATAGAAAAAGTGCGGGAAATTGTAAATTCTTAATTAAAACTATATCTCCCTCAGGATTAATAAAAACAGGAGCATAAAATAGAATAACTAAACTTAGAATAGAAGAAAAAAATAAAAATAAGGATTGAACTCTTTGTATCATAACAAATAATTTTCAGCAAAGATATATTAATTCCTTAAAATGAGTGAATTCAAAAAATATTTGTATTATTGCAATATTATTTTAGAAATAAAATATAAACCACACCACCGATTATACTTACAATAGTTGACAAACTGTCAAGAAAATTTACACAAAATATAAAATAAAAACATGTACAATTTAGAGGATCTTCAGAAGAAGAAAGTTGCTGATTTAAAAGAAATTGCAACTAAATTAAATCTGAAAAAATTTGAGAAACTAAACAAAATAGATCTAATCTATAAAATACTAGACGAACAAGCTTCTAACGCTTCTAAAGAAGAAAAACCAAATCCTACTTCAAAAAAGAAAAGAGAACGGTTTAAGAAGGCAAGTAATTTATCAGAAGAAAACAATCTAAAGAAAAAGGAAATAAATACAAAAGAAACGGAACACAAAAAACCACAAAATACACAAAATCCTAATCAGAATAAGAAAGTAAATCAAAATAATCCTAATCAAAAGAAAAAAAATCTAAACCAAGATCCAAATTATAATCACCATTCTAAAAAAGGTTTAGATTATGATTATGATTTTGATGGAATTATTCCTATTGAGGGAGTAATTGAGATTCTTCCTGATGGATATGGTTTTATTCGTTCTTCTGACTATCATTATTTAACTTCTCCTGATGACATTTATGTATCTCAATCTCAAATAAAATTATTAGGATTAAAAACAGGGGACACAGTTGAAGGAAATGTTCGTCCTCCAAAATCTGGAGAAAAATACTTCCCTCTTATTAGAGTGGAAAAAATAAATGGAAGACATCCAAACATAGTTAGAGATAGAGTTCCTTTTGAGCATCTAACTCCTTTATTTCCATATCAAAAATTTAATGTTTTAGGAAATGGACACAACAAGACTGCTACCAGAATGTTAGATTTGTTCACACCTATTGGTAAAGGACAGAGAGGACTTATAGTAGCTCAACCTAAAACTGGTAAAACAGTACTTCTTAAAAATATTGCGAACGCAATTGCAGATAATCATCCTGAAGTATATATGATTATACTTCTAATTGACGAAAGACCAGAAGAAGTGACTGATATGGAGCGCTCAGTAAAAGCAGAAGTAATCGCTTCTACTTTTGATGAGCCAGCTTCTCGTCATGTAAAGGTTGCAGATTTAGTATTAGAAAAAGCAAAAAGAATGGTAGAATGCGGTCATGATGTAGTAATATTACTTGACTCAATTACTAGATTAGCTAGGGCTTATAATACGGTACAACCAGCATCAGGAAAAGTACTTTCAGGGGGTGTAGATGCAAATGCTCTACATAAACCAAAAAGATTTTTTGGTGCTGCCAGAAAAATTGAAGATGGAGGATCTTTAACTATTTTAGCGACTGCACTTACTGAAACTGGAAGTAAAATGGATGAGGTTATTTTCGAAGAATTTAAAGGAACTGGAAATATGGAACTTCAATTAGACAGAAGAATATCTAACAGAAGAATTTATCCTGCAATTGACTTGGTCTCCTCATCTACTAGAAGAGAAGACCTTCTTATTTCAGAAGGAATGGAGCCAAGAATTTGGGCCTTAAGAAACTATCTTGCAGATATGAATCCAGTAGAAGCGATGGAATTCATGAAAGATAGAATTGGTAAAACAAAAGATAATGATGAATTCTTATTGACTATGAACGGTTAATTTAGAATCACATAATTTTAGAAAAATCTCTATTTTTGTTAGAGAAATTATTTCTCAAATATTCCATAAACAACACTACCGCTTCCACTCATAGAAGCATAAACAGCTCCTTCTTTGTATAACTGATTTTTAATATCTTTAATGGATGAATGTTGTACAAAAACAGTATCTTCAAAATCATTTTTAAGTTTTTTTGGCCATTCACTTACCGGTAATTTTATTATTTCTTCTAAAGATAATGCTGGGATTTGTGATACTACTCTACTGTAAGCTTTCTTTGTAGAGATATGTAATCTAGGGTTAATTAATCTAATTTCAAACGCAGATAAATCTAAATCAATATTTATCATCTTCTCTCCTATTCCTTTTACTAATTTTGGTCTATTATCGATAAAAAATGGACAGTCTGCTCCCAATAAAAGGGCATATTTTTCTAATTCCAAATTTAGTAGGTTTAAATTAAAAAGCTCGTTTAATGCTTTTAATGTAAAAGAAGCGTCAGAAGACCCTCCCCCTAAACCAGCTCCAATAGGGATTTGTTTATGTAAATGTATTTTCACATTTCCTATTCCGTGATCTTTATAAAGTAATTTCCATGCTTTTACGCAAATATTCTCATCATCTGAAATTTCAATTCCTGTATTTACAAATTCAAAAGTATCAGATTTAACAATCTCTAAAATATCTACACATTCCTTGATAGGATAAAAAACAGAAGAAATGTCATGATATCCATCTTTTCTTTTTCTAAGTATATTTAATCCTAAATTTATTTTAGCGTTCGGATATACAATCATAAATCAATTAGTTTTCAACAACAAATATAAAGACATCTGTATTTAAGGCCTATGGATTTGATTTTATTTAACTTTGTTGACCAAAATAATTAAAAATTATGGAATATTTAGATTTTGAGAAACCAATAGAAAACTTAATTGAAAAGTTAAATCAAACAATTAAATTAGGAGAAGAGGGAGAAGTAGATGTCAGTTCAACGGTTAAAGAATTGGAAAATAAAATCAAATCTGTCAGAAAAAAAATTTATGGAAATTTAACTCCTTGGCAAAAGGTTCAAATGTCTCGTCATCCACAACGTCCATACACTCTTGATTATATACTTGAAATCACAAAAGGTGATTTTATAGAACTTCATGGAGATAGAGGAGTAAAAGATGATAAAGCAATGGTAGGTGGTTGGGGTACTATTGATGGTGAAACTGTTATGTTTATTGGACAACAAAAAGGGAGAAATACTAAAGATAGACAATACAGAAACTTTGGAATGGCAAATCCAGAAGGATATAGAAAAGCGTTAAGATTAATGAAAATGGCTGAAAAATTTGGAAAGCCTGTTGTAACTTTAATCGATACTCCAGGCGCATTTCCAGGTTTGGAAGCAGAAGAAAGGGGTCAGGGTGAAGCTATTGCTCATAACCTTATTACAATGACAAAGTTAAGAGTCCCTATTATCTGTATTATTATTGGAGAGGGAGCATCTGGTGGAGCCTTAGGTATTGGAATTGGAGATAAAGTATTAATGATGGAAAATTCATGGTATTCTGTAATTTCGCCAGAGAATTGTTCTACTATTTTATGGAGATCATGGGAGTTTAAAGAAAAGGCGGCTTCTGCTTTAAAACTTACTTCAGATGATATGATGAAGAATAAATTAATAGATGGTGTTATAAAAGAACCTATTGGAGGAGCTCACACTTTCCCTGAGCAAGCATATAAAAATGTTAAGAAGGCTATAAAGGAAAGTATTAAAGAGTGTAAATCGTTAAATGTTAAAAAATTAGTGCAGAATAGAATGAATAAATTCTCAAATATGGGAGTTTATAGCGAATAATATATGACAAAGAAGATTCAAAATAGAATGAAAAGATCTATTCCATCAGATTTAGATGGTAAAATTCAGCCTCAAGCAATTGATTTAGAAATTTCTGTTTTAGGATCTATTCTTATTGACAATGAAGCTCTTTCAGATAGTATTGATATTCTTAAAAAGGAATATTTCTATAAGATAGAACATCAATATATTTACGAAGCTATTTCTAATCTTTTTCAAGATTCTCATCCAATTGACATACTGACTGTTACGGAAGAGTTAAAGAGATTAGGTACACTTAAAAAATCTGGCAATGTTTCTTATGTATCAAGTTTAACTAGCAGAATTTCATCTTCTGCAAATACTGAATATCACGCTCGTATCATAGCAGAAAAATTTATACAAAGAAAACTCATAAATATTTCTAGTGGTATTATTGAAGAAAGTTTAGATGATACTATCGATGTTTTTGAAACATTAAATAAGGCAGAACAAGAGTTATTTAATGTAACAGAAGGAACACTGAGAAAAAATTATGATTCAATGAGTGATTTGATAAAAATTTCTCTAAAAAATATTGAAGAATTAAAAAATAAAGAGGAGGGGTTAAGTGGGGTTCCATCTGGTTTTTCTAAATTAGACCAAGTAACATCTGGTTGGCAAAAATCAGATTTAATTATTTGTGCGGCTCGTCCCGGTATGGGTAAAACAGCTTTCGCTCTTACAATGGCTCGAAACATTGCTGTAGAACATAATTTAGGAGTTGCTGTATTTTCTTTAGAGATGTCCTCAGAACAATTAGTAAATCGTTTAATTTCTTCTGAATCAGAAATTGAAGCTGGTAAGTTAAGGAAAGGGGATCTTGCAGAACATGAATGGATTCAACTACACTCAAAGATTAAAGGTCTTTCCAAAGCTCCTATTTATATAGATGACACGCCTGCTATATCTGTGTTTGAACTAAGAGCTAAAGCAAGAAGATTAGTTAAGAAGCACAATATTAAAATGATTATAATTGATTATCTTCAACTAATGACTGCTGGAGGAAAAGGTGGAAATAGAGAGCAGGAAATTTCTACAATTTCTAGATCATTAAAGGGAATTGCTAAAGAATTAGGAATACCTGTCATGGCTCTTTCTCAAGTAAACAGAGCTTTAGAACAAAGATCAGGAGTTGGAAGTAAACGACCAATGCTCTCTGATTTAAGAGAATCTGGAGCTATTGAACAAGATGCTGATATTGTAACTTTCATCTATCGTCCACAATATTATAAAATACAAGAATGGGAAGATGGAGAAAATTGTTTAGGACAAGCGGAAATAATTATAGCTAAACATAGAAATGGGGGGTTAGCAGATGTAAGATTAAAGTTTAAAGCGCAATTTGCAAAATTCTCTAACCTAGATGAATTTGAACATGAAGCAGATTCTATTACTAACGAGTCCATGGTTTCTATCTCTTCTAGTATGAATGATGATGGAGATTTTGATGATGAAGATGATTATTAATGAAAAAATTACTTTTAGTATTATTAATTCTATTTAATCTAGAAGGTTATTCTTCTTATATTTTTATTCCAATGGATGATTCGCAATCTAATCATCTAAAAGCTTACGGAATTGCATTTTTATCTTTACAGAATGATGTGAAAGTAGATTGGCTACTTAATTATAAAGGAGGAAGTTTTTTAATCAAAAATTATTTAGAGATAGAAAAAGAATGTCTAGTAAGAGGAGTTTCATATCAAATTATTGCTGACGCTCAATCTACTGAAATTCTGAAGAGTATATCCTCACCTTCTGTAAATCAAGAGGTGATTCGATTAGAAAAAACTCCTGAAATAGCTATCTATTCACCAAAACATAATCAACCATGGGATGATGCAGTAACTTTGGCTCTTACTTATGCGGAAATTCCTTACGATGTTATTTATGATGAGGAAGTGCTATCTGGAGTTCTTCCATTATATGATTGGTTACACCTTCATCATGAGGATTTCACAGGACAATATGGGAAATTTTATGCAAGTTTTAAAAATGCTTCATGGTATAAGGAACAGAAAGTACTGTTTGAACAACTTGCAACCAAGCTAGGATTTAATAAAGTATCAAAGCAAAAACTTGCTGTCTCTGTAAAGATCAAAGAGTTTATCAATGGGGGTGGTTTTTTATTTGCCATGTGTTCGGCTACAGATTCATATGATATTGCATTAGCTGCTCATAACACTGATATCTGTGCACATATGTTTGATGGAGATCCTATGGAATCAGGAGCACAGTCAAAACTAGACTATACTCAAACCCTTGCTTTTAAAGATTTTACTTTAGTTACAAATCCTAATCAATACGAATTCTCAAATATAGACGCTACTTCAAATAGAAAAATTAAACCAGAAGTAGATTTTTTTACTTTATTCGACTTTTCTGCGAAATGGGATCCAATTCCTACGATGTTATGTCAAAATCACACTAAAGTTATAAAAGGATTTATGGGGCAAACTACATCTTTCAATAACCAGTTCATTAAATCTGATGTACTTATAATGGGGGAAACAAAATCAACAAATGAGTCTCGATACATTCACGGAAAATTAGGAAATGGAACATGGACCTTCTATGGTGGTCATGACCCAGAAGACTACCAACATAGAGTAGGAGATCCTAAAACAGACTTATCCCTACATCCCAACTCTCCAGGATATAGACTGATACTAAATAATATTCTATTCCCTGCGGCTAAAAAGAAAAAACAAAAAACATGAAAAATATCTAATCAAAATTTCAAACCAAAAATTCTACATGTTTTTTGCCGAAATCTTAAATTATCTTAAGAATACTAATGATAAAACTATAAATATAATTATTAGTAGCTTGTCATTATTTTTTTATATTACAAGATTATTCTATTAACAAACTTCAATATAATTATTAATATGTCTCTTCTCCAATATAATTTCCTGGAGGGTCATATTGACACACCCAAATCTGTTTATTTCCTAATTTTGAAACTGCACAACCAACTTCCATTGTTTCTCTCCAAATTATTTGAGTATAATGTCCGCATTCATGAGAACAACAATCAACATAATCACAACAATTTTGAATACATTTTTTTGTTTTATAATTAAAATACTCCTTCTCACTTGCCCAATTATCAACAACTTGAATTGGAGTAGCATCACTTCCAATGATTATAAATAAATTCTCACCATTACTTGTATTGCTATGTTCAAAAAGATTACTTGATATTAATTTATCAGCCCATTTCTTAGAACTATTTGCTAAATCGCTTGACCATACTAACTCAGGTAAATCCAAATCTAAGCGATACTTATTATGAGCAACTAGTATATCTATCTTTTCTTGCGTTTCTAAATTTTGTCCAATTCCAATCATTGGAAGCAAGATCATTAAAAATATGAATAATTCTCGCATAACTCGATTTATCTTAATCTCTAAATACATAGTTATAAATTTTTAATACAAATATATATAATACTAACTAAAAAGGTTTGAATATCTAATATTAACGAATAAGATAGAATGAATTAGTAATTTTAAAAATGTTTATACAATTTTTATATTTGTAAAATGAATGCGGAGAGGATGGAAACATGATAAAACCTCGAAATTAAAATAGAACTATTAGAACCTTTGAAATAACTTATTCAATAAGTATTCTCTTCTGAAATGTTCCGTCAGTGTAGATATAAAATAAAGGGGTATTAATTTTTTCTTTAACTTCTCTACCTAACATATCAATTACTTTAAGAATTCTCCTATCATCTAAATTATTCTCAACAATTTCTGTTGAATAATTCATTAATCCATTAATATTATATTTAGAAAAAAAATTCCAAATCTCAACTGAGGCATTAATGTCATAATTTGTAATACCATTACTATTTGGGTAATTACTCCCAGGCCATGTATGACCTCCGTTTATTATCTTAAATAGTTCAGTAGTTACACCATTATCTCCATCTTTGTAAACTATGTGCTCTACTGTGCTTGAATCTAAAGTATTTATATCTGGTACTGTTACCGTATCTGCAATTAAATTACAATTGTTATAATTTATCCAATAATGTAATCCGTCAATAATTTCGTTAAATGGGACAGTAAAATCTTCCGTTCCATGAATCTCCATCACTGGTGTTGGATGAGTTGGATTACAATTTAATTGAGTGAACCAACCCATTTTTCCAGTTACAGAGGCAATAGCTGCAATTTTATCGTTCATATTACAAGCTAAATAATAACTCATATAACCACCATTTGACATACCTGTGGAATATACTTTGTCAGTATTTATATTATAATTTGATAATATATAGTGATATAATGCATTAATAAATCCAATATCATCTACATTAGACTGCCCCACATTCCAATGTGTTACTCCAGTACTGTCTAAAAGTCCTTGTGGGTGTACTATAATAAAGTTTGCTGTATCCGCTATATCTCTAAAATCCCCGTGAAACATCTGCGTAAAAGCGCTCCCGGTCCTACCGTGTAAATTAAAAATTAATGGAACAGGCTGAGATGCGTTATTGATTGAAGGAACATAAGTAATAAAACTTCTATAAGTTCCGTTAACTAATATGCTATCATTTATTGTTTGTTGTCCAAAGCTAATAAAAGGAAAAAACATCAATAATAGTAGTTTTTTCATAATCATTTTTTTAAAAAAACAAACCTACAGAAAATTTATGGAAAATTATATATAGGGGATGTTTTAAGGCATACCTATTTTATAACCTTGATTAATATATTCTTTTATTTTTGGATGATTTTTAACGCTTAAACCAAATAGATTTCTATATAAAACCCTATACAACCAACTAAACCATGAATTTTTATATTGTCTAATAAACATTATTATAAAAATTAGAAATGGCCAAGTTAAAGGAGCAAGTAAAAATGTAATAATTTTAAGTATTGTTCTTAAAGATAAACACTTTAAACAACAGGATACTTGTACCCCCCCATCTTTAAAATAGGAATACTGATTCCATCCAGTCATTTTATGCATTTCTACTTTTAAGATATAATCTGCTTGTGTACCTGAGTTACAAAACTGACAACATAAAGAAGACTCATCATTTCTAATAACACTTAAATTCTTAATTATTGTTTGTTTAATTGGGAGTTCTAAATTAGACATTTCCTTAGAGAGGTCTTCAAGTAATTCAATGTAAGGAGCGCTATCTAAATTACTTTTATTAACTTCTCTGTTATAACACATAATAACGGCACCATTTACAAATGAGTAAATTTTATTTGCTAGGTTGGTATATTGAAAATTATCTTTACCCAATATCTTTTTTAATTTAATTAGATCTGATTTTGTGTCTTTAATTAACTTTCTTGCACGATTTAAAATGGTAGATTTAGATCTAATAATTTGAGCATCAGAATTCTTAGAGTGAATCTCAAAAAAAGAATTAAATAATGTAATATTTGTATTAATCACTTCCTCTAATGAAGATACAATTCTACCCTCTATTTCTTTAAGAATACTTTCATCTTCAGAAAAAATATCTAATAATAATTTATTTTGATCTTTTTTTGGAAAAAGTTCTTTTAATAAATCACTCGTATTTTCTACATATCTATCAATATAAGACTTATGATTTATTTTATTACTAGTGGAAGTTATTAACTTTTCAAACTCCTTGAAAAG
Source organism: Flavobacteriales bacterium (assembly GCA_002696275.1). Classification (GTDB taxonomy): domain Bacteria; phylum Bacteroidota; class Bacteroidia; order Flavobacteriales; family BACL11. Next base: position 34,019 of record NZRO01000030.1, read on the forward strand.
GATTTTATCATTAATTATTTGATACTTATACTTAATAGCATTCATTAATCTTTTTTCATCTTTATGAGAGGCATAACTTACAATCTCTAAAGTAGAGAAGTTAATAATAGAAGTGAATGAATTTTTAGAGATAATAAAATTTCTACTTCCCTTTTTAAAGCTGTCCAAAGCTTGTTCAATTTTTTTTTCCGAGGACAATTTTTCAAGTGCAATTTTGTCAATCATATTACCATTAACAAACCAAAATATTGCATGAGTTAATTTATTAAAATCATCATGTATCCTATTTTTTGCATCTTGAACAATCTTAGAAGTTCTTTTAAGTTTAATTAGGGGGGGGGTTATATCAAATTTTAGATTAGCACTTTTACCAATATCAAGATATCTAAGAATAAAAGTTTCAGATTGATTGATCTCCTTTGCAGAGGCATTAGATATTATACCTAAAATTCTAAAAGGATTGTTTTGAATAACATTCATAATACAATAATAAAGAAAATTTACAAAAAATAGAAAAAAAAGTCAGGTTAGTAGGATTAAAATTTAAATGTGACATATGATGTAAAATAATCAAAATCAAATGCTATTCAATCTACTAAAAAATCTTAAAAAATTAATTAGAATTTCTGATTAGAAAATAATTTGAAAATAATTTTTATTTTACAATTACTCTCTTTTCTACAGTGCCATCATCATAAATATAAAATAATAAACTCTCCTTATTTTTTTTATTTTCTCTACCTAAAACGTCAACGATTTTTATAAGTGATTTAGAATTATTAATTCCAATAATAGAAGAAGGTATATTGTTAACATTAATAAACGATGTATCTGACACACAACCTAAACCATCTGTAATTAGAAAATAGTACAAGCCATTTATCAGGGGGGTAAATTGTATTGTAGATCCATTATTTTGCGTAGTAGTCAACAATCCTGATGGTCCATAAATATCAAAAAGAAATGGAGGAGTTCCTCCAATAACTGATGCGTTTATATTCGTTCCATTTATAGTTAAAGAAGTTATGGGAACAGACCATTGAATGTAAGAATTAACAACACTATCACAACCGTATATCGTTTGAAGAGTGTCAGTAAAATCTCCTTCCTCAGAATAAGTATTATTGCCAACATTTACAATATCTCCTTTACATATAATATAGTTATTATTTATTACTGGGATTGGATGCACTGTCAAATTCGTATTCACAACACTATCACAACCATTTAATGAAATTAATATATCTATATAAGATCCTGGCATATTATAGGAACTATTTCCTATCGAATATGTTTCTCCCTCACAAATACTCTGAAAATTAGATATTGATGAAGAAGGAAAAACTGTTAAATCGGTAATAATTATGCTATCACATCCATTGACAGAGGACAAAATAGTTGTGTAAACACCTGTATGTGTTAAGGTATCACTTCCTACAATAAGACTATCACCAGAGCAAAACGAAATAGTTTGCATGAAACTAGATGTTGGCAGTACTAAAAGATTTGTTATAACAGTACTATCGCAACCAGAAACAGAAGAAAATATATCAGTATATACCCCAGTTTGATTATACTGACTAGATCCAACTATAAGAATTTCTCCATTACAAATTGTATGGTTATTATTTATATTATAAGATTGATTAACAATTAAATTAGTATTCACTATGCTATCACAGCCAAAATAATTTACTAATGTATCAGAATATGTTCCTGTAGTATTATAAATTGAATTTCCTACTATATATGATGAATCATTACAAATACTCACATTATTATTAGTAACTATATTAAATGTATTACAAGGAGGAAATAAAATAGCATCCAAGATTGTCATCTGTCCATTAACCATACTTACAGTTAAAGTATCAGAAGTATATCCAGGCGCAGAAAAAATAACATGAAAAGTTCCTGAATATATAGATGCTGTTTGATAAAACCCTAAAAGATTAGTATTTGCATTTATTGATGTAGATAGGACTTCAACAGAGGCGTTACTTATTGGTGATAAAGTAATACCATCAATAACATTACCTTTTAAATAACAGGCTTGTTGAAAATCTCTTCCATATACTAACAATCTACCCGATCCTCCTGGTCCACTATTTATATCTGAGGAAATTATATTCCCAGAAGGTAAATATGGATAAGTTCCCCAACAACCATCAAATCCATTACCAGAACCAGAATAAGAATCATAATAAGCAACTTGAATCATATTATTAGGATGAGTAATGTCATGTACCGTAGTACCATCTCTATAGTAAGAAGTAATTAAAAAGTTTCCATCTACAAAAGTATTATGTGGTATCGAGTTTGAGCCAGGATTAGATTGTATTCTATCTACTTCAAAAATATTTGAAAGATTAGTAACATCATAAGCTGTTAAAAAAGCATCTGATTGTTCATCAGTAGTAAAAACATAATTTCCATCATCTGAAATCCAAGCGTTATGAGTAAAAGCATTAGGAGTAGTAACAGAACCTAATGTTTGAGGATTTGTTTTATCAGAAACATCTACACTTACAAGTTTACCAGCATATACACAACCGGCCCACATTGTATCTCCTCTAACCATTCCATCATGTATGTATTCTTCGTTCCATTCTCCTAAATATACAGGGTTTGTAGGATTCGCATCTACATCAAGAAATATCGCTCCATTTGGTTGAAATCCAGGACCACCAGCTCCAAAGATATACGCAATCCCATTCTCATCAATATATATATCATGAGCACTTGTAAAAGAAACACTACCACCAGTATTATTTGTAAATTGGGTAACATGTGAATATGTATTTCCTGTCATATCAGTCAAATCAACAATTAACAAACCAGCATCTGCCTCAGTTGTAACATAAGCATAGTTTCCCCAAGTTTTTATATCCCTCCAAGTAGAATTAAGATCTGAGATGAAAAATTCCTCTATTGGAGAAGATGGATTAGTAACATTTACAACTGAAAATCCACTACGTAAACCAACTAAAGCATATTCATTTTGGTTACCATCCACCCATCCCCAAATATCATTTCCTTCTGTATTAGAATAATCATATGTCCCTAACAAACTCATATTCATACTACTTTGAGAAAATACATACAAGGGAATTAAGATAAAAAATAAGACAAGATTTTTCATACTACAAAAATACAAAAGATTTATAGAAAAGTAAAAAGAAAAAAAAGTCTCAACCAAAAAGTTGAGACTTTCTTTTTATAAAAACGGCAACGACCTACTCTTCCAGATATCACTCTAGTACCATCGGCGCTACTGGGCTTAACTTCTCTGTTCGAAATGGGAAGAGGTGGACACCAGTGCTATAGTCACCATAAACTTTTTGTTCATTAAATTGACATTTAATTGTAGTGAATATATAAAATTAAATCAAAGTCTATGGGTAATTAGTATTGCTCAGCTTTGACATCTCTGCCTTTACACTTGCAACCTATCAACGTCATCGTCTATAACGACCCTTAAAAGAAATCTAATCTTGAGATGAGTTTCGTGCTTAGATGCTTTCAGCGCTTATCTCATCCGAACGTAGCTACTCTGCGATGCAACTGGCGTCACAACAGATACACTAGAGGTTCGTCCATTCCGGTCCTCTCGTACTAGGAACAGGTTCTCTCAAATTTCTAACGCCCACAACAGATAGGGACCGAACTGTCTCGCGAC
>NZRO01000031.1 GCA_002696275.1 Flavobacteriales bacterium
AAATTTATTTTGAATATAATCCCAAAATCTTTGAGGGTCAAAAGGTCTATTACTTCTAAACACAAATGAACTGATTCCATATTCATCTGTCTCTGGAGTATGTTCAGCTTTATTTAATTCTTCTATCCATCCTGCACTTTGTTCAGCTTCTTCAAAATTAAACAATCCTGTATTTAAAATTTCTTTAGAATCTATTTTACAAAAACTAGAGTTGATAATTCTTGCTGTAGGGTTTAATTTTTTTATTGCAGAACATAAAACACCTAAATCAGCTTTTTTTACTAAATCTACCTTATTTAAAATAATAACATTCGCAAACTCAATCTGATCAGTAAGTAAATTTACTATTGTTCTAAAATCGTCTTCGATATCAGTTAATTGTCTGTCAACTAATTTATCCGCACTTCCAAAATCATTAAAAAAATTAAATGCGTCAACTACTGTCACCATGGTATCTACATAACTAAAACGAGATAAATCAATACCATTCTCCTCATCAACAAAAGAAAAAGTTTGAGCGACTGGAATAGGTTCGCTTATACCTGTACTTTCAATAAGTAAATAATCAAATCTATTTTCTTTAGCTAATCTCTCAACTTCAATCATTAGGTCTTCCCTTAAAGTACAACAAATACATCCATTGCTCATTTCAACTAATTTTTCCTCAGTCCGAGACAGTGTATTTTCACTTTTAACTAATTCTGCATCAACATTAACCTCACTCATATCATTAACAATGACAGCAACTTTCAAATTTTCCTTATTATGTAAAATATGATTAAGAAGGGTTGTTTTACCAGCTCCTAAAAATCCACTTAGAACTGTTACAGGTAATTTATTTTTCATTATTTTTTTAACAAAAATAAGTAAATAAACGCAAATGAGTTGCGTTATCCCGTAAATTTAAAAAGAAGGTTTTGAGTAAAAAAGAACAATGTGGAACACTTCAGAAACCCCACCTGCTTTTGTGGGTGTTTTTTTATTCCATTATTTCGCCATTGATAAAATCTCCAGTATATGTTTCTCCGTCTGCCCATTTATATGTTCCCTTTCCATGAGGAAGGCCGTCTTTCCATTCTCCAGTATATGTTTCTCCGTCTCCCCATGTATATGTTCCCCATCCATCCTCACAGTCTCCGTAACATTTGTCTAAATCTATAAATGTCGGATTTTCTTCATAAAACTTTTCTTCATTATAATAGTCTCCTAATGCAATATTGTATATAAGTATCGATATTAACATTATTGTAATTGGTATAAAACCAATTAGTAGCCCTTTTATTATTGCTGCAAGTATTGATGGTTTAAAAAACCTATATACAACATAACTGCAGTAGGTAAGAGTTAATATAAAAGAAGAGTACTCACTTATTTGTTGGTCTAAATAAATACTGAAAGGAGTAACTAAAAGTAATAAAGACCACACATATATGTAAATAACAAAATGAAAAGCAGTATTAATTTCTTTTTTTCTGTAAAACAATAACTTAGATATAAAGGCTGATATTAATGCTGTAATTATTGATATTGTTATTTTATTGTTTTTATAAACTTCATAAATATCTTTATCAAATCTCTCTTCTTCTTGATACTCAAATTCTATTCGCGCATCTCCATAATCTGTGTCTTTCTTATAACCAACATCTTCAAAGTAATTTTCGTTTTCTTTTAAAAACTCCTTTTTAGTAGTTAAGTAGTTTTCATCTGGTCCTATCGTTACATCATATCCCACAATAAGTGATAAAATAGAAATAAAAGCAATAACAAACATTAAAAGTTTTAAGGGTGATAAATATTTTGTTCTTTCTTGGTTTTGACCCTCTCTTGATTCAACAAAGTATTCAACAACCTCTTCAGGTTTTATAATTAGATCTTTTATAGTTTTTATAAAACCCTGTTTTACACCTATTGATTCTATAAGGTCTATGAAAATTATTTTATATCCTATTTTTCTTTTACTCATTTTTGAGCATTAAACAAAGTTATAAACTAGTAATTATAGGCATTATTTTTTTAGTTCAGTATGTAGTTCTGTAACCTAAAAAGGATACCCTATTCAAACAAAATCTTTCTTTCTACTGTTCCATCTTTATATATAAATACCAATAAAGTATTCTTTCTAAAAGGAACTTCTCTTCCTAAAATATCCACAATTTTATTTATTTCTGCAAAATTGATTTGCTCGTAAATAGAAGTTGCTGCAAAGTCCACAAACATAAAGGAAGTATCCGAAACACACCCAATTGCATCAGTTACTATAAAATAATACACCCCATTTATCAAAGGAGTAAATTGCAATACTCCCCCACTATTTGTAGAAGAACTTAATAAACCATTCGGACCATATATATCATAGGTATATGGAGATATACCATTTATTGCAGTAGCATCAATATCAGTACCATTTAAACTTAAGTTTGATGCTAAATCAGAAACTGATAAGTAAGTTATTACTACACTATCACACGAATAACTATTTGTTAAAATATCTGTATATATACCATCTAAATTATAGACATTAGATCCTACTACAATACTGTCTCCTAAGCAGATATCAACATTATTACTAATATTATTTACAGGATAAACTGAGAGTACAGTGTTAACAATACTGTCGCATCCAGCAAAATTTGTAAGTATATCAGTATAAGTTCCAGGCTGTGTATATGTATTATTATTAATAGTATAACTCTCCCCACTACAAATACTTTGTAGATTATTGTAATTAGTAGTTTGTGATACATTTATCAAATATGTAACAATACTATCACAACCTAATATTGAAACTAATGTATCATGGATAATCTGAGTATTAAAATAATATTGTCCTGCAATGTTTACACTATCACCAAAACATATATTATAGTTTTGCTGACTATTTGTTATTTGATTTACTGTTAAATTTGTTTGAATAATGCTATCACAAGTTCCGTTAAACAAAGTATCGATGTACTGACCTGACTGTGTATAAATATTACTTCCAACAGTATGATAATCGCCTTGACATATATTAACATTGTTAAAAGAAATAGAGGTATTACCAACTGTTAAATCTGTAATAATAATACTATCACACCCACTAGATGTACTAAAAATATCTGTATAGGTTCCTGTACTATTGTAAATATTATTGCCAACAGTTATAGTTCCACCATTACATAAATTTATGTTTTGAGTTAAACTATAATCTTGCATGATAATTGCTTCAACAGGTATTAAATTTGTGACGCAAGGTTCTTTCTCAATTTCCCAATCGTAAAAGAAATAATAATAATCTAAAGGAGCGGAAGAAGCACTTGATGAAGTTATACTAACAACAGAACCAATATTATACGGATAGTTAGCTCCTGCATTATTCCGATATAGTGCAAAATTACTGCCTGATACACCTAATTGTAATTCATTTTGAACTGGTAGTGTAAAATTTAAATAAATTCTAATACCATTTGGCGCATTAGGTATAAATATTGATGTGTCCTGTAATATATTTCCGATACTATTTCTAAGTTCAATTGTTCTATATTTTGCATCATCTGAGAAAACAAAAACAGATACTAGTTTAGAAGGTGAATAATTATTAAATATTAAATGTTGATTATAATCAAAAAAGTCTCCAGTACCAATTGTATTGTCTGGTGCACCTCCAAATAAATTTGAAAAACTCATCTCTCCTCTTGCGTAATAAGTTGTCGAAGTATTTAAGAGAGGTGTTTGAAAGCTATTACCAGTTCCCACAAGATTTTGAGCATTAGAGTCTGAGTACCAACTTATATTATTAACATTTGAATTAGATTGTAACAACAAAGAAGATGATCCGCATGATGAGTCACCAACTAAATTCAAATTTTGATTCATAATATTTACATAATTATTTATAGTATAAGAATTTGATCCAATTTGATTAGTTGTTGTCAAACTGACAGAATATACACCTCCNGACTGATAAGTATGACTTGGATTTTGTAAGTTNGATGTAGTTCCATCACCAAAATCCCAGAGCCAACTAGTTGGACCNTTGGAAGATAAGTCTGTAAAGTTAATAGTTCCGTTACAACTCATTGTATCAGAAGCTTCAAANAATGTGACGGGCGGNGCACTTGGAAAATCGCAGNTCCAAGTCATTTCGAATCCTTGAGCNTTAACACCNGCATCTGCATGTAAAAAAATNGTTATTGCNCCTCCAGAAGAAGATATTGTTCCTGGNGANTTATTACAAAATTGTCCTAANGATGGTGANTTAATNGNNTTACCATCANAAATNTCAACNTAATCATAAATACAATTTGTACTNTTTTCTAAATCAAATAGAAGNAAGTTTACTGTNACTTGACTAGCACCTACAGGATCAATTATTACCCAGCTATCGTTATCATCAAAATANTTTCCATTAGGNCCACCNATATCGTAAAGAGTNCCGCTACANGCTGTTTGTGTAGAACCTCCAGAAGTCATAGTAATAATACACGGNTAGATCGTNTCNATATCGATNANNGATTGGTATANAATANTATCTGTTCCAAGAGGTCCNCTNGCAATNAGACTNACTGTGTATGTTCCAAAACTTGTGTANGTATGAGACGGATTCGAANCAGTACTNGTATTACCATCTCCAAAATCCCAATAATATGAGTTAGNGTAAAATGAAGTATTAGTAAAATCNACNGTTGCCGGTNTATTACAAAAAACAGANTCTGAAGCAAAGAAGNTAGCAGAAGGAGGTGATGTTATTTGNAAATCAATNCTCCANAGNCCTCTNCCGTATGTAGCNGCNATTAATTTGTTTGATGAATATTGAATTTCNAATTCTGANACTATTACATTNGGNAATGTAAGGTTATTAAAATTTGACCAATCTGNNGAGTTATTATCTCTAATAAAAACTCCTAAATCTGTACCAATATACAAGGTCTCAGAACTACTATTTTCATCTAAAACAATTGTATTAACTGGTATATTTGGAAGTGTTCCAGAGTAATTCAACCAATTGNTCCCACCATCTAGAGATTTATAAACTTTTTGACCTGATGTATATCCAGATAATGTTACCCAAACTTTATCAGGATCAGTAGGGTGAACAGCAATGTATGTAATAGTTTTATTTGGAAGACCACTACTAATATCATTCCAAGAATTACCTCCATTATTAGTAACATACAAATTAGCTCCATCAGCAAAATAAATTCTTGAGGGATTTGATTTTGAAATTGCTATTTCATCAATTCTGTTTCCATTAGTTACTCCATTTGTAATTGTATTCCAATTATTACCTCCATCGGTAGATTTATATAATTCATCATAACCAATGTAAATTATGTTAGGATCGTTTCTATCAAGAATATAAGGAGTTTCCCAAGCTCCGTTACTAGCAGGAGCTATGCTTGAAAAACTATTTCCACCGTTGGTAGATTTTCTTACATCTCCATAATACAAAGCACCATACATAATATTTGAATTAGTATAATCAATAATACACTCCATTCCATCTCCACCAATTACAGGGTCCCAAGTGTTTCCGTTTTTTAAAAAAGTTCCATTATCTTGNGANCCTGTAATAACCATNTCCTGAACAGTTTGTGAAACACCTAAACTATAAAACTGTGTAATTTTCAANCCATCAGAAATATCAGTCCAATTATCNCCGTTATCAGTAGANACATATAGTCCACCATCATTTCCAGANTATATATAATCNTTTANTGGATTATACTTTAACATATGTTCATCTGCATGCATGTANGTANTACCACTAGCACCATACCAGTGAGTATTGATATCCCANTTTTGTCCTCCATCAGTAGATTTCCATGTGTTAACACCTCCAACAAATAATATATTTTCATCATTAGGATCGCAGGCAAAAGCTAAGTCATACCAAGCTTGTCCGTCTGAGTCAGAACCTGTAACTGACCACCCAAGTAAATTTGGTGAATTTGATTGTTGAATCCAGTTTTGACCTTCATCAGTTGATTTGTAAACTCCATAATATCCATTATTATTGTCTCCAAAAAGCGCATATACTACAGATGGGTTATCAGGGGTTACAGCCACACATGCTCTTACAACTGAAGATGTAGATGGTAAACCAGTACCTGACTGACTCCATGAAATACCATTGTCAGTAGATTTATAAATTGATGTGTTACCCTTTGAAGCTCCATATACAATATTAGAATTTGTAGTATGAAATTCAATATCAGTCATATTTGCTGAAGAGAAAGTATTTGAGAAACTAATTCCTCCATCAGAGGAACGATAAATTCCGTTAGAAGTTGATACAATAATTACACTAGTATTTACTGGATCAATAAGAACTCTATTCCCTCTGTAATAGTTAGTTACATTAAAAGAAAGCCCAGTAGTAATGAAACTATCTCCTCCATCATTTGATTTCATTAATCCATAAGAATATGTATCACCCCCATCTCTATCACCAGTAATTATGAAAATTTCGTTTGGATTTGTTGGATTTAGTGCTATATCAGAAACTCCTAAATTATTCAAAAAATCTGTAGAAGTAGACCAAGTTTGACCTCCATCATTAGATTTCCAAAAACCTCCTGCTGGTGCACCAATATAAATTTTATTTGGATCTGTTGGGTGGAATGCAATTGTATTTACTCTTCCTATTCCTCTTTTATCCCCATTTCCTTGTATAGGAACATTATCTGGTCCAACTTGTGTCCATATGTTACTTGAAATTGGAATTGAATTATTTTGTAATCTTAAGTATTCTTCATACAATATCTCAGGTCTCATCTCACCATCAGGATATACTCTTTTTTCCATGAAATTTTCCCATCGTTTAAATTGCTTCCACCCTTTACCTTTTTCATAAGTTTTGCTCTCCCAATAACTTTCAAACTCTTCTTGTATTTCATAAAAGTTCTTATTAGGATTTTTCAAATCTTCTGTCCATTGTTGTGAAAATACGATGAATGGAAACAATAATAATACTAGGATATTTTTTTTCATTTCAATTTAAATTAATTAATGCAAATTTAAAATTAATTTTTCATACTTTTTAAGACCTATCATTTTAACGATTTCATCTTTTTGGGCCTCTTTAATTTTTTTTATACTCCCAAAATGATTAATTAGTTTCATGACTGTTTTCTCTCCAATACCATCAATTTTATCTAATGATGAACTAAATGCTTCTTTACTTCTTTTATTTTTGTGATGCCTCAAACCAAATCTGTGTGCTTCATTCCTCATGTATTGTATAATTCTTAAACTCTCAGATCTTTTATCTAAGTAAATAGGTATAGGATCATTTATAAAGAAAATCTCTTCTAATTTTTTAGCTATACCAATTATTTCAATTTGACCTAAAAGATCTAATTTTTCTAAACTTTTTGCAGCGGAAGATAATTGACCCTTTCCTCCGTCAATAATAATTAGTTGAGGCAATTCTTCTTTCTCTTCTAACATACGTCTATATCTTCGAAAAACTACCTCTTCCATAGACTTATAATCATCAGGTCCCTTTACAGTTTTTATATTAAAATGACGATAGTCCTTCTTTGATGGTTTTCCATTTTTAAAAACAACACATGCAGCTGCGGCATTAGTTCCTTGAAAATTAGAGTTGTCAAAGCATTCTATATGTATTGGTTTCTGTTGTAAATTTAAATCTACTTGAAGCTGTTCTATAATACGTTTTTGAGAAGATTTTTCTCTTATTTTTTCCTGTTTCTTTAATTTATCATATTGCATATATTTAGCATTTCTTAAAGATAATTCAATCAATTTAAATTTATCTCCAATTTTAGGATTTGTTACCTTTGTATTTGACCACAAATTATCTAGCGGGATAGAACTATAAATTTCTTTAGAGTTAGAATTAAATCGATCTCTAATCTCTGTAATAGCATAAATCAATAATTCCTTATTTGTTTCCTGAAGTTTCTTTTTTATTTCAATAGTATGAGTTTGAATTATAGCTCCATTTGATATTTTTAAATAGTTTATAAATGCATATTCTGAATCAGAAATAATACTAAAAACATCTACATTATTTATTTTAGTATTTACAATAGTAGATTTTGCCTGATAATTATTCAACAAATCTAATTTTTCTTTAACAGATTGAGCCTTTTCAAATTCTAAGTTATTGGAATAATGTTTCATTCTTTCCTTTAGAATAGTGCTAACCGATTTTATATCTCCTTTTAAAATCTGTTTTATATGATCTATTCCAATTTTATAACTTTTTTCAGTTTGAAAACCCTCACATGGAGCTAAACAATTTCCAATATGATACTCTAAACAAACTTTAAATTTCTTCTTCTCAATATTTTCCTTCATTAAATTGAGAGTACAATTACGTAAGGGGTAAAGTTGATATAAAAAATCTAATAAAGTTCTCACTAATTTTACTGAGGTATATGGACCAAAATATAGTGAACCATCTTTAATAATTTTCCTAGTAAAAAAAATTCTAGGAAAAGGTTCATTTTTAATACAAATAAAAGGATAAGACTTATCATCCTTAAGCATTACATTATATCTAGGTTGATGTTTCTTAATAAGATTATTTTCAAGAAGTAAGGCATCCATTTCTGTAGGAACAACAAAATACTTTATATTCTTTATTTTAGAAACCATTAATCTTGTCTTCGCGTAATGATGGTTCTGATAAAAATAAGAGGAAACTCTCTTTTTAAGATCTTTTGCCTTTCCTATATAAAGAATCTTCTTGCTATTATCAAGAAACTGATATATTCCTACCTGATTAGGTAAGTTTTGTAGTTTTTCTTTTATTTCTTCCGAGACTATCAATGAGTTAAAAAAATTAAGAATTGAATTTAAATCTTATAAGATCTCCGAAAGAGATTGGATTATTATAAAAGTAAATATCTAAAAAAACATATGAATATTGAGTAGTTATCAGATTAAAATTAGAAGAAAGAATAAAAAACAAAAAGTACCTCATCATAGTGTGTAAATATAGTATTTTTGATAATATTAAATTTTAATATAATATGATTATTAGCCACAAATATAAGTTTTTGTTTATTGGGTTACCATTTTCAGCTTCTTCTGCAATAACAAAAGAATTAAACAAAGAATATGAGGGAAAACCTTTACTAAGAAAACACTCTTTACATCATGATTTCTTAAAAGTAGCTACTAAGGAAGAAAAAAAATATTTCGTTTTTGCTGTTTTAAGAAACCCAATGGAAATTGCTGTTACAGTATATGAAAAAATGAGAGCTAATGCAAAAGGAAACTTTACAAACCCAAAATTATTTACAGAAAATGGAGGACATATAAATAAAAAACATAGAGAAAGATTTAATTTCATACATGAAAAAAACGCAAGTTTTCAGGAGTATTTTAAAAAATTCTTTAATATACCATTTGATAATTACGCAAGTATAACTTTAGATAATTGTGATTTTATTATAAGATATGAAAATATAGCTGAAGATTATAAAATTGCCTTACAAAAAGCTGGAGTAAAAAATCCAAAAGATCTACCGAAAGCTAACAAAACTGTTGGAAAAAAGAAAAATTTAAATGAATATTATACAGAAGATATACAAAGTCTAGCTTTATTTGTTTTCGGCCCTTTTTTAGAAAAATATAATTATAATATTCCAAAAAACTGGAAGTATAAAAAAATTCCATTTTCAGCTTATTTTTTATTTAAAATAGGCGGATTTATAAGAAAGTGGAAATGGAAATTAAAGAAACATTCTAGTAGAAAAAGTATAGAGGGAACTATTTATGGGGATATACAAAGAAAATGATAAGAATCTTACTTAAAATAAGATCTGTAAAAAAATATTAAAGATACTATTCCTATAAAGATACCAGAATCTGCAATATTAAAAATAGGTCTAAAGAAAATAAAATGGTCACCTCCGAAGAAAGGAAGCCAATCTGGTAAAAAATAGGATTCTCCTGTTAATGGAAAATATAACATATCTACAACTTTTCCATAAAATATAACATCTCCAAAAAATACACTATCTACTATATTTCCTAGTGCTCCACCTATAATTAACCCTAAGCAAATTAACAATCCTGATGGGAATTTAGTTGATTTAGTTAGTTTGTATACATAAAAAATACCCCAAATTACAACACAAATTCTGAAAAGAGTAAGGAATAATTTTCCATATTCTCCTCCAAACTCAAGTCCATAAGCCATTCCATTATTTTCAATATAATGTAATCTGAACCAATCAAAAATATGAATTTCTTCACCTAAATACATAGAGTTTTTTACCCAATATTTAGATAATTGATCAACAAATAAAATAATAAAACTGGAGAAAAGTACCTTTTTCAAAGTGTTTACTGTGCTCTTTTTGCCTCAATAGATAATGTAGCGTGAGGAACTAATTTTAATCTTTGTTTACTTATAAGTTTACCTGTAACTCTGCAAATTCCATATGTTTTATTTTCTATACGAACCAAAGCATTATTAAGGTTCTTTATAAACTTTTCTTGCCTCATTGCAAGTTTCATATTCTCATCCTTTGACAAAGTAGACGACCCTTCTTCAAAAGCTTTAAAAGTTGGAGAAGTATCATCTGTTCCATTATCAGAATCGTTAGAGTAAGCTGCTTGTAACAAAGATAAATCTTGTCTTGCAGATTCAATTTTCTTTTCAATTATCTGCTTAAACTCAGCTAATTCTGCCTCCGTATAACTCGCTTTTTCTTCTGACATTACTTATATTTTTTTAATTTCTATATATATCGAAATATTATCTACAAGCTCGACATAAGTCTTTTCATTTTCAATTTCACTAACAACTTTTAAATCACTGGCTAATGTTTCACCACAAATATAAGATAAATTATTTGTTAAAACATTTTCTAAGACTTCATTTTTTTCAACATATATTTCAATTTTATCTGTGACTTCAAGACCTTTGTCTTTTCTCATGTTCTGAATTCTATTTACTAATTCTCTAGCCAAACCTTCTTCTTTCAAGCTTTCCGTGATAGTAACATCTAAAGCAACTGTAAGTCCATCCTGACTTAAAACTTGCCAACCAGGAATATCTGCAGAAGAGATCTCCACATCTGAAAGATGAATAGAAATATCTGTATTTATCCTGTATTCTCTTTCTGTTTCAATTTGTTTAATATCTTCTGGAGTAAACTGATTTATCTTTGAAGCAATAAACTTCATATCTTTTCCAAATTTTGGTCCTAATATCTTAAAATTAGGTTTGATTTGTTTGGTAAGAATGTCTGATTCTACAGAAATTAACTCGATTTCTTTTATGTTAAGTTCAGATAACAGAATATCCTCTACTGAATTTATATATGATTTCATTTGTTCTCCGCTTACTGGAATCATTATCTTTTGTAGAGGCTGACGAACGCGCACTCTTTCCTTTTTTCTGAGAGAGAGAACCATAGTTGTTATTTTTTGAGCAATATCCATTTTTTTCTCTAAATCTATATCTATACTAGATAGATCTGATTTTGGGAAATCTGAAAGATGAACACAATTAGCCGAGTTTTTTTTAGATACAGAGTTTAAATCTTTAAACAACTGATCCATATAAAACGGAGCTATTGGAGCTGAAATAATTGCAATTTTCTCTAAACACTCATATAAAGTTTGGTAAGCTGAAATCTTATCTTTATTGTACTCACCCTTCCAGAATCTTCTTCTACTTAACCTAATATGCCAGTTTGATAGTTTATTAATAACAAAATCCTGAACCAATCGTGTCACCTTTGTTGGCTCATAATTTTCATAATTATTTTCAACCTCTATTATTAGACTATTAAGTTCTGAAATAATCCATCTATCTATCTCTGTTCTTTCATTTATATCAATTTCTTTTTCAGAGTAAGTGAATCTATCAATATTTGCGTACAATGCAAAAAATGAATAAGTGTTATAAAGTGTTCCGAAAAACTTTCTCTTTACTTCTTCAATACCGCTAACATCAAATTTAAGGTTGTCCCAAGGTTGTGCATTTGACATCATATACCATCTACAAGCGTCTGCCCCATATTTATCCAAGGTTTCAAAAGGATCTACAGCATTACCTAATCTCTTGGACATCTTGTTTCCATTTTTATCAAGAACTAATCCATTTGAAATTACATTTTTATAAGCTACACTGTTAAATAACATTGAAGAAATAGCATGTAAAGTAAAAAACCATCCTCTTGTCTGATCTACTCCTTCTGCAATAAAATCAGCTGGAAAATTCTTCTCAAAAACATCTTTATTTTCAAAAGGATAATGTAATTGGGCATAGGGCATAGATCCAGAATCAAACCATACATCAATTAGATCTATTTCTCTTTTCATTGGTTTTCCACTAGAAGAAACTAAAATAATATCATCAACATAAGGTCTGTGTAAATCAAAGGTATTATAATTTTCTTTCGTGAAATTTCCAACTTCAAAATTTTCTAATGGATTAGAATTCATAAATCCTATTAGTATAGATTTATTCACCTCTTCTTTTAGCATCTGTACTGAAGAAATACAAATCTCTTCTTCTCCATCATCTGTGCGCCAAATAGGAATTGGAATACCCCAAAAACGAGAACGAGAAAGATTCCAATCTACTAAGTTTTCCAACCAATTACCAAACCTTCCTTCACCAGTAGATTTTGGTTTCCAGTTTATAGTGTTATTCAGTTCCATCATAGATTGCTTATAATCGGTAGTTTTTACAAACCAACTATCCATTGGATAATATAGAATAGGTTTATCTGTACGCCAACAGTGAGGATAAGAATGCTCATACTTTTCAGATTTAAACAATCTGTTATTATTCTTTAAATTTATTACAATTTGTACATCTGCAGGATACTTTGGCTTTTGGTCCGACTTAGCGTAGAACTCTTCTTTTACATACTGACCCGATAATTCTGCCATCTCTTTTGTAAATCTTCCCTGACTATCAACTAATGTTAAAGAACCAATTCCGTTTTTCTTAGCAACCAAATTATCATCTGCACCAAAAGAAGGAGCAATATGAACAATTCCTGTACCATCTTCTGTTGTTACAAAATCTGCAAGTATTACCGTAAATGCATCTCCATCTATTGGTTGTGCATAAGTTAACAACTGATGATAGTTAATTCCAGATAAATGGTCTCCTTTATACTCATCTATAATTTTGTAAGGAAGTTGTTTGTCTCCTTTTTTATAATCAGATATTGAAATTCCCTCTGTAAAGTATTTGTGTAATAACTCTTTTGCCAAAATAATAGTAATAGGCTCAGCAGTGTAAGAGTTATAAGTATTTACTTTTACATATGTTATCTTTTTACCAACTGCTAGAGCAGTATTAGATGGTAAGGTCCAAGGCGTAGTTGTCCATGCAACAAAAGATATTTCCTTCTCTCCAGAAAATATAAAAGAAGATTTTTCATCCTCTACAATTTTAAACATTGCCACTGCTGAAGTATCCATCACCTTTCTATAACAGCCTGGTTGGTTAAGCTCATGTGTACTTAATCCTGTACCTGCTTTTGGAGAATATGGCTGTATAGTAAATCCCTTATAAAGCAATCCTTTTTTGTGAAGTTCAGAAAGTAACCACCAAACGCTTTCTATATACTTATTATCATAGGTAACATAAGGATTATCCATATCTACCCAATATCCCATTTCTTTAGTTAATTTTTCCCACTCACCCTTAAACTTCATTACATCCGTTCTACAAGCTTTGTTATAATCTTCTATCGAAATTGTCGTACCAATGTCTTCTTTAGTAATATTTAAAGTTTTTTCAACACCAAGTTCTACTGGTAGTCCGTGGGTATCCCAACCTGCCTTTCTGTTTACATGAAAACCTTTTAGAGTCTTATATCTACAAAATAAATCTTTTAGTGTACGAGCAATAACATGATGAATACCTGGCATACCATTCGCTGAAGGAGGACCTTCATAAAATGTAAAGTTAGGCTTTCCTTTTCCTTCTTCTATGCATCTATAAAATATATTTTTTTCATTCCATTCATTCAGAATAGTTTTATGAATTTCTGAGAGATTTAAATCTTTGTATTCTTTATAATTACTCATGAATATATATAAAAAAATTATCGTGCAAATATAGTTTTTTGATTTATAGTAGGAAAGAAAAACTTTATTTGTTGTAAGTATGTTAAAACATCAATGAATAATTTAGAATAATTCTAAACCTTTTTTTAAGATAGTTTTTTAGCTAATGAATTTTGGTATATTGATTTATATTCTGATACCTCCCCAAAAGACTTATCGTCAATTCTAATCTCTCCTTTACTTACATGTCCGAGCAACGAAAATGGCAGAGAGGAATTCTTTAGCAAATCCAAAAATCTATCCTCTTTTACTTCTCTTACTGAAACAATTATTCTAGAGGGAGATTCTCCAAACAAAAAAGCATCCTCTCTAGTATCAGAGCAAGTAGTAATATCAAATCCTAAGTCATTGACCATAGAACTTTCTAACAAAGTAATAAAAGTGCCCCCATCTGCTACATCATGAGCTGACTCAATAACTCCAGCTCTAATAAGTTTTGTTAATGTATTTTGCAATTCCGCTTCCAAATCCAAATCAAAATTAGGAGTAGAAGACTCCTTTACTCCATGATAAGAAGCTAAGTATTCAGAAGAAGAAATATTATTATCGCAAGTCCCCAACATATATATTAAATCCGACTTTCCTTTAAATCCTAATGATGTAATATGTGATTTATCCTCTACTATGCCTAACATTCCAATTGTTGGAGTTGGAAAAACTGGAGTTTCCCCTTCATCGGTAACCATCTGATTATAAAAACTTACATTTCCTCCAGTAACAGGCGTATTAAACTTCTCACAAGATTTTTTCATTCCTTTAATCGCTCCTACAAATTGCCAATACACTTCAGGATTGTAGGGATTTCCAAAATTTAAACAATTAGTAATCGCAGATGGAATACCACCAGAACAAACAATATTTCTAGCAGCTTCCGCGACAGCCATTGCACAACCCTCTTCAGGATCTGCATTTACCATTCTTGCATTACAATCAACCGTCATAGCAAGAGCTTTATTACTTCCTTTTAAGTTTATAATACCTGCATCTGTTGGTGTATTTGTACTCATATTAACAGTCCCAACCATAGAATCATATTGCTCATATACCCATCTTTTTGATGCTATATTCTCATGTCCTGTAAGGAACTTTGCAACCTTAACCAAATCACCAGGTTGTTCTACATCGTTTATGTTAAACTTTTTCCATTCTTTGTAATACGCTGGTTCTGACCATTCTCTATGATATATAGGAGCTCCTCCTCCTAACACTAAATCAGCACATGGAACATCAGCGACAAGTTCTCCATGAATAAAATACCTAACTCTATCACCTTTAGTGACTACACCAATTTCTTCACAAGATAAATCCCATTTATCAAAAATCGAATTTACAATGTCTTCTTTACCTTTTTCAACTACTATTAACATTCTTTCTTGAGATTCTGAAAGTAAAATCTCCCAATCTTTCATATTTGCTTGACGGGTAGGAACTTTATCAAGCCATAAATCCATACCATGTTTTCCGGCAGCCGACATTTCGTTAGAGGAACAAGTAATACCTGCTGCCCCCATATCTTGCATTCCAACAACAGCATCTGTTTTAGCAAGTTCTAATGTAGCCTCTAACAATAATTTCTCTTGAAATGGATCACCAACTTGTACTGCAGGTAAATCTTCTGCTGACTCTTCAGTGATATCTTTAGACGCAAAAGAAGCACCATGAATGCCATCTTTTCCAGTTCTAGAACCTACAATAAATACTGGGTTACCAACTCCTTTTGAAGTAGCTGAAATCATATCTCCTGTTTTCATAATTCCAGCTGAGAATGCATTTACTAAAGGGTTAGTATTATAACAATCATCAAAAAAAACTTCACCTCCAACAATTGGAATACCAAAAGCATTTCCATAATCTCCGATTCCTTTTGTTACTCCTTTAACAAGCCATTTAGTTCTTTCTAATCCAATATTACCAAATCTTAAAGAATTAAGTTGTGCCACAGGACGAGCGCCCATTGTAAATATATCTCTATTAATACCACCTACTCCTGTAGCCGCTCCTTGATAAGGTTCTAATGCTGATGGATGATTGTGAGATTCAATCTTAAAGCAACATGCTAAACCATCACCAATATCAACTAATCCTGCATTTTCCTCACCTGCCTCTACAAGCATATGAGGACCATTTTTTGGGAGTTTCTTTAACCAAACGATGGAGTTTTTGTATGAGCAATGCTCAGACCACATAACTCCAAAAATACTTAGTTCGCAAAAGTTAGGAGTTCTTCCTAATATCTCTATAATTCTATCGAATTCATCCGCTCTTAATCCCATTTCTTGGGCTTGTTCAACTGTAGCCAAAGTTATTGTTGCCTGTGATGACATATTTTATGTTTTGATTTATTAGCAAAAATAATTAATTTTGTAACTTATATATAAAAACAAAGATGAAAAAGATATTATTTTTAAGCCTATCGTTAATAACTTTAAATTCTTGTGACTTTCCCGACCCAATACCAGTTGAAGGTTGCACAGACCCAAATGCAATTAATTACAATTCTAACGCAGATACGGATAATAATTCTTGTGATTTTACTGCTGATATCTTGTTTTACTTAAATCAGGATGCGGGAATATACTTATATAATCAAGGCGTGAACAAAATAACTTTTCATATAGATGGAAATAGTATTGGTTCACAATATAATAACGGAGGATTTTTCACATCAGAGTCACCTCCTATTTGTTTTGATGAGTTCTTCACAACAGGATCAGTATATTGGTCTGAAAGTAGTTATACCACTATTGAATGGGAAGCGATAGATGAAAACGGAATAGTTTGGTACAATCAAAATACTACTCTTGTAGCAAATGAATGTTTAAAAATGGAACTTACTTCTAAAAAAATGAAGTTATTTCAAGAAAATCATTAATAAAATCCATTATATTTTCTAAGAATCCATTCTGTTGAAATTAACAATAGAATAAAAAATAAAATCCATATATTATTTAAAATAGAATCTGTTTTTTCTGTAGAATGTATTACAATTTTATTTCTAGAACTATTTAACAAAATTTGATATAAAGTTTCTATATCAAAGTTTGTAAACATTTCTCCTCCACTATAATTTGATAATTGATATAAAAATTGATGGTTTGCTGTATTTATAACAGCTTCCTTTGATCTAGGCAATACAGAAAATTCACCTTTCTTAATAAATTCTGAATAATTGTAATTTGCAGTATAAAAATACTTACCTTCTGACAAAGACTTAACATTTAAAAAATAAGAAGATTTTTCATTTCGTGAAAAAATATAGTCAAACTCCTCACCTGTTTCTTTAATTATCTTTAGACTAACATCTTTCTGATTATTTAACTCATAATTCTCATTATAGTATTCTGCCTTAAAACTGAGATTCCTACCCTCCTCTGATTTATTATTTACATCTATCCTAAATCTACTTTTGTCTTCTTTAATTAATAAATACTGTGATATATTAGAAAACAACTCATCAAAATTTTGATGAAAATTCTCATCCATCCTATCATTTAACCTCCATCTCCAAATACCTTCACCATATACAATTGCAATTTTTCGTTCAGTTGTCTCATCCAAAACAATAAGAGGTTTATTGGTTTCAAGAATTCCAATTTTCTGAAATGCCAAAACATCAGAAGATGCAGACAGACTATATTCACCAAACACAGTTGATAATGGAGGTAAATCCGATAAGTAAGACTGTAAACTAGATGAAGTGTTAAATTTTTTAAAGTTAGAGTTATAGCTAGCAGTAACTTCTTGAACATTATTTTTAGCTGTAATCTTTCCAACAGAATACAAAGAATTCAACAAAGAAAAAGATTTAGAATTAACAAACATTAATATAGGTAACCCAGAATCTTTTAAATTGACTAACTTACTAGAATTATTATCCTCTAAATAAAATGTTACAATAAGGTTATATTCTTTATAGGAAGAGTCAAAATCAGATAAACTATACAAATCAACCTCATAGTTTTTATTATTATCTAATACTGATTTAAAAGCTCCTATATCGGGATGAACTAAATCTGAAAGAATCAAGATCTTATATTTTGATTCTAACACTTCTATAAAAAAGTTAAAACTATTATTTTCTAAATACTTTTCTGACTTAACCCCACTTACTTCTACACTATATTTTTGTAAACCAATTTTAGTATTTTTAAGATTAAAACTAGTTTTTATAAAATCAGAAGATTTAGAAACTTTCTCTTCGTTCGTTTGAATAAGTTTATTATCCGAATATAATTTTATAGATAATATCTCACCTTTACATTTTTCTGTATTTATCTGAACTTCTATTGGAGAGATATTATCTAAGAATGAAATATCATTATGTATAACATTAGTAATACTAACATCCTTAAATACGGAAGTATCTCCAATAGCAATACTATAAATTGGAACTGACTTAGATAATTTATGATAAAAAGGATTAGATCCTTTATTATATAAACCATCAGAGCTAGCAACTATAGCTAACAAATTTCTTCCTGAATATTTTAAATCTACCTCATCTAATAAATTAGAAATATCTGTAGATTCTCCTTTTTTATCAGACAAGAAACCTTTTGATACATCCTCCGAATAATTATATTCTACCACGTTAAAATTGGTAGAAAGTTGTTCGCTTAAAGTAGCAAAATATATAGAATCTTCAGAATCTGCACAAGAAATAGAAACATCTTGAGCTAATACAACTATTGGTTTCTCTTCTTCAGTACTTATCTTAGACATGAATGGATTTAAGAGCAAAAAAGATAACACAGATACAATAATGGAACGAAACACAAAAAGCGTTAAACTTAAAATTTTGTTTTCAAATTTATTATTTCTATATAATAAATATGAATAAACAACACCAATTAGGATGCAAAATAAACTATATATTATTGGTAACTCTGTTGTTAATCCAAACATAAAATTATGTCAGCATTCCACCACACACATTAATTACTTGACCTGTAACATATGTCGACATATCAGAAGCTAAAAACAATGTAGCATTTGCTATATCTTCAGTAGTCCCTCCTCTTTTTAAAGGAATATTATCTCTCCACTCTTTTATCTGATCTTCCCCTAAAGATTCAGTCATTTCAGTTTCAATAAAACCAGGTGCTATAGAATTACATCTAATGTTTCTAGAACCTAATTCTAAAGCAATAGATTTTGTAAAACCATTAATAGCAGACTTGGATGCTGAATAATTTGCTTGACCAGCATTTCCCTTTACACCTACTACTGAACTCATGTTAATAATAGACCCTTTTCTTTGTTTTAACATAGGTCTTAAAACAGCTTTAGTCATGTTAAAAACAGACTTCATATTTACATCCATAACCTTATCATAATCTTCTTCTGACATACGCATCAACAAAGCATCTTTTGTGATTCCAGCATTATTTACCAAAACATCAATTGAACCGAAGTCCTCTAAAACATCTATAGCTAATTGCTGAGCAGCATTAAAATCTGAAGCATCGGACTTATATCCTTTGACCTTACATCCGTTTACAGAAAGTTCTTTTTCTAATTCTTTTGCTTTTTCATCTGAAGATAAATAAGTAAAAGCAATATTTGCTCCCTGTTTTGTAAAGACTTCTGCAATTCCTTTTCCAATACCCCTACTAGCTCCTGTAATAATTACTGTTTTCCCTTCTAATAATTTCATATACTTAATATTTAAAATTCAAAAATAAAAAATCCCACCAAAAAGGCAGGATTTTCAAAATTTATTTTGAATAAATCATTTTCTTAGACCCATTAAATCTGCCATCATTTTTCCAATTTCCGCTGGAGATTCCGCAACAATGATACCACATTCACGCATAATAGCCATTTTAGCTTCTGCTGTATCTTCTTCACCACCAACTATAGCACCTGCATGACCCATTGTTCTACCAGCGGGAGCGGTTTGACCTGCAATAAATCCAACAACAGGTTTTGTTCCGTTTTCTTTAATCCATCTAGCAGCATCCGCCTCTAATTGACCTCCAATCTCACCTATCATTATGATTCCATCAGTTTCTGGGTCGTTCATAAAAAGTTCGATCGCGTCTTTTGTAGTAGTACCGATGATTGGGTCACCGCCAATACCAATAGCAGTAGATATTCCCATTCCAGCTTTTACAACCTGGTCTGCAGCTTCATAAGTTAAAGTTCCTGACTTTGAAACTACACCAATTCTCCCCTTCTTAAATACAAAACCTGGCATAATACCACATTTTGCTTCTTCAGGAGTAATAACACCAGGACAGTTAGGACCAACTAATGTACAATCTTTATCTGATAAATATTCTTTTACAATTATCATATCCTTTGTAGGTATTCCTTCAGTAATACAAATAATCACCTTAATACCCGCCTCAGCAGCTTCCATTACAGCATCAGCAGCAAATGGTGGTGGAACAAAAATTAATGTAGTGTTAGCTCCTAACTCAATAACTGCCTCTTGAACAGTATTAAATACTGGTTTATTTAAGTGTGTTTGTCCCCCTTTTCCTGGTGTAACACCACCTACAACATTTGTACCATATTTAATCATTTGATTCGCGTGAAAAGAACCTTCTGAACCTGTAAACCCTTGCACTATTACTTTTGAATCCTTATCAACTAATACACTCATATTTTGTTTTTTATTTTTATTTGATTTGCAAAACTACTACAAAATAGCATTTTACAAAGGATTTTAAATACTTTTGCAAAATGAATTATTTTAATCCAGAAGATACTATTTGCTCAATTACTACTGGAGGTGGTATGTCCGCTATTGCAGTAATAAGAATTTCTGGAGATAAAGCAATATCAATTTGCAATGAAATATTTAGTAAAGATCTTCTAAATGTAGATAGTCATACTATACATTTCGGTAACATTGTACAAAACAACAAAATAATTGATGAAGTTCTTGTAAGTATATTTAAGAATCCTAAATCATTCACCGGAGAAGAAAGTGTTGAGATTTCTTGCCATGGTTCTACTTTTATTCAAAATAAAATAATGCAATTACTCATAGAAAAAGGATGTAGAACTGCAACTGCGGGAGAGTTTAGTATGAGAGCTTTTAAAAATGGAAAGTTAGACCTATCTCAAGCAGAATCAATAGCAGATTTAATAGAATCTGAAACAGAAGCTGCATACAAAACCGCTCTGAATCAACTAAGAGGTGGGTTTTCAAAAAAACTAAAAGATTTAAGATCAAAACTAATTGATTTTGCTAGTTTAATTGAATTAGAACTAGACTTTGCGGAAGAAGATGTAGAATTTGCAGATAGAAAACAATTTAATCAATTACTATCTGTAATTAAAGAAGAATTAGAAAATCTTATTCAATCTTTTAGTTTGGGGAATGTAATAAAAAATGGAATACCTGTAGCAATATTAGGAGCTCCAAATGTTGGAAAATCTACCCTATTAAACAGCTTGTTGAATGAGGAAAAATCAATTGTATCAGATATAGCAGGAACTACAAGAGATGCCATAGAAGATGAGTTAAATATTGAAGGATTTAAATTTAGATTTATTGATACCGCAGGAATAAGAAATACTTTAGACACTATTGAAAATCTAGGAATTAAAAAATCCTTTGACAAAGCTCTACAATCCAAAATTATACTTTTTTTGATAGACACTACCCAATTAATTGAAAATCAAATTATAGAACTGAACAAAATTAAAGAATCTCATTCAGAAAAAATTATAGTTGTAACGAACAAAATAGATATAAATCCCAATATATCTATAGAAGAATCTATTTCCATCTCTGCAAAAAATGGAGAAGGCATAGAAAAACTGAAGGATAGGTTAATTCAGTTTGTAAACACAACTTCAATATCTGATAATGAAAGTATCGTAACGAATTTACGACATTTTGAAGAGTTACAGCTTACTTTACATGAAATTCAAAGTATAATAAACGGAATGGAAGGAGGTATCTCCGGAGATTTTCTAGCAATAAATATACGACAAGCACTTTTCCATTTAGGATCAATAACTGGAGAAGTGACAACTGATACATTATTAAAGAACATCTTTGGAAAGTTTTGTATTGGAAAGTAGAGATGTTATTTTTACAACTACACTAATTATTTAATTTAGTTGATTTTAAAATGAGTAGTAGTTTTACAAACACTTATTCTACTAAATGTTTCCGTATATATCAAAAAACTACAACCCTTGACAAATAATTATTCACTTATTAATCTTTCAAAAGAATCACTGTACCGTACCAGCGAATCTAATATATTTCGCTCCAGAATACTGAACTTTCACAAGACGTTCAGCATCAGCTCTATTTTTAGCTTCAATGATAATAAATTGAGTAAATCCATCAATACTTATTGAAAATTTAAATTTTTTCATAACACAAAAATACAAAAAATAAAAATAGACAATAGGAGATTGTGAACAAAAAAAGTACAGCAATAGCATCAATAAAAAAATAATGATATGACAAAGAAAAAAATCGTGATTACTAAAGCTTTCAAACTAAAATTTTTATATTTAAATATATAATTATATTTTAGCTTGAAATTTAAAACTAAAAAAATGAGTGATCAAAAAAAATATCTAGAATATGTTAGTTTAGATACTGATATAGACAACAATCTCAAAATTGATTTAGACAATAAATATTTTCAAGGAATAGACTTCTCTGATATCATTGTCCTAACTCCGGACAATAGTAATGAAGCAATAGATGAACATGGAGGAAGTTACTCTATGGAAATTATCTATGATATTAGAAATAATCAAATACTTCCTTCAATTAATTCTATTAATTATAATGAGGACACTAGTAAATGTAAAATATATACTAATTCGATATATTCTGAAATTTACTACACATACGTTGAGTGGGAAAGCTTTGAAGGATGTTTCGGAGTTGCAAATATTGGAGGGACATGGGAGGCTCAATTCCATGGGGCATTGGAAGAGGCAAATGGAGATATTAGTGATGATCAACAGAAAATATTAGAAAAAGAGATAACACCTCAAATATTATATTTATTCCTCACAGAAGTTTTACAAAAGATTGAGTCATAAGTAAAGAATTAATTGATTTTATTAATATATAAAGTCAAAAAACCTTCTTAGAAATTTGATTGGTCTGAAAGTTAGTCCAACTGAGTTAAGAATATATTCTAATGCAATTAAATCGGATATAAATAGTAGAGGAGAAATTGATAATGAAGAAGTCTGGGACTTAATAACTAAAGAAGAATACTAATCAAAAATATTTAAATATGTATATAAAGATTAATTTATTTAG
Organism: Flavobacteriales bacterium; assembly: GCA_002696275.1. GTDB lineage: Bacteria > Bacteroidota > Bacteroidia > Flavobacteriales > BACL11. The sequence continues at coordinate 23,318 of NZRO01000031.1, forward strand.
TAATATTTTTTCGTGCAAGAAAAAAATAGTTTTTAAAATTAAAAAACTTGTGTTATTAAATGTATTTATATTAATTTCCTTAAATGTATTTACTCAAAACTCTGCTTTAATTAGTAATTGTAACGAGTTCGTTGTCGGCAACGCTGCTAATTGGCCTCATGTTCTTGTAGCTACAACTATTGATTCGGGAGCCATTAGTCAAGGATCTCAAACATTTAATATGAATGTAACAAATCTTCCTGCTGGAGGAGCTAATTTTAGAGTATACAAAACTGTTGCTAATGGAAATGATTTCTTTGGAAATCCAATACCTTTAACACTTGGATCAAACACATTTACTGTATCTTCAGTTAATTTTGATAGAGCAGTTAAATTCCAATTTTCCAGCGGAGATGTAGAATTTGACGCCTTGACTCTAAATGGAGTTAATTCAGATTGTGTTATTTTTTCACCTCCATCTTCTTCATCACTTATAAATAATTGTTTGGATTTTGTTTCTGGCCCTAACTCTTGGCCGTATGTACTTGTTGCAACAACTATTGATTCTGGGTTAACTAGTCATGGATCTCAAACATTTACTATGAATGTTGCCTCATTACCAGTTGGAGGAGCAAATGTTAGAGTTTATAAAACTGTAGCTAATGGAAATGATTTCTTTGGAAATCCAATCCCATTAGTGTTAGGTTCAAACAGTCTTACAGTAACATCGGTAAATTTTGATAGAGCTGTTAAATTCCAATTCTCTAGTGGTGATGTTGAATTTGATGAATTAAGTTTAAATGGAGTAAATTCAGATTGTATTTATAATATAACTTCTAATCAGTTATATCAAAATTTTATAAATCTAAACATTTTTCCAAATCCTACAAATGGTGATTTATTTATTGAATCAAATGATATAATAAAATCGTTAGAAATTAAAGATCTCTCCGGAAAATTATTGATTGAAATGCATCCACAACTAAGTAAGGTACATATTCAAACCTCGCAATTTGAAAATTCTTTTTACTTATTAAGTTGTTTAATAAAACAAGAATGGATTACAAGAAAAATTCTTCTTAATCAAAGATGAGTTAACTGTTAAATATGTACAGAAAAATTGTAAATATTAAGTTATTCATAATATTTTTTTTACTATTCAGTTGTTCTTCAGATGAAAAAAAAGATAAACAAATCTCGCAACTAAATGAAAAGCTAAATGTTCTATTTATTATTGTTGATGATTTAAACTGTGATCTAGGTGCTTATGGAAACTCAACTGTAAACACTCCTAATATAGACAAACTTGCTTCTAGAGGTGTCTTGTTTGAAAATGCTCATACTCAATACCCATGGTGCGGTCCATCAAGAGCTTCACTAATGACTGGAATGTACACTAATCAAACTAAGATTACAAATAATAATATGAATCTTAGAAATTCCATTCCAGATGTTATAACAATGGGACAACGCTTTAGACAGAAGGGATATCAATCTGTACGTATTGGTAAAATTTTTCACTATGATGTTCCTAGTGCTATAGGAACCTCGGGAAATGATGATATCTATTCTTGGGATCAAACTGTAAATCCATATGGCAGAGATAAAATTGAAGAATATAAAGTCAATACTTTAACTAAAAGGAAATATGGAGGTACCTTAAGTTGGTTATCGGCTGAAGGAAAAGACAATGAACAAACAGACGGTATTGCAACAACCGAAGCAATTAAAAAACTTGATGATTTTGCTGATTCACAAACACCCTTTTTTCTAGCGCTTGGTTTCTTTAGACCTCACACCCCTTTTGTTGCTCCTAAAAAATACTATGATCTTTATGACCAACAAAAAATTGAAATCCCTGAAATATCAAGTGATTATTTATCAACTCTACCAGAACCTGCTGTAAAATCTATAAGATCACAAAAGAGCCAACTCAATTTAGAAAAAGAACTTGCTCAAGAAATCAAAGAGGCCTATTATGCAACTATTTCATTTGTGGATGCTCAAGTTGGACGAATTCTGGATCAACTAGAAAAAAACGGATTAGAAAAAAATACCATTGTAGTATTTACTTCTGATCATGGTTTCCATTTAGGAGAACATAGTCACTGGCAAAAACAAACATTATTTGAAAATTCTACACGAATTCCATTAATAATTTCGGCACCAAATACATTAAACAAAGGAAAAAAAACTAGAAGTCCAGTAGAGTTAATTGATATATATGCAACTTTAATGGACTTAACTGAAATTAAAGCACCAAAACATGTAGTTGGAACAAGCTTAAAACCAATAATGAATAATATAAATACATCTGTTCGGAAAAGTTCACTAACAAGATGGAGAAATGGTTATTCAATTAAAACTAAACGATATAGGTTAACACAATGGGGAAGTAACGGAGAATTAGGTTATGAGCTTTATGATCATAAAAATGACAAAAATGAACTAGTCAACCTCGCTAATAATCAAGATTATTCTAAAGTAATGGATTCCTTAAAATTAGAGATTGATCAAAGAATTGCTAATGCTTCAGTTATTCCAGAAGGTATTGGAAGACAATTTGAAAATATTAAGCCAATGCATAAGGAAAAAAATATCACATTTGGTGATATTCATGAATTAGATGGTGAAATAATCTATTTTAAAAATTAATTTTAATAATGAAAAAAAATTTCCTTTACTCATCGAAAACACTAATTTTTCATTTAGGAATTATTTTTTTCTTTTTCTCTTGTGAAATGATTAATCATTCAAACCAAAAATTAAAAAAAACAACTTCTCCTAACTTCATTCTTATACTCGCAGATGATCAAGGTTGGAATGGCACATCGGTGAAGATGATGCATGATGAACCTGGATCAAAAAGTGATTATTTCGAAACTCCAAATTTGGAGAAGTTTGCTAACAAAGGTATGCGATTTTCTGATGCATACGCAAGCGCACCTGTATGTGCACCTTCAAGATATAGTATACAATTTGGTAAAACACCAGCTCGGCTTTCATTAATTCGAGTTGGAATGAATACAGATCATATTGATCATGAGGGATTTATTAGTATACCAAAAGCACTAAAAAAAATTAATAGTCAATATAAAACAGCTCATTTTGGAAAATGGGGTATGGGAAGTAATCCCTCTATACTTGGATATGATGTTAGTGATGGAGCGACAAAAAATATTGACGGTAATTTTGACAATAATAAAAGTCAATGGCAAAATACATTCAAAGAAGATCCAAAAAACATTTTTTCCTTAACCAATAGATCGATTAAATTCATAGAGAACAGTACATTAGAAAAAAAACCATTTTACCTTCAAATTTCTCATTATGCTGTTCATAGTAACATTGAATCAACACAGAAAAGTTATACAAAATTAAAAGATAAACCTAAAGGTTTGTCTCAAAAAAATCTTGGATTTGCTGCTATGACTTATGATTTAGACCAGGGTATCGGTATTTTATTAGACAAAATAAAAGAACTTGGTATTGAGGATAATACATATATTATATACATGTCTGATAATGGATCGGTGCCAAATATTCCCGGAGCAAAGAAATATGAAAAAAGTTATAATTATCCGTTAAGTAGAGGTAAATGGGATGCTTTTGAGGGAGGTGTTCGTGTTCCACTTATCATATCAGGTCCAGGCATAAAAAATGGTTCAGAATCAGCTGTGCCAGTTTCTGGATCTGATCTTTTACCAACAATCATTGAACTAGCTGGTGATAAATCAATTCCACTTACAGAAACTGATGGAGGTAGTTTTATGTCTATACTTTTAAATAAAGATACAAATCAGATTAAAAGATCAGTTGATGGAATAATCTTTCATGTACCCTATAAAAATGGTATTGCATTAAAAAGACCACATTCTGCAATCCGACAAGGCGATTATAAGCTCATTAAATTTCAAGATGATAAATCAGTACTACTATTTAATTTATTAAAAGATAAGAAAGAAGAATTTAATTTAGCTAATCAAAATCCCGAAAAGGTGAAAAAGCTAGAAAAAACATTAGATAATTATCTTATTGAAGTAAAAGCACCTAAATGGCAAGATGGAATTACTTGGAAAAATAAATCTTTACAAGAAATTAACTCAAATTATTGAGTTTTATTAACGGTAAAAATCTAAGTGTAAATATTACACTTAAAACCTTATCTTACAATTTTAATTTAGTAATTTGGCAAAAATATATGTATCATAAGTTATGAGGAGATCATTTCTGATCATTTTCTTTATGTCGGGATTAAGTATTTTAGGTCAGGACACAATTGTTGAACAAAAACCATTTAGTAGTAATATTTTGAGCTTTAAAAATCCTTCAAGTTCAATTTCATTCTCAGGATATTACAGGTTTTTAGGTTTTGTACGGAACCAACAAGAGACATTTCCAAATAATAGTGGTAAAACATTAGTCATTAGTTCTGGTGATGCTTACAGAGAACCAATGTTTCTTTTAAAAATAATTGGCAAAACAAGGGATAATATAAATTTTGGTGCGGATCTTATGATGAATAGTTTGTATAAAGGTCCTTCTCCAGAATACACACAAGATTTGACATTAAATCTTGGACTAAATCTAGCTGCATCAATCAATACAAATAATGGAATATTTAATTTAAGAGCAGGAGGTGTTTCATGGTATAGACAGAGTCGACTTACTGTTTGGGGAAATCGTTCATTCAACAGAATTAGTATCTATGAAAGAAGACCTCAAACTCCACTGAACAAAATACCAATTAATCGTTATTCTAGGTATTATGATAGTGGTTTGGTAGACCAAGGAATTAGATATGGTAGTCGTGCATTCCAGGGGGTATTTTTAAAAGGGTCAGATCTACCATTTAATTTTACTACAAAGGGTGTTATTGGAAAGAGTAACTTCAATCGATCAAGTCTTGAGACTAGTGATAATTTTACCGGTTCTTTGCAGATTAAAAATTCATTAAATAATTCAACAAAAATAGCTTACAATTATCTTAATTCATGGACAGATACAGATTCTTTAAGTGATAAAAATAGAAGTTATTTCATTCATACTCTTGAGTTAGAAAAGACGTGGAATAAGTTGCGATTTCAAATGGAGTTGGGACTTGGTAATTATCATGACCCTATCCAAAAACTTGGATATGGTGAAGCCATAATTTTAAACATTAAAACTGATAAATCTAGTAAACTCCCACTCAATTTTCAATATTATCGGATTACATCACAATTTGTTAATGTTACTGGGAACTTTTTGAATACATCTGTTCTTGAAGTTTTTCCAAATATTGAGGGAGTTGGAACAACTATAAGAACTCCTTATCAAAGTCCAATAGTTGGACTTGGATACCCAGTTAACAATAGGCAAGGTGCATCGATTAATGCAGATATCAGCATTGGCAGACTTAAGCTTAATGGAGGTGTTGGTGTATTTGCTGAAATTGATACTTCCTACTCATCATTGTCTTATATCCATAATGTAAATAGCCAAACACTATCCAGAATATATCTGTTTGCTCAGGATTGGGGGCCGTATAATGCACTTAACTCTACATACAGAGGAGTTTTTGAAAATGTTAATATAAGTGATACAACTTTAGATGGACTTGCGAACTTTAAAAAGTTTTTTAATACCATTGAATTTCAAACTAAATATAATAACAAGATTTTTGGAAAAAACTATTATATTTTCAGTCTTACACGTCTAAATACTAGTCAAAATGAATTAAAGGTATTACCTCAAATCGGAAGCCAAACACTAATTAGTCAATTTAGCGAAGAAATAGACTTTAGTATTGAATTAAATGAAAAATCTACATTTGTTTTAAGTTATGGTTTAGAAAAAATATTGGGAAATGCCTCCACAGATATCGGAGACAGTCCTAAAGCTAGTTCAACAAATACTTTTTTTGAAAAACTAGGTTTAAAAAACTTTTATAGATATTCAAATTCTAGAAATCAAAAGAATACCCTTTTTGGATTTGGTTTTGATTATAAAATAGGTGATAACGCAATGATATTTTTGCGTTGTAATCAATACACATATTATGACCCTAATTTTATTGAAAATTACCTCAAAGGTTGGGAAACGATGCTTGAATTAAAAATAAATTTTTAGATTATGAAAAGAAACTTACTGTTATTAAAAACAATATTTGGAATTTTGTTTTCCGATTTTAGCCTTTATTCACAGACTAACGAAAATATTTGGTTTGATGGGTTTTCTCGTACATATTTTGCTCGTGACGCTATAAACATAAATGCTATAGATGATACAATATCCGCTAGGAATATATCCAATGGTTACAGTCTATTAGATCTAAATACTCACGTAAATCCAATAAAAGATATTGAAATTTTTACACAACTCCGTTTGAAGAATTCCTTTGGAAGTTTTTTCGGTTCAGGGACAGAGGTAAGCGTTCGACAATTAAGAGCAAAAGGTATTATAAACAATAAGATTCGTTTCAGTGTTGGTGATTTATTTTTAAAACAGTCTAAATTTACACTTTATAACTATGACGAAGAACTTGTGAGTTACGAGAATGATTTAATAAATCCATATAAAGATATAATTCATTATGAAAATTTTTATAATGAAAATAGATGGAGATTACAAGGGCTCCAAGCAGATTTTTCTTATGAGTTTGATAGATATATTAGAGGTTTAGATTTTGATTTTTTTGTTACAAGGCCAAGAGGTTCTAGACAAATAAATGAAACTACATATTCTAGTGATATTTTACTATCAGGAGGTTCAATAATTTCACAAATTAATAAACAACTAATATTATCAGGAAATTATATTAATCTATTTGAACCGGGAGCTAGCGGAACAAAAAATATTTCTATACGAAACCCTGTACATGATATATCATTACTTTATTCTTTTGATAAAGAGAAGTATCACATTCAACAAAAGTTACAAACAGGTATTTCAAAAAGATTTTGGCTTCATTCCGAGTTAGAAAATGAAGTATCAGATTCAACATCTAGTAGAACTCAAGGGATGTATTTTGAATTAGATAATAAATACTCTAAGAAAGATTCAACATTGTCATTATCTTTAGGTTATAGATATGTTGACCCGAATTTTAGAAGTGCTGGTGCTCAAACTAGAAGATTGGATTATAACAATATAAATTCTATTTATCCTACTTATACAAACATGTCTTTGATAAGACCCCCCTCTATATTTGATCTTTTGTCAGATTATAAATGGTACAACCAAGATCTTTCAAGTATTTTAATGACATTTAATCCTACATATTCAAATGTACTTCCATATGGTGACGCTACACCAAATAGATCTGGTATATATATAAATGCAAGAACAAACAATATAAACAAACAGTTCATTGCAAAAATTAATGCTGGATTTTTTAAAGAAGTAATAGGTCAAGGAACTGTCAATAAAAGAAACTTTTCATTATTTAAAGGATCTCTAAAAGTCAATTTTGATAGATTGTTAAATTGGAAAAAGGAGTTAAACCTATATGTTTCATCCAAAAGTGAAATTTCAAGAAGAAAAGGTGAAGATATTTCATCTATAAACTTATTTAGTAATCATATTAATGTATCAGCAAATGCTGAAATAGCAAAAAAGTTTTTCATTCAATCCTCTTATCAACTATTTAATTCTAATGGTAATGAGTTTTTAACACAGCGTGATAATTATGGAAACATTACTTATTTCACAAAAACACAAATAGACCAAAAAGAGCATGTTCTATCTATGGGAATGCTATATAAATTCAGAAAAAAAGTATATGCTAACCTAAATTACAATTGGTGGGGCATGAAATTTTCTGAGGTGGATTATGAAAATTATAAATATAATAGACTAGTATTAATTTTATCTGTTGAATTATGAAAATAAAACTTATCATTTCCTTGTGCTTATTATTTCTAATACATAGTTGTACTAAAAAAGAATTTGAAGGTCCATCAATTGAAATTCTTTATGGTGATTTTGAGTTAATCGAACCTCTAATAATTACAAACAAAAATCCAAGTTTTTCAAACAATGAAAAAGTAGGTTTTCATTGTGTGTTTAACAAACCAACTCAATGGAAAATTTCCATTATTGGCCTAACTACTAGCGCTAAAAGAGAAATTTCAGGATTTTCGAATCTTATTGACTCTAATTTGATTATATGGAATGGTGGCCCGTCTCAAGTTCCTTTCTTTTCAGAGGAATTTTGTGCCATTGAATTAACTTTTGAAAATGAAATCGATACTCTCAGAGATACTATTAGTATTATTTCATCAAAGACATATGATAATGGTGTATGGGTTGAAAATTTTGATGATGGTCTACCTGAGAATAGTCTTGTTTATTATAACAATGATGGAGGAGGTATGACTTTTTATATTGAAAATGATGAACCATTATTAGGCGATAGTTATTTCAAAATGGGAGGTAGAGTAAATTGGGACTGGTCTTTAGGTAATCTTGATATTCCTATGGAAATGAATAATGTTAGTCTATCATCAGAAAATTTATATATTAATTTAGGAATCCTATCAGATCTTCAAGACTTACATACTGGACAATTTATAAATATTTTAATTTCTGAAGAAACAAATACTCCATTTAATGACAATCCTAATAATAATTCCTCAGATCTTTTTGAATCAACAATGGAGGTGTATAAAATGAAGGTACCTGTAGACTGGGATGGATGGCAAATAAAATCATTTAGATATACAGATTTTGAGCCAATAACACCAAATGATCCAGACATCAATTTTAATATGAACCCTAGTGATATTAGAGCTATTCGAATTTCTTGTCAAGCATGTCCTTCATCTGATGGAAATCCAATTTGTCCTGAAAACTTTGGAAAAGATGTTAGAACAGACATAGATCATATTATGTTCACTACAAATTCTAATATATTTGAACAATAATGAAGTTGATTTTAAAAATATTTATTGTAATACTTTCGTTTTGTTTTCTTTCGTGTGGAAAAATGCGTAATGTTAATTTGTATGAGCCATCAAAATCAGTTTCAACATTTGAGAAATTTCCATATAAAATACTTTTTACGGAATCTGATGAAAACGGATTGTGGGGATTAAAAAATAATAAATGTAAACATATTTCTTTTGAAAATACTAAAAATTATATTGGGAAAGATCATCTATACATAAATTGGGATGCTTCTAAATGCAATTATGTTGCAGTAGGTTTAAAATGGTCTAATTATAAAGTCAAGAATTTAGAACCAATAATTGAGTCATCCGCTATAGAACTTCGTGTTCGAATAGATTCTGGAGAAATCTCCAATGTGCCTATGTTTTTTGTTCTTTCTGATTATGGAGGCAAACAATGTAGGGCCAATATAAACTATTTAAATCTTGAAGGAGGAAAAATTGATACTGTTTGGAGAAAGATACTTATTCCACTGCAAGCATTCAATTATAAAAAACGTGATGTAAATATGAGCAATATCAAAGAACTTCGTCTTGAATTTCAAAGAAAGGGGGACTTACACATAGATAATATTAGAATAGTAGAACATACGCACGACTTTCAAAAGACAAAGGAAACATCTGTCAAAGTTTTTGACACATGGCCTATCAAACTTGGAATTGGTAAAGAACATTGGTGGGGTATTAACACTAAATATTCCAGTAATTTACAATTTGGAGAATCTTTTAAAAATGAAAGCGTATTAGTTGACATAAAAAAATCTACTAAAGATGATTGGAATACATTTGGTTTTTCTCCTTATGGTTGGAAACGTGTAAATATATCATCTATTTTTTCAACTTCAGCTATAAAATTTAAGATAAAAGCTGATAAAATACCAAAAATTCAAGCTTTTATGTTTTCTTATAAAGGAGAAAAAAGAATGATTCAAAAGATATTAAATAATAGTAATTTTATCAATAAAGGAAATGGGATATATGAAGCTTACCTTCCTTTAAAATCATTAATAGACTTTCAAAAATTTAGATGGGATGAACTCAAAGAGATTAGATTTAAAATACTTGAAGAAGCACATTTTGAAATTGGTGAATTCCAGCTTATTGAATTTCGAGGTAATCCAAAAAAACCAACGCAATGGAAAGGAATATAAATATACTTTTTTTCTTAGTGATTAATTTTATTTCTACAATTACTTCATATTCACAAGTAAGTAGAGTTGAAGTAACTACTAATTCATCAGGAAATTTTGAGTTACATAGAAATGGTATACCCTATTATATAAAAGGTGCTGGAGCCAAAGATCATTTTGACCTATTAGTAAATTCTGGAGCAAACTCTATACGAGTCTGGAGCACCAATAATAAATCTTTATTAGATTCCGCATATAATCATGGTCTTACTGTAACTTTAGGATTACATGTTAGACCAGAAAGAAGTGGTATGGATTATAATGATGAATATGCAGTCAAAGGACAAATAGAGTTCCTTAAAAACGAAGTTTTAAAATATAAAGATCACCCTGCTTTGTTAGTTTGGGGAATCGGTAACGAGGTAGATCTTAAATATAGTAATTTTAAAGTTTGGGAAACAATAGAAATTCTCGCGAAGTTTATCAAAGAGGTAGATCCAAATCATCCAACTATGACTGTAATTGCTGGAGTTGATCCTTCAAAAGTTTTCTATATAAAAAAATATTGCCCAAGTATTGATATCTTAGGAATTAATGTATACGGCTCAATTGAAAAAGCCGGTATAAATCTTAGAAAATTCAATTGGGATAAACCCTATATTGTTTCAGAATGGGGAGTAAACGGTCCTTTTGAAGCTAGAAAAACTTCATGGAAAGCAAAGATAGAACCTCCAAATGGTCTAAAAGCAGATCAACGACAGCGTAGGTATAAAGATTTAATAGAAAAAGACAAAGAAATTTGTTTAGGCAGTTATTGTTTTCTTTGGGGTCAAAAACAAGAATCAACAGCTACTTGGCATGGAATGTTTTTAAGTAATGGAAATCCAACAGAAGCTGTTGATGTTATGCAGTTTTGTTGGACAGGAAAATGGCCAGAATCTCGAGCTCCTTCAATTAAAGATATATCACTAGAAAATGTAGGATGGAAAAAAGATCATATCCTAGCTCCATCTACTCAAGCAACTTTGAAGATTGAATTTAGTAAATATAATAATACAGAAGTAATTGTTGAATATGTATTATATCCAGAGGCATTTAGTGATAAAATTGGTGGTGATATTCAGAAATCACCAGATCCATTAAATTTTGAAATTTTGAATCAAAATGATAATGAGTTAACTTTTGTAACTCCTAAATCCAAAGGGGCCTATCGTATGTTTGCGTTTGTAAAAAATAAAAGAGGACAAAGTTCTGTCGCTAATATTCCGTTTCTAGTCAAATAAAATTCTATTTATTATAGTAATTAATTAGTATTTCATAACCAGGTTTAAAAAGTATGACTTCAAAATCATCAATTGGTGTAATCAAATCATTTGGTTTATAAATATTCCAATTTTTTTCATTTTTATGTCTCCAACCAATAGATGTATTTATATTATTTGATGTAATTTTATATCCAATGTCATTCAAAATAATTTTCGGTTTATTCAATTTTGGGATGGTCATTGAATTACTAAACATTGAATCCAACATTACAGATTCGCTTAAATTACCAAAATCAGATTCTTCTATCCATTTAAACAAATGATATTTT
>NZRO01000032.1 GCA_002696275.1 Flavobacteriales bacterium
CTTGGTTCAAATAGTATAACTGTAGCAGCTGTTAGTTTTGATAGAGCAGTTAAGTTCCAATTTTCAAGTGGAGATGTTGAATTTGATGATTTAACTTTAAATGGAGTAGTTTCCTCTTGTATTGGTACACCACCTGTTGATTGTAATGGTATTATTGCAGGAACTGCATTAATAGATGATTGTGGAGTTTGTCATCAAGCATATTTGTATGATTTTATTTTACATACAGTAATTTTCTTGGACGATACTACAGGCGTTATTCCTTCTCCAACTCAAATTATAGTTATGCCAGACGATTCTTCTAATCCATACTGGAATTCATCTTGTGTAGATTGTGCGGGTGTAGTAAATGGATTGTCAATAGTTGATGACTGTGGTATCTGCCAATCTTCTTTAATATATGATTATGTTACTCATGTTGCTTCCCCAATTAGTGATACATCAGGATATGTGTTCGGTCCAACAGAAATGTTAGTTCTCGCTAATAGCCCAATGAATCCTGCTTGGAATTCTTCATGCACTGATTGTAATGGTATTGTTAATGGAACATCTTTATTAGATGACTGTGGTGTTTGTCAACAAGCTTATATATATAACACAATAACACATGCGGTTAACTTTATTGATGACACGACTAATTTATCTTTAGATGGTGGAGAAATAGTAGTACTTCCAAACAACTCTATGAGTCCATATTGGAATTCCTCTTGTAGTTTCACAGATTGTAATGGAGTTTTAAATGGAACAGCTTTAACTGATAGTTGTGGAATATGTCATCAAGCTTATATATATGATGTAATTACTCATAGTGTTACATTTATTAATGACACAATTAATTTAAATTTATTGCCAACACAAATTCTAGTTTTGCCAAATGACCCTTCTAATCCTTATTGGAATGCTCAGTGTAGAGATTGTAATGGCATAGTAAATGGTCTTGCGATGGTTGATGATTGTGGAGTATGTCAATCTGCACTAATATATAATTATATAACACACGTAGCAATCCCAGTTACTGATACTAATGGAATAATACTTGATCCTACAGAAATGTTAGTTTTACCTAATAGTTCGATGAATCCATCGTGGAATTCAAGCTGTATAATTGATTGTAATGGTATAGTAAATGGACTTGCGATGGTTGATGATTGTGGAGTATGTCAACCTGCACTAGTATATAATTATGTTACTCATGTCGCTTTACCTATAATTGATACTTCTGGATATGTATTTGGTCCTACAGAAATGTTAGTTTTACCAAATAGCCCAATGAACCCAATTTGGAACTCAAGTTGTGTTTTAGGATGTACAGATGTAAATGCTACTAACTATGATCCAAATGCTACAACAGATGATGGATCATGTACCTATGCATCTGCTTGTGGTAATATCACAGGTATCTTTGTAGACAACATTATCCATGATAGAGTTGTGTTTAACTGGGATGATATGAATTCATCAACTTGTCAAGTTGACCAAGTAAGAATTAGATATAGAGAAGTAGGAACTAATTCTTATTCAAATAAGACAATGGGAGCACCTGTAGGAAGTGGATGTAATACTACAAATACTTCTAAGTTAGCACTAAACTTAACACCAAGTACTCAGTATGAGTATGACTTTAAGATTTGGTATTGTGATGGAACAGTAATGAACTGGCATAATAATGGAACATTTACAACAGCACCTGAGTGTGATAATGTAATAAATGTTACTGCAACACCAGTAAACACTACAAAGACAACATTCTGTTGGGATACTGTATCTACGTATTCATTCGTAAGATTACAGTACAGAGAGAATGTACCAGGATCTTCGTTCTCTAATATTGGAGGATTCGGAGTATTCTCACCATTAACATGTAAAGATAAGAATGGATTAACTCCAGGGACTCAATACAGAGTAATGTGGAGAACATGGTGTAGTGCTACGGGAGGTCCATACAGATCACCAGTTTGGGATGGTCCAGTAATTTGGGATCAGCCAACATCTATCAGATTAGAAGGAGGTACATCAATTAATAACTTAGATGTATATCCTAATCCATCTAGAGACATATTCAATGTGACATTCACATCTGAGGATGTTCAGAATCTAGAGGTTAGAATCATCAATGTTATTGGTGAAGTTGTGTACTCTGAAAATCTAATGCAATTTGTTGGTGAGTACACTAAACAAGTAGATTTAGCTACTTATACTAAAGGAGTTTACTTCTTAGAAATTACTACAGATAATGGAGTAATTAATAAGAAACTAATCCTTCAGTAAGAAGTTTAAGTTATCTTAATATAAAAGAGTCCCGAACAAATGTACGGGACTCTTTTTTTATTATATATTAAGAAACAGCCTTTAAAGAATATTAATTTAATTATTCTATAGAGGTTTACGATCTAGAGATTAATAAAGATAATTAGGTATTATACTAGTAAATTAATTTTTACTAAATTATTTATTGTATAAAGCACACTAAGACATTTTTTGTTATGTTTGTAAAGGTTAAAAAAAAATATGAAATTTTTTTATTTTCTTGTACTTTTATGTTTTTCTTTCAACTTATCATCTCAAAATTGGAATCTTGTTTGGGAAGATAATTTCGATGGAAATTCTTTAGATAATTCCAAATGGACACATGATATAGGTACTGGAACTCAATACGGTTTATACGGTTGGGGTAACGGAGAGCTTCAATATTATCAATCACAAAATACCACTCTAAATAATGGAATTGCTACAATAACTGTAATGGAGGAGCCAAATGGTTTAGTTGATAGTTGGGGGAATACATCTTATTATTCTTCATCTAAGATTACCACTAAAGGAAATTTTAGCTTTAGATACGGTAAGGTGGAAGCAAGAATAAAAACTATTAATGGAGAAGGGTTTTGGCCCGCTTTCTGGATGTTACCAACAGGTGGTGACTGGCCATGTGATGGAGAAATCGATATTATGGAACAGTGGGGAAATAACTATCTTACGAATAATACTACTGGAGCAGCTCATATTGGTAATTGTCCGTATAGTCAATCAACTCATACTTATGAAAATTTTTCTACATATATTTCAAATGGTTCTTACGCTGATGAATTTCATAAATATTCAGTCATATGGAATGAAGACACAATTAAATGGTTCGTAGATGAGATTGAAACATTTAGAATAACGCCTTCTTCATTTAGCAGTATTCCAAGCCAAAACACATGGCCATTTAATGATGGCAATTGGTATATAATGATTAATCTTGCAATCACACAAGGAGGTCCAAATATTTATACTGTTTTTCCTAATAATATAGAAATTGATTATGTTAGAGTTTATCAAAATAACTTAACAGGAAATTCAAATAATCTTGTAGATGAAAATTATTATTGTGATAATGAAAAAATTAGTGCAAACTTCTTAATATCCTCATATGAAATATATAACATTGATGGTAGATTAATAAATATGAGTCAGTCTTATAATAAGAGAAATATAGAGTTAGATAACTTCCGCACAGGAATTTATGTATGTAAATTTAAAAATCAAACGGGTAATCAATTTTATCAAAAAATAATTATAAATAAAAAAAATGAATAACAATAATCAAAAACAGGCTCTTTATACACTAGTAATAGTGTTTTTCTTTTGGGGTTTTATCGCGGCTAGTAATGGTGTGTTTATACCATTTTGTAAAAAATATTTTTCATTGGATCAATTCCAAAGTCAATTAATAGAATTCGCTTTTTATGGAGCATATTATGTTGGAGCATTGTTCTTATTTATTTATTCTAGCTTAACAAATAAAAACATACTTAATCTTTGGGGATATAAAGGTACTATTATTAAGGGTTTATTATTGTCAACATTAGGAGCGGCTTCAATGGTGCTTGCTGTTAATGGGGGTGAGCCAGGTCAATCTAGTACTTATATTTATATTCTTGGAGCACTTTTTGTTGTTGGTTTAGGATTTTCTTTACAACAAACAGCTGCTAATCCTTTCGCAATTTCTCTAGGAGATGAATCTACAGGTTCACATAGATTGAATTTAGCAGGTGGAATTAATTCGTTTGGTACGGCAATTGGACCGATAGTTGTTTCTTTAGCCTTGTTTGGAACAGCAGCCAGTGCGACTATTGACTTAGATGCTCTAATAGACAATAAGGAAATAACACTTATTTCTGTGCAGTACCTATATGTATTTGTCGGAGTATTATTTTTACTAGCCGCCTCTATTTTTTATTTTTCTAAGAGTATTCCTCAAGATAAAGAAGATTCAACTTTTCTTGGAGCTAAAAAAGCAATGATTAGTTTAATTTTAATTACTATTGGTTTGATAATTATATTTTCACAAATATTTAGTCAATATATAGGTCTAGAAGGAGGAGAGTTGTCAAAGGAAGCGGATGATTATATCTTGAAACTATCATTTTTAGCTTTATTTTTGGTGGTAGGAGTATTATTATTTTCTAATAGTTTAGCAAGGAAAAAACCTGAAGGGTG
Organism: Flavobacteriales bacterium; assembly: GCA_002696275.1. Taxonomy (GTDB): domain Bacteria; phylum Bacteroidota; class Bacteroidia; order Flavobacteriales; family BACL11. The sequence continues at coordinate 4,480 of NZRO01000032.1, forward strand.
GGGAGCTATGCAATACCCACAACTAGTTCTTGGAATGATTGCTATTTTTACTTATGTTGGTGTAGAAGTAACTATTCAAGGAAACTTGCCAGAGTTGCTAAAAACAAGAGCTTTTAATTCTTTAAATGAAACTGAGATCGCTCCTTATATTTCTATGTACTGGGGAGGTTTGATGATAGGAAGGTGGACAGGAGCTATTGCTGTCTTTAACCCTTCAAATTCTTTAAAAAAGTGGCTATACATTATCGTTCCGTATGTGGCATTTGGAGTTGTTTTATCTTTAAATGCAATCTCAGGTTTTGAAGTAAAACACCTATATTACTTTGCTATTTTTATAGCTGTNCAAATNATTGGGTTCTTTATTGGAAAAGATATGCCTTCAAGAAACTTAGCGGTTTTTAGTGTACTTGGATTAGCAGCTATGTTATTAGGTCTTTTTACTACAGGAGATGTCGCTATATTTTCTTTTTTAAGTGGAGGCTTATTTTGTTCAATAATGTGGCCAAGTATTTTTTCACTTAGTATAAAAAACCTTGGAAAATATACTTCTCAAGGATCTTCCTTTTTAGTTATGATGATTTTAGGAGGCGCTATTATTCCTCCAATACAAGGGAAATTAGCTGATGTTATTGGTATTCATGAATCATATTGGATAACAGTTTTTTGTTTCCTCTATTTATTAATTTTTTCTTTAAAAACAAATAAACTCTTTAAAAATAGTTAAAACATGTCTAAAAATAAAAATAAGTTAGTATCTATAATTACTGTTTTGTTAATTCTATCAAGTATATTTTATATGATAACTAATGAAAAACAAATTGTAAATTCTAATTTTCCATTAAAATACGAAGATAAAATAGATGATTTAATATCAAAAATGACTTTGGAAGAAAAAGTAGGTCAAACATGTCAGATAACACTTGATGCAATCTTGCAAAAGGACTCTAATGGTAAATTATTAGAGCCTCACACAATCGATCAAAATAAATTACGTGAAGCTATTCATACTTTTAAGGTTGGTTCTATTTTGAATGTAAGTAATCATACATTTACTTTAGAGGACTGGCACACGAAGCTTGAAAAAATAGATAATTGTACCGAGGAAGTTCCGAATACTATTCCAATTATTTATGGAATAGATGCGATACATGGGGCTAATTATGTACAGAATAGTACGTTGTTTCCTCAAGAAATAGCTTTAGCTGCATCATGGGATACTTCTGTTGCAAAATCTATGGGTGAGGTAACAGCTTATGAAACTAGAGCTAGTGGAGTTCTTTGGAATTTTTCTCCTGTACTTGACTTGGGAAGAGAGCCTATTTGGTCTAGATTTTTCGAAACACTTGGNGAAGATGTTTATCTAACAAAAACACTAGGAAGAAAAATAGTTGAAGGTTACCAGGGGAATTTTCCAATTGGTAAGAATCATGTAGCTGCCTGTTTAAAACATTATGTAGGTTATAGTTTCCCGAAAACTGGTCGTGACAGAACCCCATGTTTAATACCTCAAAGATCCATGGAGGAATTATACCTTCCACCATTCAAAGAATCAATTGACGCTGGAGCTATGACTGTTATGNTTAATAGTGGAGATGTTAATGGANTNCCTGGCCATGCNAATAAATATTTACTTAACGANATATTAAAAGAAAAATGGGGTTTTGNNGGATTTGCNGTNTCAGATTGGGAAGATTTCATTAAATTANANAAGGAACANAGAACAGACTCTACAATTAAAGACGCAATAGCNACTGGTATAAATGCTGGAGTTGATATGAGTATGGTTCCNAATAATCCACAATATAAAACTTATATTAATAGTTTGATAGAACTTGTTAAAGAAGGAAGGGTATCTNNTGACAGATTGGATGATGCTGTTAGGAGGATTCTTAGNGTTAAAGCTGAGTTAGGTTTGTTGGATGGTAGAAAATTTGANAAAAATTATTATAAAGATTTTGCTTCAGAAAAGCATCAAAAATTAGCTTATAAATCTNCTGCAGANTCAATTACTTTGTTNAAAAATGAAAATGATATTTTACCGCTTAATAAAGAACAATCTATCNTNCTAATAGGACCTGCGGCAAATGATTTAAATATTTTAAATGGAGCTTGGACACACACATGGCAGGGCATTGATAAATCTTACAATAATNATCATCCAACTATTTTNGAACAGNTGAAAAGTTCATTTGATNAAGTTACATATTTTGAAGGATCTAGATTATATATGAAAAATGGAGATGAAGCAGATACAATCGCTCCTGATTTCAANCGTGCCATTGAAGTTGCTGATAATTATGATGTTGCAATTGTNTGTTTAGGAGAACTTCCCTCTACNGAAAGNCCAGGTGATATTTATACNTTAGATATGCCAAATGAACAAAAAAATATAGTAAAAGAATTAAANAAAAAAGGTATACCAATAATNCTAACTTTAGTAGAAGGTAGACCTAAAATTATTAGAGATATTGAACCTCTATGTGATGCTGTNATACAAACTTATTTGCCAGGAGATCATGGNGCAAAAGCATTGACTGATATAATTTTAGGAGNTATTANTCCATCAGGAAAATTACCCTATACATATCCTAAATATAACGGTGTAATAATGAATTATGATTACAAACAAACTGAANTTATTAATGGAAATACTTGNGCAAATGATTTCTATGAGGCGCAATGGGATTTTGGTTTCGGATTAAGTTATACAACTTTTGAATATTCAAATTTAGAAATTGATAAAAAAAGTATNTCAAGTAATGATAAATTGACTATATCAATTGANGTAGAAAATATTGGAGATGTCTCAGGTAAAGAAGTTGTTCAATTATATCTTCAAGATCACTATGCATCTATTACTCCAGCTTTGAAAAAGCTAGTTAGGTATTGTAAAATTNAATTAGAACCNTCTCAAAAACAAAAAGTAACTTTTACTTTGGATAAGAAAGATTTAGAGTTTTATGGCATAGAAAACAAATGGATTTCAGAAGAAGGCACCTTTAGTGTAAAAATTAATAATCTTTCTGAAGATTTTTACTTTAAAAATTAATGAGATTTTTAAGAACATATAAAGTGTTTTTTTTAATTATATTTTTCATTTTATATGTTCCTCTTCAATCTTTTTCCCAAAGTGATTCTATTAGTAATAGTTTTCAAAGCACTCCAATTACTATAAAAGATCCGATCTCAAATATAAGATTAGGTGGTTACTTCAGATATTTGGGATATGTGCGTAATTTTAATGAGATATACGATTTAGATATCCCCAACTATTATACTGGAGAATACCCTCAACCAACAACAATCGGTATAGGAACTGGGTACAGAGAACCAATGATGATGATTTCAATATCTGGTAAAGCAAATAAGAGTGTTAATGTTGGTACAGACTTAATGTTAAATAGTCCTTTTAATGGATCCTTTAATAATAACAATATTTCAATGTATTTAGGAACCAACTTTTATTCAACTATAAATTCTAATTTTGGTAATTTTGGAGTGCANGCTGGAGGTATTAAATGGTATCGACAAAGTAAACTTACCGTTTGGTCAGAAGAGGGCTATTTAAGATACAGTCTCTTTGAAAGAGCTCCTTACGACCCATTAAGTAAAGAGGTATCAGAAAGATATAGTGAATATTATAAAAAAGGATCTATTTCTCAGGATTTACGATTTGGTAATGTTGCTTTTCAAGGAATTACAATCACAGGTGCTGGAATTCAGGGACCTTCATCATCAACCTTGTCTTTTCAATCTTTAATTGGTAAAACNCAACATAATATTGGAGAGATAGTNTCTTCTGGAAAGGATGATTATAGTATGGGTTTAAGATTAAACTGTGAAATGGTTAATGGTTCAAATTTTGCGTTAAATTATTTTAATTCAATTACAGCAACNGATTCTGTAAAAAATAATTTTAGACAATTTTCAATTCAATCCTTAGAGTTTAATTTTAAATTAAAAAAATTAAGACTTACTGGAGAAGGTGGGGTAGGGTCATATGAAAGCCATACAACTCAAAAAAAATTTGGAGAAGTTTTGGTTGTTAATTTAGANATTCCAAAAGAATATACTTGGATTCCTTTTAAGTTNCAATATTCTAGAATTGCNCCAGAAGCTGTAAATGTAAATNCTTCNTTTCAAAANACTTCTGTAGTTGAACTTGTTCATTCTNCTGTTGTCGAAGAAGGCTCCGAAGCAACTATTATGACTTCTTTTGGAGGTCCAATAAATAATTTAGGATATTTAGCTAATAACAGAGAAGGATTAAGTTTGAATGCAGAATTTAAATTAGGAGATTTATTTATNTCTGGAGGNTTTGGNTTTTACTCTGAAATGGAAAGAATAAATAATTCTTTTTCTTTTAGTCACAACATAGCTGGTACAATGTTATCGAGAATATCTTATTTTTCTACTGGTTACGGACCATATAACCAATTTAATTCTTATTACAGGGGGGTTTATGAAAATATTGATGTTGTAGATACTAATTTTGTTGAATATGATNAAAGNTATGAGTACACTATTGAAAACCANGATACTNTAAAGNNAGNANCAGATNCAANTATTTTTGTNTCAAATGTATTATTTGACAAATATTACACTAGCGCTGATNTACATCTAAAATATAAAATGAAACTTTTTAATAAAGATCTATATTTGTTTTCTCTTACTCAATATAATACAGCACAAGANTTTTTAAGTTTGATGCCTGTAATTGACAACAATGCCTTTGTCAGGCATTTGACTCAACANTTAGATTTTTGTTATAAATTAACAGAAAATACAACTTTTGTTGGGAAATATGGAGTTGAAAAAATTATTGCAAATAACTACACCTCAATAGATGATACCAAGCCGTATACAGANAACTATCAGTGGAGTNTTGATNAGGATTATGTTATGAGTTATTTGCCAAAAAACCACACTAACAAAGTTTTCGGAGTGGGTTTTGATATAAAAATAAAAAACGGTACATACTTATTTTTAAGACACTCAAATTATAAAATTTTTGATAAGAATTTCAGTGCTACAAATATCAANGCATCTGAAACAACTATTGAACTTAAAATTAACTTTTGATGAAAAAAACCANATTTATACTNACGCTAATTTTTACATTTTGTTTTATTGATTTANTNGCTCAGGTAAAATCAAATCTTTGGTATGATGGAAATGCTAGAGTCACCTACAATAGAGACGCTTTAGAAGGGANTCTNAAAGAAAAAGATACTANTTCATCAAGAAGTAATGGTGGAGGTTTTACTGTTTTAGATTTAGGTCTTCATTTTACTCCAATTGATGATATTGAAATCTCATCAGAAATAAGACTGAAAAATGATTTTGGNGGAATGTGGGGAAATAAAAGTGTTGTTGAATTGAGAAGTTTATCTGCNAAAGGAGTTGTAAATAATAAAATTGCTTTTAGTGTCGGNGATATTTACTTAAAACAAACTAAGTATACACTTTATAATTATGAGCAAGAATTATCAANGTTTGAACCCTCTATTTTTGAATTTTANAGAGATTTTGTAAATTATGAAAATTATTATAAGTCTAATTATTGGAGATTACATGGNNTACAAACTAATTTTTCTTATAATATGTATAATCATATTAAGCANTTAGATTTTGATGCTTTTGCNACTAGGATTAGAGGTCAGGAATGGATGGGTAAACCTGAATTATTAATGNTTGGAGGTTCTGCAGTTATTAAGTCAATTAACAACTTAAATTTAGGAACACATTATGTAAATACCTTTGAGGTATTATCTTCTAGTAATGGAGATGTTTTTTACTATAATCCAGTACTTAACACTCAATTATCTTATACAGGTAAATTAAGAAATATGCCTTACAAATTCCTATTAGAAGGAGGGTTTTCCACTAGGGGATGGGATGGTGATACATTAGCGCCAGAGGTAAAAGGTAATTTCGCCGAGGCCACCATTAGCACAAAAACTAATAAAGGAAAAATTAAAATAGGTTTCAGATATGTTGATACAGATTTTAGAAGTGCTGGAGCTCAAACTAGAAGANTTAATTATAATACTACAACTACAACATATCCNTACTATACNAATAATTACACTCAAAGAAATGNGAGTTTAATAGATATAATTTCTGATCCAAAAATATATAATCAGAACTTGTCTACATCTNTNATGAACTACAANCCAATGTATAGTTCTACAGAACCATATGGAAACGCTACNCCTAATAGAGTTGGATTTACTNNNGGTATTGATAATTTTAATATAACTAACTANATAAGTGCTAAATTNCAAACACAATATTTTTCAGAAGCTATTGGACAGGGAACAANAAATAAAAGATTCTTTAGCAAATCNTCGTTACATTCATTAGTNTCGTTAGATAAATTACTTTCTTTNAAAAATAGTTTTGATATTGAAGGAAGCGTAAATTTTGAAACTGTACAAAGAAATGGTGATGATTTTGAGNNGGTTGATTTAAAAACTATTTTATGTAGTGGAGCAATTTCATATGANATATTAAAGAATTTNAAGNTAATAGCAGGAGTTAAANTGTTTCTTGCGGAAGGAAATGAGTTTATNNCTGAAAGAGANATTTANGATCAAATTATTGCTTTNGAAAATACAATATACAACTCANAAGAAACTATTTTAATAGCAGGTTTNCAACATTACTTTACTGATAATATTTATTTTACTATGCAGTACAATAAATTTAATGTTTTGGATAAAACAAAAGTCTATGATGAATTTTCTATAGGCAGAATAATATTTATGTTTAATATGAATTTATAACATTATGAAAAACTTAAAATTTCTTTTATTTGTACCNACCTTCTTTTTCATTTCATGTGAGAAAGATAAGTTTGAAGGCCCTATGTTAGATAATCCTAATGTAGAAATTGAAATTCTTCAACCACTAGAGGTTCTTGGATCAACAGATTTTAGCAATAATCAAAATACATATTTTAAGGCATCTTTCACAAAACAAGTTGATTGGAAAATTAAAATCAAGGGACTAATTTCTAGTTCAGTAAAGATCATATCAGGAAANTCAGNTTNTATAGATNAATCTAATTCNTTNTGGGATGGAAGTCCAACAAAANTACCTTTCTTTTTAGCAGATGAAGATTGTCTTGTTGAATTATCTTTTGAGTTTCCTGATACCAGTATTGTGAAGAGTTCTATAGATATCAATATACAATCTCCAAAGTTGTATAATNTAGAAAANACAGTATTAATAACTAACTATGAAAGTGGCTTTAATCCAAATTTTACAGGATTTTTTAATGCNGGNACNTCANNANTNGGANNTNTTGNNGTTGGNGGAGCTGGACAAGGGGTTAAATTTTTGCAGCAATNCGGNTCATGTNATTGGGATTGGTTAATTGGTTATGTTGATTATTATTCAGCTNACTGGTGGGATNAAAATGANTTAGTAAGTGACCCANNTCAGGTATATTTTAATATAATGATTAATGGTGATAGTACTNTNTCTGANGATNANGNTTTGCCNAANTCATTATTNAAGTTAGAATTTTANGAAGACGAAAATGGAGATGGTTATTATGACNCAAATACTGAAGATAGATATGACTATGAGTTTGATGTAAATTGGAATGGTTGGAAGATGGTNTCANTATGTTATAATGATGTNGATAAATTAGTTCTAGCCACNAATGGAGGAGATGGANTTAGAAATCCATCNNNAATTTCTAATGTTAGAACCTNNCTTTTAGCAAATCCTANTTCAGGNNATGCAAAAGCTGATGTNGANTTTTTAATTTGGAGTATTGGTTCACCAATTTGGAATTAGTCAATGTATAGATTTTTATTTATATTTTTCTTTTTATTTTCATGTTCAAACATGAAAGAAATTACCTTATATAAAAATTTACCATCAAATACTAATATTGATAACTCACTAGGAAAATTTACTTCAACTGAAATTTTTACAAAAGGCGGTATAGATGAGGTGTGGGGGAATAGTGATGAACGCTGTAATCCATTTAGCTTTTCTCCATTAGATGCTTCNATGGACTTTAGAGAAAAGAGTACTAAGGAACAAATCCAGAACTCAGAGAATAACGAGGATATACAAATCTCCCTATCTATTAATGAAGTTGAGATCTCAGAAAAGAAGACTGTTTTAAAAAATTCTTTACATCTTAAAACAGATATGGATCAAAACTGTGANTGGATCGGTATGGGAATTGGATGGGACGGATGGCAACCAAAAGATTTGAGTAACATTGTAGATAAAGCCGCAATTGAATTTATGGCTCGAGTTGATGGTNCCACTATTTANAAGGTNCCAATNGTATTTATTTTAGAAGATTATGGATCTAATCAATGNTACGCAACCGCNAATTATTTAGGAATTGATGGAGGAGTAATTACTAATGATTGGACTAAAGTTACTATTCCTTTATCTTCATTTTCATACCTAACTAATACTATTGATCTNACGAANATNAAACAATTATTAATGCAATGTTATGATAAAATTGANATATATATTGATAANATTAAAATTATACCATATGTGNATAAATACAAAAGACTGAATCCAAATTTAACTGTTAGAGATNCTATNCTNCCNATTGATATTTTTTCTGAGAACTTAACATCTTACTATGGNATTAATGAANAATANTGTNAAAATATTATATTAAANCAAGANACAAGTTACAACNGAGGAAANTTTNTAGAAGTTAATGTAGATTTACAAGGAGTGTAAATGGAATNAACTNGGAATTAGTTGGAANNACTGGTTATATACTGATATTAGTGATAATATTTATGATCTTCATTTAGAATTTGATGTTAATGTTTACAAAAATTCAGATACAAGAATAATATTTGAAGATTATANTGGAAAGAAAATTTCTATAGAACTAGNAACCTACATAGATAAAGTAAGAACTCAAAAATGGGAAAAAGTTANAATTCCTTTTAGACAATTTCCAATAAGAAAATCAGACATTAATTTAAAGAAANTAAAGAATATATTATTTTCTTTTGGNGATAAAACAAAACTNAAGTTAGANAATATTAAATTAACCAANTAAAACTAAGAATTATGAAAACNAAATTTTTAACATTATTAATTTTAACAATTCCTTTTTTCTGTNCATCTCAAATTCTNTGGGATAATTTTGAAGAAACTAGAATTGCTTATTATGATTTTACTCACGGNGGAATGACAACAAGATTTGCAAATCCANATCTATCAAGTTCNGTGAACAATTCAGCAATATGCTCNGANTATGTTAGGAACGCAGGTGAGTTATATGANGTNCTTGTTATNGTNGCAAATGGNCCAATGTANGATGTTTCTGATTATGTTANTGGAACNAAAAAGATGACNGTTGATGTATATAGNCCAGCTGNGGGTATACCTNTNCAAATTACTNTNGAGGACTCGCTTTTNGCTGGNCCAACTAATTATCCTNCAGGAAGACATAGTATATATCTTGGNANAACNACTGTNGCTAATGAGTGGGAAACTATAGAACTTACTTTTGATTCTAAACCTGACCCANCNATGTCGGATGCNGGACTAACTTCTNTAATTTTACTATTTAATCCTAACACNAANACAGATAATACTTATTATTTTGANAATCTTTACGGTCCTGAATTTGATAATCAGTGNAATACAATTATCAGTAATCCNTCAATAGATTTTGCAGACTGGGATTGTAACTGGAATTTAGGAATATGTCCTTCTACACTTNCTTGTTCTTCNTATGATTTTNTTAGTGGNTGGCTNGAACAATCNTATAANCCTGATAATTCTACAATTAATAANAGTAAGTATAGNGGACAATATACTAGAAATCCTGATGGNAATGGAGAAGATTTATTAATAGCTTATTTTAATAACGGATCTCTNGATTTAAGNACAAATAAAAATTTCAANTTTCAGATGTATGGCCCTCCAAGACCATTTATCATATCTTTCCAGGANGCNAATAATAATGAAGTTTATTCATTTAATTCTGTGTTAACANCNAANAATCAATGGGAACAATTCTCTATTGANTTATCTANTGTTNNATCACAAAGTATAAGTAGNTTTGTTCTGTTTCTTGATCAAGGTGTAACTAATTGGGATACCTATTANTTAGATAATTTTCATTTATCNTCTACACCATTAAATNTAAAAGANATNAACTCATCAAATAACTTANTAGTATTTCCACAACCAGCTNTAAATGAAATTTCAATTGAAAGNTCAATATTATCGANTAATAATANCGTTTTATATTTATTTNATCTAAAAGGNGAGTTAATATTAAGAAATGATATAANTAAGAAATCTAATGATAATAGAATTTCTCTAGATATTTCAGNANTNAAATCAGGTTTTTATTTNTTAAAAGTACAATCTNATAATCAGGTNGAGTATCAAAAAATACAAGTTATTAAATAATGAANTCTAAATTTCTTTTAATATTAGTATTTATTTGTAATGTCTGTTTTTCACAAATANAATCTANAAACAAAACAGAGATTATTAAAACTGATACTGGNTTCGAGTTTTTAAGAAATGGNCAACCATATTATGTAAATGGGGCNGGTGGTACAGANTATCTTGAATTGCTTAAATCTATTGGNGGAAATTCAATAAGAACNTGGAGTACAGATAACGCNCAGNAAATTCTAGANAATGCACATAAAAATGGAATNAGCGTATGCTTAGGATTNTGGGTTGNTCATGAAAGGCATGGNTTTGATTATAATGATGAATATTCTGTTGCTGCACAATTAAAAGCATTTGAGAAGGATGTTCTAAAATACAAAGATCATCCTGCATTGTTAATGTGGGCGATTGGAAACGAAGTAGATTTGTTTTATAATAACTTTAGGGTCTGGGATGCTATTGAGGAAATTGCAAAGATGATAAAAGAGATAGATCCTTATCACCCAACAATGACAGTAACAGCAGGAATAGATCCAGCCGAAGTATTTATGATAAAAACATATTGTCCAAGTATTGATGTATTGGGAGTTAACACTTATGGAGGTATTCAAGATCTAGCTGATGCCGTAAGAATGTACGGATGGGAGAAGCCATATATGGTTACCGAGTGGGGTCCATATGGACACTGGGAATCTCCAATGACCTCTTGGGGGGTAGCTGTTGAAGCAACCAGTAAAGAGAAGGCGGTTTTTAGAGAAGTAGCATATAAGTCTATTTTAAACGATAAGGATTTATGTTTGGGAAGCTACGCTTTTTTGTGGGGATATAAACAAGAACAAACTCCCACCTGGTATGGACTTTTTTCAAAACAAGGAGAGGCTACAGAAAGTATAGATGTTTTAAATAGGTACTGGGGTAATTCTGATAGAAATAAAGCTCCGATTATTAATTCTTTTTTATTAAATAATTTAGACAAGAAAGAAAGTGTCAAAATAAAAAGAGGAAAGGAGTGTGTTTTTACATATGAAGTAATTGATCCTGAAAATAATATATTAGACTTTGAATTTGTTTTAATGCCTGAAAGTACAGATAAGAAATCAGGAGGTGATTTTGAAAAAACACCAGAACCAATTTCATTTAAAGTCATAGAAAAATCTAATAAAAAAATAATTATAAATTCACCAAAAAAACCTGGTGCTTATCGGTTTTTTATTTATATTCGTGATAATAATAATAATATAGCTACCGCAAATATTCCTTTTTATGTTAAATAGTTTTTTATCTAATAAAAGACACTTAAATACAATAATTTTAAAACTGAATATCTATTTAAAATAGATTAATATGACTGCATTGAATTTATCAATTGATTGTGTTATTTTAGGTTTTGATGAAGATCAAAAGTTGAAAGTATTGTTAATTAAGAAGTTTATTAACAATAAGAATGATTTTCAATTTGCCTTACCAGGAGATTTGTTGAAGCCAAATGAAGATTTATTAGCTGGAGGAAAAAGGATTTTAAAGAGTCTTACTTCCCTGGAAAATATATATCTAAAACAATTCCATACATTTGGCAACCCTGAAAGAACGAAACAATCGAAGGATCAATCCTGGTTAAGTATGTATAGAAAGAAACCAAAAGAAAGAGTTGTTACAGTAGGATATGTTGCTCTTGTAAAGATGGAAGAATATTCTCCTCAAGCTTCTTCCTTTGCTGTTGACGCTGAATGGGTTGAATTATCACAAGTTTCTAAAGATTTAGCTTTTGATCATAATGAAATTTTAGATACAGCAATTAAATATTTAAGAGATCAGATTGACCACAAACTAATTTCAAATCTTTTACCAACTAAATTTACTCTTTCTCAATTACAGAATTTATACGAAATTTTATTAGATCAGAAATTAGACAAGCGTAATTTTAGAAAGAATATATCCAAGATTGATATTATTAAAAAGACTAGCGAAAAACAAGCAGGGGTACGGCACAAACCAGCTTACCTTTATACATATGGTGATGATAGTTTTGTTTCCCAAATATAATCAGTTCATTTGAAATCTTAGAAGAATTGATTTATATAAGTCAAAATAAATTTAATATTAAATTAATAGATTCACTAAGTGTATTTCAAACACAAAGTGTGTATATTTGCCGCATTACTCAAGTCTAATACTTTACATTTGATCTGTGAAAAAATTAATAAAAATAAATCCATTTAATGTAGTCATTTTTGGAGGTACAGGTGATCTAGCTTTAAGAAAAATATATCCGGCGCTCTTTCACAGATACGCTGATAATCAAATAAAATGTGATTTCAATATTTTTTCGATAGCTCGTAAAGAAAAGAATAATAGTAATTTTTATGCAAAAGTAAAATCGACTATAATTAATTCTGTTGACTATGATTTAGATAAAAATAAAATTGTTGAATTTTTAGAAAAAATCAAGATAATTAATATACCTAAACATACAATCACAGACTACAAACCCCTCAAGAATGTCTTAGATAAAACATCTGATTTTCAAACTATATTTTATTTTTCAACTCCCTCAGGGGCTTTTGGTGATATTAGTGAAACACTTGAAAAATGTAATTTAATAAACTCAAAAAGCAAGGTTGTATTAGAGAAACCATTAGGATTTAGCTTAGCTTCATCCAAAGAAATCAATTCAAAAATAAGTAAATGTTTCATTGAAAACCAAATATATCGTATAGATCACTATCTAGGTAAAGAAACTGTACAGAATTTGATGGTTTTACGTTTCGCCAATCACTTATTCGAACATTCCTGGTCCTCACAAGATATTGATTCCGTTCAAATTACAGTAGCTGAAACTATTGGTGTTGAAAATAGAGCTAATTATTATGAACAAAGTGGAGCTTTATTAGATATGGTTCAGAATCACTTATTACAATTACTTTGTCTTATAGCTATGGAGCCTCCAGCAAAGTTAGATGCAAATTCTGTACGAAATGAAAAACTTAAGGTGTTGAGTTCATTACGTTATTTTGATGAGGATACCGTATTAAAAGATACTGTAAAGGGTCAGTATGTAGGAGGTAAAATATATGATAATGAGAATACAGAATCTTTAGTTTCCTCTTACTTAGAGGATATCAATAAATATGAGTCTGACACAGAAACTTTCGTCGCTATAAAAGCATTTATTGATAATTGGCGTTGGAAAGATACTCCATTTTATTTGAGGACTGGAAAACGTATGAAGAAAAGATATTCTGAAATTATTATAAACTTTAAAAAAGTTAGACATAATCTTTTCTTGTCCCAAGGAGATATTCCAGGAAACGCTCTTGTAATTAGACTTCAACCTGAGGAAGGGATTCAACTTTTACAAATGACGAAAATTCCTGGACCTGGAGGATATCGATACAAACCAATTTCATTAAAATTAGATTATCTAGATTCATTTCATGAAAGATTACCTGAAGCTTATGAGAGATTAATAATAGATGTCTTGAGAGGACAACAAACACTATTTATGCGACAAGATGAATTAGAAGCAGCCTGGCTTTGGATTGAGTCAATAAAGAATAGTTGGAAAAAATCAAAATTAAAGAATGTTTTATATGAAGCCGGCACTTGGGGGCCTGGAAACGAAATTTTAGAGAAAAATCACGCTTGGACTAAATAAAAAAACAATGAAAATTAAACAATTCAAATGCATTGAGGAGCTTGAAAATTCTTTAGTTAGAAACATTGTTAAAATTATTACTAATTCTATAGAAACTTATGGAGATGCTAGAATATTACTTTCTGGAGGTTCAACACCCATAAATTTATATTCTTCTCTTTCTCAACAAAACATCAACTGGAGTAAAGTCAAAATAGGATTAGTTGATGAACGCCTTGTCAATAACGACAGTGAATTTAGTAATGAAAAACTAATTAGAAAAAATCTTCTGCAAAATTTTGCTAAAAACGCTCATTTTTTTGAAATGGTTCATTCTGTTGATGATGAAAAGTCAAATTTAGAGTTGGTTAATGATAAATATTCATCATTTATGAAAAGATTAGATTTAACATTACTCGGAATGGGAAGTGATGGACATACAGCCTCTATCTTTCCTAACGATTTGGAATCAGAAAGGATTATGAACACAAAGAATATTGGAATTTATTCCACAAAAGCACCTGAATTTCCATTCAACAGAATTACATGCAGTAAGGAGATGATTGGTAATAGTAATGATATCTTTTTATTTTTTACAGGAATAACTAAATTTAATATATTTAATAATTCAATGAAGACAAATGTTCCTATTTCATATTTTATTAAAGAATATCAAAACATGGAAACTTATTATACAGAATGATGGTTAATAATAAAATAAAAAATGTTACAGATAGAATTATTCTAAGAAGCAGAAAAACTAGACAATTATATTTAGATCAAATGAAATCTCAATTTGACAATGGTTTTTCACGTTCACATTTAAGTTGCGGAAACATTGCGCACGCTTCTGCGGGTTGTGGTTTAAAAGATAAGAATCATTTAGGTAAAAATATAGTTCCAAATTTAGGAATTATAACAGCCTATAATGACATGCTTTCGGCTCATAAAACATATGAATCTTATCCAAAAATATTACGAAAATATGCTCTGAAACATAAATCCGTTGCGCAGGTTGCGGGGTCTGTTCCGGCAATGTGTGATGGGGTTACTCAGGGTCAAATTGGAATGGAGATGTCTTTATTTAGTAGAGATGTTATTGCTCTCTCTACTGTACTAGGGCTTTCTCATAATATGTTTGACGGGGCATTGTGTTTGGGAATTTGCGATAAAATAGTTCCTGGTCTTTTGATTGGCGCATTAAAATTTGGTAATCTTCCAGTTGCTTTTGTTCCTGGAGGACCTATGCATACAGGGATTAGTAATGAAGAAAAATCTAAAATACGTCAAGATTATGCAGAAGGCAAAATAGATAGGAAGGCTTTACTTAAAGGAGAATCAGATTCCTATCATTCACCTGGCACTTGTACTTTCTATGGAACAGCAAATAGTAATCAAATGCTTATGGAAATCATGGGACTACAGCTCCCTGGATCTAGTTTTGTAAATCCAGATACAGAATTGAGAGAACTGTTAAATGAAGAAATTGTAAAGGTTATTTCTCAAACTTCTAAAAATAAGTCCTTTGACAAAACTTTATGCAATATTGTTAATGAAAAGACAATTGTAAATGCTATTATTGGATTACTTGCAACTGGAGGTTCTACAAATCACACAATCCATCTAATAGCAATTGCAAAAGCAGCAGGTATTATCATTAATTGGGATGATTTTTCAGAATTATCTGAAATTATTCCCTTATTAACTCGTGTTTATCCAAATGGTGCTGCAGATGTTAATCATTTTCATGCTTCTGGTGGAATGAGTTTTTTAATTTATACATTGCTCGAAAATCATTTATTACATAATGATGTTAATACAATTCTTGGTTTTGGATTAGAAAAATATACACAAGAACCAAAAATTAAAGACAATAAATTAATCTGGGAAGAAGGACCAAAAGAATCTTTAAATGAATCAATTATAAGAAAAGTCTCTGATCCTTTCCAATTAAAAAGCGGTATAAGAATGATGAGCGGGAATATTGGCAGAGCAATTATGAAAACATCAGCTGTTTCTTCTGAACATATGAATATTGAGGCGGAAGCAATTGTTTTTGAAGAACAAAACGATTTAATTAAAGCTTTTAAAAATGATGAATTAAATAAAGATTTTATAGCTGTATTTCCATTTCAGGGGCCTAAATACAATGGTATGCCTGAGCTTCATAAACTTACACCAACATTAACAATATTACAAAAAAGAGGTTTTAAAGTTGGTTTAATAACAGACGGTAGAATGTCTGGAGCTTCTGGTAAAATACCAGCGGCAATCCATGTAGTGCCTGAGGCAAAAGATGGTGGTTTAATTTCAAAAATCCAGACTGGAGACCGAATACTTATTAACGCAATTACTGGAGAATTAAGAACATTAGATACAGATGTGATTAACAGAACTAGTAGAAAAAAAGATAATAATAGAGTGTTTGGGCTTGGAAAAGAATTGTTTTTTAATATGCGTAAACAAGTATCCTCTAGTGAAGAGGGTGCAAGTTTTTTATAAAATATGTAAAGATGCAAAATGTTCAAAATAATATTCAATTTTTATTGAAACAAAATTCAATAATTCCAGTTGTTACTATTAATGATATGGATGAAATAGAACCAATTATTTATTCTTTATTAGATAAAAATATAAAATGTATTGAGGTTACACTTAGAACATCAATTGCTTTTGAGGCTATTAAACTTATACGTGAGAGTTATGGTGAAGAAATATGTTTAGGAGCTGGTACTGTAGTTAATGTTCAACAAATTGATAAATTAAAAAAAATTGGAGTTGATTTTATTGTATGTCCTGGACTATCCAGCGAATTGGTTAAATCTTTATTAAATTGTAAAATACCTTTTTTAACTGGCGTTAGCACGCCAAGTGACATAATTTTAGGAGTAGGAATGGGGTTAAGATTCTTTAAGTTTTTTCCAGCAAATTTGTTTGGTGGAATATCCGCATTAAAAACCTATCAACTTGTTTTTCCAGAAGTTAGCTTTTGCCCAACTGGTGGAATAAATCATGATTCGTTTAATGAATACTTAGAATTAGAAAATGTATTAAGCGTTGGAGGATCTTGGATGGTAAAAAATTAATCTAAATAATGAAATTATTACAAACAAGACTGACACTTATAAAACACATTTTAAGTAAAGGCGATAGATTAAATAAACCTTCCAAACTTTGTATAAATTATAAATTAATCAAAAATAAATTATCTTTGTTTAATGAAAATTAGGTTATTATGTATGTTATCATTAATACTATTTATTCAAAATGTAAATGGTCAAATTTTTGATACTATAACAATTTGTAATGGTGACAGCGCGTTAATTTATGGTAATTGGGAAACAGTAAATGGAAATTATCCAGGATCAGCTGGTATAACAACTCTAATAGTTAATCCAACTCCTGCTCTTACCGGAAATTTTATCTTGAATGGTAATGCTACTCAACCTTTTCCAAATACTTATCAATTAACACAACCTATTAATGCTCAATCTGGTTCAGCTTGGAATAGTGTTACATTAGATCTGACACAACCATTCATTTTTGATGTTGATTTATTTTTTGGGAATAATGATGGAGGAGCTGATGGCATTGCTTTTTTGTTACAACAGGTAAGTACAAATGTAGGATCATCCGGAGGGAATCTCGGATATTTTGGAATATCTCCTTCTTTTTGTGTTGAATTTGACACATGGCAAAATGGTGCGATAAATTCAGATCCTTGGTACGATCATATTGCAGTACAAAAAAATGGAAACTTAGTTCATTCTTCACCAAATTGTTTGGTTTCTCCCATAGGTTTCCCTCCAGGAAATCTAAACATTGAAGACGGTTTGTGGCATAATGTTGTTTTTTCATGGGATCCAAATACATATAATTTTAAAGTAGTATTTGATGGAACTACACTAGTTAACTATACTAATAATATTGTTTCAAATATTTTTGGAAATAATCCAAGTGTGTATTGGGGATTTACAGCTGCAACCGGTGGAGCTAATAATTTGCAACAATTCCGAGTTAATTCTTTAGGTGTGCAAATATCTGATTCAACAATTTGTCACTATGATACTATTCAAATTAATCCTCAAGTCAGTTCATTGAATTATTCATATTTATGGACACCTAATTATAATATTAGTAATGACACTATAATGTCACCGTTGTTTTCTCCAGATTCCACAACTACTTATACTTTACAGGTAACTAATACATATGGATGTTCTAGTATTGGATCTTTCACACTTTTCGTTGATTCGACAGAGGTAAATAATTTCGTTACAATTCCCAATCTTTGTGAAGACGACACACCATTTATTCTGAATTTTGCATCACCTAGTGGAGGTGTTTATTCTGGATCAGGAGTTGTTAATAATATATTTACGCCAAATATTAACACAATAGGAACAAATACTATTACATACAATTATACAAGTTCAAACGGATGTTCAGATTCTATTACACAAAATATTAATGTATTAGCTACAACCTCAAACATATCTAACATTAATGTGTGTGATTCATACACATGGAATATAGATAATCAGACTTACACTACAAGTGGTATATATACTTCAGTAAGTACTAATGCAGGCGGTTGTACTCATATAGATAGTCTTAATTTAATAATTAGCAATAGTACTTCTAATTATTTTTCTGTATCTGCATGTGATTTATTTACATGGAATATAGACGGTCAAACCTATACATCAAGTGGAATTTATACTTCAATAAGCATAAATGCTGCAGGATGTACACATATTGATACTCTTAATTTAATAATTGGTAATAGTTCTTCTAATTCTTTTTCTGTTTCGGCATGTGATTCATATACATGGAATGTAAATGGACAGACATATACTTCTAGTGGCATCTATACTTCAATTAGTACAAACACATCAGGGTGTACTCAAATTGATAGTTTAGTTCTTGTATTAAATAATAGTGTAACTTCTTCAAACAACGTTTCTAGTTGTACTCCATATACATGGAATGTTGATGGCCAGACCTACACCACAAGCGGTATCTATATCTTTACTAATATAAATTCAAATGGATGTATAAATGTAGACACTCTTAATTTAACAATTGGTAATAGTACCTCAAATTCTTTTACTGTGTCAGCATGTGATTCATACACATGGAATATAGATGGTCAGATCTATTTGTCAAGTGGCATCTATACTTCAGTAAGTACAAATGCTGCAGGATGTACCCACATAGACACTCTTGATTTAACAATTAGTAATAGTACCTCTAATTCTTTTTCTGTTTCAGAGTGTGATTCATATACATGGAATATAGATGGTCAGACCTATTCATCAAGTGGTATTTATACCGTAATCAGTACAAATTCATCAGGATGCACTCATATAGATACTCTTAATTTAATAATTAATTCTTCTACATTCAATACCACTATAGAAAAGGTTTGCGATACAACTTATTTATGGTCAATAAATAACCAAATGTATAATAGTACCGGCACCTACACCTATAATAGCACAAATTCATCTGGATGTATTCATACAGAGATCTTAAATCTTACAGTAGCATCCTCTGAAAATATTAGCATAGGTATAAATAATGAAAATATTAGTTGCCGAGGATATAATGATGGTTCCATTACATTAAATCCAATTGGTGGAACCTCCCCATATCATTATTTATGGTTTAATGGTGATACAAATCAAAGTATAGGTTCATTATATTCAGGCACATATTCTTTTACAGTAACTGATAACAATGGATGTTCATTAGACAGTATTGTTACTTTAAATGAACCTGATCAAATACTTTTAAATTTCAATGCAGTAAGTCCTATTTGTAGAAATGATGAATCATTTCTTACAATAAATATTTCTAATGCATCAACAAATATTTTCACGGTATCTTTATTTGATTCTATTTTAAAATTATTTTTAATAGATACAAATGGATTATTAATTCCTGATGGAGTACCAATTGCAATTAGTCCTAATTTTAGTACGGATGTTACTATTGTTTCTCTTACAGATAATAATGGATGTGTAGAAACATTTAACGAAGATGAATATGTAGAAGTGAAACAATTACCAGAAATTTCTTTAAATCTCCAGGATGTTTGCTCCGGACATCCTTCTTTTACACTTAATCAAGCAACTCCTTTTGGAGGTACATATTACATTAATGATTCTCTCAGTGATTTTTTTGATGTAGCAAATTTAGAAATAGGAGATTATAATATTGTTTATAAATATGTTGATTCGTTTACATTATGTTATAATGAGATTAACGAAGTTATATCAATTAGAGAATCTCCAATAGCTGAATTGAATTTTACCCCTCAAATAACTAACATAAATAATTCAAATATTTTCTTTCAAGATAATAGTATAGATATAGTTGCTTCTATTTGTGACTTAGGAGACGGAAATATTATTTATGATGAGCTAAGTTTTTATCATAATTATCAAGATACTGGAACATATATAATTAAATATTATGTAACTAATCAATATAATTGTACTGACTCATTAATTTCAGAGTTGATTGTTAATCCAAAATATAATATTTATATTCCTAATGCATTTACTCCAAATGGTGATGGAGATAACGATTATTTTCTCCCTTCAGTTATTGGAGTAAATAAATACAACATGAAAATATATGATAGATGGGGAGGACTAATATATAATGAAGATAATGGAAAATGGGATGGAATGATTAATGAAAAATTTGTTACCAGCGGAGTATATTCATATTCAATTTTAGTATTTGATTTTAGTAATAAACCTTTTAAATACACAGGAAATTTTTCTCTGATTAAATAATAAAAACCTCTAATAAAATTTCCAACCGGTCTAATAACCTTTAATTGTATTTATTGTTAAATTAAAATTCTATATCTATTTTAGTTTCAGGTCCCACAATATGTTTGAAAACATTCTTCAAAATTTGCTGTTGGAGGTTTCATAAACCCCTTTAAATCATCTTGATATTGATATGGATTTGAAAGAATTTCTAATAATTTATTAATTGATGTCATATCTCCATTTACTGCTTTTTTAATCGCTTCATCAACTATATAATTCCTTGGAATAAATACAGGGTTATATTTATTCATTAAATGTTTAGCTTCTTTCATACAATTAGTTTTTTTAATAGAGTCTTGCCATTTTTTTTCCCATTTGATAAAATCACTATTACTACTAATTTGACTTTTGTTAAAATTATTTTGGGATAATAAATAAAATGTATTAGTATAGTCAAGTTTTAATTTTTTCATCAAATTTAAAAGTTCATCGATTAATGTATATAAGCCTGTGTGATTATTTTTAAAACCAATTTTTTTCAACATCATACCATAATATTTTTTCTTCCAAATCGCATCAAACTTATTAATAACAGATTGAGCGAGTTGAATAGATTTTTCTTTATTTTTATGAATTATTGGAAGCAGAGCTTCTGCAAATCTTAAAATATTCCATTTTATTATTTTAGGTTGATTACCAAAAGCATACCTACCATTATAGTCTATGGAACTATAAACTGTTTCAGGGTCGTAAGTATTCATAAAGGCACAAGGGCCATAGTCAAATGACTCTCCAGAAATTGAAGTATTATCTGTATTTATTACGCCATGAATAAAACCAACTCGCATCCAATCTACAACTAAATCAATTTGTTTTTGCATTACTAATTCTAATAAGGTTAATGAATGATTATCAGATTTACTAATTTCAGGAAATAGTCTATTTATAGAATAAGTTGTAATTTTTTTTAAATCTTCAGATGAACCGAAATACGATGCATATTCAAATGTACCAACTCTAATGTGACTTTTCATTATTCTAACTAAAATACTTCCCTCTTCTTTAGATGTTCTATATATATTTTCTCCTGTTTTAATTACGGCAAGACTTCTTGAAGATGATATATTTAAATAGTGCATTGCTTCACTCATTAAATATTCTTTAAGCATTGATCCAAAAGTAGCTTTGCCATCTCCATTTCTTGAATATTGAGTTCTCCCAGCTCCCTTAATTTGAATGTCAAAACGTTTATTGTCTTTAGTTATATGTTCCCCTAAAATTATCGCTCTTCCATCTCCTAATTTAGTAAAATACCCAAATTGATGTCCTGCATATGCTTGTGCATAAGACTTTCTATACTTTTTATTAGAAAATAGTAGTTTAATTAGCTCTTCTTCTTTATTAATTTTCAATTTAAATTTATTGCATATTTGATTATTTAAAAGAAAAACTTTAGCGCAAGAATTTACATTAGGCTTTGTGATACTATAAAATTTTTCAGGAAGAGATAAATAAGAATAGTCAAAATTAAACATATAATTACAAAGATAATTACAATAATACAAAAACCCACTCAAATTTGCAGTTTTTCTAATTGAATCTCCAGGAATCGTTTTCGAACTTTATTTGTAAACTATTAATTATGTTTGCATTATGAAAAAAATTAAACCAATTAATATAATGAAGATGTTTTCATTATTTAACGAAGAATGGACCCCTAAAATTATAGCAGAACTTAATGGTCAGTATGTAAAAGTTTGTAAACTTAAAGATGATTTTGTATGGCATAGCCATGAAAACGAAGATGAATTGTTTATGGTGTTTAAAGGAACGCTTTTAGTTGATTTCAGACATGGAAAAACAGTTGAAGTTAAGGAAGGTGAGATTTTAATTATTCCAAGGGGTGTTGAGCATAAACCACATACTAATGGAGAGGTTGTATTTAATTTGCTATTTGAGCCAAAAACAACCTTACATACTGGAGATGTTGAAACTAAAATGACAGTTAAAGAATTAGATTGGATTTAGTAGAAGGTAATTAAAATAAGTAAAACTATGACATGATTATTAATTTGGGTTTTATTTTCAAAAAAAAGATATCTTTGTTTTTAAAAAGTTGCAACTTTACTGTACAGTACAAACAAATTTTTAATTATATTTATCGAATAATTGTAAAATAAGAATCACATGGAAACATATCATATACTTATAATTTTTGGAATATTAACGCTAGTAATTGAGATATTCACTATTACATTTTTCTTTGCTTCAGTTTCGGTTGGATTATTCTTGGCAGCAATTGGAAATTATTATGATTTTACTACTGAAAATCAGATTTATATATTCTCAATTGGAGTAATTGTAACATTTTTTGCTATTAGACCAATTTTTAATAAGATCGCTTATAATACTGATAAGAAAAAGACCAATAGGGATGATATGATAGGAAAGATTGGGATAGTGACTAAAGATGTTGGAAATGAGAATAATCCAGGTTTAGTCAAGTTGAATGGGGACATTTGGAAAGCGGTATCAGTCAATGAAATCATTATTAAAGATAAAAGAGTTGAGATTATTAAAATTGATAGCATAATATTGACCGTCAAAGAAATAAAATAAGTATTAATTTAAATTAAAATCATGGCAACAGGAACAATTATTATTGCAGGATCAGTAGCTTTTTTAATATTGATTTTTGCATTAAAAGGGCTAAAGATTGTACAACAATCAGAAGTAATTATTATTGAAAGATTAGGTAGGTACAATAAAACATTAGAGTCAGGTATAAATATTATTTGGCCAATTATAGACGCTCCTAGACAAATTCATTGGCGAAAAGAGGTTGAGTATGAAGGACAGGTATTTTCTACATACAAATTATCTAATAAAATAGATTTGAGAGAAGCAGTCTTTGATTTTCCAAAGCAAAATGTAATAACAAAAGATAATGTAAATGTACAAATAAATGCTTTGTTGTATTTTCAAATTATGGATCCAGTAAGAGCTGTTTACGAGATTGAGAATCTACCAGATGCTATTGAGAAACTTACTCAAACTACATTAAGAAATGTAATTGGTGAGTTAGAGTTAGATCAAACCTTAACATCCAGAGATACTATTAATTCTAAATTACAAACAATTTTAGATGATGCTACAAATAAATGGGGAGTTAAGGTAAATAGGGTTGAATTACAGGACATTAATCCACCGCATGACATACAGGAAGCTATGAACAAACAAATGTATGCAGAAAGAGAGAGAAGAGCACAGGTTTTAGAAGCAGAAGGATTAAAAACAGCATCTATTTTAGAAGCAGAAGGAGTTAAGGAAAGTGAAATTAATAAGGCAGAGGGTGAAAAAAAATCAGAAATACTTAAAGCAGAAGGGATTGCACAGGCAAAGATTACAGTAGCTGAAGCAGAGGCTGAGGCAATTAGATTAATTAGTAATGAAATTGATAAAAAAGGAGATCCTTTAAAATATCTTGTTGCAGTAAAATATATTGAAACACTAGAAAAAATGGTTGAAGGTGAGGATAATAAGACTATTTATATGCCATATGAAGCAACAGGTGTTTTAAGTTCTTTAGGAGGTATAAAAGAATTATTAAATAAATAAAAAATCTTAACTAAAATTGAAAAGAATACTCTTAATTTTTTCTTTAATATCTATAATTATAATTTCTTTAATTTTTTTTAATAGAGAAATAAAAGGATGTATGGATCCCACCGCTTTTAATTATAACCCTAAAGCAAATGCTCCTGATCTGTGTGTCCCTATTATTATGGGATGTACAGAAGAAGATGCTATTAATTATAATTCTAAGGCAAATGTAATGTTAGACAGTTCCTGTATTATCGTACGTATTAATAGCTGGGATAATAGGAGTTATAATTTCAATCAATCAAAAATTTATATTGATCAAGCTAAATATAATAATGTTTCTTATAAATTTATTTATAATATTTCTGACACAATAAGAAAGGAATATGAATCAAAATATCATAATGGAAATTCTTATATTTTCAGATATTTTGAAATTAATAAATTAGACACTATAACTTATACTACGGCTGAGTCTATAAGAATGATAGAGGCGAATAGTTTGTCTGTCATCTCCCTGCCAAAATCAGATAATATAAAAGTTATAGAAGATATTAATGGAATAGAAAGAACATATTATATTAATATTCAAAATAAGGAATATATTTTAAATCCAAAAAAATATTATAAGTATAGATTTGAAACAGCTAAATATGGAAGTCTAGCTTTTTCCTTTGGAGCAGAGGATGTTTCATATGGAAAGGGTTTTTGTGTTGAAATTGAGGATGATATTGACTTTTGGTTTAAAGATTTTCCTTCACAAATAACAGTTACAGAATCAACAAAGTATGGTATTAGTTCTTCTTTAAGGACATATTCTAGAAATAATATTACAAGATACAGATGATGATAATTGGATTCATATTTTGATAGTTGAGTTAGCGAGAACTATACTTTAATAAATAAATCTCCTCATTGAAATGAACCTTTTTATGAATCCTTTGATTTGTGAATAAAGATTTCGATTTGTACAAAATTCAAAAGCAACAATTTGCATATTAATTTTTTAAATAGTGATGAAATATATAATAGTTGGTATAAACAACACTATACTTATTATTGATAATTGCTTTGAATGCATCTCTTTAGAATGCCAATATGCTAGAATAATTAATGGAATTTGGAAAGGCATTCTGAATAAAGCTTGATCCTTAGAAATGCTGAGTTTCTCTCTAGCAAATTCTGAAATATATAAATATATATTTGCAGGGAAAACAGTAATTAATAGTAATATTATTCCCCATGCGGCAAACTTTCTGGTATGGTTAAATAATAATAACACACCAAGTATCACTTCAATAAATCCACTTATTAGAACAACCTCTTTTTTCCAATTTATGATTGGAGGAACAATTGTAACAAAGAAATCTGTATTTGTAAAATGTTTAATCCCTACTATAACATATAATAAGCTTATTATATAGATTGTGATATTTTTAAATATCTTCAATTTTTATATTTTTTCAAAAATAGTATAAACCACATTAAGTAGTTTTCGTTTTGATGTTAATTATAAAGTATATTGTTTGTTTTACAAATAAATACAATTATTCTTTTATTTTTGGAGCGTTAATTTTCTTTAATTGAACCTCAAGAGGTTTAATAGTATTTTCAATTTTTTTGTAATTAATTTCAATATCTAATAGCATTTTATTAGCAATCTCCAAATACTTTTTATGTGATTTCGTTGGTCCATATGTAGTATAAGCACCATTACTTGCTGACCATATATATGACCAAATTGTCGGATATTCATTTTCTTCTCCAATTTCTTTACGTACTTGACTTCCACCAAATTTTTTTTCAAGATCTAAAATTTTAATTCTATTATTTAATAATGAACTATGTAAATTTTTATCTAAAGATGTAGCTCTTTCATAAGCCTTTAACATAATGTCAATTTTAGTTTTTAAATCTTTAATATTTTCTAATAAATTATTTGCGTTTTCATTTGAATTGTAAAGATCATCTTTAAATTCAGATATTATGGAAATTGAACTTCCTTTAATTGAACTTTCAGTCAATTGTCTTACATTAAAAAATATTTTTTCTGAAATAGAAATAAATTCTCCTTCTACTTGTTTAAATAGTTGGGCTGAATATTTACCTGGGCTCACCATATATCCTTTCTTTTCTTCATTAAGGTTTTTAGATGAGATTATAGATTTAGATTCTGTTAAAAGATTCCAACTTACTCTATTAAATCCTTTACTATTTTTCGCTTTAATTTTTTTAATGATATAATTTTCTGAATAGATAAACATCCATATCTGAGGATATATTTCTTTTTTTTCAGTTTCTAAAGTTTCCCAATCAGGAATTGAAATTATACCCTGTTCCGCCTCCGTCTTTTTTTCTTTTTTCTCTCGTATTTCCTTTTTTGAGAGAATTTTTTCATTTAGATAATATGTGAATTCTACACCAAATGGCGGATTTTCGGCTACAAAGTAATTATCACCTTGAGATGCTTTTTTGCTACCTCCTAATATTCTTTTTTGATTATAACAATAACCATCTCTGACAGAAAATAATTTGGATTTTTCTTCTTTATTATTAAATGTTCTTAACGCTGTATAATCATCAAGAATATATATTCCTCTTCCAAAAGTTGCAAGTACAAGATCATTTTCTCTTTTTTGTATTGCAATATCTCTTACAGATATATTTGGCATTCCTCCATCAAGTTTTATCCACTCTTTTCCTTTGTTATTAGAGAAATATAATCCAAATTCAGTCCCCAAAAAAAGTAAATTACTATTTATATGATCTTGAACGACCCTCCATAATAATGTGTTTTCTGGCAGATTACTAGAAATTTTTTTCCAAGTAGATCCTTTATTTTTACTCATATAGATATAAGGATTAAAATCTCCAAATTTATGATTGTCAAATACTGCATATACAGTGTTCTTATCATGAATATCTGCTTTAATATCATTTACAAATGCTGTTTCAGGTAAGTCGATCATTTTTTGAAAATTGATTTTTCGCCATGATTTTCCTCCATTTTCTGTAAGTTGTATATTACCATCATCTGTACCAACATAAATTAGACCTTCTTCAATTGGCGATTCAGATATTGAGGTAATAGTGCTATAATTAGACATTGCTCTTACATCCCAAGCATTATTCCATT
The DNA here is from genome assembly GCA_002696275.1 of Flavobacteriales bacterium. Lineage (GTDB taxonomy): Bacteria > Bacteroidota > Bacteroidia > Flavobacteriales > BACL11. Next base: position 32,066 of record NZRO01000032.1, read on the forward strand.
TTTGTTTAGATCCGTAAAAAGGAGTTGACATCCTATTAATGTTATTTGTGAGATCTTCAGAAATTGTTTCCCATGAGTCGCCTCTATCATTTGATTTCCAAACTCTTTGAGAAGCAAAATATAATCTTTTAGGATTATGAGGACTAACTAAGATCGGAGCATCCCAGTTAAATCTTTCCGTTTTTTCTCCAAATTCTGGTTGGGGTTTAATATTTGTATTTTCCCCAGTTTTTCTATCATGTCTATTCAAATTTCCTCTTTGCCATTGTGCATATACAATATTTGGATTTCCTGGCTCAGTAGCTGGTTGATGTCCATCTCCTCCCAAAATAATAAACCAATCGGAGTTTCTAATTCCATGTATATTGTCTGTTCTTGAAGGTGCTCCTTGTGTATTATTGTCTTGTGTCCCTCCATAAATATTATAAAAAGGTTCATCATCATCAACAGCAATTTTATAGAATTGTGTTAGAGGTAAATTGTCAATAAATTTCCAGTTTTTAGTTTTATCAAAGCTTTCATATAACCCTCCATCACAACCAACTAGTAGATAATTTTTATCTGTTTTTTTAAATGCAATAGCATGATTGTCAACATGTTTTTCACTTTCATTCATTCGACTAAATGTTTTTCCCCCATCATATGAAACTTGCATGTAATTATCAGCAAGATATAATTCATCAAAATTATGAGGAGACGCATACAGTTCTTGATAATAATGAGGTCCTGTTCCCCCAGATACTGCATCACTCATTTTTATCCATTTTGATCCTTTATTGGTGCTTTTATAAACAGCTCCAGTCCTACGATCTAATTCTATTGCAGCATAAATTACATCAGGATTTTGAGGAGAAAGAACTAAACCAATCTTTCCCATATTACTGGTTGGAAGCCCATTATTAAGTTTAATCCAATTAACTCCACCATCATTTGATTTATAAATTGCACTTCCTGGTCCACCACCTAAATATCCAGCTACAGTTCTGTGCCGTTGCCATGTAGCTGCATATAATAAATTAGGATTTCTTGGGTCAATTATTAAATCTGTCGCTCCAATCCATTCGTTATCTCCAAGTGTTTGCGTCCAAGATTTTCCTCCGTCTGTAGATTTATAAACTCCTCTTTCTCCTCCTTTATTCCATAAAGGACCTTGTGAAGCAACCCAAAGAATATCTGAATTTTTTGGGTGTATTATGACTTTAGAAATATGTTCAGATTTTTTCAATCCCATATTTTTCCAGGATTCTCCACCGTCTTCGCTTTTATAAATTCCATCTCCATAAGCTACATGTCTACCCCCAACATTTTCTCCTGTCCCAACCCAAATAATATTGGGATTTTGTGGGTCTAATGAAATGCATCCAATAGAATAGCTTTTTTGATCATCAAAAATAGATTTCCATGTCGTTCCTGAATTTTCTGTTTTCCAAACACCTCCAGATCCTGCTGTTACATACCATAAATTTTCGTTTTCTGGATGAATAACAATATCTGAAATTCTACCAGACATTAATGCAGGACCTATACTTCTAAATTTTAATCCTGAATACACTGAACTATTTTTCTTGTCTTCTATACTATTTTTTTTATTTTCTAAAGCAATAATATTTGAGTGATAAACTGTAATACAAAGTATTAATAGAAAAGCATGTTTTATAAATTTCATAATAATTTAAAAAATAATTTAATGATTTAGCTAAAATAATAAAACCACTGTAATTAAGATGGTTTTATTGGTGTTCTATGCAATTGATTAAGATAGTACTTATTAGTAAAAGAGTCTAAAGATTTCAAGTGTTAACCTCTTTTTTATATCTATGATGATTTAGCGGTGTATAAGAAAATAATTATTGAATAAATAAAAACCCACTCGAGTGGGTTTCATTTTTGGTCAGTTATCTCGGTCCTTATTTCGAACTTTTTTGATAAATTATCTTATATTTTTCTATAGTTAACAATATAACTTTATATTTTTCTTTAATAACGCAACTGATTTGCGTCTATTATATATTTTTGTATAAATTTTCTAAAAAAGATATAAATGATTGAATTAAAAAATATTTATAAGAGTTTTAATAGTAATATAGTTCTTAATAACCTTTCTATTAAAGTTAATAGTGGAGAAATATATGGTCTTTTAGGAGCGAATGGAGCTGGAAAATCTACTACTCTTAATATGTTGCTTGGATTCTTAGATCAGGACAGTGGTACCATCAATATGATTGATAATAAAGGAAGTACTGTTACAAGTAAAGATGGAGTTGGATATATTCCAGAAAATGTTAATTTATATCCTTATTTAACAGGAGTTGAAAATTTAGATTATTTTTCAAAGATTGCAGGATTAAAATTTACTACAGATCAATTATGTAATTTTCTTTTAGAATGCGGCTTAAAAGAATTAGACTTTAATAAACCCATGTCAGAATATTCAAAAGGAATGAAACAAAAGGTTGGAATTGCAATAGCATACGCAAAGAATGCCAAAATATATCTTTTGGATGAGCCAGCTAGTGGTTTAGACCCACTTTCTAGTAATGATTTATCGTTGCTGCTTAAAAAAATGAGTAAAAAAGGAGCTACTATTCTCATGGCTTCACATGATATTTTTAGAGTGCGTGAAACCTGTGATAAGATTGGAATATTAAAACAAGGTACATTAGTTAAAGAAATGTTTTCTAAAGATGTGAGTTCTTTAGAATTAGAGAGTCTTTACCTTGAATATATGAAGAATTAAATGATTAATATATTTTATAATGAATGGAGATGTTTTTTGAGAAATAAATTGTTTATTTTTTTTACATCTTTTTTTATTATTTTATTAATTGTAGTAACATATTTTGCTATTATTCAAAATAATAAACAAATTCAAAGTCAAAATGAAGCTCATAATCATATTAGATCACAATGGGATGAAATTGATTCAACTAATGCTCATAGTGCTGCCCATTTTGGTACTTACGCTTTTAAATCAAATACCATTCTTAATAGTTTAGATGAAGGAATTAATTCTGTAACTGGGGTAGTATTAAGACTAGAGGGACACAAACAAAATGATGTTGCTTTTTCAGAGATATCCCAATCATTAGAAATCTCTAAATTTGGGAAGCTTAAACCCTCTTTACTTTTTCAATTTATTATACCTTTATTCTTAATATTTTTGTCTTTTAATAGTTATACTTCTGAGATTGCAAGTGGTAGATTAAAACTGTTAATTATTCAGGGAGATAGTTTATTAAAGATAGTTTTTGCAAAGATTGTCACGATCCTCTCATTATCATTTTTGTTATTATTTTTAAGTATATTTATTCAATATACCTTTAATTTTTCAAGTTTATCTTTTGACGAAATTTTAAGATTAGTTATTTTCTTCTTTGCATATATAATTTATTATTTTATTATAATTACTCTAACAATATTATTATCAATCTTATTTAAAAAGAGTATTTCATCATTATCTACAATGATTATTGTATGGTTACTTTGGACTGTATTCTTGCCAAAAACAATAGGGAATTTTACAGAGAGTATATCTCCACTTCCTACAAGATTCGAATTGAAATCAGATATGAAAGAGGATAGATCCAAAGGTATTGATGGACACAACCCCTCAGATGAAAGAAGATATCAGTTAGAAAAAGAAACTTTAGAAAAATATAATGTTGATAGTCTTTCTCAATTACCAATCAATTTTTCAGGTATACTATTGCAAGCTGATGAAGAATATGGAAATAAGGTATGGGACAAACATTTTGGTAATGTATATTCAATATTAAAAGAACAAAAAAGGAACTATCAATTGAGCGGCTTAATAAATCCATTTGCTTCGATACAAAGTTTAAGTACTGGCTCATGTGGAACAGATTTAATTCATCATTTAGATTTTTTAAGTAAAGCGGAAATTTATAGAAGATATTTTGTTAAGAAGTTAAATAATGAATATACTTTTGTTTCAACTAAAGGAGAAAATGCATACTTATCTGACAACGTGTTTTTTAAATCTATTAATGATTTTAATTATTCAACCCCAAATTTTTCTTCAGTTTTATATTATTATTTATATGATATAATATTTCTTTTTTCGTGGATATTGTTTTTAATATTTTTTGTAATTCTTAAATCAAGAAAATTAATTATATAATGAATTTAAATATTTTTTTATACGAGGCGATACATTTTACTAGAAGTAAAGCAAAATTATATTCATATTTATTTTTTATGTCTATATGTATGTTGTCAATTTTTAATGCATATAAAATATCAAACAAACAGACTCAGACAATTTTGAATATTAATGAGCAAAAAGAAATTGAAAATCAAAAGGTATTAGATTGGTTCGATAAAAGCAATAAGGGTCCAGACGATAAATCATGGATTAACGTAGAAGATCCATATTGGGCAATTAGATCAACTTCTACATATGTTGTTAAAGAACCTTCTCCTTTAATGCCTCTTGGAATAGGTCAGTCTACACAATTTGGATTTTATAAAAAAGTAAATAGATGGAGTTCAACATATGATGATGATATTGTCGAAGAAATTTCTAATTATGAAAGATTAATTAATGGTAATATAGATTTTTCTTTTCTTATAATTTTCCTGCTTCCAGTTTTAATTATTATTATGACTTACAACATTAATGGTTTAGAAAAAGATTTTAGTTTTCATAAATTAATTTCTATTCAAAATAATCAGGTCAAACTTTGGGTTTTTACTAGGTTGATATTTTATTTAATTTTAGTTCTTTTCTCTGTTAATTTCTTAATATTAACTGTAGGTTTTTTTAATAGTGGTATCTCTAATATTAAATCAGTTTTAAACTTGATTTTACTTTCTAACTTGTATATCATATTGTTTTTTGTTGTTTTTTATTTTTTAAATACGAATGGTAAAAGTAGCTCCTCTATTGCTTTTAAAATGATTAGTGTTTGGCTGTTGTTTTGTGTGATAATTCCAGGATCTGTTCATCAGTACGTTAGCTTCCAATATCCTGTAAATTATATGACTGATTTTTTAGATGTCAATAGAAAAAGAACATATGATATTTTTAAATTAGATAATTCTAATCTTTATACAAAGCTGCTAGATATTCATCCTGAAATATCTCTGAATAAAGATTCTCTAGAAATAAATTTAGATAATAAAAAAATAAGAAGAAGTATTAGTTCTATTGTCAATCAAATGAATGTTGATGCGGCGAATGAAATAGAAAGACAAAATGAAGAGAAAAATCGTCTTATAAGATTCACATATATATTTAACCCTGTTTCATATGTGCAGAACATGTGGAATTCCTGTACCTCTACGGATTATGATTCATATAAAAAATTTAGAATTAAATTAAAAGAATCCATTCAATTAAGAAACGAATTGCTTGTATTGGAGATATGGAAAGAACAGAAAGTTGATAAAGAATCTTATCAAGAGTATTTGAAAGTTCTAAATTAAGCATAAACTTTATAAAAAAATATGAAAAACAAATTACCTGTCACAGTACTTAGTTAACTTTTTTAGAAAATTAATTCTTAATTTTGCAACAAGACAATTAAATCATTATAAAATGAATCATAAAGCAATAAAAACAATAAAAACAATAAAAAAACAACTTATTTCACTCTTAATATTTATTACTACTATTAATGTAAACTTTGCTCAAGGATACATTAGTGAAACTATACAGCATGATGGTTTAATAAGAGAATATAGTATTTATGTTCCAGCAAGCTATGATGGAACTACAAATTTTCCTTTACTATTTAATTTACATGGAGGAGGTGGTACTATTGCTTATCATATTGGTATCGCAGATATGAGTCCCATTGCTGATACGGCAAACTTTATTATTGTTTATCCTCAGGCACGCCCAGACCCAAGTGATGGAAACTCTTTCAATTGGATTGCTAAAGTCCCAGGTACTTTTGATGATATAACCTTTTTTAGTTCATTGATAGATACTATTGCCAGTAATTACCAAATAGATCAGAATAGAATATATGCTTGTGGTTATTCATTAGGAGGTGATATGTCCTTTGAGCTTGCTTGTAAACTCAATAGTAGAATTGCAGCTATAGCTCCAGTAGCAAGAACCATGCAAGCAAATCCAAATAGTTTTTGTTCTCCGGTGCATCCCACTGGAGTTCTTACAATACTTGGTACTGATGACATAACTTCTCCATACAATGGGATAATATATCAGGGGATAGAATATTATCTTTCTGCTGCAGAAACACATATGTATTGGGCAACACATAATAATTGTGATACAACTGCTGTTGTTAATACTGTTAGTCCAAGTGTTGAGCGATATACTTGGTCAACTAATTCAGGTTGTGCCTACGTTGAGGAATTAAAAGTGATTGGAGGAGGACATGATTGGCCTGGAAGTTTTGGAAATATGACGATTGATGCAAATATTGAGATTTGGCAATTTGTTTCACGATATGACATTAATGGATTAATTGGTTGTATAACTACATCTTTCAACGAGAATAATGGACAGAATTATAATAAGCAATTGATTAAGATAGTAGACTTATTGGGAAGGGAGTCTAAAGACCTCATAAGCCAACCTCTCTTTTATATCTATGATGATGGAACGGTTGATAAGAAAATAATTATTGAATAAATAAAAATCCACACAAATGAGAAGGTTCTTTATTGGTGAACCTTTCGGTCCTTATTTCGAACTTTTATAGTAAATTATTAAGAAATTTTGTGCTATGAAAAAATTACACGCATTAGTTTTAGGAGCCTCCGGCGCTACAGGAATAGAGATTGTTAAATTATTATTAGAAGATTCTAATTTTAGTAAAGTTTCTTTGTTTGTTAGAAGAAAGATTGACATTGAGCATAAAAAATTAACTATACATAAAATTGATTTTTCTAGATTAAGTAAATATAATGCTTTAGTTAAAGGAGATATATTATTTTCTGCACTAGGAACTACCAAAAAAGAAGCTGGAGGTAAAAAAGAACAGTTCTTAGTTGATTATACTTACCAGTATGAGTTTGCTAAAATTGCATCAGAAAATAGTATTAGTCATTATTCTTTAGTATCTTCTATTGGTGCAAACAAACATTCTTTTTTTTTCTACCTAAAAATTAAGGGAGCTTTAGAATCTTCAGTAAAAAGTCTAAGCTTTAATAAAATTCATATTTTTCAACCACCATCGCTAATTAGACAGCCAGAATTTATTAGGTTAGGAGAAAAATATACTATAAATTTATTGCAGGTAATTAATAAATTTGGTTTTCTTCGATCTTTGAAACCTTTATTAGTTAAAGATTTAGCAATCAAAATTATTAATGAATCATTAACAAATAAACAGGAAGGGGTAACAATTTATAAATCTAAGGATTTATTTAATTAGTTAAAATAAAATTCATGTAATTGAGTGGTTTTTTAGTTGAATTAACGTCCTTATTTGGAACTTTTTTAAAAAATTATATACAAGAACTAACTTTCTATTTTGTTCAAATAATTCATTTTTTCTATTAAATCACCAGTGATTGCTACAACGGATGGCTTTGGTATTTTGTCTTGATCAAAGGGCCATTTACTTGTAGGGTTATTTATGTCAGTAGTTCGTTCACCTGGATGTTGTACACTTAAGAAAAGTGATTTTCCATCTGGAGCAAACCAAGGACCAGTAAGCTCCGCATCTCTTGGTGCTGAGGCAACTCTAATTACTTTACCAGCATAATTACCATAGCGCGGAATTACGAATAAGCTATTATTTTTAAATGGCATATAGGGTCCATCAAATTTGTTCATAGAATAACCTGAGATGTCTGAAGTTATCCAAAGGTTTCCAGAAAAATCAAAGGCTAAATTGTCAGGGCAAGAAAAACCACTTTTTTCTCCTCCAGTCATATAAGTTGATGAATTAAAGTTTAATGAGTCAAATTCCCCATTATTTTCTTCAATTTTTAAAATTGAACCGTGATAATCTCCCTTATATTTATTGTTTGTTAGTGAGACGAAAATATTTCCTGTAATAGGATCAATCTCAATATCTTCAGGCCTATTCAATTCAGTTGCTCCTAATAATTTGGAGGCTTCTCTTACCCTAATTAAAACCTCTGTTTGGTCTTTAAATTTACTTTTTAGTATAGATTGATTTTCCCAATCTAATGCTAACCATTTTCCTTTTTTCATGTCAGCAACATAAAGTGTTCCTTCTTTTAAGGAATTAGGTTTAGAAGAAACAAACTTATATAAATGTTCATCATTTTTGTCATCTCCTGTATAAGCAACTATTCTATTGTCATCTAATTGAAATAATGTACAGCATTCGTGAGCAAATCTTCCCAAGGCAATATGCTTTTGTGCTTTTCCATCTTTTGGATCTATTTCTACAACCCAACCATAATGTTCAGGAGGATAATCATAAAATTTATCCCATCCATAATAACTAGGAATCTTGGTAGGCTTATTATTTTTATCATATTGATTGTCGCCATAGTAACCGTCATAGTTTTCTTCACAAGTCAAAAAAGTATTCCATGGAGTAATTCCTCCTGAACAGTTTGCTAGCGTTCCTATGACAGTTGTCTTTCCTTTCAGCGGCTGGTCCCAATTCAATTTCATTGGAGTTTTTGCTGTTATTCTTCTATTGTGAGGATCGTTATGCACAACTTGCCATTTTTCATTTTCCTTTTTTATTCTTACAATACTACCTCCAACATTATACATTTCCTCATCGACTTGCTTTTTTGTCTTTATATTTTTAGCATCTCTATAATTGAACCCAGAAACAAAAAGAGGATTTATGTATTCGTGATTTACCCACAATAACCCATCATTTGGATTTTTAGGGTCAATGGGAATAAAGCAATTATAATCACAATTAAAGCCAAATCTATCTTCATTATTTATTTTATCATTCCATTTTAAGATTACATGGTAATCCAAGCCTTTAGTTAGTAGTAAATCATCCTGATCTGAAGCTACTAATCCTTCCAATGATAGTTTCTTTAGTTTTTTAAGTTGTTTGTTAGAAATATCTCCTGTTTTAATAGGCTTACTTGTGTTACCATAGGACATTAAAAATGGAGGAATAAAGTTAGCTCCTAAAGTTACTTTTCCTAAAAAAGTAATAAATTCTTTTCGATTATATTTTTTATTTTGAAAATTCATTTAATAAATTGTGTTTTAGCTTAATAGCAAAATTAAATAATAGTTTTCATTATTTAGTTTTTTTTGTGATATTCTCACTAATTATTTAGTATATATATGTAAATACTTTTTGGTCCCAGTTTCGAACTTTTTCAAAATTTATATTACTAAAGTTATGTAAGGTTATTGATAGATTTAAAAGTTGTTATAAATTTCTTGAATTCGTAAGATATTATTTAAAAAGAAATTGTAAATTGTAACAAGTATGTATTTTTGTAGTGTTAAAATCAATTTAAATACTTAAAACAAATTATTAAATTTAAAACAAAATTATGAAAAGATTATTATTAACAATAATGTCAGTTTTAACAATCTTTTTTGCTCAAGCACAGTGTCAAGCAGATTTCAGCTATATCCAAAATGGGACAACAACTATATTTACAGATTTATCTACTATAAATTCTGGATGGTCAACAAACTATTCTGTCACATGGGAATGGGATTTTGGTGATGGAACTATTTCAACTCAGCAAAATCCTGTACACACATATGCAAATAATGGTATATATACACCTTGTTTGACTGTTGTCTTTTTTGATTCAGTGATTATAAATACATGTGTTTCTGTTTATTGTGATTCAATACTTATTGGTAATTCAATTCCTTCTTCATGGGACTGTAATCCAGTTACTGGATGTTATGATCCTGGTACTGGTTTAGGGCAATATACATCTTTAGCTTCATGTCAAGCTGTGTGTGGAAACCCTACACCTTCTTGGGATTGTCCTGTTAATACTCCTGGGGGATGTTATGATCCTGGTACTGGTTTAGGGCAATATACATCTTTAGCTGCATGTCAAGTTGTGTGTGGAAATACTACACCTTCTTGGAATTGTGGTGTAACAGGATGTTATGATCCTGGCACAGGCTTAGGAACATACACATCTTTAGCTGCTTGTCAGACTGTTTGTGTTATTACAATATCCAACCCTTGTGATTCTATGACACTTGTTAGTACAGGTGGTTCATCACAAACAATATTACTTGCGGAAGTGCCTATTAGTTTCATGGATATTAATTATTGGATTACAACTGCTCCAGATGGAACAGTTTTAGGAGAAGATAGTCTGTTGAATTCACATCAGATTTTTAATAATATGAATAATGGTCAGCCCTATGATACTATTAATATTTGTATTACTTACATAGATAATAATGCATTTAATACTTGTTGTGTGACTTGGATTTGGGATGTAACTCTAGCAGTTTGGGCTAAGATGGGTAGCGTGACCTCAATAGGAGAAATAGACTTATTTGATAAAAAACTAATTAAAGTAGTTGATATTTTAGGAAGAGAAAATGGGGGAGGTAAAAACAAACCTTTATTCCACATCTATGATGATGGTACAGTTGAGAAAAAAATAATTATTGAATAAATAAAAATCCACTCATTGAGTAGGTTTCTTTTAGGTGGACTTCTCAGTCCCAGTTTCGAACTTTATTAGAAAAATATTAATTAATTTTGAATTATGAGAAAATGTTTATTATTTATAATTCTATTTCCTAATCTTTGTTTATCACAAAATATATATAATCCATATTTATTATATGAAAATTTGGGAGGTATGTATGATAAAGACTCTTTGAGAACAATTGATATTAATTTTTATAATTCTGATTTTAATAATATTTTAGATAGCACATTTTATAATGATCCTTTATATAGATTACCAGCACAAATCATTTTCAATAATATAATATTAGACAGTGTTGCGATTAGATACAAAGGAAACTCAAGTTATACTAAGTGTAATTCAGTAGTTAAAAAGCCATATAATATTGATATGAATGATATTATATCAGGGCAAAAATTAATGGGATACAAGAAAATGAAATTATCAAATTCTTGGTTTGATCCTACTTTTTTAAAGGAATTATTAGCAACAAAAATATATCAAAGGTATTTACCTACATATGAAACTAATTTATTGAAAGTAAATACTCAGGGTAATTACACAGGTCTATATTTAAATCAGGAATCTATAAATAAACAATTTTTAGAAAAACATTTTTCTGAAAAAGATGGAGCTTTTTTTAAGTGCGATCCTATTGATATGTTAATTTACAGTCCAAATCTTGAATTTTTAGGAACAGATAGTTCATTATATTATAATAGTTATGAGTTGAAATCAGAGCATGGTTGGAGTAGCTTAGTTAATTTAATAGATGTGTTAAATAATACCCCCTCTGATATAGAAAGTGTACTAAATGTTGATAGAGTTTTATGGTATTTTGCAGCTAATCATATAATCATGAATTACGATGCGTATAATATTGGAAGTCCACATAATTATTATTTGTATCAAACTGGAGATAATCTTTTTCAAATTATACCATGGGATTTAAGTGAAAGTTTCATTAATGCTTCTGGATCTACGCCAACTGGAACATTATCCGATCCTTATTCAATACAACCCAACAAACCTCTATTAAATCTATTATTAAATAATCAATTATATCGTAAAATTTATACTGCTCATTTAAGAACTATTATTAATGAATCTTTAGATACATCATGGTTTTTACAAAATATAAATTCTTTACAATCATTAGCATATCCTGCAGTTATAAGTGATACAGAGAAAGGCTATTCGAATCAGGATTTTTTTGATAATATTAGTCAAGTTTCTGTTCTTAATCAGTGGATTTCAGCTCAACCTTTCATGCCAGTAATTTTAGCTCGAATTAATGATTTAACACAAAATCCAGAAATAAATTTAACTCCTCCAACAATATCGAATTTAAATATTTTTGGAAATTACATTTCTGCAGAAGTTTTTGGTGCTGATTCAGTACATTTAATGCTGACACTTAGTGAATATAACTCAGGTTTTCAAGAGATTGTTATGAATGATGATGGTCAAAATGGAGATGTTGTTGCTGGAGATGGCATTTATACAACTAATTATCAATTCCCTGTAAATGGAGATGAAGTCAAATTTTATATAAGAGCGTATAATAATGATGCTTTAATATTATTACCTGAAAGAGCAGAATATGTATTTTACACATATTCTTTAACTACAGGTAATATTAATACTTCAAATACAAATCAAAAAAATTTATTGAATGTTACTGATATTTTAGGAAGGTCTATTATTCCAAAATATAATATGCCATTATTTTATATCTATGATGATGGCACAGTTGAGAAAAAAATAATTATTGAATAAATAAAAACCCAATCAATTTAGTGGGTTTATTTTTTGGTGGACCTCTCGGTCCTTATTTCGAACTTTTTCAATCAAATTTTAGCATCTTCTCAACAGATCTAATAAATGTTGTTTTTGCATCGGCATATTCATTTCCATCTTTCCATTCTTTTTCGGACAGTGAATACTTTAACCCTTGATATTTTTTTCTAATAACTTCATTTGATCTTAATTCATTTCTAAATGCTAAATGTCTTTTAAACCATCTACTATTATGTTTTACTAAATGAATATGAGCTATTCTTTTCTTGCTTTCTTCAAAAAAGAAGAATCTTCTTTCAGGTATTTCTATCTCATATTCTTTAATGTATGTATATCCTAAATTTTTGATAGGGTCAATATATTTATCTAATTCATTAGAACTAACTCCTATTAAAATATCAATAATTGGTTTTGAATCAAGATTCTTTACAGAAGTACTACCAATATGCTCAATTATAACATCATTGTCAACAATACTTTTTTTTATTTCTTTTTTTATCGTTTCAAAAAGTAAAGGCCATTCATCATTATAAGGGACTATGTTGATTTTCATTATTTCGTAAAATTAATAAAAAACCCACTCAATTGAGTGGGTTTCTGGTATTTATGAGAATAAAAAAAGCGGAATCTTAACTCATAATGGGATGGATTCCGCTTTGGTGGGCCTCTCTGTCCTTATTTCGAACTTTTTTAAAAAATTATTCAAGTTGAATTTTCTCATTTATACTTTAACAACAACCACAACTTTTCTGAGAAACGTGATTTTCTAATTTTTTAATATTACATGAGTAAACAGGATATTGAGCAAGAAATATTTCTGCTAACATAGTATTAGAAATATAATTATCTGCTCTA